>JAIELG010000032.1 GCA_019753155.1 Burkholderiales bacterium
GCGTAGTACGCCACAAATCCGCCCCAAAGGCGGGAACACGGGGATTTCCCCGAAAAATCGGCATATTGCCGGGCAGTAAACCGAAAATTCGCTGAAAAATTTACCCGCCGGAGCGGGGAAGCATGCGGCCATTTGCGAGATGTTCCCGTAAGTGGGCGGATCAGGACGGAGTGTTGCTACCCGCTCCTGCTTCCGGATTAGCGGCTTGTGCCCCGAATTTTGCCAGGATCCGCGTACCCATAATGCCGACGGCAAATGCTGCAACATAGAGTGCTGCAGTCTGCCAGGGTTTGAAGTGCATGATGCCGGAGAGGTAGAACACCGTGGCGGCGAGAAGTATGACCAGGGCTGTCAGAATGATCATCGGTTTAAGCTTGAACCATGACTTGATTTGCATTGCTGCCTCCTGTGAATCGTTACCGCTGGAGCGAGAACGCCATTGCGGCCGTTTGGATGGATAAAAAAACCAGACGGTGATATCGAGCCAGCCTGATCGGAGGGAGAGGGTATTGGGTTCCGATCGACAAACCGCCGTCTGGCAGAACGAAATATACGGGTTGTGCATTCGATGGGGGAGATGACATGATGCCGCGCGTCATCTTGCCGCACCGGCGTCGCCTTAGAATGGATCCGAGAACCTCGGATCGGTGAGAAATTTCTTGTCGGTCAAGGATTCGAGAAACGCCACCAGATCGCTCACATCCGAGTCGCTCACCTTGAATCCCTCGATGAATGAATCCCGTAGCGGACTCGGCGGTTTGCCGCTCCCCGCCGCCATGCCCTTCACCGCGTAGTGCTTGAGGATCACTTCGCGCAAAGTGGCAATCGATCCGTCGTGCATGTATGGCGCGGTAACGGCGATATTGCGCAAGGATGGCGTTCTGAATTTCCCCTCATCCATAGGGTCGTCGGTCACGGCGCGAATTCCGGGATTGTCCCTGGGATAAGCTCCTCTGCCGTCCAGGTTGTAAAGCCCTGTGTTGTGAAAACCGACCTCGGGAAAGGCCATGCGCTTGTGCTGGATGTTGTCGGTGAAATTGAATCCGCCGTGACAGTGCGAACATTCGAGTTCCTCGCCGAAAAACAAGGCTTCGCCGCGCTTGGCCGAATCCGAAATCGCATTGCGCTCTCCGCCATGCTTGTAGCGGTCGTAAGGCGAATCGAAGGAAAGCAGCGTGCGCTCGAAGCTGGCAATGGCCTGGGTGATGGTGGAGAGGTTGATTTCACCTTTTTGCTCCGGAAATGCTTTCCTGAACATTGCCGGATAGTGCGGGGCATTGCGTAGCCGCGCGAACAATTCCTGTTCTTTGCCTTCCATGCCGAGTTCCGCAGGATTGTCGCCGAACATTGGAACGAGCATTTGTTTTTCGAGTTGCTTCACATTCGGGTTGGCCCAGGTGAGCACCGGCATGTAGGCGACGTTAGCCAGCATCATGGCGCTGCGCACGCCGTTTTTGCCGTCGACGCCCGGAGATAGCGCCAGCCCGTCGGTGAAGGCTTTTTGCTGCTGGTGGCAGGATGCGCACGACTTCGTTTTATCGAGAGATATCCGCTTGTCGTAGAAGAGATGGCGCCCCAGTTCGACCTTGGCTTCGCTCATCGGGTTCTCCGCCGGCACGACGGGATCCGGAACCCAATCGGGTTTGTCCCAATGGTATGAAGTGGAGCCTCCTGCGCCGAGCAGCATCACACATGCTCCCGCGAGCGCCGTGGCCTGCAAAAACGGCCTGATCTTCATGATCACCTCATCCTGAAAAAACGTTGCGGGGTTGCCGTTTGGTCGTTGAAGGGCAGGCCGAATGCTGCCATCACAGGGGCGCAATCGGAGTCTTCCGGTCCGGACATGCAGCCCGGAGCAGTGTCCGGCGCATTCCTGTCCACATCGGCTTCCCGCAGCAGGCTCGCCACATCGGCGACGACGATGTTTTTGCCGACATCGAAATCGTCGAATGCGACGGTCACCCGGTTGGGGTTTTTGCATGCGGTGGGCGGCGTAGTGAGCGAAGGGGACGCACATGCGGTGCTACCCAGATGCACAGAGAATCCCGCAGCGCGAGGCGCTTTCCTGTTTACCGGCGCCACCGGATGGGCCTCCTGCGGCAGCCCGCTGGTTGCCATGTCTATCTTGACGAATTTGTACCCGGCCTGCCAAACCCAGAACATGCTGGTGAAATTGAGCGGGGAAGGGGCGATGGTCGGGTTGTCGTGGTTCAAATCGAACGGCACGCCCAGCATGAAACGAATGCCGCGATAATGACCTTGCGGAACGGTTCCCGTAATTTCCCGGTGCATCCCGGGATTGCCGTTGCGGCACGGGCCGTTGCCGTCCTCGAAATCCATCAATGCAACGTCCTTGTATTGCCAGATGCCGTCCTGATCCAGCGTAACCGGAATCACCTTGCCGTTTTGGTCCAGCAGTTCGACCCCGGAAACATAAAACCGAAAATCCGATGGGGTGATCCTGGATTTCGTGAGGCCTATGCCATCGTAGCTTTTTCCGCAGGCGAAAGCCTGATCGCCTACCACGGCTTCGAATTTCAACGCGATCTGCAAGATATTTGCAGGCCGCGTTGCTTCCTGATTTTCCTGTGGGCTGCACTTGGCCGGATTGCAAGCTACTAATAATGGCAATATCGCAGCCAGGAATCGTGATTTCATGAAGGCTCCTGCGTGTAATTTTTCATGGGGATGGCGGCTCTAGAACGAACCGGACAAGGTCAACTTGTAATTTCTGCCCATTTCGTAGGTGTTGGCGGTAAGCGCGTTGCCGGACTGGTAGACCATATAGCGTTTATCGAACAGATTGCCGATGCCGAAATCGATCCTGAATATCCGGCCGCGTGGTTCCCATGACATATACAAGTCATGCACCGTGTAGCCGCTGCGGCGGCGCAAAAGCGTCGAGTCGTAATCCTGTGCGGCCACTGCGGTAACGCCCCACAACACCGACATGTCCGCTGCGGGAATCGCATAATGGAGCTGGGCGGCGAGCTTGTCGGGAGGCGCGAACAGGCTGTTCCCGGTAGTATCATCTTTCACGCGCAGACGGCTGTAATTTGCATTAATTTTCCACACATTCAGGGTGTAGCCGCCTTCCAGTTCGACACCGTTGCGGGTAGCGCTACTGACGTTTTGCGCCTGAAAAATTGTCCCGGTAGGTCCAAGAAGGATTCTGCCGAATCCGGTCCGGTTAAAGGTACCGACGACCACTCCGGTATTGATCATATCCTTGGCCTTGGACTGGAACAATGTCGCGCGTACTTTCAGATTATCCTCGGCGGAAAACAGCTGACCCTTGGCAAAATTGGCGCCGATTTCCAGTGTCGTGTCGGTTTCCGGCTTCAGATTCGGATTGGGGGAAAAATTGAAGAAATTGGTTGTCGCCGCAACGCCTGCCACCAAGCTATTGGTATACATCTCGGTAACGGTAGGTGCCCGATACGCCTGACCATAACTGCCAAACAGGCTTAACTGATCCGTTGTCTGCCAAACCATTGCAAGCTTCGGCGACACGTGGCTGAAGCTTGCCGCAGGTGACGCGACATAAGTAGCCGAAGCGGTAAATTGGTCATATCTGGCGCTGGGCGTTATACGTAAAGCACCAACAGCGATTTCGTCCTGAAGAAAAGCCCCGGAAACTTTGGCCTTGCCATCGGGGATAATCGTATTAGGGATGCTGCCTGTAATTGAATTCAACTTATCCTGATAGGTATCCAGACCGTAAGTCATGCGATGCATCCCCAGGCCGTCGCTTGTGATGCGCGTGGTGTTTTGTATGCTCGCCCCGGTAGTCTCGATTCTGTTGCTTGTATTCACAAGGGTTGCGGCGAGCGCGATGTTTGGATCGTTTTTGTTTCTCAATGCACTTCGGTAAATCCTTGCATCCAGTTCCTTTTCGCCATTCTCATCTACAGTTGAGACCTTCAGCACAGTTTCGTCCTGGTTGATATGGTTAAGCTGGGTTTGTCCGGCAGTCACGATCTGGGGGTTGTTGGGTTGCAAACTCTGCTTCTGATAGTTTTGCTGCGAAAGCTCGAAGCGCAGCTGGTCGCTGGCCTGTAAGCCCAGTTTCACGAGCGCACTGTTTCCATGGCCGGAATTAAGCTGCAACGTGGTTCCGCCTGCCTGGCGTATGTCGTTAAAATCCTGAACGCCTACTGCCAGCAGCGCGTCAATCCGCCCGCTTTCCCCATATATGCGGGCGTTGTAATGATGGGAAGTGTCTCCGCTCGAATATCCTGCCTTGACATCTGCCCCCATGTTTTGTCCGGCTTTCAACAAATCCTTTGCATTAAGTGTGGTGAAGACCATGGCGCCGCCGTTGCCGCCCGAGCCGTAGAGCGAGGACGAGGGGCCGCGCACCACTTCGGCGCGACCCAGAAAATAAGGATCGAGAAACAGAGGCGAAGTCAGCCCGAAATTGGCATTGCGCCGCGCACCATCGACCAGCAATGTAATCGAAGGCCCCTGATAACCCCGGATGGTCGGGATTTGTCCATTCGTGCGCGGCCCGCCACCGAAATCCACGTTCGGCAATTTCTTCATTACATCGGCTACTGTACCGGCCTGCTGCTCCTCGAAATCATGTTTCGTCGCCACGCTCACCGATGCCGGAATCTTGCTCAAGCGTGCTTCGGTACGGGTGGCGGAGATTACGATCGGATCCAGCGTTGGCATACCCCCATCTTCATCGTTTTCATCCGCCGCCCAGATTTCTTGTTGATGCGCCATCAAGGCAAGTGCTAGCATCACTGCCAAAATTTTCAGTTTGGTTTGCATATTTCCTCATTATCGTGGTGATTGTCCGGTTGCTTCAGAGCGGCCGGGCGCGTGGTCGTGGTCAGAATTTCACCGTCATGCCGACGTTGACCGAGCGCCCCATTCCGGGAACAGCCGTGCCGTAGGCCACGGGCTTTTGCCCGAGATAACTGCCGCCGAGCGGATCGAAGTAGAATTTGTCGAACAGGTTCTCCACCCCCACGTCGAAGCGGAACTGTTTCCAGTCGTAGCTCGAGCGCAGGTTGACGAGGCCGTATCCGCCGGTCCTGAGTTCGTTGCGGACAGCCTGAACATTGGTTTTGGCGGCAACCAGCAGCGCTTCGAGCGTGTTGCTCCAGTTGCCGCTGTGCTGCTCCAGCGCCAGCCGGGTATTGAGCGGCATGATATGGTAGAGATTGTCTCCGGTGCTCAGGTTTTTGCCGTTGACGTAGCTCAGCACCCCCCTGAAGCTGAGACTGCCGTAATCTGCACTGTGCGCAAGCGGCATGCGTATGGATGCATCCGCGCCGTACAATCGCGCACTCTGGTTGACGAATTGCAGATAAACGAAGCCGTTCGGGTTGGGGTTCGCTGCGGCGCAGGCGACTCCTGCGCTGCCGCATCGCGCCGCATCGATGTAATTCTGCACATGGGTGTAATAGGGGGTCACCTTCGCCTCGAAGCCATTTCCGTCATGCCAGCTCGCAGAGCCGGAGATAGTGCGCGCCACTTCCGGTTTCAGGTTGATATTGCCGACATAACCGTTGCCGTCGCCGAACCAGTTGTTCATCGACATGCCCATGGTGCTGCTCGACCATGCGTAGCGTTCGTACAGGTTTGGCGAACGGGTTTTCTGCGCGAAACCGAATTCGAAGGTTCTTTCTTCGTCCGGGTTGAAGCGCGTGAGCGCCGTCAAGTCGATGTTGTTGTCGGTATGCCGGCGGTTCGTCGCATTGAATGCAGTCGAGTCGGCCAGGTAATTCGTCGTCATGCCCATCATGCCGGCCGTCACGTTGCCGGCGTTGTAGCCTTGTACCTGACCCGCATTCATGGTGACGTTGTCGCTGCGCAACCCCAGTTGAGAAACCCAGTGCGGGTTCCAGCGTGCATCCCATTCGGCGAAGAAACCCAGCCGGTCGCGTTGTCCGTCGTTGATATTCCAGAAGGTGTTGGGCGACATCATGCCGTTTGCAGCTGTAGAGGTCGGATTCCACCAATCGTTCAATCGATAGCGCTGATATTCCGCGCCGAGGCTCAAGGTATCACGGGCGGAAAGCATGGTGTCTCCCTTGAGCAGGAAGCCGGTGTTCTTGCCGTCGGTATTCATCGGCATGCCGGCGAGACTTGTCTGCTTCGCCTCAAGAAAATTCATGTAGTGTTGGGTGTGTTCATTGTAAAGGCGGGCCTGCAAGCTCCCCCAGTCGAATTGGCCCTGATAGCCCAGATTGATCTGACGGCTGTCGTTTCTCAGCATGTCCATGTACTGATTGGGAAAGCCCTGATAGGGAATGTTTTGCAGGCCAAGCCCCAGCTCGATCAAATGGTTTTCATGGCGCATGGCAAAATCCAGCGCATGATTGACTGATTTGTATTGCGAGGATGCGACTTCGTTTCCTGCCACGAAAACATTGCCAAGCGTGCCGGTCGATACGCCGGCGGGCTTGAAGTCGGCCCCCGCAGTATAATTTTTTGCGCTGACCGTGGACCCGGTGTAGCGCATCGACACATTTTCTCCGGCGGCGGTCGCGGTTAAATTGATGCCCTGGGCCTTGTCGTTGCTGCGGTAGAAAACGCCGACCCGGCCTTCGAGCAATGTATCCATGCCTTTTCCGGCGAATTTCGGACGGACCGAATCCACCTGTATCGTGCCGCCCAGGCTGTCACCGCCTGCGCTGACCGGGCTGATTCCGGCAAAGATCTCGATGCTCCCCACGTTGGCTGGATCGATGTAGGAAAGCGGAGAATTCATGTGGTTGGCGCAGGCTGAAATCAGGTTCATGCCGTTCACCTTCACGTTCACTCTGTCGTCCGCCATGCCGTGTATCGCAGGCAGGCTGGATACGCCGCCCGCACCGTACAGGCTGATGCCGGGCAGTTCGTTGAGCAGTTTTGCGGTGTCGCTGGTTCGGGTGCGCATGCCGACCAGCGTGTCGTCATTGATCCTGACCGTGGACTGCAGCCTTTCCGCCTGGATCAGGATGACCGGGAGCGTATCGGGATCGGCGGCATGGGCGCAGGGCGCGAAAGCCAGTGCCGCCAGCAGCGGCCTCATTGTGAATTGCATGGGTTTGTCTTGGGCCTGCATGTCTCTCCTTTTTGTAGCGAAATCGGGCACGGGAATGGTAAGGAAAGGATGCGTGACAGGGAATGTGACATGGTGCCGCGCGACAATCTGTCGCGCCATAGAGGCAAAGGCTCAGCAGCGAGCCCTGTTCTTGTCTTCACCGATTTTGCCGAATATTTTCGTCACTGCAAGCACGCTGAAACCGATGGCAAGCGCATAAAGCGCAACGAGCTGCCAGGGTGCGAACGGAGTTTCGGAAAGAAAGGCCGCTTCGCTTGCGATGAGCGCGCCGACCGACACGCCAGCCTGAGTGAGCATGGGCTGGCGCCAGGACAATTCAGCATTCTGCATGACCGCCTCCTGTGGTCACCCTGCCGGGCATTGAAATCCGGATGAAAATGCCGGGCGGAAGTCGGGAGAGAGGGGGCCGCCTGGCAGAGTGAAATATAATGCGCTGCCGACCGCTTGGGAATGCGGCATGATGCCGCGGCATGAAGTGTGGAAATGAATTCAGTGCTTGCGCTGCGGAAACATCGGCGGGGTCACTTGCCTGACATCGTCGCGAGGATCGCGCCGGGTATCCAATCCAGGGGCAGCACCCTGTCCACTGCGCCCAGTTTGACCGCTTCTTTGGGCATGCCGTAAACAACGCAGGTTTCCTCGTCCTGGGCGATGGTCCGCGCCCCTGCATCGTGCATCTCCTTGAGTCCCTTGGCGCCATCGTCCCCCATTCCGGTCATGATGATGCCAAGGGCGTTCTTTCCGGCAAATTTCGAGACAGACCTGAACAGCACATCCACGGAAGGTCTGTGGCGGCTGACCAGCGGGCCGTCCACCACTTCCACGTGATACTGCGCGCCGTTGCGCTTGAGCAGCATGTGGCGTCCGCCTGGCGCAATCAGCGCCCGGCCCTGGACCACCCTGTCCCCGTTCGCGGCTTCCTTGATCTCCATCCGGCACAGGCCGTCCAGACGCTTTGCGAAGGCTTCCGTGAATTTTTCCGGCATGTGCTGGACGATCACGATGCCTGGGCATATTTCGGGCAATGCCGTAAGCACGGCTTCGAGGGCCTGGGTGCCTCCGGTGGAAGTGCCGATGGCCACCACCATTTCGGTGGTTCTCGCCATGGCGGAACCGGGTTCAAGAATGGCGTCCGCCGTCAGCCTGGGGGAGGCGGCCAGCCGCTTGGGATTGGCACGGGCTGCCGCCTTGACTGCGGCGGTCAGATCGTTCGATGCATCATGAAGATATTGCTTGAGGCCGATCCTGGGCTTGGTGACGATATGCACCGCGCCCGCAGAGAGGGCCTGCATGGTCGTTTCCGCCCCCGTTTCAGTCAGTGATGAACAGATCACCACCGGGGTCGGCTTCTCCGTCATGATTTTCTTCAGAAAGGTGATGCCGTCCATTCTCGGCATTTCCACATCCAGCACGATCACGTCGGGCCACTGCCTTGCCATCTTTTCCATCGCAAACAGGGGATCCTGGGCCACGCCGATCACTTCTATTTCAGGATCCTCCTGCAGCATTGCGCTCAACACCTGCCGCACCACAGCCGAATCGTCGACGATCATCACGCGGATGCGTTGCATTGCACTCTCCTGTCCTCGCTTCCGGTCAGGATCGCCGCATGCTTGACCCAGACATTGCCGTTGCTGATGTCGAAGATCACATTGCGGTAGCCGCAATCTCCAAGATGTTCCGCCACGCAGTTGAGGCCATGATCGAGAACGAGCTTGCGCGCAGCCTCCACATTCTTCATGCCTACATGACTGCCATTCCTGCTCGGGAACATGTTGCCGCCCCCGAACAGCTTCACCTGATATTCCCGGTGAGAGGTGCCGATGGAGGCGATTTTTTTCAGCAGGATGTCTATCGCTTCGTCGGCATAGCGGCCGTCAGGCAGAGGCTGGTCGATGCGCCGCCTCTCCTCGCCGCGGCTGGGCAGCATGAAATGGCACATCCCCCCGAGCAGCAATATCGGGTGCCAGAAAGTCAGAGAAACGCATGTGCCCAGGATGGTCCTGATGCGCGTATTCCTGTCGCCGAAATGATGCTCTCCGGGCTGGAGAAAAATTTCTTCCGGCTTAGGCATCGGGTTTCCTGTACACCGATGGGACCACGGACTCGAGTTCATCCGAAATGCCGTTCAGGCTTTCGGAGTGGCTCACGATGAAATGCCCTCCCGGACGCAACGCAGGAAGAATGCGCTTCACGACCTGGCGCTTCGTGTCGATATCGAAATAGATCATCACGTTGCGCATGAAAATCGCATCGAAGATCCCCAGTTTCGGCAAGGGTTCGTTGAGGTTGATTTGCTGGAATCGAATTTTTTCGCGCAGGATTTTGTCGATCAGGAAAGTGCCTTCCTGGTTCCCGGTGCCTTTCAGGCAGAATCTGCGCAGATACTCGCGCGGAATGCCGTCGATGCGCTCCATGGGGTAATGCCCCATGCGGGCTTTCTCCAGAACTCTGGAACTGATATCCGAGCCGACGATTTCCCACGATCCGTCTCCCATGCAATCTGCAAGCACCATGGCGAGCGTGTAGCATTCCTCGCCCGAAGAGCAGGCCGCGCTCCATATGCGGAACAGCTTGCCGCGCGGGTGCCGGGGCAAAATGCGCTCCTTCAGGAAGTCCATATGCCTGGGTTCCCGAAAAAAATAGGTTTCGTTGGTGGTCAGAAGGTCCACCGCCACCTGCAATTCCGCCTTTTCCCGCATCACCAGTTCGAAATAATCGCCGAAGCTTTTCAGGCCGCAATGACGGAGGCGCTTCGATAAGCGCCCGCTCACCAGAGGTTTCTTGGCGTCGGTAAGGCTGATCCCCGCAAGCTTATGGATCATTTCCTGGAAATGCCTGAATTCCCTGTCTGAAAGGACGATATTCATGTCAGCCCGCGCTGCCCGCTGCATTCGCCGCCGATGCCAGCAATGCGATTTCGTCCACTGAAAGCGCCTTGCCTACATCCAGGATGATCACGAATTTGCCGTCGACCTTTCCCATTCCCTGGATGAAATCCGTGCGTATCTTCGCGCCGAAAGAAGGCGGCGGCTCGATCTCCGAAGGTGGGATTTCCAATACTTCGCTCACGGCATCGACCATCACGCCGATCACCTGCTGATCCTCCCCGGCTTCCAGTATGACGATGCAGGTGCGCTTCGTGATTTCGGTCTGTTTCCCGCCAAAGCGCGCACCCAGATCGATCACGGGCACCACCGCCCCTCTGAGGTTGATCACCCCACGGATGCTCTCCGGCATCATCGGCACCGTCGTCAGTTGACCGTATTCGATGATTTCCTTCACGCAAAGCGTACCCACCGCGAACATTTCCCCTGCCAGGGAAAAAGTCAGGTACTGCCGGGGTTCCGCGGAATTAACCGAAATTTCTGCCTTGGCCAGTGCGCTCATGCCCCCTCCTAAAACCTGACGAATTCGGCTTCGGAAAGAGGGGGCAGGTTCTGCCTTGCCGCCGGCGTCCTCACAGTCTGGCGCTTGTCTGCGGTTTTGGTTTCCTCGTGCGCCTTGAAGAAAGCCATCAACTGCTGCAACTGTTCGGCCTGCCCGCTCATCTCCTCGGCTGTCGCCGCCAGTTCTTCGCTGGAGGAAGCGTTCTGCTGGGTGATCTGGTTGAGCTGGTTCATCGCGGTATTGATCTGCGAGACGCCCGAACTCTGCTCTTCGGAGGCGGCTGCGATTTCCTGAACGAGATCGCTGGTTTTGGCGATGGCCGGCACGATTTCTCCAAGCAGTTTCCCGGCCTCCTCAGCCAGGTTCACGCTGTTTGAAGCCACTTCGCCTATCTCCTGCGCGGCAATCTGAGAGCGCTCGGCGAGCTTTCTCACTTCCGCGGCAACCACCGCGAAGCCCTTGCCGTGCTCTCCTGCGCGCGCAGCTTCGATTGCGGCGTTGAGCGCCAGGAGGTTGGTCTGGTAGGCGATGTCGTCTATGATGCCGATCTTGTCCGCGATTTTTTTCATGGCATGCACGGTTTCGGTCACGGCCTTTCCGCCTTCCGTCGCCTGCCTTGCAGCCGTCGATGCCATGCCGTCGGTCACCTTGGCGTTCTCTGTGTTCTGGCTGATCGAGGCGGTCATCTGTTCGACCGATGCGGAAGTCTCTTCCACGCTCGCAGCCTGCTCCGAAGACCCCTGGCTCATGCTCTGCGCGGTTGCGCTCACTTCCTCCGATGCGCTTGCAAGGGCATTCGCTGAACTCCGAACTTCGCCTATGATCTGGGACAGCTTGGCGGACATTTCCCTGATCGCCGCCAGCATGCTGCTTGTGTCGCCCGACCTGGTCGCGATTTCAAGCGTCAGGTCGCCGCCCGCGATTTTGCGCACCATCTCTGCGGCGTAGGCGGGTTCTCCTCCCAGTTGGCGCTGCAGGTTACGCACGATCATCCAGCCCATGGCGCCGACCGCCGCGATCACCAGCACGGCAATGATGACGGACAGTTTGACGGCTGTGCTTTTGGATGCCGAAGCATCTTCCGCGCCCTTCCTGCCCAGATCCACGTTGTACTGGATATGTTCGTCAAGGGCGGACTGGATCATCGATGCTATTTCCATGTTCTTGTCCAGCAAGGCAAGCCCCTCATCCGTGTGGCCGGCCTTGAACTGTTCGAGAACCGGGTTGATCCCCGCTTCGTATTGCTCGATCAATGTGCGATCCCCATTCAGCATCTGCCTGTCCTTATCGTCGGCGATCAATTCCTCGTATTTCTTGAGCGTTTCGGCAAGGCCATCCTGGTCTTTTTTGATCGTAGCCTCCAGTTTGGATATCTTGTCCGGGTCCGAATGGAAAATGGCAGTCTTGTTGAGCGCGATGCGGAGTTCGTCGAAATCCTTCAGCGCATTGTCGAGAACGACCAGGCTGGGAACGGTGTTCACATTGGCAAAATTTGCCGCCGTATAGACGCGCTCGAGCTGGTAATAGCCCAGCCAGGACAGGGCAACGAGTCCGAGCACTGCGGCGAATACAAGCAAATACAGGCGTTGTGCAACTGTCATGGTTCTAACCTTCCTTCCCTGAATTGAATTTCATCGAACTGCATAAAGCCCATGCCGTGCTTTTTCCTCGCGGCCCATGGCGAGATTCACCAGACCGCCCACATCCAGAATCAGCGCCACCTCTCCGTTGCCCAGGATCGTGAATCCTCCCGACCACTTGATGTTCCCGAATAATTTGCCCAATGGCTTGATGACCGTCTGGAATTCCCCCATGAGCCGGTCCACCATCAATCCGGCGCGCCTGCCGGCATATTCCACCACCACGACGTTTTCCCGCTTCGACGGTCGCCCCTTCACGTCGAAGAGTTCACGCAGCCGGATATAGGGCAGCACTTCGCCGCGCAGATTCATGTAATCGTGTCCGGACGCGGCTGTAACCTCGATGCATTCCACCACCCTGTCGAGCGGCACAACATAGGTATCTTCGCCCACGCCGATGAGAAAGCCGTCTATGATGGCGAGCGTCAAAGGCAGGCGGATGCGGGTGACCGTGCCCAGGCCTTCTGTGCTGTCGAGTTCTATCGTGCCGCGCAGCGCCTGGATGTTGCGCCTCACCACGTCCATCCCGACGCCGCGTCCGGAAAGATTGCTCACCGAATCTGCCGTGGAAAATCCGGCTTCGAAGATCAACTGGTAGATTTCCTTGTCGCCGAGTTCGGCATCCGGCTGTACCAGGCCGCGCTCGATGGCCTTGGCGAGAATTTTTGCCTTGTTCAGGCCGCCTCCGTCGTCGGATACTTCGATGACGATGCTTCCCGAGTCGTGATAGGCATTGAGCCTGACCGTGCCTCTTGCAGGCTTGCCGCGCGCCATCCGGACTTCAGCCGGCTCTATGCCGTGATCCATTGAGTTTCTGACGAGATGGGTGAGCGGGTCGCCTATTCTTTCCACCACGGTCTTGTCGAGTTCCGTCTCCGCCCCGCTGATGACAAGATCGATTTCCTTGTCGATCTCCTTCGAGACATCATGCACCACGCGGCTGAAACGGTTGAATGTGGCGCCGATCTGAACCATGCGCAGCGTGAGCGCGGAATCCCGCACTTCCTCCACGAGGCGCGACATGACGGCGGTCGACTCCAGCAGTTCCGGCATTCCGGCGCCCCTGGCGATGAGGCTGGTTCCGGCGCCGGCAATGATCAATTCACCGACGAGATTGATGAGGTGATCGAGTTTCGCGGCATCCACGCGTATCAGGGTATTTTCCGCGTTCCGGCTTTCCTTTATCGTTTTCTGTTTTTCGAGCGCAGCATCGACGACCGGCTGATGGACCAGTTTTTTTTCGACCAGGACTTCGCCTATGGCCGTCAGTTCATCACCGGAAGACTGGCTGTGCAGCGCTTCATCGAGTTCTGCCCGCGTCAATGTCCCGCACTCGACGAGGATTTCGCCAAGGCGCATCTCTTTATCCGGAAGATCGCGGATCATGTCCAGATACTCGGAAATCCTGCTGTGCGGCGGCAGAATGCTGATCTGGCAATCGTCGCGCACGAATTCGAACACGCTGTCGATGGCGTCTTTGCTCGCGTCGCTCTGGAAGGCGATTTCGAAACCCAGGTAACAGGATTCCGGATCCATTTCGGCGGCATTCGGGATGGCATCCGTCAGCGTGGCGATGCTGAGGATTTGCCCCAGCGTGCCGAGATAGCGGATAAATGAGGCGGGATCCATGCCGTTTCTCAAGCAATCCGGACCGAAACGCAGAGATATGTGCCAGTTGTCCGTTCCCACCCTGCCTCCGCCGATGGTATTGAAAGGGCGCTCGTGCTCCACCGGCATGTCCACGGCTTTCGCGGGTTTTTCCGCAGGAGCGAGATAGTTTTTGAGGCGTTCGGCCAATTCGCGTGATGCGGCCGGATCAGGCTCACTGCTCTGCACAACGTGGTCTATCATCATGCCGATATGGTCGCAGACTTCCAGGAACAATGCCGTCAGAGCGGTCGAGAATTCGAGTTCGGAACTTCGAACTCTGTCCAGCACGCTTTCGGCGACATGAGTGAAGGAAACGAGATGATCCAGGCCGAAAAGTCCGGCCGAGCCTTTTATGGTATGGGCGGCCCTGAAAATGGCATTGATGGTGTCGGCATCGTCGTTCGACTGTTCGATGCGCAGCAAGGCTTCTTCCATTTGCTGCAGAAGATCGCGGCTTTCGGCGATGAAGGTATGGAGCGCATCGTCCAGATTCATTTCAGAGCCTCTCGCGAATGGTCCGACTGGATGACGAGTGGGTCGCCGAAATAGTGCCCGAGATTGAAAAGATCCAGCGCATCCAGCACCGGCTGACTATGTCCTGTAAAACGCAGCGTCGTGCCGTGGGCCATGGCTTCTTTTTTGCACAGGATCATGAGTTGCACGCCTGTGCTGTCAATTTCCGTTACCCCGGACAAATCGATCTCTAATTCCCGGTGCCGTCCGATCGGCTCGATCAGGCGGGCTTTCAGCTCCATGGCCGTATAAATCGTCATGTCCCCTTCCATGGTCAATGTCATGGCGTTTTCTAGGGCATGATCAGTTTGGAGACGGCCGAAAGCATCTGCGCTGGCTGGAACGGCTTCACCACCCAGGCTTTCGCTCCGGCGGCCTGACCTTCCTGTTTCCTGTTTTCTCCCGCTTCGGTGGTCAGCATGATGACCGGGGTGAACTTGTAGGCGGGAAGCTGCTTGGCCGATTTGACGAAAGTAATCCCATCCATGTTGGGCATGTTCACATCGCTGATGATCAAATGAATTTTCTGTCCGTTGAGTTTCGTCAGCGCATCCCTGCCATCGCAGGCTTCGATCACCTCATAGCCGCCTCCCCTTAGTGCGATGCCCACGACCTGCCTCAGGGAGGCTGAATCGTCCACGATAAGAATGGTTTTCGCCATGCATGCCTCCTAAAAGAACGTTATATCGGATTGCGTTGCAGCAGCTTGTGATCCCGCATGGATTTCATGCTGTTCAGGCATGGTATAAGTGAGGGTCAATTCGTCCAGCCAGAGGTTCGCATCGATGGGACGGCCGCCTGTTTCCAGCTCCCCCCCGAGGCGGTTGCCCAGTTTTTCCAGGTCGCTGCGTACATGGCTCAATGCCTGGCTTACCCGGTCCTGAAACTGCAATGAAACGAGAATCTCTGAAATTTCTGTGCGGATCATCTCGTTATCCCGGCGCAGCATGTCTGCGGAATCCCTCAATCCAGATGCCGTGGACAGGAACCTGGACAACACCTGTTCGATCACCTGTTCGGAATTGGAAATCATCGCCTCATCCTGCTTGGCATACCGCCGCGAAGCATGAAGCGTGGAGGCAATGGCCTTGTTGACCGTATCGACAGTGGCGGTGATTTTTTTTCCGGTTTCGGCCGAAAGCGTGGATAATTTGCGCACTTCGTCCGCTACGACGGCGAATCCCCGCCCCATTTCGCCCACCCGGGCCGCCTCGATCGCCGCATTCAACGCCAGCAGGTTGGTTTGCCCCGCGATATCGCTTACGTTTTTCGCCATCGTTTTCAGATCGTCTGCAAATTTGGAGAGGGCATCGATCTGGATCAGGAGCGATTCCTTTTCCTTCAACGCAGCATTGAGCGAGGAACCGATGGAACCTAGGTCTTCCTGGCTGGCGTGAAGCAGTGAAACCACGCCTTCCCCTTCATTTGCGCCGTAAGATGCTGCAACGGTGGATTCGATGCGCTGGGAGAGGCCGGCAAAGCGGTTTGCCAGCGCTGTAATGGATTCTTCTGTATGGGAACGGGCCATTTCGATCTGGCCGGACCAGACCGGCAATACCTTGACGCAAAGCTGATCCAGACCTTCGACGGATTCCGGTTTTTTCTCGGGGATTTCCGCTTGCCGGCGAGATGCCTGTTCGATCCCGGCCCTGCATATTCCGGCGATAAAGTTGGCGCAGCCAATCGAAATTACGACAAGCATTGCGGATGCGAGGAGGGAGAGGGCAGTTGCCCCGCCTATCATCAGAATGGCCGCCACTCCAAGCACGCCAGAAAAAAGCGAGGGGAACATCAATTGCCTGATGCCGGGTTCTGTCCTGCCATCCATTGGGCGATGCTGCATGCTTTATTCCTTCAATGCAGACTGATTATGATTGCAATTAAACATTATAGGAAATGGGTATTGAAATATCAAAGTATCCATGCTTTCAATGTGGGAAAGTGCGCATATTTCGAAACATAGACTGTTCCTGCATGCCTTGGAAGCTGGCAACTTTGACAGGTGTCGGGATCCTGGGCTTACTTTTTTTCATTTAATAGCTATGATGGATCGAGGTTACCTTGTCAATTATCGGGAGTGGACCATGAACAAATTCGTTGCTGCATTGCTTTTGGCGCTGATGATGTCGACCCAGGCATTTGCGGAGTCTGATGCAAAGAGGCCCGAGGCGGAATCGGGCAAAAAACTCACCAAGCAGCAAATGAGAATGAAGGAATGCAACCGCGAGGCGAAGGAAAAGAAACTCAGGGGCGCCGAGCGCAAGCGCTTCATGAAGCCCTGCCTGTCGGGAAAGCGTTAGAGCCGCTGATTTAAGGAAGCCCTGAACAAGCATCAATTCAGGGCTTCCCTAGGTGTTGTTTGGCCCAAGCGATGAATGCACGTGTTCTGGCGGAAACACGTTTGGTCGGAGAATAAACAAGAGAGACAGGAAGTGGCTTCGGTTCAAATTCTTCAAGAATGACGCGAAGTTTCCCGGCAGCAACGGCTTCCTGTATCTGATACGAAAGGAACATGCCTATCCCGAGTCCTTCGACACAAGACGTCACCGCCGCATCGGCATGATTCGTTGTCACGCGAATGTTCGTCAATGTAATTTCCTTAACAGTTCCCGAGGATTCGAGTGCCACCTGATTGATCGGCATCAGTCCCAGAACGCGAACGAATGGTGCCTGGCGGAGGTCGTCAGCTTGGCCGATGGGACCAATAGTTTCCAGCAGCGAGGGAGAAGCACACAGGCATCGCCTTACGCTACCGATCGTTGTCGCCACGAGGTCTGCATCCGAGACAGATCCTATCCGTACCGCCACATCGATGTCTTCCTCGATCAGATCCACAACGCGGTCGATCAGTATCAACTTTGCTGATACATCGGGATACCGATGCAAAAACGAATTCAACATCGGGGTTACATGCAGCCGCCCAAACAGGACAGGCGCCGTGATGTTGAGCAACCCGATCGGCTCGGTTCTTCGTTCCAGCAGGGCATCCTCGATCTCCGACACTTCATTGAGCACCTGCCTGCTGCCCGCCACATACAGTCGACCTTCCTCGGTGATCCGAACCTGGCGGGTTGTGCGCTCGAATAGACGGATGCCCAGAGATCGCTCTGTGGCAGCCAGCACCCTGACTACCGTGGGCAAAGAAGTATTCAAGTAAGTCGCTGCGCCAGTGAGACTGCCGGTATCGGCAATGGCAATGACAACGCGCATGCTGTGCAGTTTATCCATCACAGTACTCCGTAATATTGATTAATGATGTCAACTATAAGTCATTTATTCAGAATTACGTATCAATTATGGTTTGCTTGCCTGCAATCCGACAGGTATTACGCAAAGGAAAATCACATGAGCAAAATTGCAGTAATCGTACTATCCGATCCGAAATCAGGCGGCGAAGAAGCGCTAGGTCGTGTGTTCAATGCCTTGGTGACAGCCTATGACGCCAAGCAGCGAGGACACGACATCACCGTGTTATTCCAGGGTACGGGCACGCGTTGGTCAGGCCTGATTACCGACGGTAGCCATCCGGTAAATGGTCTGTATGAAGCGGTCAAGGACAAGATCGCGGGAGTTTCCTGCGGCTGCGCAGATGTTTTTGGTTCGCGCGAGGCCGCCAAAGATCATGGATTCTCTCTGGTAAGTGAGGTTGCCGTTCTTGGTACAAGTGGCCTTCCTAGTATCGCTCGCTTATTGGCAGATGGTTACCAAGTAGTCACTTTTTAGCATATCCTTGTCGCCCCGTGGTCTCAATTCGTTGATGCGAGACCACGGGTTGGGAACCATTTGGAGTGAAGTTTGATGTCAAATAGCGACCCTTATCATGCAGGTGAACACCGAATTCAAGCTTTGGCGGGGCAAGCCAGGCTAGGAGAAGCAAATGGCCGGGCTATTGCCAAAAGCATTATTCCAGGTGCCTGGGGATTTCTTGCTGCTCAAAATATGTTGGTGTTGGGGAGTTGGGATGGCGAAAGAGGGGCTTGGCCAAGTATTGTCTTTGGCGCACCTGGATTTGTGAAGACTCAAGATGGCAAGCAAGTTAGCTTAACTATAGACAGTGCCTGGTCAGACTCATCAGACCCGCTTTGGCGGAACCTTCAGCGCAACAGATGGATCAGCATTTTGGCAATTGAGCTGAGCACGCGGCGGCGGCTTCGAATCAATGGACATTTAAGCCAAATTCCAGAGGCGTCATTTTTTGGCCATAGGCTTGAGGTAATCGTCGATCAGTCTTATCCGAACTGCCCGAAATATATACAACGCCGAATTTTACGAATGGATCAAATTCAATCCAAGCGCCCTGAAATAAAGGAAAGCACTTTCCTTAGTGCCGAACAGAAAAATTTGATCGTTAGTGCGGATACCTTCTTTGTTGCGAGTGTACACAGGGATTTTGGCACCGATGTATCGCATAGAGGAGGTAACCCCGGGTTTGTAGATATCAAATCGGATACATGTCTGCGTATACCTGATTATGTAGGAAATGGCATGTTCAACACTTTGGGCAATATTCATGAAAGTGGATTTGCCGGATTGCTGTTTATAGACTTTGATAGTGGCAGGCAAATTCAGATCGTCGGAGACGCGCAAATTAACTGGACTTCCGAGAGCACTGCTGTTGAGCGCACATGGCAACTGGATATTCATCAAGTACGTGAATCTTTGTTGCCGCATGGCCTGGCCTGGGAATTAGTCGATTACTCCTCTTTCAATCCCATGCTTCCAGGCAACCCCGATCTGTGCTAGAAATGTATATGTCCAGCAATATCGGAGGCTATCATGAACAGTGCTCAAACCGCTTTACCCTTGAGGCGTGTCGGCGGCCCGCTCGAATTGGCGCGAATGTCCGCTCCGCCCCGCATGTCTCCGGTCGATCCCGCCGTGAGCGTCATGACCGATTTCACGAAAACGGCAGTGTATTGCGTCGATCAGGATGCCGGAATCGATCAGGCGCTGATGTACATGAAGGCGGTCGGAGTCAGGTTCCTGTTCGTCAATGACGACGATGACAATCTGGCAGGACTCGTCACATCGACGGATATCCAGGGGGAGAAACCTCTGCGCTACCTCCAGTCAGTCGATTGCACGCTCACAAGCTGTGCGCACACGGATGTTCTTGTGAAGCATGTCATGGTGCCGGTCGAGAACTGGGAAGTGATCGATTACTCCGATGTCGACAAGGCCAGGATTTCGCAGATCCTTGATTCCTTCAAGGCGACAGGGAGAAGGCATCTTGTCGTGACCGAGAGTTCCGGGAAATCGACCATCGTTCGCGGCATTTTTTCCGCGACCAGGGTGGAGCAGACGCTTGGCATGCAACTGGATATCGTCAGAACTGCGAAAAGCTTTGCGGAAATCGAGAGCGCGCTGATGCGTTAAAACTTGCGCAGCACGGCCTCATCCCGCTCCCGCTTGCGGGGGGCGCTAATTCGTCACCGAAGTCGTGTTGAATTGGGCCAGCCATTTGGGCACCTCGTCGGCCGACATCGGCCTCGCTATGCCGTAGCCCTGGCCGAAATCGCATCCGAGGCGCACGAGCAGCATGCCGTGTTCCGAAGTTTCCACGCCTTCGGCGATGACCATCTTGCTGAAAATCCGGGCGAGGCCGATGACGCCTTCGATGATGGAGAGATCCTCCATGTTTTCCTTCATGTCGTGAACGAAGCTCTTGTCGACCTTGACCGTATCGACGGGAAGGCGTTTCAGGTAGGCGAGCGAGGAGTAGCCGGTCCCGAAATCGTCCAGGGAGAATGAAACGCCTATTTGCTGGCAGGCGATCATCGTTTCCCTGACCCGGTCCAGATCGTCGAGCGCGGCGGTTTCCAGAATTTCGAATTCGAGCCGCGTGGGCGGAACGCTAGGGTATCGCACCAGGACTTCCTTGAGTCTTTCGACGAAACTGGAATGTTTCAGCTGGCTCGCCGAGATATTCACGCTTACCGGGAAGTCGAGACCGATTTCGATCCAGTTTGCCATCTGCCGTACTGCCTCTTCCAGTATCCAGTCCCCGATTTTGATGATCAAGTCGCTCTGTTCGGCAAGCGGCAGGAAAGAGACGGGGCCGATGAGCCCTTCCTCGGGATGCTGCCACCTGATGAGCGCCTCCAGCCCGATCACTTTTCCTGTTTTCAGGTTGATTTTCGGCTGGTAATGGAGTGCGAGCTGATGCCCTTCGAGGGCGAGACGGAGCTTGGAAAGTTTCTCCTGCCTTGCCCGCAACTCCATGTCGAGCTTCGAATCGAACCACTGGAAGCGATTTCTTCCGGACTGCTTGGCGAGATACATCGCCTGATCCGCATGCCGCAGCAGGGTGTCGGCATCCGAGCGGTCGAACGGATAAACGGTGACACCTATGCTGGCCGAGATGCGCATGACGAACGAATCGACCTGGTAGGGTGAGGAAAGATCAAGCAACAAGCGGTTGAGCATGAGTTCGACATCGGCCATATCCTTGATGCCGCTCAGAAGCATGACAAATTCATCCCCTCCCAGTCTTGCGATGCTGTCTTCTCCCCTGAGCGCCCTTTTCAGACGCTTTGCGACTTCGATCAGGAGCCTGTCCCCGGTTTCGTGCCCATGCTGGTCGTTGACCGGCTTGAAGTCGTCGAGATCGAGGAATGCGAGCGCGAAGATGCGCCCGTTGCGATCGGCCTGAAGAATGGCTTTCCTGAGGTCTTCCGCCAGCAGGGTGCGGTTGGGAAGGTTGGTGAGGGGGTCGAAGTGGGCAAGATTTTCGAGCCGCTTTTCGGTATCCTTCATGTCGGTGATGTTGCCGAATACCGAGACATAATGCGTGAGTTCGCCCTGTTCGTTTCTGACTGCGGAAATGTTGAGCAGGGTGGCGAACGGTGTGCCATCCTTGCGCTTGCCCCAGAGTTCCCCCCTCCAGCTTCCCGTTGTTTCTATCGCATGGAGGATGCGACCCTGCGCATTGTCGTCCTGCAGGCCGGCAAGGAAGCATCGCGGTTCCTTGCCAATCAATTCCTCGCGGGAATACCCCGTCATCTCGGAAAAGGATCTGTTGGCATTGATGATCCGGTTTTCCTCGTCGGTGATCAAAATGCCTTCCCTGGTGTTTTCGAAAACGCTTCCATTGAGGCGCCATTCTTCTTCGACCCGCCTGCGGTCGCTGATGTCTTCGAAAATAGTGAGCACTCCGGCTACCTTGCCATCGTGGCCATGCATGGGCAGCTTGCTCATCCTGATCCAGATCTGCCTGCCATCCGGAAGCAACAGGGGTTCGACGCTATCGAGCATCGAACTATCGTTTTCCATGACGAAGCGGTCTTTCCCGAGGAGCGCAGTTTCCCAGGGCAGGTCGGTTCTGCCGATGATCTCGTCCATCCCGTCGAACCCGGCCAGTCTGGCGAAATTCCTGTTGCAGCCCAGAAAAACCGAGCCAAGATCCCTCCAGAAGACGAAATGCGGAATGTTTTCCAGGATGAAACGAAGCTTGTGATCCGATTTCAGGAGCCTCCTTTCGGATTCCTGTACGGTTTCGAGTTCACAAAGGAGGCGGGATACATCCTGTAGTGCGATAGCCTTCATTTTTTCGCAGTAGGCGTGACGCATGGCGCAGAGGCAGGCGTTCTCGAGACTGGCAAGCGTCGGGGAGAGCGCGAGGATCATGTCGTCGGGCAACGGGGCATTGCTTCTCAAAACCAGAACCCCGGTTTTTCCGATAGGGAAAAGATGAAAAATTGCGGAATTTTCCGTGATGATTTCCGCGTGCGGCGGGATGAGCTTCCCGATTTTTTCCGCGAGTTTGGGGTAAGCCGCAATACGCTCGAACTCCTTCGCCGGGTAACTGTAGCGGTGGATGAGTTCTTCGCCGGAAAGCTCGTCGCGCAGCCAGATATGGCCGCTGCCGCAATTGAGCAGCTTGAGCGCCGGGGAAAGAAACTGGCGCAGGATCTCGATGAACTTGGGATCCTGCCTGACCAGCGTTGCGAGCGCATATTGCGTCGATACTGCGCTGTGATGCGGCGGAGCGTTTTTTCCTCTGGGGAGGCCCAATACGATGCTGTTGTTGAACAAGGTGAGGCGGCCATTGTCGTCGCTGGCGATCTCTCCCAGCGTCAACGCGCCGAATGGATCCCCGAATTGCGCAAATGAGTCGGCAATTTCGCCGACTTCGTCAGCGAATCTTTCCTGAAGGAATTGATTCCGATTGGTGCAGCTGAAAACGATGGGGCGTGATTCGGTATGTTTGGAAGGAAACTTTTCGATCAGTTTTTTCGATGCTTTTTTCGATGCGTCGATCAGGTTTTCGGGCTCTGCCTTCAGAATGCAAAGCGGGGTCAGACAGGGAATGCCTGCCTTGCAGACGAGTGTTCTGCCTTCCCTGGTAAAGGACTCGCAAACGAAAGCCTCGTTTTTTTCCATCCCGATGGGAAAGCTTCTGGCTATTTCAGAAAAATCCTCCCCGTTCCGATTCGGGGGCGCATCGACGATTTCGCAAAATAAATCGAAGAAGCCGGAACTTCTGGACTCGGTTTTTACGATTTCGAGATAAACATCGAGGGCAGGCTTGTAGTCGAGGCTCCTGATGACTTCGCCCTGGGCTTCCGTGACGAGAAGCGGACCGGCGAATTTTTGCCAGCCATGGGATACCTCGATCTCACTCGAATAGGGGATGCCTACAAGTTGCGCCTGATCCTGGACGAGTCCCTGGTTGCTGAAGATGCAGGGCTTGCGGACAAGGTCCTGCGATCCCGCGCCGCCGCCCATATATTTCGTTTCAGCCCCGAGACGGTCGTAAACGTCATCCAGGAAGGAATGGATGCCTCTGGATGCGCCATCGACGAAGACGAGTACGGTAGGACATGAAGTGAGCGCATCGGCAAAGGGGGAGACCGAGTCCGAAAAATCCATTTCAGGCGCGTTCAACCCGGTGATATGCGCCACTTTGGCTTCGAACGGAAAGGATACGACGAGAGAACCTTTGTCGTAATTTTTTCTCCCGAAAATGACGCCGGGGAATATGCCGCCTGAAACAGGCACGGAAAGGATCCGCAGACTGGAATCCAGAAGTCCCGGCGTGAATCCGTTTTTTTCACAGGCGAACAGCAGGAGACTTTTTGCGCCTTCCTTTATGGCCGATTCGATGTTTCCCAGGAAAGTCGGGAGATCGCCTGCAGGATCGAACTTGACGTTTTTCATGGCTACGGACGCACGAAGCCGTGGCGCGAGATCGCATTGCGGATTACTGAATTTTCGAAAACAAATGCAGTCATCAGAGTCTTTCAGCAGCAAGGTTTCGGAGTTCGACCCGCGCGGGCGGGGCAAGAGCGTTACGATGCAAGAATCGGGCCGATTGTAAATTTTTGTTATAAAACATCGGTATATGTTATTATAATTGGAGCCATTATACTACTTGTGTAAAAAAAACCGACATCAAATGGATGGCGCTGGGGGAGGGGGATATGGGTTATTGTCCGGCAGTCGACGAATTTTGTGCGAAGAGCGATTCAACGCTGATCCAATCGATCATCGATGCGCTCCCGGTTCCGATTTTCGTCAAGGATTCGAAGGGCCTTTATGTGTACTGCAATACGCCTTTCGAGAAATATGTCGGGAAAAAAGTGCACGAGATCGAGGGGAAAAGCGTATTCGATCTCTGGGATCACGATCTTGCGAAGGTCTATTTCGAGGCCGACAACAGGCTGTTCGGCTCCGGAGGGGAGCAGCAGTACGAGGCAAGGGTGAAGTATGCGGACGGATCCATACATGATGTCATCTTCCACAAGGCTGTTTTCAGTTCAATGGATGAGCGCTATATGGCTGGCGCCATCCTGGATATCACCGCGAGAAAGCTTGCCGAAAGGGAAATCGAAAGGATTGCGTTGACGGACACCCTGACCGGCGCCGCCAGTCGATACCATCTTTATGCCGCGTTGGAGCATGCCTGCAAGAAGGCCGCGCGGCAGAATTGTTCGATCGCCCTGATGAGCATCGATCTCGACGGGTTCAAGGAGATCAACGACACTTACGGACATCTCGTGGGGGATGATGCGCTCGTCAATGCGGTCAAACGCATCAGGCAATGCATACGGGAATCGGATACGCTGGCAAGGTTGGGCGGGGACGAATTCGTGATTGTTTTCGAGGGACTGGAGCACAGGGACTCGATTTTCCGTCTTGCCGAAGCCATACTGACATGCCTCTCCGGGGGCATGGAGTTGCAGGGGAACCCGGTGCGCATGGGGGCGAGCATAGGCATCGCGTTCTATCCCGATCATGGCAAAGCGCCCCAGGAGCTGCTCAGGCGTGCCGACCTTGCGCTGTACGAATCGAAGCTGGCCGGAAAGGTGTGTTACCGCACAGCTGCTTCTTGAGGGAGAGGGTGTGCGCCTGGGATGGATACTCCGACGTTGGCGGGCTATGCCTGCTTTATACTGACAAGAAACTTCCAGTTGTCGGCAACCAGCTCTGATCGGTCGAAGTGCTGCGCGTGGTGGCGGAAATACAGACCCATTCCAGGCCCATCATAGAACACTGCTTCCGCGAATTCCTGCTTCAGAACCACGACCCGGAAGACCGCGAATACACCGACGACGCCGACCAAATCCGCGAGGTGCTTATCTACGCAATGCAGGTTCGATGCATACATCATAGCGCATTGTTTTGTCGTATTTTCGACAGGAATGCTCGGAAATTCGATAAAATCCATGTTTCAGGGGTGGCACGCCGATTGCTTGCGGTAAGGAAGACCATCTGAGCAGGGGAAGTGCGATGTCGGAACTGAATGCAACGTTGTGTTCGATCATCGAGGAGGCCGGCGTCAACATTTTGACGCTCACCGAAGGGCTGGAAGAGGATGAATTTCTCTCATCCCGCCTGACTCGCGCTGAAGTGGAGCATCAGGTCGATGTCATGGCCGGGATTCTGTCCGAACTGTCCACCCGGACGCGTTCGGCAATGGTG
The DNA here is from genome assembly GCA_019753155.1 of Burkholderiales bacterium. GTDB lineage: Bacteria > Pseudomonadota > Gammaproteobacteria > Burkholderiales > JABEVD01 > JABEVD01. Next base: position 25,180 of record JAIELG010000032.1, read on the forward strand.
GAATTGGATTGGGATGGATGGGCGGGCGTTACGCGGCAGTTGAAGCTGGAAGGCGGGGACGCCGCGCTCTGGTTCGCCGTGCGTTCCCTGGTGCCGGCGACCCTGATGTGGCTGCGGGTTTACCGCAAAAACCTTTGATGAGGAGATGAAATGCAGGCAACGATAGGATTTGAAGGTAAACATGCCGCCTTGGCATCAAGCGCGGAGATTTCGGCGGGCATCGATGCTGCAGACAAGGTGTTTTCAATGCGCAATGCGCGGTTTTCCGATTGCGCGGCTGCGAACGAAAAGCTTGAAAGAGGCGAATTGCTCAGCCGCGAGGAAGCCCTGCTGTGCCTGGTATGGGACGAAGCGGAAGAAGCGGCTTTTCACGCCATCACCCTGGGCTGGTTGAGCCGGGATGTCGACATCAGGCTGTCCGCACGTTGAACATGCCGGTTCGGCTCGAGGCCCGCTTCGCGGGGCTGAAATTCTGTCATGCGCAAGTTTTGCCGACTCCCCTGCCGGAGCCGCGCATGGTTCATTTCAACGCAGGGCTTGCACAGGAACTCGGTTTCGATGGGGCGAATGATGCGCTTCTGGAAATCCTTTCCGGCAACCGGCCATGGCCGGGTTATACGCCGCTCGCATCGGTGTATGCCGGGCACCAGTTCGGTTCGTGGGTTTCCCAACTTGGGGATGGGCGCGCCCTGTTGATCGCGGAAATCGCAAAGCCCGATGGCGCAAGGGTGGAACTCCAGCTCAAGGGCTCGGGCCGGACGCCTTATTCCAGGGGCGCCGACGGGCGCGCGGTATTGCGCTCGTCGATCCGCGAATACCTGTGTTCGGAAGCGATGCATGCCCTGAATGTCCCGACCACGCGCTGCCTGAGCCTGGTTTCTTCCCCCCATCCCGTCATGCGGGAGAGACAGGAGACTGCGGCTGTGGTTTGCCGCGTATCCCCCAGTTTCGTGCGCTTCGGGCATTTCGAATTTTTCAGCCACGAAAAGGAAGCGCTTGCCCTCCTTGCGGACCATGTCATATCCGAGCATTTTTCCCATATCGAAGGGGAGAGTCGCTACCGGAGCTGGCTCCTGGAGGTGGTCGAGCGCACGGCAAAGCTGATGGCGCGCTGGCAATCCCTGGGGTTTTGCCACGGCGTCATGAATACCGACAATTTCTCCATCCTCGGGCTGACCCTGGATTACGGCCCGTTCGGCTTCATGGACGCATTCAGGCTGCACCATGTCTGCAATCATTCGGACTACGAAGGACGTTATGCCTACGGAGCGCAGCCCGAGATCGGGCTGTGGAATGTCTCCCGTTTGCTGCAGGCAGCGCTGCCGCTGCTGTCGGAGAGCGATGACGAGGCTGCTGAAATGGCCTCGGAAATTTATGGAAGCTATGCGCCCGTATTTTCGGCCGAGGCGTTGCGGCTGTGGACGCTGAAACTCGGGCTGCGCGATGTCAGGGAGGGGGATGCCGCGCTCGTCGGGCGCTTCCTCGATCTGCTGCAATCGGGAAGGCTGGATTTTACAAGAGGCTTTCGCAATCTGTCCAGGGTGGGGATTTCAAACGCTCTGCCGGACGAAGTGCGCAATGAATTTGCAGGAACGAAAGGCTTCGATGCATGGCTGACGGACTATCGGTCGCGTCTTTCGATAGAGGGGAGGATCGACGCCGAGCGCGCCGCCTGCATGAACCGGGTCAATCCGAAATATGTGTTGCGGAACCACCTCGCACAGGGCGCGATCGAGAAAGCCGAAGCGGGAGATTATTCCGAAATCGAAACATTGATGCGCCTTCTCTCCAGCCCTTTCGACGAGCAGCCCGGAATGGAAAGCTACGCCCATCCCCCTCCCGAGGCGCTGCGCCATATCGAGGTCGGTTGCTCTTCGTAGTCAGGGGTTTCCTAACTGCATTTCAGGCATCGGTGCGCCGAGATAGTAACCCTGGGCGTACTCGACCCCCATATCCTGAAGCGCCTGCAGGATCTCTTTCGATTCGACATATTCGGCCACGACCAGTATTCCCAGATCCTGGCACAGTCGGCTCAGATTGCGCACCAGGGTATAATCGATCTTCGAATGCAGGATGTTCCTGACGAATTCTCCATCCATTTTCACGAAATCGAACTGGAGTTCGCGCAGGTAATGGAATGAATTGTAGCCGCTGCCGAAATCGTCCAGGGCGAAAGAGAATCCTTTCTTCCTCAATTCCGTGAGGAATTTCCTCATGTTCGTCATGTCGCCTATGGCGTCCCGCTCCAGGATTTCGAAAACCAGGCTTCTCGGAGGTATGTCAAGATCGCTGCAAAACTGTTCCGCAAAACCGAGCACCCCCCGCCCCTGGATTTCCTGTGCGGAGAGGTTGATGAATAACCTGGGAACACCCTGTTTCAGCGCCATCTTTTCCTTCAGCAGGCTCAGGGATTTGCGGATGATGACTCTGTCGAGTTCCCTGCCGAGGCCGTATTTTTCTATCGTTTCGATGAACATTCCGGCCGACACGGCAGCTTCCCCCGGCTCGCAAAGCCGGGCCAGCGTTTCATGGGCGAAAATCTTGCCCGTCCTGCAGTCGAAAATGGGCTGGAAGAAAGGAGTGATATGGTCTTTCTTCAATGAATTGCGCAATATCTCCGCATTGATCCTGTTGGAACGGTTGGCTTGGATTTCCTGTTCCAGGGCTTCCATTTGCCCGATGGAATCTTTCCCCATTGCCTTGGCGCGATACAGTCCGAGATCCACGACGGCCATCAGGTCCGAAGCATTTTGCGCATCCTGCGGGTAAGTGACGATGCCTATCGAAGTCGTGATATGGAAATGCGCGCCATTCGTGTCTTCGAAAATGGTGTCGCGCAGTTGCGTCCTCAGCTTTTCCGCGACGGCGATGCCGCCTTCCTTTCCCGTTTCGGTGAGAATGATCGCAAATTCGTCGCCCCCGATGCGGGTTGCGAGATCGCCCTTGCGCATCGCCGAACGAACGGTTTCCGCCACACCCTTCAAAACCCCATCGCCGCAGGGATGACCGTAGGTATCGTTGACATCCTTGAAATCGTCCAGATCGAGCATGAGCACGATGAATTCATGGTTGTGACGTTCGGAACGCCCGATCTCGTAATCGAGCATGTCGGTGAAATAATGGCGGTTGTAAAGTCCCGTCAAGGGATCGTGGGATGAGTAATATTCGAGTTCGGACATGGTCCGGTTCAAGGCTTTGCTCGAACCCACCACCATCACCATGACCGCGAGAATCGAGCGGATCACGCTTTCCTCCTGGGGGACCAGGTGTTTGATCGATCCGAATGCGATCCCGAGCAGCCCTGCCAATTTGAGCGTATCCATCTCCGGGACGGATACCGTGATCATCTTGATATCTCCAAGCGTCTCGCATCCGGCCGAGACCGGGATTTGGAACTCCTCGATATCCATGAACGCATCCTGGGGAAGATTGAGCTGTCCGACCATTTCGCGCGTGAGGTTCATTCTTACCTGGGATTTGATTTCATCCGAATAGTCGCCGAGGTAATAGACGTAAAGCAGAAGACTGTTGTTTTCCTTGAATGCAATGAAGAAGAAGTTGAATGGAAAGATGTCATGGAAATCGACAAGGATTTGCTGCACAAAAGTTTTCCATTGGGAAACTTTTTCGTAGGAGAGAATGATGTTCTCGAGCACATGGCTCTGCCTTTCGAAAAGATCCTTTTCGATCAGGGTCCCCGCCAGGGTTTCGACGGTATCCTTGAAGTCGAGCATGATCCGTTTCAGATGTTCGCTGCTTTCGTGCCATTGCTGATCGCGGTTTTTCAGCAGGATCGAAAGGGAAGCGTTGAGCCGGCAGGAGCGCGCAATTTCATTTTGCAGGCGCCCGCCTATCCCGTTCTTTTCCGCTTCGCTCAGGCTGGAGCTTTCCAGTTGACGGATGCTGGCTTGCAGGTTTTCGCCGATCTCGGAATTGACGTTCTGGACCAGATCCCCCATGTTGCTTGTGGCAAGCCGGGTATGGGTCTGGCCTTCCAGCAAGGCTGCGAAACGCAACAGAACCTGCTGGCGCAGGGCTTCGAGATTCCGGGGAACCAGGCTCATCAGGCCCCCTCGCGGAAATGGCCGCTTTCGGTCATGAGGTCGATGCCGCATTGCAATTCCCTGAACCAGATCAGGAAATCCTTCACTGCCTGGCCCCGGTATACAGGGCCATGCTGCGGGGCGATGAGATGGATATCCAGCTTCGAAACCGCATCGACCCATATTTTCGCCGCCTTGTTCGAGCACATGTAGCGGCGATGAAAGCCTTCGATATAGGGCAGGTGCGCGCTGAAATCGTCCACGAAGGCATAATCCCGGTCCGGCGGCAGCATGGCGGCACCTATGTCGCCGGTGAACAGGATTCTGGATGCGGGGTCGTAAACATTGATTTGCCCTTCGGAGTGCAGGAAGTGTGCCGGAACGAGCTGCAAATCGAATCCGGGGCAGATTTCGAGCGGCAATCCTGCGTCGGGCACCCCGACGAATCGCTTCATTCTTTCCCCCAGAATACCGTAGTGCGGCAGAAAGCGCATCCAGATGCGGGATACATATACCGGTGCGCCCGTGATCTCCAGCCATGTCGAAATGCCGCCGACTATATCGGGATCCTGATGGGAAAGGATGATCCCCTTCAGCTTGTCCGGCCCGATATAACGCAGCATCTCCGCCAACACGCGGGGCATTACGCCGAACCCGCCGGGGTCGAGCAGTACGCCGCAATCGTCGTGCAGAACCAGATACTGATTGGACCTTATTCCGTCTTCTTCCCCCGGCTCGCTTTCGTTCAGCAGTATGAACTTATGGCTTTCGCTGCCATACAGTACGACATTGCGCATCCCGATTCCAATCTAAATTTGGTATTGTCCGCGATTATAGCAGGGGTTTTATACCGAGTATAATGTTCCGTTGCGGCGGCATTTGCGGAACAATACTGGATTCATCCCTTCCTATCGGATATTCTTCGTCTGACGTTTCAATTTGAATCGGTGAAAATATGGGCAAAAAATCCAACCTCGCAACGCTCTCGCTCGCAGCCCTGGGAATAGTCTACGGCGATATAGGGACCAGCCCGCTTTATACGCTGAACACGATTTTTACCGCAGGATTGCATCCCGTTCCGTTGAATCAGGAAAACATCCTGGGCATTCTTTCCCTGATTTTCTGGTCGCTGATGATCGTCGTATCCTTCAAGTACGTTGCGTTCATCATGCATGCCGACAACCGGGGGGAAGGCGGGATCATGGCGCTGCTGGCCCTGGTCCTCGGCAAGCTCGGCAATAATGAAAAACGCCGAGCGGTAATCCTGATGCTGGGCATATTCGGCACGGCCCTGTTTTACGGGGATGGCGTCATCACGCCGGCCATTTCCGTCCTGTCCGCAGTGGAAGGGTTGCAGGTGGCAAGTCCGATGTTCAAGAGCTATGTCATCCCGATCACGCTTGCGATCCTGTTCGGCCTGTTTTTTTTCCAGCGCAAGGGCACTGCCGGCGTCGGCGCCCTGTTTGGCCCCGTCATGTGCCTCTGGTTTTCGGTCCTGATGCTGCTCGGCATCATGAACATCCTGACTGAGCCGCTGGTATTCAATGCGCTCAACCCCATGCGCGGCATCCTTTTTCTGGTCGGGAATCCCTGGCTCGGCTTTCTTTCCCTGGGCGGAGTCGTCCTGGCGCTGACGGGCGCGGAAGCGCTTTACGCGGATATGGGGCATTTCGGAAGGCACCCCATACAGCTTGCCTGGTTCGCTTTCGTCATGCCTGCCCTGGTGCTCAATTATTTCGGGCAGGGCGCGTTGCTGATTCACAATCCGAAAGCGATCGAAAACCCGTTCTTCCTGCTTGCGCCGAATTGGGCGCTCTATCCGCTCGTCATTCTTTCCACCATCGCGACCGTGATCGCTTCCCAGGCAGTCATTTCCGGAGCGTTCTCGATGACGAGCCAGGCGATGCGGCTGGGTTACTCCCCCAGGATGGAGACCCAGCACACGTCCGAGGAGGAAATCGGGCAGATTTATGTGCCGGGGATCAACTGGACCCTGATGGTGGCCGTGACCGCGCTGGTCCTGGGATTCAGGTCTTCCACGAGCCTTGCTTCGGCTTACGGCATCGCCGTGACCGGAACCATGGTCGTGACGACCATACTGGCTTTCATCGTCGTTCGCAGGTTGTGGGGATGGGGGCGGATCAGGGGAGGGTTGCTGATTATCTTTCTTCTGATTGTCGACATGGGTTTTTTCAGCGCCAACCTGATCAAGATAGAGGAAGGAGGATGGTTTCCCCTGACATTCGGCTTGGGCATATTCATCCTGATGACCACATGGAAGCGTGGCAGGGTGCTTTTGGGCGAGCGCATGAAACGCGATTCGATCGATCTCGCGCCCTTCGTGGCAGCGCTGGTCCCGGATTCGGTCGTCAGGGTGCCGGGGACGGCCATTTTCCTGACGGCCAATCCGGACGGCGTGCCGCATGCGCTCCTGCACAACATGAAACACAACAAGGTGCTGCATGACAGGGTGGTGATCCTGACCCTGCGCGTGCTGGATATCCCGCATGTTTCGCCCGATGAGCGCATCGAGTATAAATCCCTGCCCAACAGCTTCCACAGCATCATCGTGCGGTTTGGCTTCAAGGACGAGCCGAATCTGCCGAAGGCGCTGGCTTCCCAGCAATATCTGGCCCTGGAGCCGATGGAAACGTCCTACTTCCTCTCGCGGGAAACGCTCATCCCGAAGGCCGGCTCCAGGGAGATGGCATTGTGGCGGGAGAAGCTGTTTGTCGCCATGTTCCGCAATGCAGGCAGCGCGGTCACTTTTTTCAGCCTCCCCCCCAATCGCGTGGTCGAGGTCGGCGCCCAGATCGTGCTGTAGTCTACTAGGAAAGGCTCTTCGAGACGATCTCGAAGGTGTCCCTGGAGAGGGCCGATGAGCCGAGCATGAGTTCCAGATGGCGCTTCATCGTGGTGCCCCTGCGAGGCTCGATCCGCTTCCAGCGGCTGAAAGCGGATGCGAGTCTGGAGGCGACCTGGGGATTGAGTCTGTCGATTGCGAGCACCCACTCCGAGATGAATTCGTAACCTGCCTCGGTGTGGAAATGAAGCGGATTCGAATGCGCGAAAGCGCCGATCAGGGCTCTCACCTTGTTGGGGTTTTTCGCATCGAATGCCTTGTGGGAGGCGAGACTTTTCACGATATCCAGCGTGCCGGGCAGGGGGGAAGTCGCCTGGATCGAGAACCACTTGTCGAGAACCAGCGCATCTTTTTTCCATTTCTCGTAAAAGGCGTCCAGGGAAAAGGTTCTCTCCAGGCAATCGAGTCCGGCCAATGCCTGCAAGGCCGCAAGGCTTTCCGTCATGTTGACGGATTTGGCGAACTGCTCGCAGCAGGCTGCAACAATGTCCTTTTCCGGGATTTCCATCAGGAATCCGAGGCAGAGATTCCTGAGCGACCTCGATCCGGAATCCTTCGCGGGCAATGAGTATAGTTCGAGAAATGGCGTCCTCAATTCCCCCGCCAGCGCAACCCTGACTGATTTGCGGGCAGCATGCACCTGTTCCGGGTCGAAAGCCTCGATCTCCTCGGCGATTTCCGTCTCCGAGGGGAGGGTGAGCACCAGACTCTTGAATGCCGGGTCGGTGGAATCCCGGAGGATTTTGCCGAACGCCTGAACAAGGCGCGCATCGAGTCCATCGGAACCGCCTTTCGCCAGGCCGAGCAGCGCTTTCATCACGAGCCGTTGCCCCGCATCCCAGCGGTTGAACGAATCGGTGTCATGCATCATCAAAAAAGCGAGATCGTCGTCAGAATAGGGAAAATCGAGCTTCACGGGCGCGGAAAAGCCGCGCAGCAGGGATGGGACGGGCGGATGGTCGATGTTGACGAAAGTGAAGCTTTCCTCCCTTTTCCTGAGTTCGAGGATGCGGCTCGATGCTACAGCCCTGGGTTCGCCATCGAGTTGAAGTCCGATCTCACGACCGTCCTTGCCGAGGAGTCCGATTTCGACCGGAATGTGGAACGCTTCCTTGAATGGCTGCCCTGGAGTCGCCGGGCAGGATTGGGCGATTTTCAGCGTGTAGGTCTTCCTTTCACCGTCGTAATGAGGTTCGACTTCGAGCTTGGGCGTTCCGGCCTGGGAATACCAGAGCCTGAACTGGGAAAGATCGATCCCTGTCGCGCCTTCCATCGCGCTCACGAAATCGTCGGTCGTGACGGCCGTTCCGTCATGGCGCCTGAAATATTCATCCATGCCGTTCCTGAACCCCGTTTTGTTCAGGATCGAACGCATCATCCTGACGACTTCCGCCCCTTTGGAATAGACGGTTGAGGTATAGAAGTTGCTGATTTCGATATAGGATTCCGGCCTCACGGGATGCGCCATGGGGCCTGCATCTTCAGTGAACTGGTAGGCTTTCAGGTTGCGCACGTCGCGGATGCGCTTGACCGGCCTGGAATTCATGTCGGCCGAGAATTCCTGGTCACGGAATACCGTCAATCCCTCCTTCAGGGAGAGCTGGAACCAGTCCCGGCATGTGACCCGGTTTCCGGTCCAGTTATGGAAATATTCGTGACCGATCACGCCCTCTATGGCCTCGAAATCCGCATCGGTTGCGGTTTCTTCGGTTGCGAGCACGTATTTCGCATTGAAAATATTGAGTCCCTTGTTCTCCATCGCGCCCATGTTGAAATCGGAAACTGCGACGATCATGTACCTGTCGAGATCGTAGGAGAGGCCGAAATGCTGCTCGTCCCAGTCCATCGCGCGCTTGAGGGAGGCCATGGCATGGCCGCATTTGTGCGCATTTCCCGGCTCGGTATAGATCTGGAGCAGCACCCTGCGCTTTTGCGCCGTGACGAACTCGTCCTCGAATTTATCGAGATTCCCTGCGACGAGCGCGAAGAGATAGGCTGGCTTGCGGTAGGGATCGACCCATTTTGCCCAATGGCGGTGCTTGTCGTAAACGCCTTCGCCCACCAGATTGCCGTTGGAGAGCAGGACCGGGCATTGTTTCTTGCTTGCGATGATCGTCGTCGAATAGCGCGACATGACGTCGGGGCGATCGGGGAAGTACGTGATTTTCCTGAATCCTTCGGCTTCGCACTGGGTATAGAAGTTGCCGTTCGAGCGGTAAAGCCCCATGAGCGAAGTGTTCACTTCAGGATGGATGCAGGTGGTGATTTCCAGGATGAATTCGTCCGGAACGTTGAAGATGCTGAGCCCGTCCTCATCCTTTGCATATTCTCCTGTGCGCAGGGCGTTTCCGTTCAAGGCGATCTCGTCGAGTTCGAGTTGGGCGCCGTTGAGCCTCATTTCCTTGTGCGGATTGGCCAGATTTCTCGACGCCAGCATTCTCGAATGGACCTGGGTGTGGCTGTCGCGGATGTCGAAGCGCAGATCGATTTGGTCGATGAGGAATGGGGGAGGGGTATAGTCTTTGAGGTGTATGGTTTTAGGGTTCGACATGTCAGTGAGCTTCCGGTTTTTCCAGGCTGATGCGGCCGATTTTGCCGCTTCTGAATTCATTCAAGAGGATTTCCGCCGATTTTTCCATATCGACAGCACAGCCGACTTTCAGGCAACCGCGGCGGCGGCCTATTGCCTCGATGAGTTCGGTTCCGTCCTGCGGCAGGGCATCGAATCCGTAACGCTCCCGCAGCAATTCCGGGTAATTCACGATGAGATAATTCGCGACGAATTTCGCGACTTCAATGGAGTCCATTGCATTTTTTCCGATCGCGCCGGTTGCGGCAAGATTGTATCCGCTCGTCTCGTTTTCGATTTTTGGCCAGGTGATGCCGGGAGTGTCGACGAGCAGGAGGCCTTTTTCGAGTTCGATATGCTGCTGCATCTTCGTGACTGCGGGCTCGTCCGCGACCTTCGCTGTTTTTCTTCCCGTGAGGGCATTGATCAGAGTCGACTTGCCCGCGTTAGGTATTCCCATGATCATGACTCGCAGCGGCTTCAGGAGCGTGCCGCGAGTGGGGCCAAGTTTTCTGCAAAGTTTCGGGACGGCTTTCGCATCGAGCGGCTTTTTCATCGAAAGCGCAAGCGCCGCCGTTCCCGGCTTGCTTTCCATGCTCGATATCCAGCGCTGCGTGATTTCGGGATCGGCGAGATCGCTCTTGTTCAGTATCTTGAGGCAGGGTTTTGCGCCCCGTAGCGCCGCGATCATCGGATTTTCGCTCGAATGCGGCAGCCTCGCATCCAGCACCTCGATGACGACATCGATCGAGGGCATGGCGTCAGCGATGTCCCGCCTCGCCTTGTTCATGTGCCCGGGATACCACTGTATGCTCATGCCGGGTCAGATGACCTTGGAATACTTGATCTGATTCTCGTCGAGCGCGAGATACCTGTCGAAAACCATGCAGATATTGCGGATCAGGAGACGCCCCTTGGGACTCACCCCGATCGCCGCCTCGTCGAGTATGATCAGTCCTTCCTTTTCATACTCCCCGAGTATGGTCAGCTCGGATGCGAAATAGTCGTCGAAGCGGATGGAGAACTTCGATTCGAGTTCCGGCTTGGAGAGTGCGAAATGGCACATCAATGCCTGGATGATGTCGCGGCGCAACAGATCGTCGGCGGAGAGGACAAGGCCGCGCATGATCGGCAGTTCGTTGTTGTCGATTTGCGCATAGTATTCTTCGAGCGATCTGAAATTCTGGCTGTAGGTGGGGCCGATTTTGCCTATCGCGCTCACGCCGAGCGCAACGAGGTCGCAGTCGGCATGAGTCGAATAGCCCTGGAAATTGCGATGCAGCTTTCCCTGGTTCTGTGCGATGGCGAGCTCGTCCGAGGGTTTTGCGAAATGGTCCATGCCGATATAGACGAAGCCCGCAGAAGTCAGGAGGCGGATCGTCTGGCCCAGTATGTCGAGCTTTTCGCCGGGGGAAGGCAATTCCTTTTCCTCGATGCGCCGTTGCGGCTTGAATACGAGGGGAAGGTGCGCGTAATTGTAGATCGAGATCCTGTCGGGCGCAGCCTCGATCACCTTGGCCAGCGTTTTCAGGAAACCCTGCACGCTTTGCCTGGGCAGGCCGTAGATGAGGTCGATGCTGACCGATTTAAAACCTTCGCGTCTGGCTGCCCGGATGACGCGCAGGGTTTCCTCCTCGCTCTGTATCCTGTTGACCGCGAGCTGCACTTCCGGGTCGAAGTCCTGCACACCGAGGCTGATCCGGTTGAAGCCGATGTCCGCGAGGAGCGAGATGGTTTCGTCGTTCACCTTCCTGGGGTCGATCTCTATGGAATATTCCCCCCCGTCGACCAGCTTGAAGCGCTCTCCGATCTTTCCCATGAGCGAACGCATTTCCCCGTCGGAAAGGAAGGTCGGCGTCCCTCCCCCCCAATGCAGCTGCTCGACCGGGGAGTCCTTGCCGAAAATCTCCCCCTGCATTTCGATTTCCCTGAAAAGGTAGCCCAGGTATTCGCCGGCCCTGGATTTGTCCTTGGTAATCACCTTGTTGCAGGCGCAGTAATAACAAACCGTGTTGCAGAAAGGCAGGTGGACGTATATCGAGAGCGGGTTCGAAGTGTCGCGCTTTTGCCCCCATGCGCGGTAGTCGTCGGGTGAGAAAGTCTTGACGAACCGGTCTGCCGTGGGGTAGGAAGTGTAGCGTGGGCCGTTCCGATCCAGTCTTCTGATCAGATCGATATCCACTTCGAGTGGCGTAAACGCTTCGCCCATGTTTGCTCCTGCACTATAAAAACCTGATATTATCGCCAATTGTATAACGAAACGATTTGATCTAAATCACAATCCATGCCATATTTGATCGTCATGGGACGGAGTCTATCTTGAAAGAGCATAATATTCTGAATCAACTCAAGGTGGTCTGCTCGCTTTGCAGTCTGAGGGAGCTTTGCCTGCCCATTGGTTTCGCGCTGGAGGAATTGCAGCAGCTCGACGCATTGACCGGGAGCAAGCGGCTGGTGAGGCGAGGGGAATACCTTTACCGGACAGGCGAGAAATTTGCCGCCATTTACGCCATTCGCGGCGGTTTTTTCAAAACTTCAGTTTTGCACGAGGACGGCAGGGAGCATGTGACGGGTTTCCACATGATGGGGGACATCATGGGTCTGGATGCGATCAGCACGGAAACCCATGCCTGCGATGCGGTGGCCCTGGAATGCAGCGAAATCTGCGAAATCCCGTTCGACAGGCTTTCCGAACTCAGCATGGTCATGCCTGTACTGCATCAGAACCTGCACAGAATCATGAGCCGGGAGATCGCATTCGATCACGAAATCATGCTGATGTTGGGCAAGATGCGGGCGGAGGAGCGCCTCGCCGCTTTCCTGCTCAATCTTTCCAAGCGTTTTTCCGCAAGGGGATATTCGGCGGCGAGCTTCCAGTTGCGCATGACGCGGGAAGAGATCGGCAGCTATCTCGGACTCAAACTGGAAACCGTGAGCCGAGCCTTCTCCAGGTTCCAGGAGGAGGGATTGATCAGCGTGCAGAGAAAGCTGATCGAACTCAAGGACGCCGACGGATTGAAGCGGCTCCTGAGGGTCTAGAGACTAGCTCGAAAGACCGTCTTTCTTGAGCATCGCGTCGATTTCAGCTTCGGCTGCCAGCCAGTTTTCCACATCGTCGCCGCCGTTTGCGCAGCCGATCCGTTCGGCACGGAAATAAGCCGCGTCGCAGATCATCTGGTGGCGCACGTCCGAACTGATTCCCGGAGCTGCGGAAGCTTTCTTGGCCCTGGTCGTCTTCTTGGGTCCGGCGCCGTCTGCTGCAGCGCTTTTTGCAGCGGTCTTGCGTTTCGGCTTTTCAGTCATTGCTTCTGCTTTTTCCATGGCGTTTCTCCCGGTTTCGATCAGTGGACGATCAAAGATTAGATTAGCGTTATGATAAAATCAAATTGTGACAGCATTTTTAAGCTTTACCTAATTTACAATAAATATAATCGTAGTAGGGATTTGACCGTGATTGGAGGATGATGTGACGGAAACGACAGTTTGGGCGAGGCAAACCAGGTTTTTGCATTTGGGGCTTGCAATGACGATCAGCTTTCAACTGCTCATCAGTCTGGTGATGGCGGCTCCTGAAGACGGGGAAAAGCGCAGCGTCATCGAATCGCTTTCTTTCGAAGTCCACGAATGGGTCGGAATGGCGGCGCTCCTCATTGTCCTCGCCCACTGGTTCTGGAGCGTCAATGCGCAGGACAACAGCGGCATCAGGCATCTGTTCCCCTGGGGGAAAATTGGGCGTGCATCCGTGATGGAGGATTTGCGTCAGTTGAAGAACAGGAAGCTTCCGGAAGGCGGCGGCAAAGGCGGACTGCCCGGATTCGTCCATGGTCTCGGATTTCTGGCTGCGACCGGGATGGCGGTCACGGGCGGCGTCCTGTTCTTCATCCTGCCCGAAGACGGCTCGAAAAATGCGCTGGCCGAAGTTTTTCACAATATCCACGGTTTCATCGCCAACTTCGTCTGGGCTTACTGGGGCGGACATCTTGCCACTGCGATCCTGCACAAGAAAATGGGGCACGATACGGTGAAGAACATGTTCAATTTTAGGTGAACTCCCTTTACTGGCACGATTACGAAACTTTCGGCATCGATGCCGCCAGGGATCGCCCTGCCCAGTTTGCGGGAATGCGCACGGACGAAGACCTGAACATCATCGGCGAGCCGCTCGTCATGTACTGCAAGCCGGCATCCGACATGCTGCCGCAGCCCGAGTCCTGTCTTGTGACCGGGATCACCCCGCAGAGAGCGCTGCTGGACGGGGTGACAGAAGCGCGGTTCGTTGCGAACATCGAACGCGAGTTCGCTCATCCGGGAACATGCGGGGTGGGCTACAACAGCATCCGCTTCGACGACGAATTCACCCGTCATGCGCTTTACCGGAATTTCTTCGACCCTTATGCGAGGGAATGGCAGAACGGTTGCTCGCGGTGGGACATCATCGACATGATGCGCCTGATGCGCGCCTTCAGGCCGGAAGGTATGGAATGGCCGTGTGCTTCGGACGGCAAACCCAGTTTCAGGCTGGAGGATTTGACTGCCGCGAACGGGATCGCGCACGAAGCCGCGCATGATGCGTTGTCGGATGTGAAGGCCACGATTTCCCTTGCGAGGCTCGCGAAGGAGAAGCAGCCCAGGCTATATGATTATGTCTACCGGCACCGCGACAAGCGCCTCGTTGCCGGACTGCTTGCTTTGCGTGCGCCGCTCGTCCATGTGTCGTCCATGTATCCCGCGCAATACGGCTGCACTGCGCTGGTTCTGCCGATAGCGAATCACCCCGTCAACAGGAACGAAGTCGTCGTCTTCGACCTCAGGTACGATCCGTCGGATCTTCTGAATCTGGATGCAGGGGAGATCAGGCGCAGGCTGTTCACCCCGAAGAATGAGCTCGATGTCGAGAGGATTCCCCTCAAGACCATTCATGTCAACAAATGTCCGATCGTGGCAAGCGAAAAACTGCTCACTCCGGAAATCGCGCGGAGGCTGGAAATCGATGTCGAAAAAGACCACGAGCATGCACAAACGATCAGGCATGCCGCCGGGCTGGAAGAAAAGATGATCGAAGTCTTTTCCGGGCGGGAGCGGCAAAGCCAGATCGACCCCGATCTCTCGCTCTACAGCGGCGGATTCTTTTCCAATTCGGATCGGGCGAAGATGGATATCATACGCTCCGCGCCTGCGGAAAAGCTCGGGGATCTCGATCTTGAATTCGAGGATGCGCGCCTGCCGGAGATGCTTTTTCGCTACCGGGCGAGGAATTATCCCGAGACCCTTTCTCCTTCCGATAAAAAAAGATGGGAGGCCTACCGCACCAAACGGCTGAAGGAAGAAGGGGCGAGCTATTTCGAAAAGATCGAAACCCTGCGGAAGGAGGGCGCAAATCCGGGCATACTGGACGAACTCGAAGCCTGGGGCAAGACAATCGTCACGGCTTGAGGCGCTTATTCCGGTTTCGAATAGACATGAGAACAAGGCGGCGAAGGCAGCACAGTGAGTACGGCCAGGAGCCGAAGGCGAAGCCAACGCAGTAATCGTTTTTATCCGGAATCGGAATCACATCTGCCTGAATAAATGGGCGTAACTCCGGCTCACGTCGAGCTTTTCGGGGCGTTCCCTCAGTTCGAGCGTGACCCTGCCCATAAGCTTGTGGTGAGCTGAAGCGATTTGCCGCACGTTGACCACGATGCTCCTGTGAACCTGCCAGAATTCTGCGGGGTCGATCTGGGCGAGGAGTTCCCTGAGCGGCGTGCGCAGCAGGAATTCGCAATCCTTTGTCACGGCCACGGTGTATTTGTCGGCGGATTTGAAATAATTCACTTCGTCGACTGCCACCATATGCACGTTCTGTCCGACCTGTGCGCGTATCCAGCGCAGATGCGCGGGTTTTTTTTCGAGCAACCTCCCCAGTTTCGCCAGAAGTTCGTCCTGTTTCGCATGGGTGCGCTTTTTCAGGCGATCGACGCAATGTTCCAGGCGTTCGTCCGAAACGGGTTTCAGCAGGTAGTCCGCCGCTGCTTGCTCGAAAGCTTTCACTGCATGGTCGTCGAATGCCGTGACGAAAACGATCCTGCAACTGTCCGGCGCCTTGTGCGCGACATCGAGTCCGTTCATGCCGGGCATGCGGATATCGAGAAAGGCGAAATCCGGTTCATGCACCTGCAATGCGGCAGATGCGGTCATGCCGTCCTGGAGGACCGCGCAAATTTCGAGTTCGGGCCAGAGGCGCGCGAGGCGCCGCTTGATATCCTGCGCGAGGTGCGGTTCGTCGTCGGCAATGATCGCCTTCATCGCGGCAATTCCAGCGAGCAGGTTGCGCCGCCCGCGCTGTTGGATTTCAATATCAGACGCCCGGCTTCCCCATACAATGCGGCAAGCCGCGCCCTGACATTGGCAAGCCCGGTTCCCTGTCCGGGTTCGGCTGCGAGTCCTGCGCCGCTGTCGGCAACTTCCACGCGCAGGGCATCTTTGTGCAAGCTTGCGCGGATGCGTATTTCCCCCGGACCCGGTTTGGGTTCGATGCCGTGGCGCACCGCGTTTTCCACGAGGGGTTGCAGCAGCATCGGCGGAAAGCGTGTCGAGCGCGTAGCGTCGCCCGCTTCGATGCGCCAGTTGAGGCGCTCCCCGAAGCGGATGGAGAGGATTCGAAGGTAGTTTTCGAGGAGGTCAAGCTCGTCCCCCAGTGTGGCTTCTTCGCTCCTCGCGCAAATCAGCGCCGTGCGCAGCCAGTCGTTCAGGTGTTCCAGGAGATGCTTCGCTTCGCTTGGATCGACATCGATCAGGCTGCTTACATTGGCGAGGGTGTTGAAAAGGAAATGCGGTTCGATCTGTGCCTGCAAGAGCTTGAGGCGCGCCTCGATCTCGCGCTTTTCGTTTTCAAGTTCATGCGCCTTCACTGCCGCATCGAGTTCCCCTATGTGCTCGGAAAGCAGGAAAACGAGAGTGCCTATGCCGCCGAAAAAAAGGCCGATGACGACAGACTGCATGCTGCGCGGATCGCCCCAGTTTCCCGTGCCGCTTGCATAGAATGCGAGCGAAAGGCCGATGATCACGCTGCCGGGAAGGGTCAGGCCGAATACGGGAAGGCGCAGCCTGTAGGATTTGATGCGCGAGAGGACGATGATGTTGATCGATGCGATGGAGAGCCCGATGCATTGCGAATAGATCAGGTTGATCCTGAAATCGTGGCAGGGCGAAATGAGCGTCAGGAGTCCGGCAATCGCCGTATTGAAGGCAAGCGTGTATAAAATGAGAGCCGTCTTTTTCATGAGGAAATTATGAGCCCTGTATCATTGCAGGGCAAACCTCAGTCCGACGGTCAGGCTGCTCGAAAACAGGCTGGAAAATTCGCGGCCGGCCCCGCCAGAAGGCAGAACCGCCAGGGCGAATAGCGTGGTTCTGCCGTTCAGCGCATGTTCTCCGTATCCCGACAGTTCATCGCTGCCGTCCGTGTGCGTGAACATGAGTCGCCAGTAGCCGCTGCTTTCCATGAGATTGCTCTGCAGGACAAGATGCAGGTAATCCCGCCCCAGAAGGGGCGGGGCGAAGGCTGCGGCCGGCGAAGCGATTCTTGCGAGGAATGCGCGTTTCCCGGAAGAATCGAATCCATGCCCGTAACGGAGATATTCGCAATTGATGCTTTTTCCATCCTCGAAAGTCCATGCGGCGCCGAACAGTGCGTCGGTGCGGCGCGGGGAACGCGGCAGTACGGAAAAAGGCAGGGAAAGATCCGCGGGGGACTGGAGCGCATTTGTCCGTCTGTAAGAGGATGCCTCGGCATACAGGAGCAGGGCGTCCATCGCGGTGTATTGTCCGTGAGCGCCGATGAACGGTCCCCGATCCACCAGCGCGATTCCGCCTGACCAGTCTTCGGAGACATGGTCCGCCTTGAAGAGCCAGGTGTTTTTCCACGGATCCGGCGAAACATGGCCCGAATCCACGATTCTGGCGAGATAGACCGTGGTTTTCACGTCCGGGGTCCAGACTGCTTTCAGGTTGTCCATGCCGGAGAGCTCGCGCATCGGATCGCTGCGCCCGTTGTCGAAATAGAACGGGCTGGAAGGGGAGCGAAACTGCGCGGGACCCCAATTGAGCAGGTCGCGCCCGATCGACAGATTCCAGGGGGTGGCTTCAAGGCGCGCCTGCCACTGGCTGAGATAGGCTTCGCGCCGGGATGGATTTCCATAAATATTGCGGCTTTGTCTTGCCAGAAGCACAGGACGGAACGCAATTTTCAGCCCCTCCCGTTCCGCCTTGAAATCGAGGCGGGTATCCAGGGTTTCGCTTTCCCGGTCGAGCGGCCTGCCGGGCAGCACCGCTGTGCTTCCCGCATAGGCGTAGGCTGTTCCGTCCCACGCGGTGCGCCATTCGTCCGCCTGGGCGCAATTCATGCAGACGAGAAACAGCAGCGGCAATTTCATTGAATCTGCCCGAGATCGAATTCGGAAGCCGGGATCTGCCTGACTTCGATCGTGCCGAATTCCATGGTGGTCTCGGAGTCCGTCAGCGCGTCCTTTATGGTCATTTTGCTGACGAAGGGAAGGTGTTTGCCTTCGAAGCGGATGCTGTTCCCATATTCGAAACGCGCGGTTTTCAGCAGTTTTCCCGAAAGCGACAGGAACTCGGCTTTCATCCCGACCTCGCGTTTTTCGGATACCCAGTAGCGTATGCGGTCATAGGTTGCCTGCTTGTGATGCGCCTTGAGTTCCAGAATCCGGCAGGCCTCGCCGTCCACGCTTTCCTCCCCTGAAAACGAAGCATCGTAGTCGGCGGCGTAATTGGTGGCTGCGATGTCGCCGTTCGAGGCTTGTCCGCTCAGGCGCTGGCGGGGGGAGATCGGTATCGGTTTGGAAAGCCCGCGGCGGGTGAGCCACATGCTGCGTTTGACCTGCAGCAATTTCGATCCCTTGAAACGCGACGGGTCCAGGGTTTCCGCGACGCTCGCATCATCCACGGCGCGCACTTCCAGGCGCTGTTCGTCGAGCACTCTGCCTTCTTCGCGCGCGACGACGCGTATTTCCCATACGATGCCGGGAAGCCCGCCGCCGCGCGCATGGTCGGAGCGTTTCAGGAGTTCCTGGGCATCGATTGCGGCAAGCGCCGCCGCGCTTGCCCCCAGGAAAAGAATGCCGACAAGGATCCGTTTCATTTCAGACATGCCCCAGTGCGTCGATGATCGGTTGCCTCGCTGCGCGGCGGGCGGGAAGCAGGGCAGCGAGCATGCTCACGCCTGTCATCAGGAGTCCGGTGAAGGCGATGTGTCCCCAATCGAGATCGACGAGGAGCAGAACCGGGCCGTCGCTGTTGGGGGGGACATAGGAAATATGCGCGATATTGATGCCTGAGCGCACGCACAGGGTCAGCAGGAAGCCCGACAGGCAGCCGAAGAGGGAAAGCAGCAGCGCTTCGAAGGCGAACAGTTCGATTATCCCGATGCGCTTGAGTCCGATGGCGCGTAGCGTGCCGATTTCGCGCGTGCGTTCGATCACGGTCATGCCCATGGAATTGGTGACGCTCATCAATACCACGGTCAGCACGATGCTGAAGATGAAGCCAAAGATCATGTCGAACATGCCATGCACCTGGGTGTAGAAGGAGGAAAGCTCCTGCCATGTTGCGATCTTCAGGTCGAACGATTTCAGTTTTTCCTGAAGGCGGACTCGCATGGTTTCGGTCTCGTTCACGTCGTCAAGGAGCACGGTCAGCCTGTCGGCGCGCCCCTCCGCATCCAGCAGGGAACGTGCAAGCGCCAGTTGCACGAATGCGAATTTGTCGTTGGTGCCCGCGTTGCCTGTGATGAATGTGCCGCCCACCGTGACATCGAGCGCATTGGCCTGGCCGGTAAGGGTGTTGGCGAGCAGGGCGGCCTGGGAACCCACGGGCAGATGCAGCATTTCGGCCAGGCCCGCGCTGACCTCGATCGACTCGGGCTGGGCTGGATCGAGACGCTTGAAAAATTTCGTATAGAATCCGCTTGCCTTTTGCTGTGCGCTGAGTCCGCTGTTTTCCTGGAGCTTTTTCATGGCTTCGGGTTCCATGCCTTCGGCGATGAAGATGGTGCTGGCGCGACCGTTGCTGATGAGTCCGCTCAGGGCCAGCCTGGGTGCGACCAGCCTGATATGGTCCTCCTGCTTCAGTATGGCTTCGATGCGCCGGATATCGTCTGGCGTGAAGAGATAGCGTTCGGGATGCAGCTTGCCTTCCCTGTCCATGCCGAGCCTGGAAAGTGTCAGGTGGCCAAGCAGCTCCCCATGTATGGACTGGCGCGCGAGGCCGCTGTAGACGTTGTGGGTGTAGCCTGCGAACAGGGCGATGGCGGCGAAGCCGAAAGCGATGGCGAGCAGCGTCACGAGGCTTCTGCGGCGGTTTCTTGAAAGCCCGCGCAGGGCGAGTTTCAGCGTGTTCATGCTTCGTCCCTTTCTATTGCGCCGTCGTGCATCATGATCCTTCTGTCCACATGTTCGAGCAGCCTGGGGTCGTGGGTGGTGAACACGAAGGTCACGCCTTTCGACCGGTTCATGTCGCGCATCAGGTCGACGATCATGCGGCTGTTGTCGGAGTCGAGGTTCGCCGTCGGCTCGTCGGCCACCACGAGGCGCGGGTTGATCACGAGGGCGCGGGCGATCGCGACTCTCTGGCGCTGCCCACCGCTCAGCTTGTCGGGGCGGTGCCGCAGGAATGCTCCCAGCCCGACATCTTCGAGGGCGGCTCCTGCGCGCCTCGATGCTTCTCTTTCGGAAATGCCCTGTATCTGCAGGGGCAGCATGGCGTTCTCCATGGCGGAGAGCACCGGCACGAGGTTGAAGCTCTGGAACACGAAGCCGATGCGCTTTCCGCGGAATTCCGTGATGGCGTCGTCCTGCATGCCGCGCGTATCCTGACCTTCGAAGCGGATTTCGCCGCTGGTGGGGGAGTCGATCAGGCCGATGATGTGCATCAGGGTGGATTTTCCGCTGCCGGAAGGCCCCCATGCCGCGAGAAATTCTCCGGCGGCAATTTCGAGGGATACGCCCTTGAGCGCATCGATCGCGGTTTCACCGAGCCAGAAGCGGCGCTTGACGTCTTTCAGGCTGAGCAAGGTCATGAATCACTCCTGAAGTGGAACTGGAAGCCTGATTCTGGGTGAATCGCGCGGGCATTTCCACGGCTTTGCGACGAAACGCAGAAATCGTGGCGCAAAATGCATCCCGCTTGCGCGAATTATCGCTTTTCTTCTTCCCTGACGGGCTGGTGGTGGACGCCCGGGTCGCCCACGAGCTTGTACACGATCCCGACGACGAGGAGCGCCGCCAGCAACATTCCGTAGTGCATCGGGTTGAAGCTGTCGTCGGGTTTTGCGCCGCCGGATATGACCTGAACGGGCTGGATGATGAGCGCGCGCAGCACCGCGATCAGGGCGACTTCGACGAACACGCGTGCATGGAATCTGTTCGTCCTGACATAGGTGATTTCGGCGGAAATCAGGGTGGAGAGCGTCCAAAGGATGAAAAGCGAACCGAGCGCCTCCAGGAAGCCGTGGGCCATGTTTCCGGCCAGGATCGAAGCGAGCGCCTTGCTCGTGAAATCGACGATCACCATCACGCTCGCGATGGCCAGCGCCAATGCCAGCACCACATGCAGGAACTGGTTGAATCCTTTCAGTCCCGAAATCAGCCCGTTTTCGATCCGCATCGCCTGCCTTCGGTAATGTGATGGTTCATATTACATTATGCGCGGCAGGGTGAACAACCGCCGTCAAAGCCTGAACACCTCCATGCCGAGATCGCCGACCGAATCCAGCGTGGCCTGGCTGGTGATGACCGCGATGCTGGCTTTTTCCGGGACCAGGTAGGTTTTGCCGACTTCGAGCAGGTCTTCGAGCGTGACTTTCAGAACGCGCGCCCTGAAGCGTTGTCTTTGCTCGGCTGTCCTGCCGAACAGCGCGTTGTGGAAAGCCTGCTTGGCCTCCCCGGCAGGGGAGCCGGGTTTGTCGATGCTGCCGATGACCCCGAGGATGGCTTCCTCGACTTCGCGCCATTCGTGTTTTTCGGAGAGCAGCCATTCTATCGACTTGTCGAAGTCGTCGAGCGTGCCCTGCAGCCTCGGGTCGCGGTAGGAGTAGAAGCGGAAGGCGGCGATGTCGGAATCGTGCCCCGCGCCGCCGCCGTATGCCCCGCCCTGTTCCCTGATGGCCCTGTGCAGATAGCCGTTTCTCAGGAAGCCGCCGAGAACGGAAAGCGCGGGGGCGTGGGGATGCTCGCCCGGCACGGTGGGATAGGCCTTGGCGCAGAAATTGACCTGAGTGCTGGCGACCCAGATCTGCCTGACCTGGCTGCGGGTTGCCGGGCGGAAGAAGGGAGAAAACGCCTCTTTTCCGGATTCTCCGCCTTCCCATCTTTGCTCCAGTTCCGCTTTCAGGCTTGCCCTGTGCTCGGCTTCTCCCACCACGAGCATTTGCCTCGGGGCGTTCAGGATGGCTTCGTGGATGCGCCTGAAGTTCGCTGCGACTTCCTCGATTTTTCCAGCCTCCTCCAGCGAGTCGTCCAGATCCTTGACGGACTTGATCCCGGAGAGTCCGTTCAGCCTGTGCGAAATCATTGCAGCCGGACTCATCCCGCTCGCGGCGGCAGCCATGGCGAGCGAATGTCCCTGGCCCGTCACGCTCTGTTCGCGGCTTGCTCGTTCCTGGGCGATGATTTCGCGGATGCGGCTGGTTTCGTCGAACCTGACCGTCTCCAGCGTCTGCCGCATCAATTCGGAGAGTTTGTCCCGGTTGCGGGTGAGCGCTTTTCCTGAAAGGATGAAATAGCCTTTGACGACCTGTTCGTCGTCGACATTCCCGCGTATGGAGGTATAGGCATTGATCCCTCCCGTGACGGCGGACTGCCATGCCTGGGTTTCGAGATAATCCCGCCCGCCGCAGCCGAGTTCGGTCAGGCAGGACGTGTAGTAGGGCAGGAGTGCAATCGAACTCTCGTCGAGATCGGGCAGGTCGGCCAATATCTGCTGGTAGAGGAGACCGTTCGTTCCCTGGTCGAAGAAAGTCGCGGCAAGCTTTCCGACGGTTTCCTTCGAACCCGAAGGAATGCTGATTTCGGGGGGCACGTCATCGAGACCGACCTTGGGCAGGATTTCAGGGTCGTCCTGCTGCGCCTGACGCTGTGCGAGCGCCCTCGCGCGTTCGATCACGGCGGTTTTTTCGGTCTCGCTCATGGCGGACCTGATGGCTTCGAGGCGCGCTTTCTCGGCAAGCTTGCGCCGCTTGCTCAATCCCGTATCGGGTTTCAATGTCAGGCGGACCCTGTGCGCATTGTCGAGCAGCAATTCGGCGACGAGCTTTTTGATGAAATCGGGATCCCTGATCTCCTCGCGCAATTCCTCCAGCACGGGGTCGATGTTGAGCGCGGATACCGGGTCTCCCCCGTGTATCGCGGGGGAGAGCGCATTCAGGATAAGTTGCAGCCCGTAGGGATGTCCGTCCCCGCTGATTTCGCGCTGGGAAAGTTCGATCTGGTGCAGGGCGGCTTCGACGCTCTCGAATGGCACGCCTTTTGCCGCGACTTCCTCCAATACCTCGAAAACGAGTTTCTCCAAGGCCAGTGCATGCTCGGGACTCGATCCTTCGAGGCCGCAGACGAAGCTGATTTCGCGGTTGGAATCCTCCAGTCCGCAAAGGGGGGAAGGGGCGGCTCCGAGTTCCGTGGTCTCCAGCGCATGGCGCAGGGGGGATGCGCCGTTTTCGAGCAGGACGCTGGAAAGCAGGTGCGCTTTCAAGAGCGCCTTGAGCTCGGTGCTTTTCCCCAGCAGCCAGCCCAGGACGATATGCGTCTTGCCTTCGGTTTCGCCGTCGTCCAGGGCATAGCTTTCTTCGATATTCACGGCGGAACAGTAGCGTTTCTCGTCTCCCACCGCGATCCGCTCTTCCAGCCTATCGAAGCGGCAGAGCGCCTGTGCATCGATCACCCTGTGGTGTTCGAAGGCGGGGATGTCGCCATAGGTCATGAAGATCGAGTTCGAGGGATGGTAATGGGTGCGGTAAAAGCTTTTGAGCCCCTGGTGGGTCAGGTCCGGAATCGATTCCGGGTCGCCGCCGCTGTTGTAGTGATAGGTCGAAGTCGGAAACAGGTATTTGCAGAGCGTATGCCAGAGCGTGCTGACGGGGGAACTCATCGCCCCCTTCATTTCGTTGTAGACTACGCCCTTGAAAACGAGTTCGCCGGCAGGATCTTCCGGTTTCTCGAATTCGACCCGGTGTCCTTCCTGGGCGAAGTCGAGTTCGTCAAGGCGCGAGAAGAACACTGCGTCGAGATAGACTTCGATCAGATTCCCGAAGTCCTTTCTGTTCTTGCTGGCGAAAGGATAGGCGGTCCAGTCGCTGGAGGTGAAGGCGTTCATGAACGTGTTGAGCGAACGTCTGATCATCATGAAAAAAGGATCCCGCACGGGGTAGCGTTCGCTCCCGCACAGCGCGGTATGCTCCAGGATATGCGCGACCCCTGTCGAATCCTGTGGAACCGTGCGCAATGCGACGAAGAAAACATTCTCGGGATTGTCTGCGCTCAGGTGAAAATGCTGCGCGCCCGTTTTTTTGTGCAGGTATTCCTCGACGGTGAGATTGAGCGATGCGATTTTTTCGGAGCGCAGCCATTCGAAAGCAGGGTGAACATGAGTCATATAGGAGTTCCGGTTGTCGTTTGAATTCATTTTACCGTGCCGGGCACTTGCTGACAAAGCCGGGTTTGGCGAATCGTTCTTCGACTGCCTGCGCCACGGCGGCGCAGAAGGGGGAATCCCCGGTTTGGGGGCAGGGTTCGAGAAAGGCGGGAATTTCGCCTCGGGATAAAAAGGCGACCCCGGTGATGCACGAATCAGGAATGATGTCCCCCGGATTCCCGGCTCTATTCAATCCTTCGATAGCCGAGGATTCCGAGTTCATGGCCGACGAGTTCGAGCAGCGTAAACCTGATATTTCAAGACCTGGCACGAGATCGCCCGAAGCGATAGACGCCGGTATTGAAGAAGAACGCAACGCATGGGATTGAAGCGCGTCTACCTGGATGCCTGCATCGTCATTTATTTTGTCGAGGCGTGACGTGGCGCCTGCCGCCAACATATTAGACTGCATCCCCATGGATTCGGATTTTTTCTGATGTCTCTGGCTATTTTTCCAATTGTGCATTAAATTGAAAGTCGTATGGTGGTATCGAAAGGACAGGTCATGCCAGCATCTGTAAAGGTCAGAATGCTTGAAGTTATCGACGGGCAACCCGAAGATGCAAGTTATGATGAAATCATGCGTGAACTCGCTTTCGAACGCATGGTGGAGCGAGGACTGGAAGATTTTCGTGCGGGTCGGGTCGTGTCAGACGAAGACATGGCAACCCGTATTCAATCGTGGCAAAAATAACGTGGACGAACGAGGCCGAAAGCTGGCTCGCAGATATCCATGACTACATAAGCCGGGACAATCCCGTCGCAGCCAGAAAGATCGTATCCGAAATTTATCGGCGCGCCCAGATTCTGAAAGATTTTCCGCAAATTGGCCATGAATACAGACCGGAGACGGAGGGCGTTGTTCGCATCCTTCTCTACGGTCATTACCGCATCGCCTATCTTCATCGAATGGACGGAGACATCGCCATCCTCGGCGTATTCCACGGTGCGCTGGATATGGATCGATATATTCCCCGGAGGTGATGAAGACCTTTCGGCCCGCCTGATTTGGCCGGAGTAGCGGGAGACAGCCCGAATTGCCGCAAGCAAGGCCGGGTTTGCAGCTTCCGCCGAAAAACCCAACAATTCCAGCAACCTGCCCACGAATTCACACAATGACCACATACTGGACGAAACCCGAACTCAGGGTGTAACAGGGTTCGGAAAAGACGGGGGGCTGGGATAAAAAGACGAACCCGGTGATGCACGAATCAGGAATGATGTCCCCCGGATTCCCGGCTCTATTCGATCCTTCGATAGCCGATGGCACCGGGTTCATGGCCGGCGAGTTCGGGCGGCTGTTTCGAAACTACGCGAGAAATCCGGAGTCCTTGTATCAACATGGTTGACACTGGCGCGGGTTGCCTCCATACTGGAATATCACTAGAGGGGCGATATGGAAGTGATCATCAAAAAATGGGGCAACAGCGCGGCTGTGAGGATCCCTGCTGCCGTCTTCGATGCCGCAAAACTCTCGCTCGATCAGACCGTGGATGTCCGCGTGGAAAACGGATATGTGGTGCTCGAACCTGTGGTAAAGCAGGAATACGACATCGACAAACTGTTGGCGGGCATCACTGCGGAGAATGCTCATTCGCCGCTCGATTTCGGCAAGCCGGTCGGCCGGGAGCTATGGTAGCGCCGAAATCTTATGTACCGGCGCCTGGCGATGTCGTGTGGCTGGAATTCGATCCGCAAACCGGGCATGAGCAAAGGGGAAAGCGTCCGGCGCTGGTGATATCGCCTGCCGGATACAACGCAAAGACCGGGATGATGGTTTGCTGCCCGATCACGAATCAGGTAAAGGGCTATCCCTTCGAGGTTGCAATTGGAGGCAATCCCTCCGTCACCGGCGCCGTATTGGCGGATCAGGTGAAGAATCTCGACTGGCAGGCCCGGAATGCGAAATACAAGGGCAGGGTTTCGGTGGATCAGATGCAGGAAGTGCGGGGCAAGATCAAGGCGCTGCTGGAAATCAAATGATTCGCTGAAAGGTTCTGCAGTCGGAATCGGGTTTGGAGGCGGCTTGAATTCGGTGCGGGCGGGGAGCGGAGTCCCAAGATGGAAACCGCCGGCCAATCCGATGAACAAATGGACCAAAGACGAGCTTCTCCTCGCCCTGGCGCTTTACTGCCGGACGCCTTTCGGGAAGATGCACAGCCGCAACCCGGAAAAAAATTGTTCCGCCCCGAAATTCTTGAAATTGCACGGGCGACCAGAGGATGATCGTTGCTGACTTGTGCAAGCGAAACAGCATGGGGATCGGACGGGATGTTGGCATTGCGCCTCCGGGATTTTCGGTCAAACCAGAAATCCGATCCTTACACAGATTTTAATGGGTCGGTGATGACCAGTTCTCCGATCCAGGCAAAATCTTTGACGTTTCGTGTCACGAGAGACAATCGGTGTATCAGTGCCGTAGCTGCGATAATGGCGTCTCCGGTGCCGATGTTGCGCTTGCGCCGTAGAAGGGTGGCCTGATCGATCACATTGGAAGAAACATGGAGCAATTCGATGTTGGCGAAGAAGCTTTCGAACAGCGCGTACTCCGCATTCGTCAGACGATGGTAACCCATGACTTCAAGGCGGGTGATTTCGGAAGCGAAGCAGCGCCGTCCTTCCAGAAACCCTGCGACCTGCGGCAAGTCCGGATTCATGGCGTAGATGATGATATTGCTGTCGAGCAATATCATCCGGGATCCCTTCCGGGCAAAGGTCGATCGCGGCGCGTCTCCCGTTGCCATTCGACAGGGTCGCCGAATTTCTCGGCCACACCGGTTTGGGCCGCGTCCCGAGCCAAGCGGGCCAGGATCGTGCCGTTTGGAACAGCCTCGCCGGGAGCATCATCGAGGACCAGGAATATCGCTTCCACTCTTTTGTTCGGGGGCAATTTCGGCAAACCGGTCAAATGCCCCTCCGCATCGGTTGTTGCAATCAAACGTTCTGCCCGCATGGTGAATTTCCCTCGATTTATTCGGTGAATCATAGTCTTTGCCCCATCTCTTGTCGAGCAATGTCTTGTCATGGCAAATTCCACTAAAAAGTCCATTCCGAATCCCGGAAGTCGCACGGGCGCTCAAGAGGAGCACATTGCAGGGCCGGGTTGACAGCCCGCAGCCGTAAAACCAACAATTCCAGGAACCCGCCCCGGAATTCAAAAATGGCCGCATGCCGGACGAAATCCGTACCCGCGCTGGCGCTGTACTGCCGGACGCCGTTCGGGAGGATGCGTTCCCATGGTGAATTTACGGGTACTGTTGCCGGGAGTGCAGAACGCTGACGATTCCGATGGAATCGGCGGTAACGCGAGTAACCACTACGTAGTTCGGGTGCACGACAATTTCTCTGGTCACGGCGACGCGGCCATGGCGATAAAGATAGGGATGCTGGGGAAGTGCAGAGGCCGAGCGTTCGATTTCCTCGAACAGGTTGAATGCTGCAGCGGGGTTTCGTTCTGCGATGTGGCTTAAAATTGCCCGAAGCGCTGCGCGAGCTTCAGGTCGCCACGCTACGAGCATCTTTTTCGTGACGCCTGTCCTCGACGAGTCGGCGCATTTCGGCAATTACTTCGTCGTGAGGGATGTTGGGGCGCGGGTCGTCGAGGGACGCCTGCACCCTGGCACGGAACCAGCGGTCATAGGCCTCCGCTTCTTCTTCCGTTGCGAACCCGGATTCCATCGGGGAAAGGGCTTTGCTCATGCGACAACATTAGCCCCGATCCCGTACAAAGTCAATGCACTCCGGGCTCTTGCTGCTTCGGCAGATGAAATGGTTCGCTCAAACGGGCAGGATAGTCGTTCGGCGGGAATTTCGCCTCGGGATGGAAAAAACAACACGAATCGGGTATTGCGTCCCCGAGTTTGTCCTCGATTATCGGGCGTCATTCCCGGAGAAAGCGTAGTAAACTATGTTTCCAGGAAGAAATCCGTGAGGTGAGGAAATGAATACGGCTGAAAAAATCTACCGGGAAGCATGCCATCTGCCGGAGCCGCTCGCACAGGAAGTGCTCGATTTCATAGGCTACATCGAAATCAAATACGGGCTTCGCGACCCGCAGGCCGAGGAATTGAAGTCGGCCCAGGCACAAGCCATGAGTCATGTCTGGGACAATCCGGAAGAAGAGGTCTGGAATGGGCTGTAAGCCGGGCGACCTTGTTTTCATCCCCTTTCCCTATGCCGACCTGCAATCTTCCAAAAAACGGCCGGTTCTGGTGCTGACGGATACGGACAGGCATGGTGATTTCATCGGGCTTGCCGTCACTTCCGTGCAAACCCCGGAAGATGCAGTTCAAATCGACAATGATTCGCTCGCCACGGGGGCTTTGCCAAAAACGAGCTGGATCAGACTGGATAAAATTTTCACCCTGAGCGAGGGCGTCGTCAAGGTCTTGGGTACACTGACTGCAACGGCCATGGAAAACACCTCACCGTTTCCGTTTCTCTCGAACTATCGAGGCTGCGCGACGATCCCTTCGCCGTTGAAAACATGGTGTCGCTGGAAGGACGGACAATCCGCCTCCCCGAAAAATTCGCCCCTGCCCCGGAATTTCTGAAATGGCACAGGGAGAAGGTGTTCAGGGGGTGACCCTGATGGATCGGGCTGGTGAAATTGGTATTGTGCGCCCCAATTCCGAATTTCATATACTGCCCCCTCTTCCGGATAAATTGGATTGACAAGTCGCCCGGTTGCATCAAGAATCGGACATGAGCATTTCCAGGAGATAACCATGCTGCAAACCGTCGAAGCCATCGTGGATGCTCATGGAGTGGTTCGACTTCTGGAGGAAGTGCACGTTTCCGTCCCCACGCGCGCCATCCTGACATTGCTGGAGTCACCCGTCGAACCACTTGCAAGCCCGGAACACGGCAGTGCTGCGGCATTGCTAAAGTTTCTGGAAGAAAACCCGCTCCCTGAGGCGATCCGCCGCACGCCCGAAGCGATAGACGCAGGCATTGAAGAAGAACGCAACGCATGGGATTGAAGCGCGTCTACCTGGATGCCTGCATCGTCATTTATTTTGTCGAGGCTCACCCGCTTTTCGGCCCGGTAGTCACGAACGCTTTGAGCAAATCTCCCGGAAAGATTTTCTGCATTTCCCCCTGGTTGAGCTTGAATGCCTTGTGGTGCCGCTGCGGGAGGACAGACAGATTCTGGTGGATCGATATGAGCAGTTTTTTCGCCAATGCGAACAGCTTGAAATGACTCCAGCGTCATATCGTATGGCGGCTGAACTTCGCGCACAGAATCGCCTGAAAACGCCCGATGCCCTGCATCTTGCTACCGCCAGTTCCTGCCATTGTTACGAAATATGGACCAACGACGACCGGTTGCGCTCCATACCGGGTGGGATGGCGATCAATCTTTTTTCCGGGATCAGGTAATGGGTGGTGTTCACGATAAAACCGGATAGCTTCAGGAACCCGCCCAGGCATTCGAAAAATGGCCGCATACTGGACGAAACCAGAACTCAAGCTTGCCCTGGCGCTGTACTGCCGGACGCCTTTCGGGAAGATGCATCGAATGGGGGGGGTATCCGGATTTCGCATACCCGGGGTTTTTCGCGCAGATGGATGTACAGGTGCTGAAAAGGGATTATCATTAGAGCATCAAATACCTTGCGAGGAAATCAGGGTAAACATGCCAACCGTATTGCGGCTCTCTGGATGGCGCTTCCATTTCTATTCCGACGAAGGGACGGAGCCTGCGCATATCCACGTCGATACGGGTAACGGGGAATGCAAATTCTGGCTGGCCCCCGTGAGATTGGCAAGGAGCAGGAACATCAGCCCCATCGAGCTGCGCCGGATAGAAAATACGGTATTCGAACGGGAACAATTCTTCATGGAGAGATGGCATGAATTCTTCGAAGGGTGAACTGGAGTATTGCGCGGTCAGGGCATGGTCAGACGGGCGCATGGTGTTCATCGAACTGACCGACGGTCGCCAGATCGGCTTTCCGGCGGAACGATTCAAACTGCTGCGCAACGCGAGCGACGAAGCCCTGAAAAAGGTCTGCCTGCGTCTCGACGGCACCGCGCTGCGCTGGGACGATCTTGACGAGGACATCACCGTCCGCGGCATAGTCGAAGGACATTTCCAGTTGCCGCTACAGCTCGCCGCAGCCTGATTTGCCGGGCTCGTGCAGCCGTCGCATGAAATCGAACTCAGGGTGGAACAGGGTTCGGAAAAGACGGGGGCCCGGGATAAAAAGACGAACCCGCTGATGCACGAATCAGGAATAATGTCCCCCGGATTTCCGGCGCTATCCGACCCTTCGATAGCCGAGGGCACCGAGTTCACGGCCGACGAGTTCGAGCAGCGTAAAACTGATATTTCAAGACCTGGCACGAAATCGCGATGAAGCTTTAGCCAAAAAACCGTTCATACTCGTCATGGTTGCCTATCCAGAACCATGTGACGGTATCCTGCTCCAGAATGCCCAATGCCCGGTATCCCATAGTTACCCTGACCGACCAGATGCTTTCTTCACGATTGATGCATTTGAAGCGAAGGGACGTATGGAACGGGTTTTCGGCCCACAGCAGATAAGCTTTTTTTGCCCGCGCACGGGTATTTTGATCCAGCTTGCAATAGCCTTCCCAGAAGGAAGGAAGCGTTGCCGAATTCACAATTTTTCATGGTCCAATGGCACCGCCTTGCCTTGGGCGATTTCCTTTCTGGCCTGGGAAGCGGCGGCAGCGAGCTTGCTTTGGGACTTGGCGAATGATTCATTCCATTTCGCGTCTTCCAGTATGTCCTCGATGAATTCCCGCATATGTTCGAGCACCCGCTCATGGAGTTCCGGGGGTAACGTCTCGACCATTTTTACCATGGTTTCGGTTGTCGTCGATGCCATGTTCCACTCCTCATTCATCATGCCGATCATAATCGTTCAATCTACTCCATGATCGAAGAAATTTCCAGCCGGAATCCAGGAATTCCTGAAGTGGCGCGGGTGTTCGGGGGGTGGTTCCTTCAGGATTCGGCGGCGAGATCGACCTGACGGCTTGAATTCGGTGCGGACGGGGCGCAGAATCGCAGGATAAAACCGCCGACCGACTCCGATGAACAAGTGGACGAAGGATGAATTGCGCCTCGCGCTTGCGCTGTACTGCCGGACGCCTTTCGGGAAGATGCACAGCCGCAACCCGGAAATCATCGCGCTCGCCGACAGGATAGGCAGGACGCCTTCGGCTGTCGCGATGAAGCTGGTGAATTTCGCGAGCCTCGACCCGGTGATCGCCGAATCCGGGAGGACGGGACTCGGCAACGCATCGAACCTCGACCGGGAGGTCTGGAGCGAATTCAGCGCGGACTGGGAGGGGCGCCTGGTCGAAGCGTCGAAAGTCATCGAGCCGGAGATATTCGAGCGGCAGGATATCGAGACGACGCGCGTGAGCGAAGTCGAAATCAGGACCAAGCAATCCGTTTTCCGCAGGATGATCCTGAGCAGCTATGTCGGGCGCTGCTGCATCACGGGATTGTCCGATTCCCGCCTTCTGGTTGCGAGCCATATCGTTCCCTGGAACGAGGACGGCAAAAACCGCCTCAACCCGCAAAACGGGCTCTGCCTCAACGTGCTGCACGACAAGGCTTTCGACCGGGGGCTCATCACGGTGAAGCCCGACCTCACCGTTTCCGTTTCTCCCGAACTATCGAGGCTTCGCGACGATCCCTTCGCCGCCGAAGCCCTGGTTTCCCTGGAAGGCGTCAAAATCCGCCTTCCCGAGAAATTCGCCCCTGCCCCGGAATTTCTGAAATGGCATGGGGAGAAGGTGTTCAGGGGGTGACCCTGATGGATCGGGCTGGTGAAATTGGTATTGTGCGCCCCAATTCCGAATTTCATATACTGCCCCCTCTTCCGGATAAATTGGATTGACAAGTCGCCCGGTTGCATCAAGAATCGGACATGAGCATTTCCAGGAGATAACCATGCTGCAAACCGTCGAAGCCATCGTGGATGCTCATGGAGTGGTTCGACTTCTGGAGGAAGTGCACGTTTCCGTCCCCACGCGCGCCATCCTGACATTGCTGGAGTCACCCGTCGAACCACTTGCAAGCCCGGAACACGGCAGTGCTGCGGCATTGCTAAAGTTTCTGGAAGAAAACCCGCTCCCTGAGGCGATCCGCCGCACGCCCGAAGCGATAGACGCAGGCATTGAAGAAGAACGCAACGCATGGGATTGAAGCGCGTCTACCTGGATGCCTGCATCGTCATTTATTTTGTCGAGGCTCACCCGCTTTTCGGCCCGGTAGTCACGAACGCTTTGAGCAAATCTCCCGGAAAGATTTTCTGCATTTCCCCCTGGTTGAGCTTGAATGCCTTGTGGTGCCGCTGCGGGAGGACAGACAGATTCTGGTGGATCGATATGAGCAGTTTTTTCGCCAATGCGAACAGCTTGAAATGACTCCAGCGTCATATCGTATGGCGGCTGAACTTCGCGCACAGAATCGCCTGAAAACGCCCGATGCCCTGCATCTTGCTACCGCCAGTTCCTGCCATTGTTACGAAATATGGACCAACGACGACCGGTTGCGCTCCATACCGGGTGGGATGGCGATCAATCTTTTTTCCGGGATCAGGTAATGGGTGGTGTTCACGATAAAACCGGATAGCTTCAGGAGCCCGCCCAGGCATTCAAAAAATGGCCGCATACTGAACAAAACCCGAACCAGGCCCTTGCCTGCCGGCCGCCTTTCGGGAAGATGCACAGCCGCAACCCGGAAATCAATGCGATCGCAACTGAAAAGACTCAGCACCCCAAGCACCAGAATTTCATGAGTCAATGCATATTATTGATAATATAATCAATGTAGTGCGAATTGCAAAGGTAAATGTGTGGTAAAATCTTGCGGAGATATCTGAAGGAAATTGCCATGCCCTTATCCAGAATCCCCCGCTTGCCTGGGTTTTCATTTACCGAAGTACACAAATGGTTCTCCACCATGCAGGAGAAAGGTTTGCTTTTTCACCCGGATGACGACCCGGCAGACATCATTTGCATCAAAAGCGGGGCGAAACTTTTCAGTCCGCTGGAAAATGACCAACTGAGATGCCTGCTTGATGCAATGTTCGCGCATCATGGAAATGATGTTTATGAAGCTGCCTACCCTGTTTTCAGAGCTACGCTTCCGGCGCGATAATTTCCAGCCAGATTTGTAGCAAAACCTAAAAAATAAAATCCCGCTACCAGTAAAACGGGGCATCCCCGCTCATCCCTGAAAATCTGAACACTCATGCCACCAACACCCGTAATTGACCTGTTTTCCGGCCCTGGCGGGCTTGGTGAAGGATTTTCATCCCTTGATGAAGGCAAGGCATTCCGAATTGTTGTATCGGCAGAGATGGAATCATCCGCGCGCGAAACGTTACGACTCAGAAGCTTTTATAGATTACTGCGTGGCCAATGGGGTGATGCCGGAAGTTATTACCGGTATTGCAACGGCGAAGCCGCAACCCCATATGATGAAACCAGCAAGAAACTCTGGGAGCAAGCAGGGCAAGAGGCGCTACAGCTGACGCTGGGCAACGCCAGGGACAACGAGACGCTAGATAAGCTTCTTGATGATCGACTCAAATCAGGTGATGAATGTGTATTGATAGGTGGACCGCCCTGTCAGGCTTACTCGCTGGCAGGTCGCTCCAGAAATGCCGGCATACCAGAGTATCTTCCCGAGAAAGACCCCAGACATTTTTTGTACAGGGAATACTTGCGTATCATCCAGACACGCCAACCAGCAGTTTTCGTGATGGAAAATGTCAAGGGAATTCTGTCTTCCAGTGTTGGCGGGAGACAGATCTTTCAGGACATTTTGCGTGATCTTTCCAACCCGGGTGCTGCGCTGGAACCCGCCTGTCCCAGTAAGAGATATCGGATTCATTCGCTCGTCAATACCAACCACTTTGAAGAAGGAATGGATCTGGTGGCCTTTGATCCAAGAGACTTCATAATAAGAGCGGAAAAATACGGCATTCCTCAGGCGCGGCATCGAGTCATTTTACTTGGGATAAGAGAGGATATTTCAGGTAGATTTGAGTTATTGCGAGAAGAGGACAGTGTTTCAGTTAGAGAAGTCATTGCTGAATTGCCTAAATTGCGCAGCAGGATTAGCCGGAGAAAAGATACAGGCATGGAATGGGGGATTTTAGTCAGAAATCTTATGTCCAGACTTGCAGAAGAAGCTACCCTAAAAAAACAGACTGAGTTGGCAGATGCCCTCCTGGAATTGGCCACATCAGTAAATGAGACGTTGACATTCGGAGCGCTTCGCATGCCCATGCAAAATGCATTACACAGCCATGGAATTCTAAACTGGTACCATGATGCCAATCTGAAAGTATGGCTGAATCATGAGGCCCGCAGTCATATGCCGAGCGATCTTGGGCGCTATGGCTATGCGGCAGCTTATGCAAAAGCCTTCGGGGTATGCCCAAAGGGGCATGAGCAGTTCTCGCTTGACGGTTTGCGCCCGAATCACGAGAACTGGGAAACGGGAAAATTTGCCGATCGGTTTAAAGTGCAGCGGTGGAATTCACCATCCACAACCATTACCAGTCATATCTCCAAGGACGGTCATTATTTCATTCATCCCGATCCGGCGCAGTGTCGCAGCTTGACGGTCCGGGAAGCTGCCAGGTTACAAACGTTTCCTGACAACTATTTCTTCATGGGGAACAGAACCCAACAATATCAACAAGTCGGGAATGCAGTACCGCCATTGCTCGCATATAAAATTGCAAGGATCGTCAGGGAAATATTGCATGGCGGTAAAGCTGGCTTGATATTGTAATGAAATGGAATCAGAATATGGTTTTGCATGGGTACTCGGAATGTTTGTGATCGCTCAAAATCCAATGCACTACCGAGTGACCAAGCTTGTCAGATAATAACGCATCTCTTATGGCACATTCCCATACTACAAGAACTCTCCAACCAGCATCAAGAAGCAGTTTTACATTACGCTCATCTCGTGAACGATTGGATTCAAGTTTAAGCTTCCAGAAAGCGGCATTTGATTTCGGCATTTTTGCATAGCTGCAATCTTCGTGCATATGCCAGAAACAGCCATGAACAAAGATGACTGCCTGGTGTTTCGGCAATACTATGTCAGGAATCCCAGGCAAGTCACGGCGATGTAATCTGAATCGAAAGCCTGCAGCATGAAGGAGCTTCCGGACAACCATTTCTGGCCTGGTATTTTTACCCTTGATGCCGGCCATCATGCGTGATCTAGTTTCCCTGTCGACGATATCAGTCATATGGGGTTGTCTGGAATAATTTTGCAACGTGCCAACATGGTAAACTCACGTTGGAGAATATTACGTTGAAAACAGAAATCAATTGAAGCCATGAAACTCGTACCGGGCAATATCAACGGATTTGTATGCTATGAATCCAAATTCATACCAATATATGCACATGCCATAGCAGAAATTCTTAGGTAAGCTGATGCCCCAAACAAACTAACTGTAACGAAAACCTTCATCATCAGCCTTGTCTCTGACCTGAATAAGACGTCTCCAGTCTTTTTCCAGCGCAATCTTGAAAACGCCTTGGATAGTACTTGCCTTTAAAAGCAGGGACAGTTCTTGAGGTGTAAAAAGCTCTCTACTCTGGTCCCAGAGGTAGAGGGCATTCCAGTATCCTGAGGTCGTCAAGCCAAGTATGGTTTCCTGAATGGATATCCCGTCATCAATTGCTCCCTGTTTTTTTTCCTCTGTTTTCTGGAGGTTAAATTCTTCTTTGCTTATGGTGACTTCGCTGAGATGTGGTGAGGATAGTTCCAGATCCATGACGTCTTTCCAGCATTGATCTTTTTTACACCATTCCCCGACGTTTTTCTCCCCTTCAGGTGGATTAACCAGAACGTCTTGAACTTGATGGGCCATGCTGGACAGAATTCTGGATAACTCCGGGCTAGCCACCTGCCTGTTCCAGATTGCCTCAAGATCAATTTCCCTGTCCTGGCTTCTCGCAAGATGAGCCAGTTTGGCGATAGTGTAGGTTACTATATTTGCCCTGTAACCGCCTTCATACCAGTCGCCCCTCGCTTCATCGACAATCTTTTCCATGGTTTTCCAGATGACGGCGACTGCCATCATGTGTCTGAAATAGGCTTCGCCGTAATGCGGACTAATGGTTTCCCAGTATGCAGCCTGTCCCTGATCCTTGGCACCTTCGAACTTTGCGGCAAACTTTATGAAGTTCTTCTGAGCACCAAGGCTAACCCACTGGGGCTTCTCATTCCATGTGTTGTCAAATTTCGCCAGATCCGTTTTATTTACCAAGTGGTTTGGCGGATATTCGCTATCGAAGGCATTTTTCTGAGACTGGCTAAGATAGAGACGCTCGTTCTGATATTGGCCACGTGACCGTTCATAGAACCACTTGCTCTGAATACGCATCCCTGCCCGTGCCGGCGTGAGCAGACGACGCGATATCTCCTCCATTTTCCGGTGGAAGGGGTGGTTGGCAAAGAAGTCGGCCACATTCACCTTGTTCTGGGTGTTAGCATATTCCGCAATTCTCGGAACCAGATCATGTGCCTCGATCTGATTAACCTTTGTCAGCTTCATCTGGACGGAAACATTCTCGAGAGAAAGTCTGTCCTTCTTTCTTGCATTAAGCACGCTGGCCGTTGTCTGGCCACCATTCACAATCTGCAGGTCAGTGATCTTTGTGATGGTTGGCTGGCCATGAATGTTTTCAATAATGACATCAGACGCGGTTGCCGCAATCCCGTTGTTATAGGCAAAAAAGAGAGATGGCTGATCCTGGATTGTTTTCCGGATCCCCTTGTTCACCCCGCCTCGCATGCCAAGGAACGATCGCACGTTACCCTCGAGCAGACGGCTTCCATAACGATCGAAGAGATCTGCAAGAAGGTCACCCTTGATGACACAAAGAAAGGATTTGCAGGAGTTGTCCCCAGTTGCCTCTATGCAAGGAATGCCGGTCTGGCCAAAATCAGGCAAATTGATTTCAACCAGTTCGCGCTCACGACTTGACTGATAAAGAGCCATGAGCCTCGGTAGATCCCAGATGTGCCGCTCAAATGGAATCCCCGCAACCTCACCTTGGAGTTCTTCCCTGAACTTGCTGCTCAGACTCAGATTGGTCAAAATGTGCAGCCGGATCCTGCTTATTCTCTTTCTCTCGTTATACAGCTGATAGGCCAGCTCATAGGCTGGATTGGCTTCGGTAATTTTCTCGAACAAGTCGTTTTCAATGGACTCCCGGACAAAATTTTCCAGCCTCCCCGAAAGCTCAGCGGCACTGGCACTGCTGAAGTTGGTTGGCTGGGTAATGTCGCCCCACTTGCCGATCACAAGGCCAATGCTTCCGTCAGATTCTTCAAGGTGAGTGTAGCCGTGTAACTTCATCATTCGCTTCTTTGACCCTGTTCCCTCCCACTCGGCCTGTTCAAACTCTCCAAAGACAGGATCTTCTTCCAGACGTTCTGCAACTTCATTAACAAATGCCAGCGTATCAACCAAGTGACTGAATTTGCTTCTTCTGGCAACGATCTGACCGAGTTCAACAAGAAATTCTTCAGGCTGCATCCGAATGCTCCAGAATCTTGAATGGTGCTATCGCAGATATTGCGAGACTATATGTTATTTCAGAAACCCCTTCAGGTATGTTTGCCTGCCTCAGCCTTGGGAAATTCTCAGAAACAAGATATTTATCTGTTTTCATGATGTTGAAGCACGCAGACTCATAGCATTCATGTTCGACATAGCCAGCCTCAAGCAGGCGCTCTCTGAAAACCAAAAGTCCATTAGAAGTGCTGGACAACATGCTTTCCAGTTCAGCAATCAGATCCATGAGACACAGGCAGCTGTTTTCGTCTGGTGCCGCTTCCCTCAAATAGTATATCCAGAGCTGGAGAGGCGTAGCGGCTGGTTCGAGTTGCTCGACAGAAGCTATCCCAATGCGATCTGCAGTAGGAGCTACGGCCTTGACCTCTATCGCCAAGTCGGAGAATAAAAAATCTTGGTCCGTCTTGAGGGGGCCAGTCCAAGCAACGACAATATCAGCCATGCCACCTTGGTTACTTTTCAGAAAAGACCTGAGCGCAAGCAATTCTGCCATTAGCCCTTTGATTTGAAACTTTTCAAGACAGCCAGCATTCCCGCTCTGGAACAGCTTTTTCCACAGAAGTAGTCGTTGCCTGAGTAGATTTATCAACGCTGCCTGGCTGGGAACCAAGGCAGCCGCGTCAACAAGATCCTGGCATAGACGGCCAAAGACCGGTTCCAGTTCATTCCGGGTCAGGCGGAGTACCATCAGCCAACTACCACCAACTCGTTGATGGCGAAAATACTCCAAGGCCTTCGTACCAATATCAATTTCTGGTGGGCGGCTGTGGATCTCGATGGCAAGCATCACATTTCCAGCACCATCCATACCGGCTTGAATATTTTGAAGAGACTCAGAGGCAAGGCGAACCAGCCTGAAGTCTCCCTCCATAAGAGATTCGCTAACACTCTTCAGACGAAGCTCCTGCCAGAGCGATTCAATCTTCGTCATCACCGAGCTCCTCTTCCTCCCCTAATATCTCACGCATGGCCACCTTGTTCAGACGATAGACCACCTTTTTTTCTTCATCCGAAGCGTTTGGGTCAAAATCAGGGAAGCTCAGGCTGATGGCGACCATGATGGGAGCTTCGATTTCCTCCGGGCGCATCATTTTCTCTGGACTTTCCTGGGGAGAGACGCATTGAATAAAGTGGATCGTCAATAATGGCCGAGACCGGGAATCCCTAAACATGTAACCAGGAATTCTTTCTCCTTTCTTCGGATCTTTTGCTCTCTCCTCTTCCCAGTTATTGCGCGTCAATTCAATTTCCTTCTGCGACATACCAACCATTTCGTCAGTATTGTCGCCAACGCGTTGCTTGTTCAGTTTCAGATAGTCCGTTTTTGAGAGGCCTCTCTCAAACTGCCTCTCTCTGCACCGAATAAGGCCTGATGTACCATCTTTCAGGAGAACTGTGATTTCAGGTGCTAACAGGCTGCTGAAAAACCCGGGCATTCACTTGATTTGGTAAAATAGCGGCATTGTGAAACGGAGTGATGGCAATGCGA
>JAIELG010000001.1 GCA_019753155.1 Burkholderiales bacterium
CTCATAAATACGGTCGGGAAACCATATTTTATGCGGGTTTTACCCTTCCGCCGACCCTCTATCGTGAAATTTTCGGGCTAAACCTTTTCCAGTTTCCCGGAAAGCAGGCTGGCGGCAACGATCATGCCGCCCCCCAGCCATTCCCGCAAAGTCATCGCTTCCCCGGCGAGAAAATAGGACGATACGGCTGCCACGACCAGTTCGAACAGTAAAATGACTATGGCCCTGTTGGCCGGGGTGTGGGTCAGGCCATATTGCATCACGACATTCACCGCGAAGATGACTGCGCCCATGACGGCCAGAAGCATCAGCGCATAGACTGAAAAGCCCTCCCCAGAAGGGTGAAAAAATTCAAAGAGCAGGCCTGCCGCCACCACGCCGACCGAAATGCTGGCCGATTTTGCCTCGATGCTGTAGGCCTGCGCGCTTTTGGCAAGTACATTGGACAATGCAAACATGAATCCCGCCCCGAGTCCCAGCCATTCGGCTTTACTTTGAGGAAAAATGCTGCCGCGCTGCGGATCCCATAGCATCACCACAGCCCCTGCCATGGCGCATGACATTACCAGGATGCCCTGTGCGCTCAATTTTTCGCCAAGAATCATCCTGGCAAGCAGGACGGTCCAGAACGGGGCCAGATAAAACAGGAGCAGCACCCGCATGACTTCGCCATCTATCATCGCAAGCACATAGCCGATGTTGCACAGCCCGGCCGATATGCCTATCCAGAGCAGCATCCAGGAAAATCCGGGAGACCATATGCTTTTGCGAAAGAACGCCATGCCCAGAATCAGCGCAGCCATGTAACTCAGGGTCAGCGACATCCATCCGGACATCCCGAGCGCGGCAAGGATGCGATAGGGATACCAGAAAAGTCCCCACACAGTCGCCCCAGTCAGGAGGGAAAATACCGGAATTTGTTTGGATAAGCTGGTGCGGAACATTATAATCAAGAATTTTGAACGTTAGCCTGCATGAATCCCGATCTAGCACGACTGCAACCCTATCCTTTTCAGCGCCTGGCTGCGCTTTGCCAGGGAGTCACTCCGAATCCCGCGTATTTCCCGATCAAGCTTTCGATCGGGGAGCCGCAGCATGAAACTCCCGCATTCATAAGGGATGCGCTGGCTCGGAATCTGGGCGGTCTTTCCCATTATCCCACAACACAGGGGAGCGATGCGCTGAGGGAATCCATAGCAGGATGGCTGAAAAAACGCTATCGGGTGGCGCTCGATGGCAAAACCCAGATTTTGCCTGTCAACGGAAGCCGGGAAGCTCTGTTTGCATTTGCGCATGCCGTGGTCGATTCCCGCAAGCCTGCGCCGGCTGTCATCTGTCCCAATCCTTTTTACCAGATTTACGAAGGCGCGGCTTTGCTTGCAGGCGCAACGCCGCACTTCCTCAACACCACGCCCGAAAACCGCTTCGCCCTCGACTTCGACCAGATACCCGCTTCGCTTTGGGAAAACGCGCAACTGCTTTACCTGTGTTCTCCGGCAAATCCGACCGGCCGCGTCATGAGCATGGAAGAATGGGAACAGGTATTCGATCTTTCCGACAAGCACGGCTTCGTCATCGCCTCCGACGAATGTTATTCCGAAATCTATTTCGATGATCCTCCCCTGGGTTCGCTCGAAGCGGCAAAAAGCTTGTGCAGGCACGATTTCAGAAATCTCGTCATGTTCAGCAGCCTCTCGAAGCGTTCCAATGTTCCGGGCATGAGATCCGGATTCGTCGCAGGCAATGCCGACATTCTGCAAAAATTTCTGCTCTACCGCACCTATCACGGTTGCGCCATGAATCCTGCCGTTCAGTTTGCGAGCACCGCCGCATGGCAGGACGAAGCGCATGTACTCGATAACCGGATTCGGTACAGGGCGAAATTCGAGGCCGTCATGCCCATCCTGCGCGATGTACTGCAGGTGGAGATGCCGGATGCCGGGTTTTATCTTTGGGCAAGAACGCCCATCTCCGATACCGAATTCGCGCAAGCACTCTATCGTGATTATAATGTGCTTGTTCTGCCTGGGAGTTATCTTGCCAGGGACTCGGGCGGCATGAACCCCGGCAGAGGATTCGTCCGCATCGCCCTGGTTGCGCCGCTCGAGCAATGTATCGAAGCCGCCGGGCGAATCGGCAAACTGTGCTCCAGCTTGAGCACCCAACATTGAGGAAGAATAATAATGCATGAACTGCAACCCATCATCGACGAAGCTTTCGAAATCCGCGCCGACATCACGCCGCGTAATGTCGATCCTAAACTCAAGGAGGCGATCCAGGAAGTCCTGAATCAGCTCGATTCCGGAAAATTAAGGGTGGCGGAGAAAATCGGAGGCGACTGGGTAACCCATCAATGGATCAAGAAAGCGGTGCTGCTGTCTTTCAGGATAGAGGACAACGGCTTCATCAAAGGCGGCTACACCAACTACTACGACAAGGTGTCGTCCAAGTTCGCCGATTACAATTCGAAGGATTTCCGCGACGGCGGTTTTCGCGTGGTTCCCCCTGCGGCAGTACGCAAAGGTTCCCATATTGCGAAGAATGTGGTATTGATGCCATCCTACGTCAATATAGGCGCCTATGTCGATGAAGGCACGATGGTCGACACCTGGGCAACCGTCGGCTCCTGCGCGCAGGTCGGAAAGAACGTGCATCTCTCCGGCGGGGTGGGGATAGGCGGGGTTCTGGAACCAATACAGGCCAATCCGACCATCATCGAAGACAACTGCTTCATCGGCGCCCGCTCGGAGATCGTCGAAGGCGTGATCGTGGGCGAAGGCGCAGTCATTTCTATGGGCGTGTATATCGGGCAAAGCACGAAAATCTACAGCAGGGAAACCGGCGAGATCAGCTACGGTCGCATTCCGGCAGGCGCAGTCGTCGTTTCGGGCAATCTGCCTTCCGTAGACGGAAAATACAGCCTTTACTGCGCGGTGATCGTCAAGCAGGTCGATGCGAAAACCCGCTCCAAGACAAGTATCAACGAACTTTTGAGAGGCATTTGACCCATCCTTCCGGAACAGACATGGTGTTAACCCCCCTTTTCAAGCTGATGGCGGAAAAACAGGCATCCGACCTGTTTTTTTCTGCTGGAACGTCCATACACATCAAAATCAACGGGATCACGAGGCCGGTCAACAACCAGATACTGGACTCGGCGAAGATCAAGGAATTCGCCTACAACATGATGAGCGAGCAGCAGATTCGGGATTTCGAGTCTGACTGGGAAATCAATTTCTCGTCACATCATGCCGATATCGGAACATTCAGGGTCAATGTCTTTTTCCAGCGCGGAAGCCTGTCCATGGTCATCCGCTATATCCGGGAGCACATCCAGGATCTCGATGCCCTTATGCTTCCTCCCATGCTCAAGGAACTGATCATGGAAAAGCGCGGACTCGTGCTGGTCGTGGGGGCAGCAGGCGAAGGAAAATCGACGACGCTTGCATCGATGATCGAATACCGCAATCAGCGCACTACCGGACATATCCTGACCATAGAAGATCCGATCGAGTACCGCTTCACCCACAAAAAATCCATCATCAATCAGCGCGAAGTCGGAGCCGACACCCGTTCCTATTCCAACGCGCTCGCCAATGCGATGCGCGAGGCGCCGGATGTCGTGATGATAGGAGAAATCATCGACAAGGACACGCTCAGGCATACGCTGCTCTTTTCGCAGGCCGGCCATTTATGCCTGTCCACCCTTCATGCCAACAACAGTTACCATGCGCTGAGTCGCATCATCACGTTCTTTCCCTACGAAGCCAGAGCAAGCCTGCTGGCCGATCTCGCCATCAGCCTGAAGTGCATCATTTCGCAGCGGCTCGTTCCGGGGATCAACGGCAAGCTCGTGGCTGCCGTCGAAATCCTGCCCAACACCAAGCATATTTCCGAGCTGATCAAACTGGGTGAAATCGACCAGATCAAGGAAGCGATGGAAAAGAGCCTCGCTTCGGGCTGCCAGACATTCGAGCAGTCGCTCTACAAGCTCTACAAATCGGGCCAGATCAGCTATGAAGATGCGATGAACCACTCGGATTCCCCCAGCAATCTCTCGTCGCTCATTGAATATTCGGAACATGTGAAAAACGGCGAAGCGGTCAGGACGGGTTCATTCAACAATTTCCAGATCGACATGGACGGCAAACCATGAAGCTATACGGCATTCCCAATTGCAGCACTGTGAAAAAAGCCAGAACATGGCTGGCAGAACACGGACACATTATCCCTTTCCACGACTTCAGGAAGGATGGCATAAGCGGGACATTGCTGGAGCGCTGGATCGCGCGCGTGAACTGGCAGGATCTGCTCAACCGCAAGGGAACGACCTGGCGACAACTGGGTGAGGACGAGAAGGCAGCCGTCACCAGCGCGAATGCCGCCATCGCTCTGATGCTGAAAAATCCCAGTGTGATCAAGCGCCCCGTCCTCGAATCCGAAAATCGCCTGCTCGTCGGTTTCGACGAACAACATTATCTATCCTTTTTCGATGAATGAACCATGAACACGCTTGAACTTGCCCAATCGCTGATCGCACGCCGCTCGATGACGCCCGATGATGCGGGCTGCCAGGAAATACTGATAGAGCGTCTCGAAAAAATGGGCTTTTCCATCGAGCGCATGCGTTTTGGCAATGTCGACAACCTGTGGGCCAGAAAAGGGCATGCTTCCCCCCTGATCTGTTTTGCCGGCCATACCGATGTCGTCCCGAGCGGCCCCATCGAGAAGTGGAAGAGCGATCCCTTTGCCCCGGAAATTCGCGCCGGCATGCTCTACGGCAGGGGGGCTGCGGACATGAAAACCTCGCTTGCAGCCTTCATCACTGCAATCGAGGCATACCTGGAACAACACCCCCATCATGGCGGGTCGATTGCCCTGCTCATCACCTCTGACGAGGAAGGCATCGCAGTCGATGGCACGGTCAAGGTGGTCGAAGCGCTCAAGGCGCGCAATGAAACGATCGATTATTGCATCGTAGGCGAACCCACATGCGTCTCGAGGCTGGGAGACACCATCAAGAACGGCAGGAGGGGTTCGTTGTCCGGCATGTTGATCGTCAAAGGGATACAGGGGCACATTGCTTACCCCCACCTGGCAAAAAATCCGATCCACCTTGCAGCGCCTGCGCTTGCCGAGCTTGCAATCATGCAGTGGGATGAGGGCAACGAATATTTCCCGCCCACAACCTGGCAGATTTCGAATATTCACGGCGGCACAGGGGCGACCAACGTCATTCCGGGCAGTGTCGAAATCCTGCTCAACT
The DNA here is from genome assembly GCA_019753155.1 of Burkholderiales bacterium. Lineage (GTDB taxonomy): Bacteria > Pseudomonadota > Gammaproteobacteria > Burkholderiales > JABEVD01 > JABEVD01. The sequence continues at coordinate 5,267 of JAIELG010000001.1, forward strand.
TCAGGTTTTCCACGGCAAGCAGCGTGGAATCCCTGCAATCCAGGGTTCATGATGTGCTCGAGCGGCACGGCCTCGATTACGACATGGAATGGTCCCTGTCCGCGAAACCCTATCTCACACCGAAAGGATCCTTGGTCGATGCGGTTGCATCTGCGGTGAAATCGAGCATGGGCATCGAGCCCGAGCTTTCCACCTCGGGCGGCACCTCCGACGGCCGCTTCATCGCAGACATCTGCCCGCAGGTCATCGAACTGGGCCCCGTAAACGCGACCATACACAAGATAGACGAATGCGTTGCAGTCGACGACATCCCGGCCCTGCATGCCATTTATATGAAAACCATCGCATACCTGCTGAACGGCAAATGAACATGTTCGAAGAAGCGAAATCGCATTTTCTCACGCTGCGTGATCTGCTGCGCTTTGCAGTGAGCCGCTTCAACCAGGCAAAGCTCGCCTTCGGACACGGCTGCACCAACGCCCTGGATGAAGCCGCCTACCTCATCCTGTCGGCCCTCCATCTTCCGCACGACAACCTCGATCCGTTTCTGGATGCAAAACTCCTGCCCGGTGAGCGGAACATGATACTTAACCTGATCGAGCGGCGCATCACGGAAAGAGTCCCTGTCGCCTATCTCACCCATGAGGCCTGGCTCAAGGGCTTCAGGTTCTACGTCGACGAACGCGTGATCATTCCCCGCTCGTTCATCGCGGAACTGCTCGAAGCGCAGTTCTATCCCTGGATCGACGACCCCGATAGCGTAACGCAGGCGCTTGACCTGTGCACAGGCTCGGGATGCCTTGCCATCCTGATGGCGCATGCCTTTCCGGGGGCCGTCATCGATGCAGCCGACATCTCCCTCGATGCGCTCGAAGTTGCAAGACGCAATGTTGCGGCATACGGGCTGCAATCTCAGGTCGATCTCATCCGGTCGGATTTGTTTTCCTCCCTTGCCGGAAAAACCTACGATCTCATCGTCAGCAATCCGCCCTATGTCAATGCAGCCTCCATGGGAAGCCTGCCGGAGGAATACCTTCACGAGCCGGCGATTGCGCTCGCTTCCGGCGCGGACGGACTGGATGCGACCAGGAGGATCCTTTCTGAAAGCGCGGCCCACCTCAACCCGGACGGCCTCGTCATAGTCGAAATCGGCCACAACAGGGATGCACTCGAAGAAGCATTTCAGGATATCGAATTCACCTGGCTCGACACCGAGGGAGGGGCTGACCATGTCTTCCTGTTGAGGCGGGAACAACTCACCGGCTTTACAACACCCTGATACGCTGCTTAACTTGGTAGAAATGGAAAGGAAACACCATGTTCAAACACATACTGCTGCCCACTGACGGCACCGAACTCTCGGAAGAAGCCATCAAGAAAGCCGTGGCATTCGCAAAATCGGTCGGCGCGCGCATCAGCGGGTTTCATGCGATCCAGGAGTATTCGCCTGTCCTCGCCTCGGAAAGTTTCGGCTATTTCGATCCCGCGACAGTGGAACTGTTCGAAAAAAATGCCGAGGCTTATGCCAGGAATTGCCTGTCATTCATCGAAAAATCCGCACAGGAAGCCGGTGTCGATTGCGATTGCAGCTTCGAAACCAGCCCCCAGGTTTATGAAGGCATCATCAAGGCAGCGCAGGACAATGACTGCGATCTGATCTGGATGGCTTCTCACGGCAGAAGGGGCATAACAGGTCTGCTGGTGGGGAGCGAAACGTCCAAGGTGCTCACCCACAGCAAGATCCCGGTGCTGGTTTACCGCTGAAAAGCGTTCGTGCCGATCCACCTTGCAAGCTCGGCGTAATCCATCGCGCCTGCCTGTCTCGCGATTTCGCGCCCTCCCCTGAAAATCGCAAATGTGGGAATGCTGCGTATATTGTATTGCGCAGCGATGGAAGATTCGGCTTCGGTATCGAGTTTCGCCAGCCTGACCGATGGTTCGAGTTCCATGGCGGCTTTTTCGAACAGGGGCGCCATCATTTTGCATGGACCGCACCATGCCGCCCAGAAGTCGACCACAACCGGTATGGTATTATGCCTGATATGCCTGTCGAAACTCCCGGAGCGGAGCGCAATGGGATGTCCATCGAAAAGCGGGGCTTTACATTTTCCGCATTTGGGCAACTCCGCCATCCTGGAAAGCGGAGTGCGATTGATCGCTTCACAATTCGGGCAGACGATTAAATTGAATTCGCTCATTTTCGGCCTGTCGGTTGACGATCCAACTGTAGCAGAAATTCGATGGTCATGAAACCCTGGAAAATTTTGATCGGACTCATTCTTGTCGCAGCGGCGAGCATAATTCTCGCCCTGGGAAGCGGCAGCATCAGGATAGGATGGGCGGAAATACTGAGCGGGAAAGCATCGGCGCTCGATTACGAACTGCTGCTTCACCTGCGCCTTCCCAGGGCAATCAATGCATTTACCACCGGCGCCCTGCTCGCCATGTCCGGCGCGCTGATGCAGGTTCTGTTGCGCAACCCGCTGGCTGACCCTTACGTTCTCGGTCTTTCGGGAGGCGCATCCGTTGCGGCCATCGGCGCAATGATCCTTGGGTTTAACGCGACCGGAACCTCGATCGGAGCGTTTTGCGGCGCGATGCTGTCCATGTTTCTCGTGTTCGGCATCTCGGGTTTCGATCGCCAATCCCGCCTCCTGCTCACGGGAGTCATACTTGCATCGGGTTGGGGTGCGCTCATCACCCTGATTCTCGCCATCTCGCCGGAAGCGCAGTTGCGTGGCATGCTGTTCTGGTTGATGGGCAATCTCGACAATGCATCCTCCTCATACCCCGGATTGATCGGACTCGCCGCAGGATTGATCTTTACCCTGCCCATCGCACGGGATCTCAATATTCTCTCGAAGGGGGATCATCTTGCCGGCAGCCTCGGGGTTCATGTGTCGAGGGTACGGCTGCAAATCTATGTCCTGTGCGCCCTCCTCACCTCGATTGCCGTCATGACGGCGGGAAGCATCGGCTTCGTAGGGCTGATCGTTCCGCACAGCCTGCGCCTCCTGGGCGCGGGCGACCATCGCATCCTGCTTCCAGGCGCGGCATTTCTGGGCGGGGCTTTCCTGGTTCTTGCCGATACGCTTGCCAGAACCCTGATCGCCCCCCAGCAACTGCCGGCAGGCGTCATCATGGCCCTGATCGGCGTGCCGATGTTCCTGTACCTGCTCGCAAAGAGCAAAATGCCATGACCTGCCTGCTCGAAGCGCGAGGGCTTTGCGTTCCTGCAGGCGAAAAATGGGCATGCAGGGAACTCGACCTCTGCGTCCGGCAAGGCGAAAAATGGGGCATACTCGGCATCAACGGCATCGGAAAAACCACCCTGCTGCACGCATTATGCGGCCTCCGGCAGGCTCAAAACGGAGAAATAAGACTAAAGGGCAGGCTCCTGTCGAAAATGAAGCGGCGGGATATCGCGCGCATTGCGGGGATATTGTTCCAGGATTCAGAGGATCATTTTCCCGCCACGGTACTGGAGACCACGCTGATCGGACGCCATCCCCATATTTCCCCATGGCAGTGGGAAAGCATCGAAGATGAACGGATCGCGCGGGAATCCATCAAGGCCGTGGGACTCTCCGGCATGGAAACGCGCCGTGCCGACACGCTCTCGGGCGGCGAACGCAGGCGGCTTGCGCTCGCCACCCTGCTTACCCAGGATCCCGAGCTTTATCTGCTGGACGAACCGACCAATCATCTGGATGTCCGCCATCAGATCGAAATGCTGGAACGCCTCTCGCTGCTGGCGCAAAACCCGGGAAAGGCCCTGATCATGATCCTGCACGATCCTAGCCTTGCTGCACGCTTCTGCGACAGAATATTGCTGCTCTTCGAAGATGGGCACCTGCTCGGGTCAAGAGAGGACATTCTGACCGAAGCCAACCTGAGCCGGCTTTACCATTGCCGCATCGCCTCGGTCGAAGGCCCTCACGGCAAGATCTTCTTCCCGGCTTAGGGCCGGAAGCCATATCAACCGTGCGTGGCAAGGATCATTTCGTATATACGTTTCATCACTTTCGGCTACGACTGTGGTCACCACATGTCCGAGTGCTCTACAAAGCACTAAGCAATCGCTAGCGTCAGATGACCGATCGGTTCGGCGGCCGGTCGCACCTTGATCTCGATGTCGTAGCCGAGACGATTCAGGCACTCCATCAGCTTGCGCTCGGAGAGATTGGCGAAGTCGCCACGCATCATTCCCGACACTTTCGGTTGCGGGATACCCATGCGCCGACCGGCCTCTTCTTGAGTCAGGCCGAGGCGACGCACGGCGCGGGTGATCTCGATCACCAAGCCGGACTTGATCTTGAGCTTTTCGGCATCGGGCAGACCGAGGTCAGCAAAGACGTTGCCTGAGCCGGTTTCAATCTCGACGCCTTCAATCATGCGTTTAGCCATATCGCAGCTCCTTTGCCAGCGCCTCGGCTACCTTCAACCTGGCGCGAATGATGTCCATGTCCTCTTTCGGCGTAGTGATCCCGCTCTTGCTCTTCTTCTGGAAACAGTGCAGGACGAACACCGCTTCCGCGAACTTCACCGTATAACAGCCCGGTACGTGCCGCCGGCATCGTCCTCGACGATCTCAAGGACGCCGGCACCGCCGAAGCCCTTGAGCGGCTTTGCCGCGTCGTGCTGGTCCCCGCGCTGAGCGAAGTCGAGGGCGTGACCAAAGAACTTCCGCACATCGAGCGGAAGCGCCATCAGATCTCTCTTGCTTCCCCCAATCCAGATCAACGGCTTTTCTTGTTCTGACATGTGATCATGTCTATACCATTTCAGGTATGAGATCAAACCAGCGAACTGTTCGTGTAGGTTGAGATATCCTGCCGCATGACTCAATACCATGAGCGCGTCCCCGCCCGCGTCATGATATACCCCTTAACCGCCTCATTGCTTCAGAACTACCATGAAAAATGCCATTGATGATGTGGGATCAATCATCAATGGCATTGTGTATATTAAATAATACCAATTAGTTATAATAATATCTTCATTCCCACTCTATGGTCGCGGGGGGCTTGCCGGAAATGTCGTAAACCACGCGATTGATGCCGCGTACTTCGTTGATAATGCGGGTGGAGACGCGGGCGAGCAGGGAATGGGGAAGTTCCGCCCAGTGGGCCGTCATGAAGTCCTGGGTCTGCACTGCCCGCAGGGCGACCACATATTCGTAAGTCCTGCCGTCGCCCATCACGCCTACAGACCTGACGGGAAGAAAAACCGCGAATGCCTGGGAAACCTGATCGTACCAGTCGGCAGCGTGCAATTCCTCGATGAAGATCGCATCCGCCGTGCGCAGAATATCCGCGTACTCGGGCCTCACTTCGCCCAGAATGCGCACGCCGAGACCCGGGCCGGGGAAAGGATGGCGATAGACCATGGTGCGAGGCAAGCCCAATGCAAGGCCAAGTTCCCGCACTTCGTCCTTGAACAGCTCGCGCAGGGGCTCCAGAAGCTTAAGATGCAGCGTCTCGGGCAGTCCGCCTACGTTATGGTGCGACTTGATATTGTGCGCTTTCTTGCTTTTTGCTCCCGCGGACTCGATCACGTCGGGATAGATCGTCCCCTGGGCAAGCCATTTCGCGCGGGGCAGCTTTTGCGCTTCCCTCTGGAAAACCTCGACGAATTCCCGCCCGATGATTTTGCGCTTCTGCTCCGGGTCCGAGACGCCCGCAAGATGCTTCATGAATTCGGAACCTGCATCGACATGAACCACCTTGACGCCGAGATTCTCGGCGAAGGTCTGCATCACCTGCAGACCTTCGTTGAGGCGCAGGAGACCATTGTCGACGAAAACGCAGGTCAGTCGTTCCCCGATGGCGCGGTGCAGAAGCGCTGCGACAACGGAGGAGTCCACCCCACCCGAAAGCCCCAATATGACTTCGTCGTCTCCGACCATAGAGCGTATCCTGCCTATCGCCTCATCGACATAATTCGGCATGTTCCAATCGAAGCCGATTCCGCAGATATCGTGCACGAAGCGGCTCACGATCTCCTTTCCCTTGAGCGTATGCGTCACCTCGGGATGGAACTGGAGCGCATAGAACTTCCTCGCCTCGTCCGCCATGCCGGCAATCGGCGTCGCGGCATTGGATGCGATCACCTTGAAGCCCCGGGGGAGCGCCGTCACCTTGTCGCCATGACTCATCCAGACATCGATGAAAGCATGCCCTTCCGGATCGACCCTGTCATCGATTCCGGAGAGCAGCATGCTGTGGCCGCGGCAGCGAACTTCGGCATAACCGAATTCGCGCACTTTCCCCATTTCGACTTCTCCGCCGAGTTGGGCCGCCATGGTCTGCATGCCATAGCAGATCCCGAGAACGGGCACGCCGAGTTCGAAAACGATATCGGGCGCCCGCAGGGTATCCTCGTCCGTCACGGACTGCGGGCCGCCGGACAGGATGATCCCGGACGGCGCAAAATGCCGGATGACATCCTCGCCGACATCGCATGGGTGAAGCTCGCAATAGGCATGGGTTTCCCGCACCCTTCTTGCGATCAATTGGGAATACTGGGACCCGAAGTCGAGAATCAGGATTTTTTTATGAGCAGTCATTCAACTAGTCGATATGGTAATTCGGAGCTTCCTTGGTGATCTGCACGTCATGCACATGAGATTCCTTTACCCCGGATGAAGTGATTTCGACAAATTCCGCACACTCGTGCATCTGCTCTATGGTGGCGCATCCAAGGTAACCCATGCTCGCGCGCAGCCCCCCCATCAACTGGTGAATGACGGCAAGCACGCTGCCCTTGTAGGGCACGCGGCCTTCCACGCCTTCCGGCACCAGCTTGTCGGAATTCATTTCAGCTTCCTGGAAATAGCGGTCGCTCGACCCCTGCTGCATGGCGCCCAGGGAGCCCATGCCGCGGTAGGATTTATAGGATCTGCCCTGGAACAATTCTATTTCGCCCGGCGCTTCTTCGGTTCCAGCGAAAAGTCCACCCAGCATGACGCAATCACCTCCTGCAGCGATCGCTTTGGAGATATCTCCCGAAAAGCGCACACCGCCGTCGGCAATCAGGGGAACGCCCGTTCCCCTGAGCGCATCGGATACGTTCTGGATCGCGGTCACCTGCGGCACACCGACCCCGGCAACGATGCGGGTGGTGCAGATCGAACCCGGGCCGATCCCAACCTTGACGCCGTCTGCGCCGTGATCGGCAAGCGCCTTGGCCGCAGTTGCAGTCGCAATGTTTCCGCCGATCACCTGGACTCCCGGATATTGCCGCTTGACCCAGGCTACCCGATCGAGCACCCCTTGCGAATGGCCGTGCGCGGTATCGACGACCAGCACGTCCACCCCTGCCTCGATCAGCGCTTCCGCACGCTCCTCGCTCCCCTCGCCCACGCCGATCGCGGCGCCCACCCTGAGGCGGCCGAAACCGTCCTTGCAGGCGAGCGGGTGTTCGCTCGACTTCAGTATGTCCTTGACCGTGATCAGCCCGCGCAATTCGAAATCGTCGTCGACGACCAAAACGCGCTCCAGGCGATATTTGTGCATCAGCCCCATGGCTTCTTCCCGGCTCGCCCCTTCCTTAACGGTCACGAGGCGTTCTCTGGGCGTCATGATGTTCCTGATGGGCTGATCCAGATTGGTCTCGAAGCGCAGATCGCGATTCGTGATGATGCCGACGACGCGGTTACCATCCACCACGGGAAGGCCTGAAATCCTGTGCTGGCGCGTCAGGTTCAGCACATGACGCACGGTCATATCCTGGGAAATCGTGATCGGATCCTTGACTACGCCGCTTTCGAAGCGCTTGACCTTGGCAACTTCCATGGCCTGCGCCTTGGTGTTCATGTTCTTGTGTATGATCCCGATTCCGCCTTCCTGGGCCAGGGCAATCGCAAGCCCGGATTCGGTAACGGTATCCATGGCGGCGGACAGCAGGGGAATGTTCAGCCTGATTTCGCGTGTGAGCCTCGTCGTCAGGCAAACGTCCCGCGGCAGGATGGTGGAATGCGCCGGCACGAGCAACACATCGTCAAAAGTTAATGCCTTCTGAACCACTTTCATAGATTTCGTCCCCAGCGCAAATTCCCATTATACGCAAGATGGGGGAGGTCGGTAAACCAGGAGGCCGAGCATCATTCGAAATCGTCACTTGAGGAGTCCCCATAGCAGCATGGCGCATCCCAACAAGAAAACCAGCACCACCCACAAGTTGATTCTGGCGACCGCCGCAAGAATCCTGGCGGACAAGGTGCCGCCTTCTCCGAAATCGTAGCGCAGCAACCCGGACGCACCCTTCTTGTCATGCAGCCTGTTGCAGGCATCGATGCATTCGCCGCAACTGATGCAATTGTCGGTGGGCTTGAACCGGGTCGGATCGATCCCCATGACGCAGGAAGTCGAGCAATAATTGCATTTGGCGCAGTCCTCCGAGCGCCGTGTATCGTATTCCACATGCAGCGCGTTCTTGCTGCCGAAAATCAGTTGCCCTATCCTGTAGAGGCAGATGTAGTTGCACCAGAAATAGCGGATGGCTGCGATATCCAGAAAAACCGCGACCACGAAAACGAAATACAGCGTATTCATGAACCTCGAGAATTTTGGATCCACGTTCAGGGTGACGAAAGACCAGACCACATCGGCGGGGTAGAAATAGAAAAATGGAATGATGGCAAGAAGCATCGATACGCCCAGAAAGCTCAAGGCGAGGATGATCCAGTTGAGCAGTTTGTTTTTGGATGCAGCGACGATCAATCCGTCGCTCCCTATGTCGACGTTGGCGCGCTTGCCCAGGATCTTGTGGGTCAGCTTGGTTGCCCATTCCGCAACCGTGTTCTGCGGGCAGGCCCATCCGCACCACACCCTGCCTATCGTCATGTAGGTGAGCAGGGGGGCGGTGGCCGTAATGAGCGCCAGTCCGAAAACCAGGAAGAAATTGGACCACAGTACCTGGCGATCCAAAACCAAGAAACTTGCAGTAGTCAGGTCTATCCTGAAGAGTCCTGAAGCCGGGATCAGGACGATCAGGAAAATCGTTGCAACCTGAACCGCCCTTCTTTTCCAATGGTAGGTGGTCATGGCTTCACCCCGAAGTAAGCATGGTTCCATTATGCAGAATTGCCCGCACGTATGCCATACCCCGAATGGATGGGTGCCGAAATCGATCAGGGATGGTGTTCTGTGGTCCGGCGTTTATTGCGGACATCATCGAGCTGCCTGCACAGCATTGCGGCGCCTAGCAGCATGCGTGGGCTTTGCCTAGAGATGAGATCGTCCGGAATGGAAAAAAAATTGCCTGACTTCGACGCGCTCAATGCGCCCCACTTGCGCCATTCGTCCAGCTGGTCCGTGCCACGTGCGACAATGGCTTCAGGATTCGCATGAAGCACCGCTTCCAGGCTCACCGTTGGCGTCAATACCGGCAGACTTCCGAAAACGTTGATCGCCCCGCAAAGATGCATCACATCGCTGACTATATGCCTGTCATTGACTGTCATCAGGGGATTATTCCATATCTCGAAAAATACCGGGACAGGCGATTTGCCCGCATAGCGCTTTTTCAGGTCTTCATAACGGCTCCTGAAGTCCGTTGCCGCGCCCCTGGCAACATTTTCGGTTCCGGAGAGCACGCCCAATTGTTCGATATCGCCGGGAATGTCGGCAAGGCGCCTGGGTTCGCTGTAAAAAACAGCAAGGCCCAGGCTTTTCAGTTTTTCGATCTGCCCCGATGAATAGCCGCTTTTCCATGCCACAACGAGGTCAGGGTGGAGCGCAGCAATCCGCTCGATATCAAGCGCCTGCGCGTCCCCCACTCTCGCGAGCCGCAAGGCTTCCTTCGGATAATCGCTGTAATCGACCACCCCGACTATCCTGCCCCCCGCGCCTGCCGCATAAAGCAGCTCCGTGATGCTGGGAGCAAGGCTCACGATTCTTTGCGCCGGACGATCGAGAACAACCCTGTTGCCCGCATCATCCCTTGCGACCACGCTCCCCTTGCATGCCAAGGGAGACAGAAGGCACAAAAGAAGAAAGGACTTCATCCTATTCGAAGCGGTATTCAGCCCCAACAGTAAAATTCCGTCCAGGCATCGGGTAAGCGTTATACACGCCCGGAGTGAACGTGCTCGCCACACCATAGCTGTAATAGTGCTTATCGAAAAGATTGCCGACCGATGCGTTCAAAGTCCATGGCCCGGATTTTCGCGACAATTTCAGGTTTGCGGTTGCATAGTCCGGAATTTTCCTGCCGAAGGTGTTGCTCTGGTCATTGTCGAAATATTGCCTGCCGACATAATCGACCACTGCTTCAAGCCGCATCGTTCCAGGCAAAACGCTTGACATCCCGAAACTTGCGGCCTGTCTCGGCACGAGGGGGATGGCGTTTCCAGCCACGTTCACTCCGCCGTAAACCCCGCTGCGGAACTTGGAAACGGCATAAGTATAGCTGCCGAAAAGCTCCAGGTCCGTGCGCACGCCCCATCTGCCCTCCAGTTCCAGTCCGTAACGCCGCGTCGGAGAGAGGTTCATGTTGGTGAAAGTGAGGGCGTTGTAATGGATTTCATTATTGAGATCCATATGATAGAGCGAACCGTGCAAATGCAGATCCCCCTTCTCGAAGTCTGCGCCGATTTCCCTGTCATGCGAGGTCTGCGGCTCCAGCATGGCGATCATGGAATCGAAAACAGGACCGCCATATTGATTGTAGATTTCATCCACTGTCGCCGTCCTGAAGCTGTTTCCAACTCTCGCGTAGAGCGTCCAGTCCCGCTCCACAAGGCGGCGAATGCCGAATTCATAAGCGCGGGGCGTTCTGGCCTGATTCCCGTGAGCATAGGATGCGGTATTGAGCGTATCGTCGGCATGAGTCTTCACGCGCTGGATTCTCCCGCCCAAAGTCAGGCTCGTGTCCGCATCGATTTTCATGGTATCGAGGAAATACGCCGCTTCGTCATTCTGGGTAGCCAGCACATGGGCAAGAGGCGCCGCAGCAGGCGCACTCGAGCGCGAGGAATTATAATCCCAGGTATCCAGATCCAGTCCCAACAGCAGGGTATGGTCGCCATAGGGAATCCTGAAGCGGGGCGTTGCGGCAATGACGCCGGAACGAGTGTCGAGATAGCTCCCGCCGAAATTCGCGAAGAACGCGGTTCTTTTCACGCTGCGCCAGGAGAGTTCGCCGTCGAATTCAGCGGAACCCATGGACTGCCGGGCGCCGATGCTGAAATGTCCGCCATCCCGCGTTCCATAATCGTTCGGAGTCGACGTTCCCCTTGGATCGGATACGAGCTGAAGGTAGCTTCTGGTTCCCGGCAAGCGCAGGCTCATGCTGTCTGCGCCGAACTTGAGCATGGCCGTTCCTGTCCCCAGGGCGTAATGAATATCCCCTTCGAAGCTCTTCTGTCTTTCTCGGTTGTTGACCCGGTAATTGTCCGAGTCGAGGGAGTTCACGCTCAAAGACATCCCCGCTCTGGCACCGGATGCATCGAAATGACCACTCAATGCCTTCTTTCCATAACTCCCGCCATTGAACGCCACGCTCCCGTTCCCGGCCCGCGGCGTTTTGGTAATGATGTTGATCACCCCTCCTGTCGCCCCGCCCCCGTACAGCACAGCGCCTGCCCCTCGCACCACTTCGATTCTCGAAATCGATGCAAGAGGAATGGCAGACCAGGAAATGGAAGTGAGTTCGATTTCATTCAACCGTTGGCCGTCCAGCAACACGAGGGTATTTTGCGTGCCCGACATGCCGAATCCGCGCAAATCGATCTGGGGATCGCTGCTGCCGTCGACATTACGGGTTTTGATGCCGGCAAGACCGGACAGGAGTTCCGGCAAACTGGATGCAGGACTGTTCCTGATAGCCTCTTCCGTTATGACGCTGACTCCGACTGGCTGATCGGACCTTGTCTGATCGAAGCGGGTGGCAGTGACGAGTATTTCGTTGCCGCTGAATATCGAGGGCTCGTCTGCAAATGCCGTTGAAATAAATGGAAAAAAAAGAGCGATGCGTTTCATGTCTATCTCCGTGCCGTAAGCGACCCCGCATACGGGAATTCAAAATGGCAATCGGGGGAGACAGCAGTTCCGGAAGGAAACGGCCTACCGCAACCCCGCGATAACCTCGTGGTGTTTCAGGCCGGTCTCCGGGCTCGAGAAAAAACCATCGCCTTCCCATGAAATACTCACAGTGGCGCTTGATGGCAGAAACTCTCTTACCGTTGCGGGGGCAGCACAGGCATTTCACCTGTTTCCCGTTTCACCCGACTCCCGAAATGGAAGGCGGACACCTGAAGCGACAAGATGGTAACACGAACGACAGGCAAAAAAAACCCGTCCCCTCATTCAAGAGGACGGGTTTCCAGCATCAAGGGACTCAAGCCTTGATTAATTTATATTTTTTCATTGTCATTCTGACAAGGATGAAGGCCACCCCGAAAACGATCGCCGTGACGCCGATATCGAAGAGCGAAGTCATCGGCATGTGAGGCGAGGAGTACGTCCCCGAAATCCAGGTATAGCGCTCGATCCAGGTTCCAACCATGATGCTTGCGGCGACCACCAGAATCGAAGCAGGATTGTGCCTGTTGAAGGGGAAAACCAGCATGACGAACGGAAATACGAATTTCATCACGAAGAATGTCCAGAACAGCGTGCCGTAGTACCCGTTCTGCATGTGGAAAATGCGATCCGTTTCCTCGGGCAGATTGCCGTACCAGATGACCAGATATTGCGCGAAGAAGGTATAGACCCACAAGATGGTGAAGGCCAACATGATCTGTGCGAAATAATTGTAGATATAATCGCCGATCGGTTTGGAAAGAGCACCCGATGAGTTCAGGAAATAGACCAGGGTGGCCGTGAAGGACAGGAACATGCCGAAATTGCTGACGAAAAAGTACATCGCGTAAATCGAGCTTTCCCAATTCGGCAACTGGGTCATCTCGAAATCCCATGCAACCATGGTCCCGAAAAGCACATAGGCGAACGGGATAAGCAGCGCCACATTGCGAAATGCCCCCTTGGATTCAGGATCCCGCTCGGCGACTGCCTGAAGCTTGATGAAGGTGCCGAAAAGCACGCCGACCACGATGAACCCCAGAATTTCGCGCACGGAAAGGAACGTGAGGTTATTCCAGAACGGCATGGACTCGGTCGACCCAACCCAGGGGAAGGTCATCTTTCCGCCCCACAGCAGAATGAGGAGCAGGACGAAAGCCAGCGGGTAGAGCGAGAAAAACGAAACCGTCAGAAACCTGACATCAAAACGCCATTTCGCATTGACAAGGTGCAGCAATGCGGCAAGCGTCACCCCCCCGAGAGCCAGGTACAGGATGATCAAAAAATCTACGGTCAATACGGACCAACTGGCGAAAGAAACCATATCTAATTACTCCTCATTTAGCGCCAGTCGACGCGGCTTGCTTGGCTAAGTAATCTTTTGAATATTGCAGCAGACCATGGCGGATAAAATTGACGATATCCCAACGCTCGCTCGGATAAAGGTCGTTGGCATAGGGCGGCATCACGGCACCTCCGAAGGTGATGTAGCCAAAAATATGCCCTTCGGTCACTTCTTTCTGTATCCTGTCGGTTGTCAGGTCGAAAGGCTGTAGCGTCAGCTTCATACCGACGAGTCCGTCTCCCTTCCCTGAATAATTATGGCATGGCGTGCAGGAGATCTCGAAGAGCTTCATGCCGTTATGAATCGACTCCGGCGTTGCCGGAACCGGATTTTTCGCCCCCTCGGCCTCGTCCCTGTCGGCTATCCTCATCGAGGTTTTCGTGCTCGGAACAGGCACGGAATGCTCGGGGAATGGCCTCGCACCCATTGGGCCGTGCTGAGGCTTGATGCTGATCTGATCCATCATGTCCCTGGACCAGGGCCAAGCCATGGCCGCAGAGGGGATCAAAAGCGCCATGACGGCGACCCAAAACTTGTTTCTCATTTACCACCCTCCCCGATGATTTCCAATGCCCTGTGCTTCGTGAACAGATCCTTGATGGCGGGCATTGCGGTGTCTTCAGCCTTGATCAGAATGCCGATCTGGTCTTCGGACACTCTGGCGTTGTAGAGCTTGTGCCGTTTCATCGGCAACTTCGCTCCGATGAAGAAACCGAGAACCGTGATGTAAACACCGCCCAGAATGAAGAGTTCGTAGGTGAGCACCATATCGGGAGGAATGGGAATGATGGGCTTTCCACCCTTCGGCTGCATCAGGAATGTCGCCTGGGCTGACGAAATGAACAGAAAGCCGAGCAAGGCTCCGAATGTCGCGCCGAAGAATGTGAAAAGCTGCACATAGACCGGACGCTTTCCAAGCAATTCCTCGATTTCGGGATGCTCGATAGGAGACTTGAGCGTCACATCCTTCAGGTCGAACCCTTCCAGATTCGATGCTTTCAGCTCACGTATGGCAGCGGAAGCTTCGTCGAAATCGTTAAACAATGCGAGCATATGCGATTTGCTCATGATGCGGTGCCTCCTTCTGCTGCCAGTTCATGATTGACCGACGGTTCGCCATGCGCCTTGGTATGCAGGGAGCGGTGGTAAACCATTTCCTTGACCTCGTACATCGATACCGACGGGAATATCTTGCAGAACAGCATGAACAGCATGTTGAACCAGCCGAAGCTGCCCGCCACCATGCCCCACTGCACCCAGGCCGGCCATTGATCGTGATCCATGGTCCAGGGGTAGATGCCGTTTGCGAAAGTGGGCGAGACGATCATCCAGCGCTCCAGCCACATGCCCACGTTGAGCAGGATCGATACGACCAGCATGGTCGGGATGTGATTGCGCAACTTCTTGAATGCGAGGGTGAACGGAACCACCGACCCAAGGAAGTTCATCGACCACCAGAACACCGCATAATCCCCGGTCGCCCTGTAGATCAACGCCTGCTTCGCGTACATATCGTCCCCATACCAGGTCGCGGAATATTCCACCAGATTGAGGTAGGTCCAGACCATGGAAATGGCGAAAGTCAGCTTTGCCGTCTTCTCCAGAATCGGCATGGTCATGTATTCCTCGAAGCGGAAAACGTAACGCAGCACGATGAAGAGCGTGATGATCGCAGCGCATCCCGAATATAGAGCGCCGGCAACGAAGTAGGGCGGGAAGGAGGTGATATGCCATCCGGGCTGCTGGGAAACCGCGAAGTCCGTTGCAACGATGGAGTGCACTGAAACCGCAAGCGGGATCAGGAAGCAGGCGACGGTGAGATATGTGACGCGAAAATTCGCCCATTGCCTGTCCGTTCCCATCCATCCGAGGGAAAGGAAGGTATAGAAGCGCTTGCGAAAACCGGTTGCATTGTCGCGGCAGATCGCAAGATCGGGAATCATCCCGATGTAAAGGAAGATCATCGATGATGTCAGATAGGTGAAAATCGCGGTCGCATCCCATACCAGGGGAGACTGGAAATTCGGCCAGGTCCAGCGCTCGTTCGGATAGGCCACGACATAATAAAACTGCCAGACCCTGCCCAGATGAACCATGACGAAGAGGCCGGCCGTCATCAGTGAAAACGTCGTCATCGCCTCAGCGAAGCGGTAGATCGGCTTGCGCCAGTCGGCATGCATGAGGTGCAGGATTGCAGACAGGAGCGTGCCGGAATGGCTCATCCCGATCCAGAAGATGAAGGTCGCGATGTAAAGGCCCCATACCTGAGGATTATCCAGGTTTGCAACGCCCAGGCCGGTTTCGTACTGGTAAATTTCGCAGGAAACCCCGAACATGAACAGCGCGAGAGAACCCAGAAATATCACCCAGAACAGCATCCTCGGGCGCTCCAGGCTCCTGAGCACGTCGCTGTTGATCTTCGCCCACGCAATATCCTCGCGGATATCCTTCTCCTTTCGGACGAAGCGCCTCTCTACCTCTACTTCTCTTTCTTCGAACGTATTAATCATTCCATAATTCCCTGAAGACGAAACCCTTTAATCCCAGGCCTGCAAAGGCCCTGCCCTTTCAATCTCAAGCTTCCGCATCCCTCACGCGCTCCATGTACATCACGGAGGGGAACGGCCTCAAATCTTCAAGGATACGGTAGCCGCGAACCGTGTTGTCCTTTTCCTGCATATCCTTGTACAAGTCGACCTGCTGGTTCTTCCACATCTTGGCGATCTTCGATTCAGGATCGACGATGTTGCCGAAAGAGATCGCTCCCGTGGGACAGGCCTGGGCGCAGGCCGGCAAGACTTCGCCATCCCTGACCAGCCTGTATTCCGTCCTCGCGCGGCTCTTGGCCTCGCTCAACCTCTGGACACAGAACGTGCATTTTTCCATGACCCCCTTGGTGCGCACCGTCACATCGGGATTCAACTGGTCTTCGAGAGGCGCGGGCCAGGCAGTCGAAGGGTAGTTCCACCAGTTGAAGTACCTGACCTTGAACGGACAGTTCGCCGAGCAATACCGCGAGCCGATGCAGCGATGGTAATTCTGCGAGTTCAGTCCATCGTTGGTGTGGCTGGTCGCAGCCACGGGACAGACCGTTTCGCAGGGTGCCGCTTCGCATTGCTGGCACATCATCGGGAGGAAGGATGTGCCCTGCTCCGGGAATTCACCCATTTTCTCGTCCCAGTAGCGCTCAATCCGTATCCAGTGCATCACCTGACCGTGTTCGAAACGGTGCTTGCCGACCACGGGAAGATTGTTCTCGGCATAGCAGGCCGTGGTGCAGGCATTGCATCCGGTGCAGATGTCGAGATCAACCGCCATCGCCCACTTATACTCTCCGTACTGCCTGTTGAGGTCGTATTGACCACGGTACGGGCGCTTGTTCCTGTAAAAAGACCAGTTGTTCAAAAGATTCGTTATCGACACTTTAAATCTCCTTGGAAAGCTGAGCCACGTCAGCCGGTAAGGTCACCACCAGTTTACGGCCCAACTGGGTATTGTATGGGCCTTCGTCCTTGACCACCGTCTCCTTCGATCCGGTTTTCCTGACGGAAACGCGTGTTCCGTACATCGCGATCTCTCCCGTGCTCTTCTCGAAGACGGGATCCAGGATCCTGAATGGATTGACGCCCACGCCCTGCGCAAAGCGCCCCAAGGCCTCGTGCCCCTGACCGAGCGGAATCGAGATGGCGTCGGGATGGATACCGGGAAACAGATACGCCTTGACTTTCAGCATACCGTTCTGGGAGGCGATTTCAAGATAATCCCCTTCGCTGATGCCCATGCTCGCCGCGGTTTTGGGATGAATTTCCGCCCATGAATCCCATACGACCGTGGTAAGCGGATCGGGGGACTCCTGCAGCCATCCCAGATTGGCATGCCTGCCGTCCCTGAAATTATGACGTTCCGAAGGAATCAGGTAAAACGGGAATTTCGGATCCTGAACCGGCGCGCTGGACGAAAGATCGAGCGCGGCGGCCGCAAAATTCGCCCCGACCTCCTGCTGCGGCGCATCGACCTGAATCAGGCCGTGGCTCAGCACGTCATACCAGAAGTGCTCGTCCGTATCCGTATATTTCACCACGGGCTTGACAGCGACCACCGCCGTTTTCAGGTAGGAGAAGAAATCAGGCCATGCCTTGTATTCTTCCGCGCGGCGCACTTTGACGAGGTCGAGCATGATGTCGCCCATCGACCGGGTATCCGCATGAAGCTTCTCCATCAAGGGCTGCTGAATCGATACCTCGACGCCCTCCGGTTGATACCAGGCCACATGAGAACCGAAATCCTCGACTGCCGTCAGTATGGGCAGAACGAGATCGCATTCCTGTGCGGTTTCGTCGATCGCATCGACGAAAGCCACCTTGAAAGGCGCCTTGCGCAAGTTTTCGCGAAAACCCATGAAGCTCGGCGCGGTGAATACGGGATTGGCACCATGGATGAACACGGCCTTGAATTTCCCGCCGCCCATTTCGTCGTTCATGGCTTTCAATGCCGCGAAACTGCCCGCGGAAGGCGCAATTTGCGGGAAAGGCGACTGGGCCTGCCCATCCACGGTTTTGCCGACATTCCCAAGTATTTTGTTGAGGAGCTGGATCGCCATGGCGTTCTGCACTCCGTGGACATGCCCTTCCGCGGAAGCCCCGGAAATAACCAGGCTGGGCGTTTTTTCCCAAAGCAATGCAGCCACATGAGCAACGAGTTCGGGCCGCACGCCCGTGGCCCTGCTGACCGTTTCCCTGTCGTACTTCCTGACGAGCGCCACGATATCCGGGGAAGTCGCTCTGACATATTCCTCGTGATTCAGGAGTTCGTTTGCAACGCCGAGCGCGAATACGCCTTCCGTTCCCGGGATAATCGGGATCCAGCGATCGGCATTTGCACCCGTCATGGTCATTTTGGGTTCGATCTGAACCAGGGTGCCGCGCGGCGCCTTCCTGAATTTCGCATATTCCCTGGCAAAATGCACGGGAGATGCGCCGGTTCCAAGAAAATCGCTGCCGAAAGAGACGATCAGCTTCGCCTTGTCCAAGTGCAGCCTGGGCATGTCGACGCCGTAGACCTGCCTGTTTGCCGCGAAGCCAATGGCGGGAGAAACCGCTTCATACACGAAATGGTTCTTCGAACCCAGGCTGTCCATATAGTTCTGGATGAGCGCCTTCAGATGACCGCTGGTCGCGCCCGTAACGAAAGCGAACTGTTCCCCGCTGATGCCGCTCTTCGGCCCGGTCTTGTCATCCAGCAAAGCCATCGCCTTTTCCCAGGTGGTGGGCACGAGCTTGTCGCCCTCCTTCACCATCGGCTGGGTCAGCCGGTCAGGGTTGTACTGGGCCTGAACCGCAGCCTGACCGAGACCGCAAATTTTCCCGCCGCTGATTTTCGATTCCGGATTGCCTTCCAGCTTCAGCACACGCCCTTCGCGGACGCGCCCCATGACGCCACAAGCCGACCCGCACTGCGTGCAGGTCGAAGCATAGAATACGCTGAGTCCCGGCACCACGAAATCTTCCGGATGCACGTTAGGCATGACCACCTCGACGCCTGACTGAACGTCGGTATTGCCACATCCGGTGAGCGCCAGGGAACTTCCGCCCAGCCCGAGCACCTTCAGAAAATCCCTGCGATTAATGCCGCTTTCACTCATAACAAAATCATCCCATATCAAATGGTGGAAATATGTCCGCGCCTGACCCCGCAAACCCTTATTTGTGACACTGCCAGCATTCGTTCGGCCCGTGGCTCGTCTTCATGTTGGTCACGCTTTCCTTGTGATCCTTCTCGTGGCAACTGACGCACCATCCCATCGACAATGACTTGACGCGCCTGTCTACAGTCATGTTGGCAACGTCTCCATGACAGTATCCGCAAACCTCGCGAACCGGCCTGTCCTGCCTGAAATAGAAACGCTGGATATGGCGTTCGTGGTTGAATCTGACGAAATCGGGAAGATCGTTGACCTTTTTCCAGGGGATGGGCTCTTTCTTATCCCAATATTCGAAAAGTTTCTTGATCCTGGGCTTGTCTTTTACCGACTCGATGTTCTGGTGGCAACCGATGCACTTGTCCTCCCGCGGGATCACGGACACGTAACCGCGCCTTGCGCCGGTATGACAGTACATGCAGTTGATTCCCATGTCCTTCGCATGCCTGTAATGGGGGAAATCGATGGGTTGCTGGACGACCGGACCCAGAGCATTATATCCATCGGAAGTTTGGGACCCGATGGGGCCGCCCTGGACGAACGGTTCGGCATTCACCGCGCTTCCGCAAAGGAAAGCCAGAGACAACACCGCCAGCAAACGATGGATCATGTTTCTCGTTCCAGTATTAAAGCATGTCATATGATGATATCCATTGAAATTGACCATTCGAAACTTAGCCCCGCCCAAGCTTAGACCAAACGAGGCAGCACCATTCATTACCAAATAGCAATGATAGTGATACTTAAACAACGGGTGAAACGAAGAAACCGCCACTCGCAGAATGCGCATTGTTTTGCTTCATGAGCAGCCAGTCTTGAACTTGATTTGACTTGCAGAGATGGCAGGCGATCCGTATGGGCCGGACACCACTCCACCTTGGCAACACGCATGTTGCGTTTGAATTGACCCTCATGCTCCCTCCATCCTGCCTGTTTTGATGATCTTTTGTACCGTGCCCATAATATGGGCTGCCGACAGATTTTTTTCGAAGTATAACTAGGTGACGCTTTTCAGGTCAAGCCTTCACCCCATTTATTTTCGTAATAAATGAAGGCCCATCCCGATTTATGAATGATTGTCGTTCCCAACACCAATTTCCTGCAAAGGTGGCAATTCCGAAATCGACCTCAGGTTCAGGTCGTCCAGAAACCGAGACGTCGTCGCATAAAGAGCAGGCCTTCCCGGAACATCCCTATGACCGATCATCTCGATCCATGATCTGGATTCGAGCATTTTCAGTATCTGGGTCGAAACCGACACGCCTCTTACCGCCTCGATATCCCCTCGCGTCACGGGCTGCCTGTAGGCGATGATTGCAAGCGTTTCCAAAGCCGCCCTGGAATAACGCAGCAACTTCCTCTCGCTCAGTCGATCCAGAAACTGCTTCATTTCAGGCTTCGATCTGAAACGCCAGCCCCCCGCCACTTCGACCAGGTCCAGACCCGAATCCATCCATTTGAGGCGCAACTCGGAGAGTATTTTTGCTATCGCTTCGCGGCCGATTCCCCCGTCGAACAATTTGGCGAGTTCGGAAATGGAAAGCGCCTCCTCGCTCGTCAGGAGGGCAGCTTCGACTATGCGATCAGGATTCATTGTTCGCCTTCACATATATCGCACCGAAAGGCTCGGACTGAACGATGAAAACCAGATGCTCCCTGGCAAGTTCGAGCAGGGCGAGAAATGTCACGACAATGCCAGCCTGCTTCTCGAAAAGCTCAGTGAATTCGGCAAACGCGCCACCCTGCAGCGCCCTCAGGATTCTCGCCATATGTTCCCGGACGGAAAGATCATCCCGACTGACTTTATGGGGATGCATCACTCGCGCGCGCGCAAGCAGGCCCATCCACGCATTTCTCAGATCGTCCGGACAGACCACGGGCAATTCAGGCATATCGCTCCAATCGATCGATACCTTGGGCAGAAAAAAGTCCCGCCCGACCTGCTCCATCGCTTCCAGTGCAACTGCGGCCTGTTTGATTTTCTCGTATTCGAGCAGGCGCCTGACGAGTTCGGCTCTGGGGTCGTTTTCTTCCTCCATCGCACAAGACCTGGGGAGAAGCATCCTGGACTTGACTTCGATGAGGAGCGCCGCCATGAGAAGATATTCCGCAGCGAGTTCGTGTTGCTGCCTTGCGGTATCGATATAGGTCATGTACTGGCGGGTGAGTTCCGCCATCCTGATATCGAGGATGTCCAGATTGTGTTTACGGATAAGATAGAGCAGCAGATCCAGCGGCCCCTCGAAAGTCTCCAGGACGATTTCGAGCGCTTCCGGCGGGATATATAGATCCTGCGGCAACTCCAGAATCGCTTCGCCATGGATTCTGGCGACGATCAACTGTAGTCCAGACCCATGGCTTCACGGACTTCGCGCATGGTATCCTGTGCCAGCCTGCGCGCCTTTTCGCAGCCGTCCGCGATAATGTTGCGGACAAGAGCGACATCGTCCAGATAAAGCTGCGCCCGCTCTCTCATGGGTTCCTGCTCCCTGAGCACCGCCTCGATGACAGGTTGCTTGCACTCGATGCACCCGATCCCCGCGCTTTTGCATCCTGCCTGAACCCAGGCGCAAATCGCCTCGTCCGAATAAATCATGTGAAATTGCCAGACCGGGCATTTCTCGGGATCCCCCGGATCAGTGCGCCGCACTCGCGCCGGGTCGGTAGGCATGGTACGGATCTTTTTCTCGACGCTTTTCGGCTCCTCCCGCAGCGAAATGGTGTTGCCGTAGGATTTGGACATCTTGTGTCCGTCCAGGCCCGGCATTCTGGATGCGCTCGTCAGCATGGACTGGGGCTCGGAAAGAATCATCTTGGTGCTGCCCTCGAGATAGCCATAAAGCCTTTCCCGATCTCCCGCGCTCAGATTCTGCTGCTCGTCCAGAAGCGACTTTGCAGCCTCCAGGGCCTCCACATCTCCCTGCTCCTGAAAGCGTGTCCTGAGTTCACTATAGAGCTTCGCCTTTTTCGAACCCAGTTTCTTCACTGCACTCCGGGCCTTCTCCTCGAACCCGGTCTCACGCCCGTAGATATGGTTGAAACGCCTCGCAATCTCTCGCGTGAATTCGATGTGCGGAACCTGATCCTCCCCCACCGGAACATGAGTCGCCCTGTAAATCAGGATGTCCGCGCTCTGCAGCAGCGGGTAACCCAGAAAGCCGTATGTACCGAGATCCTTTTCACTCAGCTTCTGCTGCTGATCCTTGTAGGTCGGCACCCGCTCCAGCCAGCCCAGCGGCGTGATCATTGAGAGAAGAAGGTGCAATTCGGCATGCTCCGGCACCCTGGACTGGATGAAAAGCGTGGCCTGGGTCGGATCCACGCCGGCGGCAAGCCAGTCGATCAACATGTCCCACACGCTTTCCCCGATGACTTCGGGCGTGTCGTAATGCGTCGTCAGCGCATGCCAGTCCGCGACAAAAAAGAGACAGGGGTGTTCGTGCTGCAGTTTAATCCAGTTCTTGAGAACACCGTGATAATGACCAAGATGAAGGTGTCCCGTGGGACGCATTCCTGACAGGATTCGATCGGCAAACATGTTCTACCTTTATTATAAACCAAACAATTGCAGGATCAGATTGATGGCAAGATTCATCAGCGGCCCGATAATCGCGCCGAGAATGCCGGAAAAAAGCAAAACGACAAGTACGATTATGCCGTATGGCTCGATTTTGGCAAGCTGGTAAGCCTGTTTTGCAGGCAGCAGGCTGACCATGACCCGCCCCCCGTCCAGAGGCGGAATCGGAAGCAGGTTGAGCATCATCAGCACGACATTGATTTTTACCCCCATGTTGGCCATGACCGACAGGGGGGCGGTAAAGTAGCTTCCGGGCATCAGTGTGGCGACCTTCAGCATGAACGCCCAGAACACCGCCATGAGCAGATTCGATGCGGGACCCGCGATGGCGACCCAAAGCATGTCCTGCTTCGGGTGCCTCAAGGCGCCGAAATTGATCGGCACAGGTTTTGCCCAGCCGAAAAGAAAACCGCCCAATGCCAGAGAAATCAGGGGAATGACGATGGTCCCCATAGGATCGATGTGGTGCAGCGGATTGAGGCTCACCCTGCCTTGCATGTAAGCCGTCATGTCTCCGAAATGCCTGGCGACATAGCCATGCGCGGCTTCGTGGAAAGTGATCGCGAAAATGATGGGGAGCGCATACACTGCGGCCATCTGTATGAAATTGCCTGCGTCCATTATTCGATTCCAAAGGGGGAAAGTGAACCGTTGCCTTTGCGCAGCAACGTGGGGGGATCCTCGGTCAGGTCGATCACCGTGGTCATTTCCAGACCGCATGCGCCACTGTCCATAATGAGATCGACCCGGCTCTGCAGTCTTTCCCGGATCGATTCGGCGTCATTGAGCGGCAATTCGTCGTCAGGCAGCATAAGCGTCGAACTCAGGAGCGGCTCGCCGAGCGCATCGAGCAGATGCTGCACCACGGGATGATCCGGTATCCTGATCCCTATGGTATTGCGCTTGGGGTGTTGCAGTCTTTTCGGCACTTCCCGGGTTGCCCTGAGGATGAAGGTGTAGCTGCCGGGTGTGCTGGCCTTGAGAAGCCTGTATTGTCTGTTGTCGACCTGGGCATAATGGGAAATGCTGGAAAGATCCCTGCATACCAGGGTGAGATGATGCTTGTCATCGATTTCCCTGATCGAGCGGATTCTCTCCATGGCGCCCTTGTCCCCGATCCGGCAACCCAAGGCATAACATGAATCGGTCGGATAAACGATGACGCCGCCCGCTTTCACGATCTCGACTGCCTGCCCGATCAGGCGCTGTTGCGGGTTCCTGGGATGGACGGAAAAAAACTGGGCCATCAGGCAAACCCTTCCCAGATCGGACGGCACCCTTGAGGCAGAGGAGGCAACCTGCCTATATCCATCCTGCTCTCGTCAGGACTGTGAAAATCGGAACCCAGGGACGCGAAGAGCTCGAAGCGCTTTGCGAAATCGCAGAAACGTATGGCCATATCCAGGGTATGGCTCGATGTCACGACCTCGATTCCCTCGCCGCCGGCTTCCTTGAATTCCAGCAGCAGCGCCTTCAGCGCCGCCGCGCTCAATTCGTAACGTCCTGGGTGCGCAATCACGGCCATCCCGCCGCTCGTCCTGATCCACCCTACAGCCGCGCTCAACTCTGCCCATTGATGCGCAACATGTCCGGGCTTTCCCTTGACCAGGAATTTCCTGAATACGGCCTGAACATCCCTGGCATATCCCTTTTCGACGAGATAACGCGCGAAATGCGTCCTGCCGATCAGATTCTTGTTGCCGGCAAGGGCAAAAGCACCTTCGAGGCTTCCGGAAATTCCTGCGCGCGAGAGTCCATCTGCAATCATTCCTGCACGTTCGATGCGACCCTGCCTGATGAATTCGAGGCCGGCCCTAAGGTTTTCGCTTTCCGGGTCGATATTCAATCCAACGATATGCAGGGTTCTTCCCCGCCATGTCACGGAAATTTCGACGCCGTTCAGGAATTTCATGCCATGGAGGGTGGCCGTGCGCCGCGCTTCGACCAGCCCGTCACAGTCGTCGTGATCTGTGAGTGCAAGAACTTCGACGCCGTTTTCGGCAGCCCGGCTGACAAGCTCGCCTGGAGAAAGAACGCCGTCTGAAATCGTCGAATGGCAATGCAGATCAATATTTGGCATGTATGGGGTCATTGTGACAGCCCCAATCATATCAAATCGGGGGCAAAAAATGTTTTTGACTTCAATTATACTATTTCAATCATGCAATTTTTTCCCGTGAATCGCCCGACAGCCCTCGATAAAAAGGGTGCATCGGAGATCGGAAGCGTTTTCGCAGTGAAGCCTGTCAAGGAGGCGACTGCTCATGCGCCATTCGGCTTCAAGCCATTGGAGAAGCACCCCGAAAAGCCCGAACAGGTTTTTCAGGAACGCAGCGACGAAGAGCGGCGAAAATATTGCAGGCGGCTCCAGAATATACCCGTCCTCTATGAGCTCAGGATGGAAAACGACCGGCGCAGGAAAAACCAGAGGAAAGGCGACATCACCACCGCGATCGACGAAATGGCCTGAACAGGCTCCGCGCGTCAGCTTTTCCCCTTGTGCAGCGAGGCGATGAGTTCAGCTTCACCCTTGGAGATATCACAGGCCACCGCGATTTCGGCAGGCCCCAAACCCTGCCTGACCATTCTGATCGCCTGGGAATAGGGGGCGGGCGTATCGTTCTCTTCCCTCAGCCTATCCATTTCCTTGTGCATGAGCGCCTGCTGGGCGCGCAAGGCAGCGATATCTTCCCTGAGTGAATCGATCTCGCCTTTATCGAAGCTGATTTCCTTTCTCGATGAAGCCAGGAAAACAAGGAGTTCCGTGACGTAAAACGCCAGGGCGACGATTACGCCGACAAGCAATTCCCGCCAAGTGAATACCTGCATCTGCATCCCATGCCCAAATCCTGAATATTAACAGGCATGCAATCAAATGTGTAGCGCGCGCCCATCCACCGCGAGGGCTGCTTCGTGCAACGCTTCGGAAAGTGAGGGGTGGGCGTGGATGATCCGCGCGATGTCTTCGCTCGAAGCCAAAAAAGCCATCGCGACGACCGCTTCCGCGATGAGTTCGGATGCAAAAGGGCCGATAATATGCACGCCGAGTATCCTGTCCGTTTTGGCATCCGCCAGCATTTTCACGAAACCCTGCCCTGCTCCGAGCGCCTGCGCTCTTCCATTGGCGGAAAAGGGGAATTGCCCGCTCCTGTATTCGATTTTTTCGGATTTCAATTGCTGTTCCGTTTTCCCCACCCAGGCGATCTCGGGCGAAGTATAGACGACTGAAGGCACGATACCAGGCTCGATGCCTGATTTCTGCCCGGCAATCCATTCGGCGACCATCACTCCTTCTTCGGAAGCCTTGTGGGCGAGCATCGCGCCCCGCACGACATCCCCAACCGCATAGACGTTCGGAAGATTCGTTCTGCAATGCGCATCGACCTCGATGAAGCCTCGCGCATCAATTTTCAGTCCGAGCGATGAATCCGCCACATTCGCCGAATTCGGAACCCTGCCCGCAGCCACGACCAGACGCTCGAATTCCTGCTCACCCACCCCCTTTAAATCCTTATATTTTACTTTTACAGTATCGTTTATCTTATTGACTGATAATATATCGACCCCGAGATTTATCGTCCACCCCTTCTCTTTCCTGAATTGCCTCAGGGCTTCCTTCGCTATTCTTTCGTCCGCCGCAGGCAGAAACTCGGGCGAAACCTCAAAGAGGCTCACTTCGCTCCCCAGCCTTCTCCAAACGCTGCCAAGCTCGAGTCCGATAATCCCGGCGCCGATTATTCCGAGTCTTCCGGGTATCCTGTCGAATGAGAGCGCGCCGCTGCTGTCCACGATTGCCCCGCCGAACGGGGCGATATCGAGCCCCCTGGGGGAGGAGCCTGTCGCGATGACGACATGTTTTGCTTCCACGCGCTCGGGGACATCGGTCACTTCGATTCCGTAGGTTTCCCCTTTCGAAACCACCCTGGCGCGCCCCAGGATGGAATCGACCTTGTTCTTCTTGAAAAGGAATCCGATGCCGTTGGTGTGCGCATCGACGATGCTGTCTTTTCTGAGGAGCATGGCGGCAAGATCGATCTTCACGCCTTCCACCGCGATGCCGTGGGAAGCGAATTCATGCCTGGCCTTCTCGTAGTTCTCTGAGGATTCGAGCAGCGCCTTGGACGGGATGCATCCCACATTGAGGCATGTTCCGCCCGGCGCGGACTTGCCTTCCTTTTTGCGATCGTCTATGCAAACCGTTTTGAAACCCAACTGGGCGCAGCGTATTGCGGCTATGTAACCTCCAGGCCCCGCCCCGATCACAGCGACATCGTATGACGACATAATTTACATCTCCAGAAGGAGTCTCGCGGGATCTTCCAGGCTTTCCTTGATTGCGACCAGAGCCAGCACTGCTTCCCGCCCATCGATAAGCCTGTGGTCATAGGAGAGCGCAAGGTAGATCATGGGGCGGATGACGACCTGCCCGTTCTCGGCCATCGGTCGCTCCTTCATCGCATGGATTCCCAGGATCGCGCTCTGCGGCGGGTTGAGGATGGGGGTGGAGAGCATCGATCCGAAAATGCCGCCATTCGTGATCGAGAATGTCCCGCCTTCGAGTTCGGAAAGGGCGAGTTTTCCATCCTGGGCGCGCTTGCCGAAATCGGCAATGCCTTTCTCGATCGCCTCGAACGAGAGCGAATCGGCATTTCGCAGCACCGGCACGACGAGTCCGCGAGGGGTGCCGACCGCGATGCCGATATCGTGGTAGTCATGGTAAACGATGTCATCGCCCTCGATGGCAGCGTTGAGCACAGGAAATTTGTTGAGGGCGCAAACCACCGCCTTGACGAAAAAGGACATGAATCCCAGCTTGACGCCATGATCCTTCTCGAATCTCTCCCGATGGCGATTGCGCATATCCACCACCGCTTTCATGTCGACTTCGTTGAAGGTGGTGAGTATGGCGGCATTTCTCTGCGATTCGAGCAGCCTCTGCGCGACGGTCGCCCTCAGGCGCGACATCGGCACGCGTCTTGCCGTCCGTTCCACGGGCCTGTGCGAGACCACGTCTTCCTTGATGATGCGTCCGCCGCGGCCTGTACCCGCGATTTGCGCAATATCGGCTCCGATCTCTTCGGCAAGCTTTTTCGCAGCCGGCATGAGGATGGGCGCTTCGGGCTTTTTTGCGGCTTCGGGCTTCGCGGCATCCGTGTCGAGCATGCCGATGATCTCACCGCTCATCACCACCGCGCCCTCCTCCTTCAGTATCTGCGAAAGCACCCCGGACTGGATTGCAGGCAATTCCAGCACGACCTTGTCCGTTTCGATATCGATCAGGTTTTCCCCGCGTTCGGCATACTCCCCTTCCTGCTTGCGCCAGGAAAGCAGGGTGGCCTCGGATACGGACTCGGAAAGTTGGGGCACTTTGACTTCTATCAGCATGTTCTCTCCAGTTTGGATTCAGGCAAAAGCGGCATCGACCAGTTCTTTCTGTCTTGCCAGATACTTCGCATAATAGCCCGCTGCGGGGGACGCGGAAGACGGGCGCATCGACGACATGAGTTTGCGATTGGGCGCAATATGCCGCAACAGATAATGCTCCAGGTGGCGCCATGCGCCCTGGTTCCTGGGCTCCTCCTGGCACCAGAGGATTTCCCCTGCATCGGGATGGCGCGCAAGTTCCGTCTTGAATGCTTCATGCGGAAAAGGATAAAGCTGGTTGATGCGCACGATGGTCATATCCCTTACCCCTTTTTCGCGCCTTGCGTTGACAAGATCGTAATACACTTTCCCCGCGCAGCAGATGATGCGCCTTGCGCTGCCCGTGTCGATTTCCGGATCGGCTTCACCTGAGACGGGCATGAACTTTCCGTTTGCGAGCTCATCCAGGGAAGAGACCGAATCCTTGTGCCGCAACAGGCTTTTCGGGGTCAGCAGGATAAGCGGCCTGCGATAGGGGCGGATCATCTGGCGCCGCAACAGATGGAATATTTGCGCCGGCGTGGAAGGCATGCAGACCTGGATATTGTAATCCGCGCACAATTGCAGGTAGCGCTCGATGCGCGCCGAGGAATGCTCGGGACCATGGCCCTCATGGCCATGCGGCAGCATCATCACGAGGCCGCAAAGCCTGCCCCACTTTGCCTCCCCCGAAGCGATGAACTGGTCTATGACGACCTGGGCGCCGTTTGCGAAATCGCCGAATTGCGCTTCCCATATCACGAGCTCGTCAGGCTCCGCGGTCGCGTAACCGTATTCGAAACCGAGCACGGCTTCTTCCGAGAGCACTGAATCGATGATGGCGAAATCGGGCTGATTATCCGAAATATGCTGCAGCGGAATATAGATGCCGGCATCCCATTTCTCCCGATTCTGATCGTGGAGCACGGCATGCCTGTGGAAGAACGTGCCGCGTCCCACGTCCTGTCCCGAAACCCTGATGGAAAAACCCGCTTCCAGAAGCGAGGCATAGGCAAGATTCTCCGCCATCCCCCAGTCGAGAGGAATTGCCCCCTCCCCCATGGCCCGCCTGTCGGCGATGATCTTCTCGACCCTGGAATGGAGTTTGAAATTCCCCGGAATATCCGTCAGCCTTTGCGCAAAACGCTTCAGGTCTTCGACCGGGATGGACGTGTCGTCGTTCTCGTCCCATTTGGCGTTCCTGAACCTCGACCAGTCGGATGAAAATGGATTTTTCACCCCTTTCAGGAAGGTGGTGTTGGGATGCTCCCCTCTGTCCATGGCAGACCTGAAATCCTCGACCATCCTGCCCGCTTCCTCGGCCGAGACGATGCCGAGTCTCTCCAGCTTTTGCGCATAAAGCCTGAGGGTTCCGGGATGGCTGTTGACGATCTTGTACATGAGCGGCTGGGTCACGAGCGGCTCGTCCTGCTCGTTATGCCCCAGGCGCCTGAAACAGACCATATCGATAATCACGTCCTTGTTGAATTCATTTCTGAAATCGAATGCGATTTCGGTCACCATCAGGAGCGCTTCCGGGTCGTCCGCGTTGACATGAAAAATGGGCGCCTCGACCATCTTCCCGACATCGCTGCAGTACAGGGTGGAGCGGGTATCCCTGGGGTCGGAAGTCGTGAAGCCGATCTGGTTGTTGATAATGACATGCACCGTGCCGCCCGTGCCGTAGCCGCGCGTCTTGGAAAGATTGAGCGTTTCCATGACCACGCCCTGGCCGGAAAATGCAGCGTCCCCGTGGATCAGGATGGGAAGCACCTGCCTGCCTGCCAGGTCGCCCCGCCTGTGTTGACGCGCGCGTACCGAGCCTTCGACCACCGGATTAACGATTTCGAGGTGCGAAGGATTGAAGGCGAGGGTCACGTGCATGGGGCCGCCCGGGGTCATGATGTCGGACGAGAACCCCTGGTGGTATTTGACATCCCCGGAAGAGAGCTCCTCGATCTCTTTCCCCTCGAACTCGGAAAAAAGATCCATGGGCATCTTGCCCAGGATGTTGACAAGCACGTTGAGCCGTCCGCGATGGGCCATGCCTATCACGACCTCCTGCACTCCGTTCGATCCGGCACGCTGCAAAAGGGTATCGAGCAGGGGGATCATGCTGTCTCCGCCTTCGAGGGAAAAGCGCTTCTGCCCGACGTAACGGGTATGCAGATAGCGCTCCAGGGTCTCGGCTTCGGTGAGTCTTTGCAGGATGCGCCTGCGATATTCCGGCGAAAAATCAGGCTGGGACAGCCTGCCTTCGAACCTTGCCTGTATCCAGCGCTTCTGCGCATTCTCGCTGATGTACATGTACTCTATGCCTATGCTGCCGCAATAGGTTTTCTTCAGCGCATCCAGGATTTCCCTCAATGTCGCCGTCTCCGGCCCCACGAAAGATCCCGTATTGAACGCGACATCCATGTCGAGCTCGCTCAAGCCGTAATGGGCGGGATCGAGTTCAGGCGTATGCGGCTTCTCGATATGTTTGAGCGGATCGAGATCGGCTTCGCGCAGCCCCAGAAAGCGATAGGCATTGATGAGTTGCAGGACGGAAATCTGCCTGCGATCGAACTCTGCGGAGGCCGCCTTCGGAGGGATTGCCGAAAAGCGGCTTCGCCATGATTCGGGAACCGAAGCGGGGTCAGTCAGAAAGTCTTCGTAAAGCGCATCGACATAAGACGCATTCGCCCCGGAAAGCCATGAATCGCCCATGTTTCAGCTCCGCTCCGAAATCGTCACATAATCGCGCCTTTTGGGACCCAGGTAGAGCTGCCTGGGTCTGCCGATCCTGCGCTCGGAATCGGATATCATTTCATTCCATTGCGATATCCATCCTATGGTCCGGGCGATTGCGAATATCACGGTAAACATGTTGAGCGGAATATCGAGCGCCCGCAACACGATGCCGGAATAGAAATCGACGTTCGGATACAGCTTGCGTTCGATGAAATACTCGTCCTGCAGCGCGACTCTTTCGAGCTCCATTGCCATTTCGAACATCTTATCGTTCTGCAAGCCCAGTTCCGTCAGCACTTCGTAACAGGTCTCCCGCATCACCTTGGCGCGCGGATCCATGTTCTTGTAAACCCTGTGTCCGAAGCCCATCAGCCTGAAGCTGTCATGCCGGTCTTTCGCGCGGGCGACGAATTTCGGGATCTGGGAGATGTCGCCTATCTCGTCCAGCATCTTGAGGACGGCTTCGTTCGCCCCGCCGTGCGCCGGCCCCCAGAGCGCGGCAATGCCCGCCGCGACACAGGCAAAAGGGTTGGCTCCGGAAGAACCTGCGAGTCTCACCGTCGAAGTCGATGCATTCTGTTCGTGATCCGCATGCAGGATGAAGATGCGTTCCAAAGCCCTCACGAGCTTCGGATTCGGAACATAGGGCTCGCACGGGGTTGCAAACATCATGTGGAGAAAATTCTCCACATAGCCGAATTCATTGTTCGGATACATGAAGGGAAGGCCCACGTTGTATTTGTAACACATCGCGGCAATGGTCGGAACCTTGGCGATCAGCCTCAAGGCCGATACTTCCCTGTGCTCGGGATTGTTGATGTCGAGCGAATCGTGATAGAAGGCGGAAAGCGCGCCCACCACGCCGACCATCACCGCCATGGGATGCGCATCCCGCCTGAACCCCTTGTAGAAGCTCATGAGCTGATCGTGCACCATGGTGCGGTATTTGATCTTGCGCTCGAATTCGTCTTTTCTTTCCTGATTCGGCAAATCCCCGTTGAGCAGCAGATAGCAGACCTCGAGAAAACTCGATTTTTCGGCAAGCTGCTCGATCGGGTACCCCCTGTAATAGAGATGTCCCGCTTCGCCATCGATATAGGTGATTCCGGAATTGCAACTCGCTGTGGACAGAAAACCGGGGTCGTAAGTGAACATCCCGATTTTCGCGAGATTGCGGATATCGATCACGTCCGGCCCAAGGGCTCCGGATATGATGGGCAATTCGATCTGCTGCGTCCCGTCGTTGAACGATAAGGTTGCAATGCGCTTCTTTTCCATGACTCTTCCCGGCTATGTTCTGGTTCTTATGAGTTCCAGGAGGCCTTCGTCGCCCCCAGCGGATTTCGCTCTTCCCGTTATGATATCCCAGAGTTCGGCGTCAGGGTATTCGAGCAGGCCGATATAGACCTCGATTTGCGCTGCGCTCAGCAGGTTTCCATGTTTTTCCAGGAACCTGGAAAGCACGATGTCGAGTTCGAGCATCCCCCGTCTCGAACGCCAGCGCACCCTGTTCACACCGTCCTTCTGACCATCAGGCCCTTGATTTTCCCGATTGCTTCGGTCGGGTTCAAACCCTTCGGGCAGACATCCACGCAATTCATGATGCTGTGGCAGCGGAAAAGCCTGTAGGGGTCTTCCAGATCGTCGAGCCGCTCCGCAGTTGCCTGGTCCCGAGTATCGGCGATGAAGCGCCAGGCCTGAAGAAGTCCCGCCGGACCCACGAACTTGTCCGGATTCCACCAAAAAGAAGGACAGGCCGTGGTGCAGCATGCGCAAAGAATGCATTCGTAAAGCCCGTCGAGTTCCGCACGCTCTTCGGGGGATTGCAGACGCTCGGTCTCAGGCGGAGGATCGTTATTGATGAGGAAGGGTTTGATGGAACGGTATTGTTTGAAAAACGGCTCCATATCCACGATAAGGTCCCGGATGACGGGAAGCCCGGGAAGCGGCCTGAGCTCGATCGGCTCCCTGAGGCCTGCGAGCGGCGTGATGCAGGCGAGTCCGTTCCTGCCGTTGATGTTCATGGCGTCCGACCCGCACACGCCTTCCCTGCAGGAGCGGCGCAGGGCAAGCGTATCGTCCATCGCCTTGATCCGTACCAGAGCGTCCAGCAACATCGTGTCGCCCCTATCGGGTTCCAGGTCGTAATCCTTCATGTAAGGTTTTGCGTCGCTATCGGGGTCGAAGCGGTATATGGAAAAGCGCATGATGGTCCTCAATAGGTACGTTTTTTTGGCGCAAACGAGGGCACCGTGAGGGGTTTCAGGCGCACGGGCTTGTAGTCCAGCGTGCCTTCGCCATAGACGAGCGTGTGCTTGAGCCAGCTTTTATCGTCACGCTCGGGATAATCGTCCCGTGCATGCGCCCCACGGCTTTCCGTCCTCGCGGCGGCAGACCGTATCGTGGCGAAAGCGACTTCCATCAGGTTTTCGAGTTCGAGGGCTTCTATCCTCGCCGTATTGAAAACCCTGCTGTGGTCGCCTATCGCGGCGTGTTCCAGACGCTGCCTCACTTCGAGAAGCTTGGCGAGTCCCGCTTCCATCACTTCGGCTTTTCTGAAAACGCCGCAATGGGATTGCATGACTTTCTGCATGTCGCCGTAAATATCCGCAACGCGCTCGCTGCCATCCCTTTTTTCCCAGCGCGCGAGCCTGGAAAGGGCAAAATCGACGCCGCCTTCCGGAATCGGCGGGGCGGTCGGGTTTTCCTTCAAAAATTCCACGATATGATCAGCCGCAGCGCGCCCGAACACGAGAAGATCGAGCAGGGAATTGCCGCCCAGCCGGTTCGCCCCATGCACGGAAACGCAGGCGCATTCTCCTATTGCGTAAAGGCCGGGAACGGCTTCCTCAGGCCCTGTTTTCGCGGGAACGACAACCTGGCCCCTGTAATGTGTCGGGATCCCGCCCATCATGTAATGTGCTGTCGGCACGACGGGAATGGGCGCCTCCAGAGGATCGACATGAGCGAAGTTGATCGATATTTCCCGTATTCCCGGAAGCTTGTTCAGGATCGCATCCTTCCCGATATGGTCGAGCTTCAGAAGGATATGGTCCTTCTCCGGGCCGCATCCCCGCCCTTCGTGAATCTCGATTGCAATCGCCCTTGCCACCACGTCACGCCCCGCGAGATCCCTTGCATGCGGGGCATAACGCTCCATGAAGCGCTCCCCGTTTCCGTTGACGAGATAGCCGCCCTCCCCACGCGCGCCTTCGGTGATGAGGACACCCGCCCCTGCCACGCCGGTGGGATGGAACTGCCAGAATTCCATATCCTCGAGCGGAATACCTGCGCGGGAAGCCATGCCGAGGCCGTCCCCGGTATTGATAAAAGCATTGGTGCTGGCCCTGAAAATCCGCCCCGCCCCGCCGGTCGCAAGCAGCGTCGCCCTTGCCTCGATGAGAAGCGGCTCCCCCTTTTCCATGTCGAGCGCGACGACCCCGAGGATCTGCCCGTCGCCATTGCGCACGAGGTCGATCGCCATGAATTCGATGAAAAAATGCGTCTTGGCAAGCACGTTGCGTTGATACAGGGTATGCAGCATCGCATGGCCCGTCCTGTCCGCAGCGGCGCAGGTGCGTGCGGCCTGATCGCCGCCGAAATTTTGCGACTGTCCGCCGAAAGGCCTCTGGTAGATCTTCCCGTTTTCCAGCCTGGAAAACGGCAGGCCAAAATGCTCCATCTCATAGACGACCTCAGGTCCCATCCTGCACATGTATTCGATGGCGTCCTGATCCCCGAGATAATCCGAACCCTTGACCGTGTCGTACATGTGCCAGAGCCAGTTGTCCTCGGTCACGTTCCCCAGGGCCGCGGTGATTCCGCCCTGCGCCGCCACGGTATGGGAGCGGGTGGGAAACACTTTCGTCAGTACGGCAACCTTGAATCCCGCGCTGGAGAGATGGAGTGCAGCCCGCATGCCCGCGCCGCCCGCGCCGACGATCACCGCATCGAATTTTCTTTTCTCCATGCTCAATTTCCCCAAAGAATGCGGACGGCCCAGATCGCGTAAACCGCGAGCGACACCAGGACGAGAACCTGCAATGCCAGGCGGATCCCCGTCCGATGCACGTAATCCATCAGGATGTCACGCATGCCCACCCATGCGTGCAGAAAAAGACTCAGCAGAAAGAGGAGCATTCCCACCTTGACCCAGGAATGCGCCATGAGCGCTTTCCAGTCTCCGTAGCTCGCCGGAGGATGAAGCAGCAGGACGAGCAGGAAAATGACGGCAAACACGCCCATGATCGCGGCCGAGATGCGCTGCATGAGCCAGCTCCCGATCCCGTAATGCGCCCCGACCACTGTTCTTACCATAGCGACATTCCGATCAGGAGGGTTGCCAGAAGGCTTGCTGCAATCACCCATTTGCTGCTCGCCCGCGCAGTTTTCAGGGAAACGCCGATATCCATGTCGAGCAGGAGAATGCGCACGCCTGCGCAGAAATGGTGCAGGAAAGCCCATAGCAGAAAGACCAGCGACAGCTTCGCAGGAACGGATGCGAGGCGTGAAACCAGCAGCGAAAAGTCCTGTCCGGATTGCAGGCTCGACTGCAACAGGAACAACAGGAAGGGTATGAAAATAAAAAGGATAAGGCCGCTCGCCCTGTGCAGGATCGAAACGATTCCAGGCAACGGTAGCCTGATCCTTTTGAGGTCGAGATATTTCGGGCGGTGCTTCATGTTCTGGACTGGCTGCTTTCGAGACCATAGTATAGGCGATTCCAGAAGCATCTTGAAGCGTGTAGTATTGGGTCATCCGGCATTGACAATGGGGGAATCGATGAGGCAAGCGATCAGAATAGCCATCACCGGGGCAGCGGGCAATATCGGCTACAACCTGCTTTTTCGCATCGCATCCGGCGACATGCTGGGTTCCAGGCAACCTGTCATCCTCCAGCTTCTCGAAATCCCGCAATCGCTTCAGGCGCTGAAGGGAGTGGGAATGGAGCTCGACGACTGCGCCTTTCCCCTGCTTTTCGGCGCACTCTATACGGACGATCCTGAGGAAGCGTTCGCCGGCGCAGACATCGTGATCATGGTAGGCAGCCGCCCCAGGACAAAGGGGATGGAACGCAGCGATCTGCTCCTCGTGAACGGGGAAATATTCAAAAGACAGGGCATCGCTCTCGACAGGGTGGCATCGCCTCACGCCAAGGTGACCGTTGTCGGGAACCCCGCCAACACCAATGCGCTCATCGCGGCAAGTCATGCGAAGCGGCTGGACGCGAAAAATTTCACCTCGATGATGCGGCTCGACCACAACAGGGCGCTTTCCAGAATCGCAAGCCATGCGGTAAGGCCCGTGACCAGCGTGAGGAAAGCCATAGCATGGGGAAACCATTCCTCCGCGCAGTTTCCGGATCTCTACCATGCCGTTGTGGACGGAATCAATGCCTACCAGTTCATCCACGACCCGCAATGGGTGGAAAAAGAATTCATCCCCGGCGTGCAAAACAGGGGGACTGAAATCCTGGAAGCGCGCGGCGCAAGTTCGGTGGCAAGCGCCGCCAATGCCGCGATCTGCCATGTCAGAAACTGGCTGCTCGGCACGCCGGAAAACGACTGGGTGAGCATGGGCGTGCCGTCCGGCGGCAGTTACGGCATCCCTGAGGGTGTGATCTATGGTTTTCCGGTGCAGTGCAATGGCGGGGAATACACCGTGGTCGAGGGACTCGAAATCACGCCCTTCATGAGGGAAAGAATGGACAGGGCCTACAGCGAACTCCTGTGGGAACGCGATCAAGTGCGACATCTCATGGGGTGAACGATCCCATACTGCGGGAAATCCGGTAAAATGGAAGCCTCGAAACAACATGGGAGATTTTGGATGAGGCAGTTCGTTTTTGCGATGATGGCAGCCGGGCTCCTGCACTCAGGCATTGCTGGAGCCGGGGAAATGAACGGTTATGCCTGGGCATACAAGATTTACGATCCGGCCAATGTGCCCATCTCGACCATGAGCGCATATCAATGCGGCATGATCGAATCCCAGGATGCCTGTTCACGCCTGTCCGATTACGATCTCGTCGATGGACTCGTTTACAGGAGCATGAATAAGGTATTGTGGGTCGGCGTGCTGGTTCCCAAAAACACGGTGCATGAAGGCGATATCGTCAAGTTCAGGGATGCGAAAACCATCACGCCGGTCCTGCTGGGCGCGAAATTGGACAACGTCGCCAGAACAGCCGACAAGGTAGACAATACCTGCCGATTCACCAAGGCCGGCACTCTGGTGATAGGCAAGACCGTCTGCAATGGGTGGACTTCGGACGCAATGCCGTAAATCATCCGGCAGTGCGCAGCGCAAGCCGCCCGAGAAAGTCCGAAAAATACTCGCCTGTCAGTTCCAGGCTTTCGAACAGCCTGTGATCGTCTTCCACGAGGTGGAGGGTTGCGCCGTATTTTTTCGAGAACCTGAGCGAATGCTCGTAAAGGATCACGTCGTCATTCCAGCCGTGGACAACTTCGATATGCGCCCCCGGACAGCCCGGAACGACATCCGGATACCCCGGAAAATAGAATGCCGGGGCAAGCAGGAACAGCCCGCTCACAGGGACTTCCCGTGAAGCTGCCGCAGCGACCCATCCGCCCATGCTGGAACCCACGAAAACCAGGGGCTGCGAGACATCGCGGCATGCCAGGACAAGTTTTTCCGCGCGCGGCAACGCGTCCATCTCCGAATAGTCGAGGCTTTCGACCTCGCAGCCCCTGTCGCGGGCGATCTGCGCAAGGCGGCATATCTTCGTCCCCCAGGGGCCGCTACCCTTGCCGTGGACAAAATGAACGAGTGGCAAATCTTCCTCCGTTTCGAATCCATCAGGATGAATTCTCCTCGCGGAGCACGACAAATTCAAGGAATGCGTGACCACAAGAACCGAAAATCCGCAGCGCCTGTCGCAATCGCGACAAAGCAGCGCCCTCAATAAAAATCATCTTGTTGATTATCCTAATATCCATGGCGGATGGCATCACTCTTGCATGTCGGCATTCATTTGCAACAGGTAGGATGCACATGAATGAACTGAAAACAGAACTCGACTGGTCGGCCTACGACAGCTACGGCGCTGGAGACGCCTATGCGCAACTGCCCGCAAATGGCGGTTCGTTCGGCAAGGCGGCGGCAGTATGCATCGGCAACCGGCAGTGCCAGCGCGACGGTAAGGGCGTAATGTGCCCGAGTTTTCGCATCACCCAAAATCCCGACCATTCGACCCGTCATCGCGCCGCCACCCTGAAAGCCGCCCTCGACGGCGAATACGGCCCCGATCCCTTCATCGGCCCTGAACTCGAAGCGGCGATGGATTTGTGCGTCGCCTGCAAGGGCTGCAAGCGCGAATGCCCGAACGGCGTGGACATGGCCCTGCTGCGCGCCGAATCCCTCGCCCAGCGCTGGAAGCGCTCGGGCGGAATGCCGTTTCGGGAGAAATTTTTCGCGAACCTGCCCCGCAATGCACACCGTTTGAGGCACTTCGACTGGCTGGGGAGATTGCGCGAGAATATTCCCCTTGTAGCGAACCTCGCCGAGCGCTGGTTCGGCATCTCGGCAAGGCGCACATTGCCCAAGGCGGGAAGAAGCTTCCTGTCCTGCCTGCCGTCTACAGGCCCCGAAAACGGGCGCGAAGTCGTTCTGCTCGTCGATACTTTTTCCAACCATTTCGACGGAAAAACCGCTCAGGCTGCGCTGGAAGTGCTCACGGCGGCAGGATTCAGGGTGAACATCGCACGGGCCGAATCGGGCCGCCCCCTTTGCTGCGGACGCACGTTTCTCTCGAACGGCATGATAGACGAGGCGCGCGAGGAAGCACGGCGCATGGTAGCGGCGCTCTGGCCCCATGTGGAGCAGGGGCTGCCCATAATCGGGCTGGAGCCTTCGTGCCTGCTCATGCTGCGTGACGAGTATTTCGCGCTGGGACTTGGGGAAAAGACGGCAGGGATCGCGAAATCAGCGCTGCTTCTGGAGGAATTCCTGGCGAAGGAGCATGATGCGGGACGCCTCGCCCTCCCCCTTCAACCCATCTCCTGCGGACATGTTCTGGTGCATGGTCACTGCCACCAGAAGGCATTCGGGGCGATGAAGTCCATGCGCAAGGTGCTCGGCCTCGTGCCCGAACTGAAAGTCGATTTCATCGAGTCGAGCTGCTGCGGCATGGCAGGTTCATTCGGCTTCGAAGCGGAGCATTTCGATGCGTCCATGCAGATGGCCGAACTCTCCTTGCTGCCCCGGATACGCGAAGCCCAAGCGGGAACGCTGCTCGTAGCGAACGGCATGAGTTGCCGCCACCAGATCAGGGACGGCGCAAAAAGGGAAAGCATGCATATCGCCCAGGTGCTGCGCCAGGCGCTCCCCTAGCGCTGCCCCAATTCCATCGCCCGAAAAACCGAACAACGCCTGAACACCTCGGCTGTCGGTTCAACCCCTTTGTGGCTGCAGAATTTAGCCACCAGCTTGGCGAGTCCCTTGATATCCCGTCCGCTGGCCGTGGGGAAAATCTGCACCAGCTCGTCTATGACCCCGGTCTCCACTTTCAGCGCGAACTGCCCGGTCATCACCTGCCAGATCCTGCGCCGGGCATCGTCATCCGGCGGATAGAACCTGATCATGGCGATGCAGCGGGAAACGATGGCTTCGTCGATATCGTCCACGCGGTTGGTGGTGAGGAACAGGAGTCCGTTGAAATACTCCAGCACGCGCAGGAACACCCCCACCACGGCATTCATGGTCATGTCGTCGTCGCGGCGCTTGATGTAGACGTCAGCCTCGTCGATCAGCATGACCGCACCCCAACGCTGGGCGCGCGTCAGCACGTCCTTGAGCGCCGTCTCCATCGCTGCCACGCTGAGTCCGAGTTGACCGGAATGCACGCGATACAGGGGCCGCCCGATGATTTCGGAATACACTTCCGCCGTCAGGGTCTTGCCCACGCCGGGCGGTCCCGCACACAATACTGTGGTGCCGCCGGATTTTCCGGCAACGATGTCGTCCATCAATACATCCATTTCCGCCGTGAGGATGTCGATAAGATCGGTCTGCTCCTGGGGCAGGATCAGTTTCTGCTTCAGTTCGGGCTGGTATTCGTAGAGCGTCATGTCCTCGACATGCACCCATAGGTAATGGTGCAACTCCAGGTGAAACATGAGGATGTAGGCATGTACCGGCATCCGGGTGAAAAGACCCTTCGGGATCGAAGCCTGGATTTCCCTGACTTCATCCTCTGCATCGAAGCGATTGCTCTTGGCGGCCTTCGTCAGATAGGGAGCAAGAATATCGCCGGGGGCATCCAGAGTCATCGAGCGCGAAGTCAGGATGCTTTCGTCGTTGACGAGACGCGCCGCCCCGCCTCCTGTGGACAACACCACCACATCCTTGCGCGACCAGTCGGTATTGCGATGAGAGGAATTCGGGTCATCGGCATAGAACCCCGTGCCCTTTGCGGAAAACTGCCCACCGTAACGGGCGCGCCAGTCGAAGTAGCGTTCGACGGTTTCGTCGTAGGTCCGGATGAGCTCCGGCGTTTCCTTGAGAAAACCCTTGGCTGCGAGAATTTCGCTGACGGTTTTTCCGTCTATTTCGCTCGCGGTAATCCTGATCGATGCATTCGTGAGCGTGCCTTTGGCATTGGCTTTCAGTTCGATAAATATTTTGCCGGTTTCATCGTTGGAATCGGGAATGTAATCGAGACGGGTGATCAGGTAGGGCAAGGGTTTGACGGTCGCATTGGCGGTGAACAGCCAGCCGCGGATTGCATCCAGAGCCAGGTATCGCACGATCGCCGGCAGCACCATTTCCAGGTCACTGGCTGCGAACCGCGCCCCTGCGCCGCTCAAGGCGCGCTGCAGCGTCAAAATCTGTGCTGCGCGCACCTGCATGTGCGGCCCGGCCTGCCGGTAAAGGTCTCCCAGAAAATCAAGCTCCGCGCCCGACAACTGGCTGAACGTCACTTCGACCCTGTCCCCGAATTTCAACTGCTCCTTCAACGGGGAGAGGCCGGGAAATTCGGCCACCATGGCTTCCACATAC
This sequence comes from Burkholderiales bacterium, assembly GCA_019753155.1. Taxonomy (GTDB): domain Bacteria; phylum Pseudomonadota; class Gammaproteobacteria; order Burkholderiales; family JABEVD01; genus JABEVD01. Next base: position 46,069 of record JAIELG010000001.1, read on the forward strand.
GGTCGCTCGATCTGAAGTTTCATCGCTATCATCCTCCCTGTTCGTCGAAGCGTATCACCGTGACTTCATTTTCCGCATCGGTGATTTCAGCCAGCTTCAGCATGCCGCTTTCATGGTATTCGTAGCGGTGCTGCATCTCGATCTCGCCGTAAACCACTTTCTGGCAGGAGACGAGTCTATCCTGAGCGTCGTAAAATCCGCGGAAAAAAGTGTTGCGGTTTCGCAACTCAGCTTCCTCCAGTGGATTCACCAGTTTCAACGGCAGCTTGATGCCGGTATACGACACGAAATACCTTTCCGTGCGCTCATCCATTCAGCGATACCCTTCCTCTCTCAGCACGCGCTGTACCGCCGGACGGCCAAGCATGCGCTGATAATGGGAAAGGCAGTTCGGCGGCAGGGCGATCCCGATTTTATCCGCCCAGAATTCGACATAAAACAGGGCTGCATCCGCAATGGAAAAATCGCCTGCGGCATATTCCCTGCCTTCGAGCGCGTCATTCATCACTGCGAAGCCCTGTTCCACGATTTCGCGACCGCGCGCCTTCACCGATTCATGTTCGGCTTCGTTGGATGTAAAGCTTGCCGTGGTGAAAATGCGCGTGTAGCCCTGCATGTGTATCGTGCCCACCGCATAATCCATGATCTCGATGACGCGCACTTCGCCTTCGATATCTTCCGGAAGCAGTCTGGCGCGGGGATGGGCGCGCGCGAGCCACCAGGCGATGGCCTGGAACTCGGTGAGCGCAGTTCCGTCGTCGCGCACCAGTGTCGGGATCGTCGACTTGGGATTGATGGCGACATATTCCGGCTTTTTATGGTCTCCAGCGGGCAGGTTGACGATGTAGGCTTCGAAAGCCTTATCCATCTCTTCGAGCAGGATGTGTATGCCTGTCGTGCAGGAGCCGGGGGTCATGTAAAGTTTCATCGGGTCTCTTCCTGTATCGAGACCTTCCTGAAGCAATCGGCATGCCATGTGGCAATACTGCTTTATCAATGGCTTATATTATTGTGGCGTGACGAACTTGTCCGTAATGCTACAAATGTCCGACAATAGGGCTAGGGACTCCGTTCCCGCAGCCATGTCTGGCTGCGGCCCAGAAGGGGCATCATGATGTAACCGCGCAATTCGAGCTTCTGTCCGTCCCCGGACAGCTTCATGCCGCAGCGGTAGATTTCCCCCGAGTCCGGATCCAGTATTTCTCCTCCCGCATAGGATTTGCCATCCCAGCGCATCCCCGTAAGTATGGCCAGGCCTTCGACCGGCTTGTTCTTTCTCTCTCCTGGGCAAAGTTCGCACAGGGCTGAGGGATCGACTCCCGGACGCGGAAAAACCTTGACGATGGTTCCCTCGTAAACCCCTTCGCGCTCGATGATGCGGACGAGCGCTTCCGCCTCGCCGCTCTTATCGCCGATGACGCGCCAGACGCCTTCCGGCGTGGGCGGAGAAGCCCATGCAATGCCTGCCCATAATAGAAGAGCCAGGAACCTCGCCATCATGTCCCGTTCCTGAGGAAGCGATCGAGGCGATTCGAGAAAGTCTGGCGGTCATTCTGGTTCATGACCGAAGGGCCTCCCGTCATAATTCCGCTGCCCCTCAGGTTATCGAGAAAATCGCGCATGGTAAGGCGTGCAGCGATGTCTTCTTCCGAAAACCATTCCCCCCTGGCGCTGAGCGCATGCCCGCCGCCCTTCAATACTTCGCTGGCAAGCGGAATGTCGGAGGTGATGACAAGGTCGCCGGGTAGCAGTTTTTTCAGGATTTCGGCATCGGCCTTATCGAAGCCGGATTCGACCTGCATGAAAGCGATCCATGGCGAGCGGGGAACATGGAGATATTTGTTGGCGACGAGGACCAGCCTCACCCCGGTCCTTTCGGCAGCCCTGTACAGAATTTCCTTGACTTCCTTCGGACAGGCGTCCGCATCCACCCAGATCTGCATCAATCCTCGCCCCTCGAGCGCGAGTATACCAGTGCCTTGTCGGGCAGCGGTAGTCGCTCTCCTTCCACTGCACAGCGCTTCGGCGCACAATTACCACACTGACAGCAATGATGCACCAAGATGCGATCCTTGAAAAGGATGCTGTTGCGACTCCCGTGCTCCCATGGCAAGCAAAATGACATCGAAGCCGCAGTCGAGAAAGCGCGTCACGGCGAACATCTGTCAGGCAAGCTGAAAAAACTGACCGATGCGTTCAGGGTCTAGATTCCTGCGCCATGGCAGGGTCAAGTCCCATGGCGCTTCATGGCAGGAAAAGCGATCAGGGCAAGCGCGAATCCGATGAGGAGCATGCCGACCGCTTCGAATTTGCCGGGCACTTCCCCGAGCTGGAGCCATGAGGCCAGAACGCCGATCACGGGCGCAAGAAGGGAAACCATGCCGGCGGTTCCTGCCGATAGATTGCGCAAGGCGTAAAGCCAGAGCAGCCATGCGATGGCATTGGCCGCGATCACATTGTAGAGAATCGCCCCCGTCAGGTAATGCGTCCAGATTATCGTCTTTTCCGGCACGACAAAAGCGGCCAGAACGAGGGGAAGCGAGCCGATCAGCATCTGCCATGCAGTGAAGGAAAAGAGATCCATTTCCGGCGCGCTCCTGTGCAGCTTCTTGGCGGCAATCACGGAAAGCGCCCAGCACAATCCGCCCGTCACGGCGAGAATATCGCTCAGGATGCTGCCCCGCAAATGCCAGGGTTCGAGTATGAAAACGATTCCCAGGCAGGATGAGAGCGCCACGATCCACTGCATGCCCCTGATTTTCTCCCCCAGAAGCGGCCAGGCGAGCAACATCACCCAGAACGGCATGGTATAGCTCAACACGGCGACCTTGCCCGCACCGCCTTCGACCAATGCCCACAGGATGAGTCCCGTGAAGCCGCTCGTTTGCAGGAGGCCGATCACGGCTGTCGGCAGGATGCGGGTCGGCCGCAGCGGCCTTTTCATGATGGGGAGCGCGCACAGCATGATGACTGCCGCAAGGGAGGTGCGCATGGCAGCGAACTGGAAAGGCCCGATATCGGAGAGCGCCGACTTCATCACCACCCAGTTGTAGCCCCAGATGAGCGCAAGGAGCATGAGCGCGGCGAACGGTCGCATGGAATTCACTGCCGAGGCCCAGGCCTCGACGCGTCTCCCTTCAAGCCTTCGCTGCCAGGGGATCGCGCAGGCGGATGTGAAGTTCCTTCAACTGTTTCTCGTCGACGGAAGAAGGCGCCTGGGTCAGCAGGCATTGCGCGCGCTGGGTTTTGGGGAAGGCGATCACGTCGCGTATGGATTCGGCTCCGGCCATCATCGTCACCACCCGATCGAGACCGAACGCGATTCCGCCATGGGGCGGCGCGCCATACTGTAGCGCATCCAGAAGAAAGCCGAACTTCTCGGATGCCTCGTCGACCCCGATGTTGAGCGCCCTGAACACCTTGGACTGAACTTCCTCCCTGTGTATCCGCACCGACCCGCCGCCGATTTCCCATCCGTTGAGAACCATGTCGTAAGCCTTGGAAAGCGCCGCGCCGGGGTCCGTCTCCAGAAGATCCTCGTGCCCGTCCTTGGGGGACGTGAAGGGATGGTGCAGCGCGACCCAGCGCTTTTCCTCCTCGTCGTATTCGAACATGGGAAAGTCCACCACCCACATGGGCTTCCATCCCGCATCCAGGATATTGCGTTCGTGTCCGATCTTGACCCTGAGCGCCCCGAGCGCATCGTTGACGATCTTCGCCTTGTCCGCGCCGAAGAAAATGAGATCCCCTGATTGCGCGCCCGTCTTCTCCAGGATGGCCTTGACCACATCCTCCGGCAGGAATTTCAGTATGGGGGACTGCAAGCCTTCCAGCCCCGCAGCCAGATCGTTGACCTTGACGTAGGCGAGACCCTTCGCCCCGTATATTGCAACGAACGCAGTATAGTCGTCGATCTCCTTGCGCGATATGGTCGCCCCCCCCGGGATCCTGAGCGCAGCCACCCTGCCCCCCTTCATGTCGGCCGCTCCCCTGAACACCTTGAATTCCACGGCTTTCATGATATCGGTGAGTTCGGTGAGTTCGAGCTTCACCCTGAGGTCGGGCTTGTCCGAGCCGTATTTATTCATCGCGGTCTCGTGGGTCATCCTCGGAAAGGGATTCGCCAATTCCACGCCCAATGTTTTGCCGAACAGACTCCGTATCATTTCCTCCATGAGGTTCATGATTTCTTCCTCGCCGAGGAACGAAGTCTCGATATCGATCTGGGTGAATTCAGGCTGCCTGTCCGCGCGCAAATCCTCGTCCCTGAAGCATTTCGTGATCTGGTAATAGCGGTCGAAACCCGCCGCCATCAACATCTGCTTGAAGAGCTGGGGGGACTGGGGAAGCGCGAAGAAATGGCCCGAATGGACCCGGCTCGGCACGAGGTAGTCGCGCGCGCCTTCCGGGGTCGATTTCGTGAGCATAGGGGTTTCGATGTCGATGAAGCCCATCTCATCCAGGTAAGTCCTGACAGCCATCGCAACCTTGTAGCGCAGGCGCATGTTCGCCTGCATCTGTGGGCGGCGCAAATCGAGCACGCGGTGGGTAAGACGCACCGTTTCGCTCAGGTTTTCGTCATCGAGCATGAAAGGCGGGGGCAGAGACGGATTCAGGATCGCTATGGATCCCGCCTCGACCTCGATTTCCCCGCTCTTCAGGTTGGGGTTCACGGTTCCCTCGGGACGCCGCCTCACGTTCCCGGAAATTTCGAGGACATATTCGCTCCTCACCTTCTCTGCAATGCCGAAGGTCTCCGCGTTCTCGGGCGCGAAAACCACCTGCACGAGCCCCTCCCTGTCCCGCAGGTCGATGAAGATCACCCCGCCGTGGTCGCGTCTGCGATGCACCCAGCCGCAAAGGGTGACGGTGCTGTCCAAATGCCTGGTGTCGATGTTGCCGCAATAATCTGTACGCATGATTGTTTCGAAGTTCTTGAAATTTCAGTCCTTGCCGCCTGGGGGAACGACACCGATGGATATGATGTATTTGAGGGCGTCATCCACGCTCATGTCGAGTTCGATGACGTCCTTCCTCGGCATCATGAGGAAAAAGCCGGATGTGGGATTGGGCGTCGTCGGGACATAAACGCTCACATACTCGCCCTGCAGATGGTTGGCGACATCCCCGCCGGGCTGCCCGGTGAGAAATGCGACCGTCCAGGAGCCTTCCCTGGGAAACTGCACCAGCAGCGCTTTTCTGAACGCCTCGCCGCTGCTGGAGAACAGCGTGTCGGAAACCTGCTTGACGCTGTAATAAATCGACTTTACCACCGGTATCCTGGAGAGCAGCCCCTCCCAGAACATCAGGAGCCGCTGCCCGATGATGTTGGCAGTCAGAAAACCCGTCAGGAAAACCACGAGGAGCGTCAGTATGACGCCGAATCCCGGGATGTTGAAGCCGAGAATCGCCCTGGGCCGCACGGACTCCGGAAGCAGCAGCAATGTCTGATCCATGGTGCCGATCAGGAGGCTCAATACCCACAGCGTGATGCCAAGCGGCACCCAGATCAGCAGCCCGGTGACGAAATAGCGCTTCATCAGGCGGCTTCTTCCGTCGATTTCGGTTCGGTCTTCGCATCCACGCCATTGGCCGCCGGCTTCGACGATCCGCCCTTGAAATCGGTGGCGTACCACCCGCTTCCCTTGAGCTGGAAACCGGGAGCGGAAAGCTGCTTGGAAAAAGTCTCCCTGCCGCATTCCGGGCAAACCGTCAGGGGCGCATCGTTCAGCTTCTGGATGCAATCCTTGGTGAAACCGCATGAAGCACATTTGTATTCGTAGATCGGCATGTCAAGCTCCAAAATCGAAAGCGTGATTATAACCCAGGAAGCGCATGTCAGGCTGCCCGCTTCGAGAAATCCTTGAGCCGCATCCCTGCAAGCTGCAAGGTGGCGAAATAGGAGGAGGCGCCGAGGATGACGAGAATGGCAAGGCGCCCTGCCCGACCGAGGGTGGAACCTGCCAGCCAGGATTGCGCGCTTCCGGAGGCGAACCAGAGCAGGATGCCCATGACGGCAAGAGCGAGGGCGATCCTAGAGAAAAACAGCCCCCACCCCGGCTGCGGCGTATAGATGCCCGCCTGCTTCAGCCCACGGTAAAGCATGACCGCATTGAAGCAGGAGCCCAGGCTGATCGCAAGAGCAAGCCCCGCATGCTGCCATATCCCTATGAACGCGAGATTCATGATCTGGGTGAGCACGAGCGTGATGATCGCGATCCTCACGGGCGTCCTGATATCCTGCCGCGCATAAAAGCCCGGCGCCAGCACCTTGACGAGGATCAGCCCAAGGAGCCCGATGCTGTAGGCGATCACTGCATTTCGGGTCATCAGCACGTCGTGAACGCCGAATGCCCCGTGTCCGAACAGCGTCGCCACAAGCGGAACTGCGAGCAGGGCGAAGGCGAGCGAAGCCGGCAGGGTGAGCAGGAATGTCAGGCGCAACCCCCAGTCGAGCAGCCTCGCATAATCATCGTGGCTCTTCTCGGCATGGTGCTTCGCCAGGCTGGGAAGGAGGATGCTGCCGAGCGCAACCCCGAGCATCCCGGATGGAAACTCCATGAGCCTGTCCGCGTAATAGAGCCATGAAACACTCCCCGTGACGAGGAGGGACGCGAAAATGGTGTTGATCAGAAGGCTGATCTGGCTGATCGAAACGCCGAAGACGGCGGGCCCCATCAGTTTCAGGACACGCCAGACGCCCGGATCCTTCAGATTGAGCCTGAATCTCGGCAGCATGCCAAGCTGCAACAGGAACGGCACCTGGAACAGAAGCTGCAAAATGCCGCCGAGGAATACCGCCCAGGCAAGCGCGAGAACGGGCGGATGCATGTAGGGGGCGAGAAAAAGCGCACAGGCTATGAAGGCGATATTGAGCAAAACCGGGGTGAATGCCGGGACCGAGAATTTGCTGTAGGTATTCAGTATGCCCCCTGCAAGGGCGACCAGGGAAATGAAAAAGATATAGGGAAAGGTGATCCTCAGGAGGCTCACGGTGAGATCGAACTTGCCCGGATCATTGGCAAACCCCGGCGCGCTCACGTAAATAATGAGGGGTGCCGCGATGATGCCGAGCAGAGTGACCACGAAAACGGCAAGCCCCAGAAGGGCGGAGACATGATCGACAAGCGCGCTCGTATCCTCATGCCCCCTATTTACCTTGTATTCGGCAAGCAGCGGAACGAAACCCTGGGAAAACGCCCCTTCCGCGAAAAGCCGCCTCAGGAGATTGGGTATCTTGAATGCGACGAAGAAGGCATCGGTATACATGCCTGCGCCGAAAATCCTTGCAACGATCATGTCCCGCACGAAACCCAGGATACGCGAGACCAGCGTCATGCTGCTCGTGGCTGCGAGCGCTTTCAACAAATTCATACTTCAGATCCTGACGAGACAATCCGCGCATTATATTTTGTCTTGCCAAAGGAAGCGAATAAACGTATGATTTCGGATTTTACCCGATTCGAGAACCAGAGGAGTTTACATGGCCAACAGCGCACAAGCCAGGAAGCGTGCCAGACAATCCGACAAGCAGCGCGAGCACAATGCCAGCCTGCGTTCCGAGTTCCGCACCGCCATCAAGAAAGTGAAGAAAGCGATCGCGGCAGGAGACAAGGCAGCAGCACAGAGCGTCTTCAGCGAATCCGTCAGCACGGTGGATTCCATTGCGGACAAGAGGATCATCCACAAGAACAAGGCAGCACGTCACAAGAGCCGCCTCTCCGCCGCCATCAAGTCCATGGCCTGATTCCCCGGCCGGGCGATGCCCGGCCCACGCTTTTTCGTCTAGAATGGAAAGATGAAAAAGCCGGTCAGCCGCATCCTCGTCATCAACGACGAACCCCTGGTACTGAAGGAATTCGTAAAAGGCCTTAACGCTGCGGCGAAGTCCATGGAGAATCCCTTCGGCGTTGTTTTTTCAGGGGTGAGCTCGGCAGAAGACGCGCTGCTCGCCATAAAAGCGGACGGCGACATCCAGGCTGCCGTCGTCGACGACAATCTCGACGAGAGCGGCGCGCTTCATCTGGTGCAGAACATTACCCGTTTTCGGCCCGAACTCGACGTTTACATCCTGATCGCGCAGGAGCAGGAAGACGAGGTCGTCGATGCGCTCTTTTCCGAATCCGTGGACGGCTATTTCTACCGGGAAGAGCGGGACTACCGCGGCATGTACCGGATACTCCATGCGCAGCTCCAGGAAAAGGCGCGCACGCCCTTCTACGACCAGCTCAAGAATTACGTGCTTCTCGCCAAGGATGCCTGGCACACGCCGGGGCACTCCTCCGGGGAATCCCTGAGGGGGAGTCCATGGGTCAGCGATTTCTACGAATTCATGGGCGAGCATGTTTTCGATGCCGACCTTTCGGTATCCGTTCCGATGCTCGATTCGCTCATGGAACCCAGGGGCGTGATCCTGGAAGCGCAACAGATCGCGGCAAAAGCTTTCGGGGCGAAGCGCACCTTCTTTGCGACGAACGGCACATCGACCGCCAACAAGGTGATTTTCCAGACCCTGCTCGCCCCCGGCGAGAAACTCATTCTGGACAGGAACTGCCATAAGTCCATCCACCACGCCGTCGTGCTCTCGGGCGCCCACCCCATCTACCTCGACTCATCGGTCAACAAAAAATACGGCATCTACGGCCCCGTCCCCAAAGCACGCATATACGGGGCAATCGAGCAGCATCCCGACGCACAGGCCCTGATCCTGACTTCCTGCACCTACGACGGATTGCGCTACGACCTCCCCCCCATCATCGAGGCTGCGCACGAAAAAGGGATCAAGGTCATCATCGACGAGGCCTGGTACGGTTTCGCAAGATTCCACCCGGAATTCCGTCCCACCGCGCTCGAAGCCGGGGCGGATTATGCGACGCAGAGCACGCACAAGGTGCTGACCGCCTTTTCCCAGGCGAGCATGATTCATGTCAACGACCCGACATTCAATGCGCATCTTTTCCGGGAAAACTTCAACATGCACACCTCCACGAGTCCGCAATACAGCCTGATCGCCAGCCTCGACATCGGCAGAAAACAGGCCGTCATGGAAGGCTACAAGCTCCTTTCGAGAACGCTGGAACTCGCCAGGGAATTGCGCGCACAAATCAATTCGACCGGGGTTTTCAGGGTGCTCGATCTCGAAGACCTGCTCCCTCCGGAGGCTGCCGGAGACAACGTGAAACTCGACACGACCAAGGTCACGCTGGACATCTCGGCTTGCGGCTATACGGTAGAGGAACTGCAACAGGTGCTTTTCGAGCGCTTCAACATCCAGGTCGAAAAAACCACGTTCAACACGCTGACCCTGCTTCTGACCATAGGCACGACGCGCAGCAAGGTCTCACGCCTTTACGATGCGCTGATGCGCCTCGCGCGCGAAGGCCATGCGCCGAGAAGGATCTACCGGACGCCTGAAATCCCGGGATTCACTGAACTGCGCTATCTTCCGCGCGACGCTTATTTCTGTGGAGGGGAAGCCGCTGCGCTCCTCGATGAACAGGAGAGCGTGAATCAAGACCTGGCAGGCAGGATCAGCGCCGACCAGATCGTCCCCTACCCGCCCGGCATCCCGGTATTGGTTCCGGGACAGACGATCACCCCGGAGATCATCCAGTATCTGGTCGCTCTACTGCGCTCGCAAAAAACGGTCGAACTGCACGGCATTCTTTACGACGGCTACCTCCCCTGCCTGCGCATACTGAAGCATGAAGAGGAAAGCGCCTTGAAGCCTGCCTGACGAGCACAGGGCCGTCATTTTACCGCAACTGTGCTTATCATGAACCAGCCGGATACTGCCTGCACGATTACGCCGTGAAATCCGGCATCGATTTTGCCGGCACTGAAACTGACCGTTCCGCCTGCAGTCACGGGCAGCGTTCCGGCCGGCACGCCATCGATATATACTGCGGCAGCATTGGCATTAGGACTCGCTGACGAAACAGACAAGTTTATTGTCCATGGCGCAGATGCAGTAGAGGCGAAGGAATAGCTGGCCCAGAGGATCCTGCTGCCGTCTGCCGTGAAGCTATCCCATGGCTGGATGGGATCGCAGCCCCATCCGCGCGAGCAGATATCCGGGTTCTTGCCCGCAATACTGCCGGGAACCGGCGTTCCCAGGGTCAACGGCGCACGCTGGGCGGCGTTGAGGGCATCGACGGCCTGAAGTTTGGGCGTCGATAGATTGTAGCTGTCGGGCGTAAAACCCCACTGGTAGTCGCCAGTCGAATCATAGTAAACGAGCAAATCGCCATTATTGTTGCTCCATCCATTGTGCATGTTCACCATGGCGGTGGTCATGCGGGGGTCATTGACGGCCTGGGCGGAAATGGCGTCTCTTGGACCGCCTGTTTTGTCCAGACTTGGCCCGCCCTCGTAAGCCACGCGCTTCAAGCCCATGTCAGCCACAAGTACCGCATCCGACTTAAGGGCGAGTGCAGTTCCCGCCGGCGTCATGCCCGGATCGGCAAACAATGCGTCGAGTGTCGAAACAGTTGCCGCCGGATTGTAATAGGCGCTGCCGCCCGCGCCGTAAAAGTAATAACTCGGGGCATGGGCAGTTACGCCGGGATTGCCGGCCATGTTGTCGTAGTAGTTGAGCATCATGATGGTTTCGTCGAAGAGGGAAGCCCCACCCAATTGGCCCATGAGCACAGGACGGATGCGCGTCTGCATAGCGGCATCGCCGAAAACAGAACGAAAAATATTGCTGATCTGGACGCTGCGTTCGGCGGTGTGCCTGTTGCATAACCGCCAATCCATCGTACTCACCTTGGGCCAGGAGGCATAAGCCGTGCCGGGCGTCCAGATTCCATCCCAGTTGAGCGGCGACTTGCCTGCCGTGCCGACGACTTCGTCGCTTGCAGCCTGGCAGTTGTCGTTGAATTGCAGGAATGCCCAGTTCCAGAGTTCATTGCTGTACTCCACATAGACATTGAGATTCGCATTGAGCGGCGGATAGACAGGATTTGCCTGTGGACTCGTATAGGGATTGACGCCGTCGCTGCCGTAGAGAAACATGAGCGCCACGTTTTTGATATAGGCGTCGGTCGCCCGAACCGGGATATTGATCCACGCATCTTTCCCAGTCTCGTTCATCAGCATGATGACATGTTCCCAAGGCCCGCCGAGTCCCTGCCACCCGTACCCGACGGGAGTGCGATTGAAGGATGGGGCCGAAGGCAACGCGCGATCGCTCCAGTTCGTCTGGGCATTCCAGTTGGTGGCAAGAAAGTCCATGAACCGGACAACGCTGAACTTCGAAATCAACACTTTTGGCGGAACAGCGAACAGCGTTGTCGGCGGATAACTCTGAAAAAAGCCGGGATTGAGCGGGCGCATGAGCTTGATTGCGGTGACGCCCGATCCCAAAACATCGGCACTGGTGCGCCTTGTGCCGGAAAAGCGTAAAGCAAGGTAACCAGGGGCCGCATTCATATATATGAACGTCCCGGTGCTGGTATTGCTCGCCGGATCGTAGAAAACGGGGATATTCCCCAGGGGCTGCGCATAAACATGGGCTTGCCCCTTGAATGACAGGGTGTAGGCGCCGTTCATCCTGCCTATGCCCGCCCACACGTAAAATGAAAAATCGGACATCGGCCAGCCATCGGCATCGAGAGGGGCTCGAACCTGATTCGGACTGTTTTCGTTCAGGCCGTATAAAAAATCACGCGACATGCGGATGAGGTCGGCATAGAGACGATCCCCTTCCCAATCCAACGGCGCCGCTATGTTGATGCCCATCAGATTGGGATTGACCGAAGCGGCGCCCGATGTGACGCTGGAAACCAGGAGCAGTACCGCGACGACAATTCCTGACAGAGTGATTGATCCGGCTTTTTTTCCATTTAACACGATTGAGCGCCTTTCAATAAAATTTTGCGAATTACCTACCTTCCCCATCATAGACCTCAGATCGTTTTCTGCTGCATCTACCGATAACACCCATCAATCCCAATCCGGTCAGCATCAGCGCATATTCGCCAGGCTCAGGCACCGCCGACAGCATGAACGCATGCGTCTGCCCCAGCCTGTTGGTCGCAGTGCCCACAATCTGACCGGCATCATTGATCGCATTGGCCGCGTTCAGAGTCAATCCGAGGGCAGGATCGGCCAAGGTGTTCAGGTCAACGGCAGTCCTGCCATTCCACAGGACGGCATGCTGGGCAGCATTGCCGGCAATGTCGCTCCCTCCCACCACCAGACCTGCACTGTTGATGCCGTTGGCCTGACTCCAGGCTCCCCCCAGGGTGCCAAGGTCGATGACCAGGGCGCCACTCCACAAGGTCGCATGATAAGAACCGTTGGCAGTGTAGCTCCCGCCCACCACCAGACCTGCATTGTTGATGCCGGTGGCCAGGCTGTATGCCCCCCCCAGAGTGCCCAGATCGGTGGAAATTGCACCATTCCACAAGGTGGCATGATAGAAACCATTGGCAATGTAACTCCACCCCGCCACCTGGCCCGCATTGTTGATGCCGGCAGCCTGGCTGAAGGTTCCGCCCGGGAGGGTGCCAAGGTCGGTGATCGCAACACCATTCCACAGGCTTGCATGCTGGACAGCGTTGCCGGCAGTATAGCTGAACCCCGCCACCTGCCCTGAATTGTTGATCCCGACAGCCTGGCTCCAGGTTCCGCCCAGAGTACCAAGATCGGTGATCGCGGCCCCATTCCATAGAGTGGCATGCTGGGCGGCGTCGCCAACAGTAAAGCTTGTCCCCACCACCTGCCCTGCATTGTTGATCCCGGCAGCCTGACTGAATGTTCCGCCCAGTGTGCCGAGGTCGGTGGCAATGGCGCCATTCCACTTGGCTGCATGGTTGGCAGCATCGCCGGCAATATTGCCGACCCCCACAACCAGTCCGGCATTGTTGATGCCGTTGGCCCACCCGACCGTCCCGCCCAGAGTACCGAGGTCGGTTATGGAATAATAGGAGTTCGCCGCCGGCGCAAAGCCCAGCAGAAGTCCGACAGAAAGCATCACTAGTTTGCTCAACATGCTCACTTTCCTTGGCAGACTCAAAAGCGCCAGGAATCCCGGACGATTCAGACAGCAAATATTCGATGGATTACATAAACATAATAGGTGCTATGTCCCCCAAACCCAATGAAAAAACCCCAGAAAAGGGGTTTTAACGGCTGCCGGGATTGCTGAAAATGCTACAGGGGCTCGATCCCGGCTTTTGTCCGCGCTTGCCTTCACGCGAGGAATCCCCCTTACTGAAAATCGAAGCAGGCACGCCATACCTGAGATAAAAACACATGGCTTGCCGGTTAAATTCAACCATCAGGCAATTTAAAAAAAATATATCTCAATCACTTAATACAGATATAACGCGCAAATGTAATCCGATATTATGACAGTTTTCGTAACGATAAATACTGATTTCATGAGCCGAACGGACTACCCAAGCTTGGACCTGGAACAATTCTTGCCGCATTACCCTGAATGCATTCGCAATATCTCGTTACAATCCTGTAACATCTCAACGAAGGATCCGGCGCATGTTCCTTCATTTCGAGTTCGGCCTGACGATTTAACACCGTTCGGAAGCGCCCCCGGATGCTTTGCGGCCCTGGAATCAGATTTTTCTTGCAACGGAAGGCCAATTCGGATAAATATATCGATTCGGCGGCAATTGCCGCCGCCAGCGTCGCATCCTGCGCGAAGGCGAGTCCCATTTCCGAACGGCAGATTGCTGGTGACGATCAGGCTACCCTTCGTCAGGCGGCCACTTTTGAGAGCCGTGCAGGAAACGGAATAGTTCGATGCGTTTGGCCTTCGGCTTGATTCGATAGATCACGATAAACGGCGTGCGGCTGACAACCAGTTCGCGCGTGCCTTTCACACGGCCGGGCCGCCCCATTTCCGGGTGTTGTAGCAGCATGTCGGCCTGACGCTCGATCTCGTCGAGTTGGCCTAGCGCTGCTGACGGGTTGTCCTGGGCGATGTATGCGATCGCTGCTGTTCTGGCCTTGTTTGCGCACGGTGTCCATACCAGTTGCATCACTTGGCTTTACCCTCGATTCGGGCTCTCAGTGCCGCGCGTTGCTGCGCCATATCCTGTTTGGCGACCTCATGCGGAACCCACTCGGTCAATGGGTCGTCTGCCTCGGCAAGTCCGTCCTTCACCTGTCTGCGGAACCATTTGTCATGGTCGGCCGCTTCGTGAGCATGTTTCATTGCTTCTGCTCGATCCGGGCGGCTATAGGTCTTTATCGTGGTGGAATCAAAGTTCTCCACGTCCACGTCAAAATTCTTGATGCCGATGTTTTTTAGATAACTGGCAACAGTTTCCAGCTTTTTGAAAATACGCACTTGCCGGCTCCGGCTGGCGGCCAATGGGCGTTCATTCGTGCCGTACTGGATGGTAACGCCCCAGCCGCCGATTTGTCCGGTGACGTGGGCGGCGCGAACCGCACCAGCTTCCACCAGGCGAGCCAGGGTAGTGTGGTCGATGGTTTCGGTGCTCATGATGCCCTCGTCCTTTGCCGTCAATTTCAATAGTAGTTATTGTATGCGATCTACTGAAGATTGCAATGTTCTGGATTGTATCTCCGCAACAATCTCCTTTTGCGACCATCTCCCGCCCGGTGTACTGCAGCCGGTTGGCGGATGTCCCCGTCTGGCCGATCAGCCTGTCCCCGAAGGCCGTGTAATCCGCAGACCACACTGGGCTGCCGTCATGCGAGGAGATTCCCGTCACCGACATCAAGGCATCCTGCTGGTAGATCGCAGGCGTCCAGGCTCCGTTCACATAACCGAAGCCCGCCAGCAGCTCGTCCGTCCCGATCCCCCGGAAATACTTCGCCTGCAGCTGAGACCCGGAATAGATCGACTCCAGGTGTTCCCCGTCCAGGCCTGTGGTGAGCCCCGCCGAACCATCCGGGTTTCTTGGGGTGACGTGATTCATCGCATTACACAAGCACAAAAAGGGTAGCGTCCCATTTCCCTCAATCAAAGGTAAACCGGATGTTGCGCAGGAATAACCACGACGCAAAAGCAACTCCAACAATCATGAATGGAAGCATGAAAATAGCTAACCAAGTTCCACTTGAGACACGTCCTACCAAAACAACCGCATCGCTAGGCGACTTTGGATTGAAATATACCAGGATAGCCGCCCCTACTGGATATTGTTTCGCTATTGCTTGAGACTCACTTATCGTGCCACACTCGACATTACCGAAGGCTAGGCGCTTACCCATATAAAATGTCAATCCGACTTTATATTTATAAAGAATTTCTGGATTGTATGACTTGCTACAGCCTTGAACAACTTTTGACGAAACAACAACCCCTGCTGTGGTTGGCCAATTTTTGGCAGCCGATGCTTTGAATATTTCCGTGACGTAGAATGCCATCATCCAGCATAACACTATAGTGCCAGCCAACAGTATCAATCCCCAAAAAATATTTTTTATATTGCTCTGGGTAGGGCTTAATTGTTCCGATCCAGTTGACCATAGACCTTTGTCGTTCGAATTCAGGTCATAATCATCGAGTTTCTTGTAGTAATCAACGATGCCATAAAAAATATATATTGCAACTCCCCAAAGAAGTCCCCACACAGCAAGTTTTGTTGCAAGTCCCAACTGCTCGACAGAAGTCAATTTTATCGAGACAAACGCGACTAATAAAACGTATGCTCCAAATCCTATCGATGACTGAACAATGTATGAGATTTTTGTACTGCGCTTCATCTCTTACTATAGACCGATTGCATCTGATTGGTATTGGGCTTGTTCGGGTAGAGCAGGAAACCGCCTGCTGCCGCCGGATTGCTGTTGACCATATCCATGAAGCTGCCGTTGGAGCCAGAGCCACTGCTTGGCGAAATTGAGGCACTTGGTGTCACTGGGGTAGATAATGTCTCTGCTGCTTTAGGCCAATCGACAGCACCCACAAATCCTCCAGCCATCCCCATACCCAAGGTTCTCTTGGTGACCATCATTCCGATCAATTCCAAGTCATTCAAAGCTGGCGAAGGACTAATGAACATGTATTGATTGGGCGCTTTGCCGCCGAGAAAAGCTCCAACTGCACCGCTGACCGCAGCAGCAGTGTAGCCTGCTGCAGACTGTTCATTTGACGGAGTAGTCAGATAATAATTTAACACGTTTGTACCCGCGCCAATTCCTGCGACTCCAGCCCAACGCTGTCCATAAGAAGTGGTCATCAGGTAGCCCGCAGCCCCTCCTGTAGCGGCAGACCATCCGACATTAGGCCAGTTGAGATTCGCCAAGTCCCCACCATTTTGGGAAAGCTGAGCACCGAGGTTTGTCAACCCTCCAATAGCCGCGCCAATCCCTGCCCCTGCCAGACCAACCAAGCCTACGCCTTCTTTCCCGCTCGGATCATTGGCATTGACCGGATTGTTCCCCACATAGGCATAGAAGTTGATCCCCGCCGCAAAACCCAGCGGGTCCTCCGAGAGGAACCGCCCTATCGAGGGATCATAGTACCTCGCCCGGTAATAGTACAGCCCGGTGCTGTCCAGTTCCCGCCCGGTGTACTGCAGCCGGTTGGCGGATGTCCCCGTCTGGCCGATCAGCCTGTCCCCGAAGGTCGTGTAATCCGCAGACCACACTGGGCTGCCGTCATGCGAGGAGATTCCCGTCACCGACATCAAGGCATCCTGCTGGT
>JAIELG010000034.1 GCA_019753155.1 Burkholderiales bacterium
ATTGCCATCACTCCGTTTCACAATGCCGCTATTTTACCAAATCAAGTGAATGCCCGGGTTTTTCAGCAGCCTGCTAAATGCATTGCCTCGCGCGTGCCAGTGCAATTTGATCCCACGGACACATGATGCCCTGACCATGAAGGCTGTACAGTTGGTTTTTCTGCCGCATCATGCTCCCCCTTGCTTTCTTGTGTGAATTGGCAACCCCTTCGAAACTCGCATGCCAATTCCGCTGTGGGGAGACCATGCGAACGGCAGGTTATGGCATAAAGCACCCGGCCAGAAGATTAGGGCCGATTCTTCCTGCTGGCCTGGAATCCATGGCTGACCTGAGATTTAAATCAACTCGGGAACCATTTGAATCGCGCCGCAGGGGCATTCGGAAGCGCAAAGCCCGCAGCCCTTGCAGAAATCGTAATTGAATCTGAAGCGCATTCCCGGCCCCAGCTTGATGACGGCATTGTCCGGGCAGACGCCGTAGCAGTTGTCGCATTCGAAGCAGTTGCCACAGGATAGGCAGCGCCTCGCCTCGAACAGGGCATTTTCCTCCGACAGTCCCCTGACCACCTCGTCGAATGTGGATTGGCGTCTTGCGAGATCGAGTTCCGGCTGGACGCGCTTGTGCGCATCGCTGTAGTACCAGGTGTTGAGCTTGTCGTAGCCCGCGATTTCGCGCTCTTTTATGGGAACAGGCGCTTCGTTCCTGAGCCACGCATCGATGTTTCTCGCCGCTTTTTTCCCATGCCCCACGGCGAAAGTGACCGTGCGCTCCGATGGAACCATGTCTCCCCCGGCGAAAATGCCGGGGTGGTTCGTCATCATCGATGCATCGACCCTGACCATGCCGTTCTCGATTTCGAGATCGGGAACGTTTTTCAGGAGCCCAAGATCGGCTTCCTGTCCCAGGGCGAGCACCAGGGCGTCCGCCTCGATTGTTTCGAATTCCCCGGTCGGTCTCGGAAAGCCTGTTGCGTCGAGTTCCATTTTCTCGACGGTGATGGCCCCCTCGTCCACGGCTTTCACCGTGTTGAGCCATTTGACCAGAATGCCCTCATCCAGCGCTTCCTGCAATTCGGATTCGTGCGCGGGCATCTCCTTGCGCGTGCGGCGGTAAATGATGAGGGATTCGGTGGCGCCCAGGCGTTTTGCAGTCCTGGCAACGTCTATCGCAGTGTTCCCGCCGCCGTAGACGGCAACGCGCCTGCCCAGCATCGGAGGGGTGCCTTGTTCCATGTCGCGCAGCACGGTCACGGCATCGAGTACATGGGCGGCATCTCCCGCGGGGATGTAGGCCCGCTTCGCAAGATGCGCGCCCACAGCGAGGAAGGCCGCATCGAAGTCGCCGCTATACATGACCTCCATGATGTCGTCGACTTTCGCATCCAGCCGGATTTCGACCCCCATTTTTTCTATTCTCGAGATTTCCGCATCCAGCACACTCCTGGGCAGGCGGTATTTCGGAATGCCGTAGCGCATCATGCCTCCAGCCGATTTTCCTGCCTCCATGATGACGCTCTGGTGCCCCATGAGCGAGAGGTGGTAGGCGCAGGAAAGGCCGGAAGGGCCTGCTCCCACGACCAGAATGCGCCTGCCGCTGGGAACGGCGGCTTTTTCAGGCCGCCAGCCTTGCCTGATGGCTTCGTCCCCGAGGAAGCGCTCCACGGCATGGATGCCGACTGCTTCGTCGAGACTGCCCCGGTTGCAGGCTGCCTCGCAAGCATGGTAGCAGACCCTCCCCATGATTGCGGGAAAGGGATTGTTTTTCATCAGGGATTCCCATGCTTTTTTGTAATCTCCGCCTTCGGCATGGTAAAGCCAGCCCTGGATGTCTTCACCTGCAGGGCAGGCATGGTTGCATGGCGGGAGCCGGTCTACATAGACGGGTCTTTCCGTGCGCCAGGATCCTGTATGGTTTGCAAGGCTCGATCCGGGATCGAGGGTGATGGCGAAAGGTTTTTTCATTCTCCCTCCGCGAGTCCGAATTTCGCGATGTTCCTGTCGGCGATTTCCTGGATCATGGCGATCGTATCCGGAGCGCTTCCGAAAAGATGGGAAAAGCGTTTCTGCAGCTTCAGGTATTCGTCCACGGGGATTTTTTTGCGCAGGGGCAGGCTCGCGGTGATTTCTCCATGTTCGGCTTCGAAAAGGGGGAAAAGCCCGGACTCGACAGCAAGGCGGGCAACCCTGACGGTATCCGATGGGCGGGATCCCCATCCGAGCGGGCAGGGAACGTGGATGTGGATATAGCGTGCCCCGCGTATGCCCATGGCTTTGGTCACCTTGGCTTCGAGATCGTGCAGGTTCGCCACGGATGCTGTCGCGACATAGGGGATATGATGCGCCATGGCGATGAGCGGCAGATTCTTGCCTTTCCCGAAATCATTGCCCGGATGCATTCCGAGTGCAGGGGTTGTTGCGGTGCGCGCCGCAGGCGGGGTCGCGGATGAACGCTGTACCCCCGTGTTCATGTAGGCTTCGTTGTCGTAGCAGATGTAGAGCACATCGTCGTTGCGCTCGAACATCCCCGAGAGGCAGGCGAATCCGATATCCATCGTGCCCCCGTCCCCACCCTGGGCGATCACCCTGACATCGTTTTTCCCCTTGACTCTCATTGCGGCAGCAATGCCCGTGGCGACCGATGCGGCATTTGCGAACAGGGAATGCATCCACGGAATCTGCCAGGAGGTTTCGGGATAGGGGGTGGAAAAAACTTCGAGACAGCCCGTCGCATTGGCGGCGATCACCCTGTTCTGGGTTGCCCGCATGGCGGCATCTATGGCATAGCGCGCGCCCAGGGCTTCCCCGCAGCCCTGGCATGCCCTGTGGCCGGAATTGAGGGAATTGGTTCTTTGCCTGTTGGACTGGACCGTGCGCATGGATTCGTCGAGCAGACGGTTGCCCACGGTGAACGTGCCGGTCTGGTAGAACTTGACGCTCTGCAGGGTCATGACTCCTCCTATGCTATTTTCGAGCAGACTGTGCCTATGGATTTGAGCAGGTTTTCGGCGATGGGGCCGGAGCGGCGAATTTCCTTCTCGCGTTCGATCTGGCGGTCGATGAGTTCCATGTCGAGATCGAGGAAATTCAGCAATTCGAGTTCATCCCGCTCCGCTCTGAGAAATAAATCCCGCAGGGATTTTTTGGTGATCGCCCGTCCCCCGAGTCCGGCGATGACGGTATGCCCCTTGAGCGCTATTCCGCTCAGGGATTTACGCACTCCATCTGACAGGGGGCCGCCGAGTCCGACCGAGAGCGACTTTTCGAGCACGACGACGCGCCTGGCGTTTTCCAGGGCGCTTCTCACCGCTTTCAGGGGGAAAGGTCTGAATGACGTGATCGAAAGGCTGCCTATGGCATGCCCTTCCTCGCGCATGTCATCCACGACATCCTTGATGGTGCCGTTGACTGAGCCGAGCGCGACGATGATGGTTTCGGCATGCTCGATGCGGTAGGGTTTGACGAGTCCGCCTGAATTTCGTCCGAAGCGCTCGGCAAATTCCTGCGCGATTTCAGGAATCAGATCGAGCGCGCGCGATTGCTTGTGGTGCTGGAGGTAGCGCACTTCCATGAATGCTTCCGGACCCACCATGGCGCCGATCGAGACGGGGTCGTCGCAATCGAGCGCCTGGACGGGTTCGAAAGGGGGCAGGAAAGCGTCTACATCGCCCTGCTGCGGCATCTCGACGCGCTCATAGGCATGGGTCAGGATGAAGCCGTCCACGCAAACCATCACGGGGCAGGAAAGCGCTTCGCCCAGCCTGAAAGCCTGGATGTGCAGATCCAGCGCTTCCTGGTTGGTTTCCGCGTACAACTGGATCCAGCCGGCGTCGCGCATCGACATGCTGTCCGAATGGTCGTTCCAGATGTTGATGGGCGCGCCTATCGCGCGGTTGCCTATGGTCATGACGATGGGAAGCCCGAGTCCCGCGGCATTGTAGACGGCCTCCGCCATGTAGAGGAGGCCCTGGCTTGCCGTTGCGGTATAGCTCCTCGCTCCTGCGGCAGATGCGCCTATGGCTACCGAAAGCGCGGCGAATTCGGATTCGACGTTGATGTATTCGCAATGGCCGAGTTCTCCGCTTTTCACCATTTCACCCAGGGCTTCGACGATGTGGGTCTGGGGCGTGATGGGGTAGGCGCAGATCACTTCAGGCCGGCAAAGCGATATGGCTTGCGCCATCGCGCGGGAGCCTTCAAGCTGCAGCAGCATGGATTGTCTCCAGTACGAAACGGTAGGCTGCGCCCGCAGCAGCCTGATTGTCCCTGCCGGTTTTTCCGGAAAATTTTTGTGCGATGGCTTCCAGCAGGGAATCGATCCCGATCTTCCCGCTCAGGGCCGAAAAACCGCCCAGAAGCGCGGAATTCGGCAGCGGGCGTCCAATGTGCCGCAGGGCAATTTCAGTCGCCGGAACGGTCATGAGCCGGGAAACGTCCGCAAGTTCGGCAAGGCCGAGCTCCATGTGGCTTTTCGTCGAATTGATGAGAATCGCCCCTGATTTCGAAAGGCCTCTGAAGAGATCGACCTGATGCAGCAGGGTGGGGTCCTGGATGATGATCGCATCGGGTTCCGTCACCGGTTCCCTCAGGCGGATTTCCCGCTCCGAAATGCGGCAGAAGGCGACAACGGGCGCTCCCATCCGTTCCGAGCCGAAGCTGGGGAAGGCCTGACTGTATCTGCCTTCGAGAAATGCAGCCACGGAGAGCAATTCAGCCCCCGTGACGACGCCTTGCCCGCCCCTGCCGTGAATCCTGACCTGGAACACCCGTTCTCCCCATCGAACACCTATCCAAAAGAATAGTTCATTTTGGAGTAAGGTGCCAAGGGAACCCCTATACTCCGGAAGCTTCGACCCTGTTGCGCCCGCCGCGCTTGGCTGCATAGAGCAGTTTGTCGACGCGGTCGTAAACGTTCTTGAAAGGCTCGCCCTTCAGGCATGGGGTGAGGCCCATGCTGACGGTCACCTTCACCTCGGCATCATCCACTTCGAGGACTGCATTTTCGATGATCCTGCGCAGATTTTCCGCTATTTCCAGGCATGTCCGGGGCGCGGTGTCGTTCAGGATGATGATGAATTCCTCTCCGCCGAAGCGGCCGATCTGGTCCTTGCGCTTGATATTTTTCTCGACAAGGTCGGCTATGAGACTGAGTACCTGATCTCCGACGGCATGACCATAGTTGTCGTTCACTTTCTTGAAGTGGTCGATGTCGAACAGTACGATCACGAAATCGCACTGAGTGAGCTGTTCCTTGGCAATCTCGGTGATCGCGCCCTTGTTCAAAATGCCGGTCAGGGCATCGTGGGTGGCCTGATACTCCAGGGTTTCGGAGAGTTCCTGGAGTTTGTGTTTGGCGCTGTTGAGCTCTTTGGCCTTGCGGTCGCTTATCTTGATGAGTTGGCGGCTTGCCCTGAGCTGTTTCTCATACTCGCGCAGCAACTTCTCCAGCAGGATTCTGGCTTCGGGGGCATCCAGCCCATCGTTTTTGAGTGCGGAAGAAATATCCCGGATAATGGATTCTTCCTCTTCGAACAAGTCGAATTCAGGCTGCTGAGATCGCAATGGGATTGAAGTTCAGTCGTTCATAATCGGAATGCAAATCTTCACCGAACTCCAGGATGGTGTCGTCATCCTCGTCATGATACCAGTTCAGTGTGATGCTGTTGCCTGCATGTACTGCGTCGTTCAATATTTCGAACAGCTTGAGCAGAATCTTGGTGCTGCTGCTGTTGAAATATTTCAATTCCACATTGACCTCGATGCTCTTGTGCTCGGGCGAGGAGAGATAAAGCGTCAATTGGCTCAGAACCTGATTGTAGAACGCCGCCGCATTCTCGGGGTAGGATTCGCCCTTGATGTTGAGCACATGCCTGGAGAACCTGAAATCGATTTCAGGCGACATTGCGGTGGCTGGGATATAGAAATCTTGCATTATTCGTTCCTTTTGTTCAGATGATCGCTTTCAGATAAAAGAAAGCGTTTCCATTTTCCGGCAGATTCACGAAAGAATACTCGATGGGTTGGGTGGAGTCGCGGGCCAGCGTCAGGAAGCCAAGCCCTGCGCCCTTGCTGCTCGCTTCGGTTTCGGCTCTCAGCGTTTCCTTGTATGCGGCCTTGATTTCTTCTGCGGACATCTTGCGGATCGAATCGATCTTCTCGCTCAGGTGGGGAACGGCATCCTGCGGGACAAGGTTGCCGCAGACGACGAAATACGAGTCGCCCTGGCGTCCAAGCGTCACGGTGCCGAAGCGCATTTCATGATCGGTCGCGGTTTCATCCGTGAGATGATCCGCAGAGTAATGAATGATGTTCTGCGCCATCTCTATGAATGTGGAAAAAACCTTGCGTGTGGTGGATCCCTTGGCAGCCTGGGATTCCAGCCTGTGCCTCACCGCATCGGCCATCGACGCGATGATGTTCTGCGAGAAGTAGCCGCTGTAGAAAAAAAGTATTCCCTGTCTGTGCGCAGAATCCCGGAATTCGTTAAATCCTTCAAGATCCATCAATTTGCTCCTAATGCACATAATTATATCCTGAACCCCAAAATGGTGACGTCGTCTCTTCTGAAATGCTCGCCCTGGTATGTGTAGAAAGCGTCCATGACGATATTGCGCTGCTCGATCATGGGCAGATGCCTGCAGGATTGAAGCAACTGCCTGAGGCGTTTTTTGCCGTAAGCGATGTTCTTTTCCCCACCGATCTGATCGATGATGCCGTCAGTCGTGATGTAGATGCAGTCGTCCTTCTTCAGCGTAATTTCCTTGTTCTCCCACACGAAATCCATGGGAGTTCCGGCGTAGCCGACGCCCTTGCGGTCCCCGTCAAGGGTGATCAACTCATCTTCGCCCCTCTGGCTGATGAAGATGGGCATTTTCGCGCCGGCATAGGTCAAGACATTCGTTTTCATGTCGAACCAGCAGAATGCAGCGTCCATGCCGTCGTCGGATGTTGCTTCGTCGTCGGCAGTGACGGGTTCGCCTATGATGGATTCGACTTTCTCGGACACCTGCCCCAGCGAAACCTTGACCAGCCGGTTCATCATGGAAAGCACTTCGGCCGGATTATGGCGTTTTTCGTGAGTCAGGACATGATCTAGGGTGGAAGCCATGATGAGGGTCATGAATGCGCCCGGAACGCCGTGGCCGGTGCAGTCGATGATGGCGACGAAAAATCCGTCGTCGAATTTCGAGAAATAGTAATAATCCCCTCCGACGACATCCCTCGGCTCCCAGTGGATGAAATAGTCTTTCAGGGTCGAGGCCATGTCGTCCCGCGAGGAGCGCAGATAGGATTTCTGGATGACGCTCGCATAACCTATGCTTTCCATCACGATATGGTTTTTCTGCGCCTGCATGTTGGAAATCACGCGCACGAGATCATGCCCCATGCCCATTCCCACGTAGCGGCCGTTTTCCACGATGATGAGGCCGTCGGTGAGCGCCTTTTTCCCGGCGTCGACAACCAGAAAGCTGAGATCCTGGATGCTCGTGCTTTGTTCGACCACGAGCGGCGTCTTGTCCATGAATGCAATGCAGCTCTTTTTGCCGAAGATCTCGCGGTGAAAGGGGCGAGCGATGCTGTCCATGAAAATGTTGCGGTTGATGAGGCCGATGGCATATCCTTCTTCGATGACCGGCAATCCGATGAGGTGGGGGGTTTCGGCGAAGATATGGAGGATTTCGTTGTTGGTTTCGGCCGGGGAAACGACGGGATATTGAAGCAGGATGTCTCGGGCCGTTGGGATCGATCCGGGTTTGATCGCGGCAAGCGGCACGAATGATTGTGTTTGTGTCAGCATCGGTGAGCCCTGAAATAGAATTCGCTATCCGAATCTACAGCAGCAATGTTATGTTTTGATTACATCTAAATTATGACGGAAACAGACCCTGCGCAGACCGGACATCCCGGATCTTTTTTCAGGGCGATTTCACGCCATTCCATCGATTCCGCGTCCAGGAGGAGCAGACGCCCGGAAAGCGTTTTGCCGAATCCGACGAGGATTTTCAGGGCTTCCTGCGCCAGGATGGAACCGACTACCCCGACCAGCGGCGCGAACACCCCCATCAATGCGCAACGCAATTCTTCGTCGACTGCATCCGCGGGAAACAGACAATTATAACATGGACTCGCATCATCACGCGCGTCGAAGACCGAAATTTGTCCATCGAAGCGAATGGCTGCGCCCGAGACGAGCGGTTTTTTCAATTCGACGCAGACCCGGTTCACCTCGTGGCGAGTCCGGAAATTGTCGCTTGCATCGATCACGATATCGGCTTTTTCGGCAAGATCGAGAAGCAGGCTGCCGCTTGCCCGAGCTGCTACGGGAAATATTTCGATTTCAGGATTGATGGCTTCCAGGGTTTTCTTTGCCGATAGAACCTTGGGCAAGCCAATCGACTCCGTGGCGTGGACGATCTGCCTTTGCAGGTTGGTGAGATCCACGCTGTCGTCGTCGCAGATCGTGACTTTGCCGACCCCGCTCGAGGCAAGATAGAGCGCGGCGGGAGAGGCGAGGCCGCCCGCGCCGATGAGAAGGACATGGGAGTTTGCGAGTTTTATCTGGCCTTCCATCCCGATCTGGGGCAGCAGGATATGGCGGCTGTAGCGCAGCAGCGAATCGTCATTCATCGGGAACCCTAGCGGTATTCGCGCCACTCCTGTGGAGTTTCGTCGTGGTCGCCGTGAGGGTGATGCTCGTAGACTTTCACGAAGATTTCCATGTTTTTTTGCGTCCTGTCAGGCTCGCAAAGATTCTGACACTGCACTTCCTCGACGTAATGGACGAGCGATCGCATGATTTTCTGCAACAGGGAATTGTCGAGATGGAAACCCTGGTCGACCAGGGTTTCCTCTATGGTTTCCAGCCGATGATGAGGCAACTGGTAGGAGACAAGCAGGATATTGAACTGTGCGATCTCGACCCTGATTCCGTCCATTTCGGCAAGAGTGTCCAGCGCCCTCGCCGCTTGTCCCTGCGGCAGGGGACTGAAATGGATTTCACGTTTTTTGCAAACGTCTCCGGGTTGAATCATGGGCCCTCCTACCTAAACTTTACATCGGCCCGAGGCAAAAGTACAGGTTCATTTTTTCTGCAGGATGGCCATTCCCTTCAGTACGTTGAGCGCCTGGCCCAGCATGTAATCGTCTTTCGAGCCGACCTCCGCAGGCGTCCTTTCGGGCTCGACCTTGATCGTGACCTTGGGCTGGGGGGCGGCGCCCTGTTTTTCGTTGGCAAGGTGATGCTCCAGGTCGGATTCGTGCAGGTTGAGCGAAGCTTCCTGGTTCGTCACGGTGGTGTCTTCCACGGTGATGTCGGGCGTGATGCCCTTTGCCTGGATCGAGCGTCCGCTTGGCGTGTAATAGCGCGCAGTGGTCAGCTTCACGGCGGTGCCGTTTCCGAGCGGGAATATGGTCTGCACGGAACCTTTGCCGAAAGTCTGGGTTCCCATGACCAGCGCGCGCTTCTGGTCCTGCAGCGCGCCGGAGACGATTTCGGAGGCGGAGGCCGTGCCGTTGTTGACGAGAATAATCATCGGAACGTTCTTGATCTCGGCCGGAAGCGTCTTGATGTAGTCGGATTTGTCCGTGGGTTTCAGGTAATCCTCGGGGATGGTCTCGAGCTTCATTTCGGAATCAGGGGTTCTGCCCTTGGTGTAGACCACCAGCGTATTTTGCGGCAGGAACGCTGCGGAAACGGCCACTGCCCCGTAAAGCAGGCCGCCTGGATCGTTGCGCAGGTCGAGCACGAGTCCCTTGACGGGTTGCTTGAAGAGATCGTTTATCGCGGCAGCCAGGGATTCTCCTGTGTGCTCCTGGAACTGTGCGATGCGGATATAGGCGTAGCCGGGTTCGATCGTCTTGTACTTGACGCTTTTCACCTTGATGACGGCGCGCATCAGTTTGAAGGTGAGCGGCTTGTTTTCTCCCTTGCGTATGACGGTGAGCACGATGGGCGTGTCGGGCTTGCCGCGCATCCGCTTCACGGCATCGTTGAGCGTCATGCCCTTGACCAGCGTGTCGTCGAGCTTCAGGATCAGATCCCCGCTCTTGACGCCGGCTTTGTAGGCAGGCGTGTCCTCTATGGGTGAGATCACCTTGACGAGGCCGTCCTCCATGGTGACTTCGATCCCGAGGCCGCCGAATTCGCCTTCCGTGCCGATCTGAAGCTCCTTGTAGGCGTCGGCATCATAATAGGCCGAGTGCGGATCGAGCCCCGTGACCATGCCGTTGATGGCTGAGGTAATCAGCGTCTTGTCCGTTTGCGGATCGACGTAATCGCTCTTGATCCGTCCGAAAATGTCGGCGAAAGTGCGCAACTCTTCTACGGGAAGCGGGGCTGATGCGGTTTCTTTCTGGGCTACTGCAGAGAGGTTGAGGCTGAGCATGACCCCGGCGACAACGCCTATCAGGATCAGGCCAAATTTTTTCATCGAATTGCGCATTCTTTATCGTCTCCAGATTTACTTTACAGTGACCCATTTCATAGGGTCGAGCGGCACGCCCTGCTCGCGAAGTTCGAAGTATAAACCGGATTCGGCATTGCCGCCGCTGTTTCCGACTTCCGCTATCGTGTCTCCGCCATGAACCCTGTCTCCGACCCCTTTGAGCAGCGTCTCATTGTCCCCGTAAAGGCTCATGTAACCGTCTCCATGATCCAGGATGATCATGTTGCCAAACCCCCTGAGCCAGTCCGCGAAAACCACTTGTCCGGCCGCTACCGCTCTTACTTTCTGCCCTGTTGCGGCACGGATGAAGAGTCCTTTCCAGAGCAATCCGCCGTCGAGCCGGGACGCGCCGAAACGGTTCGTCAATTCGCCCTGGACAGGCAGGCTCAAATGCCCTTTCAACTGCCTGAAGGGGCTGTTGTCGAGGGATGCATCCGGAAGCTTTTCATTCCTCATGAGGCTTTTGGAGGATTGCCTGATGGTTTTCCCTATTTTCTCGACCAGACGCTTGAGCCGGTTCTCATCCTGTTTGAGCCTGGATATTTCCTTGCGCTCCTTGCCGATCTGGATCGATACACGTTCAAGCACGGCTTTTTTCCGGGCTTTCTCCTGTTCCAGTTCCTGCTTCTGCGCACGCTGCCTGGCCATGATATCTTCCAGCTCGGCCTTTTTTTCCCTGGTCGAGATTGCGAGGGTGTCAAGTTCGCGCAGGTTGCCGCTCAGGTTCCTGAGCATGTCCGCGCGTGCGCGGGAAATATAGGTCAGATATTGCAGATTCCTTGCGACCTGATTGGGATCCTGCTCATTGAGCAGAAGTTTCAGATATTCCTGTTCACCTGTCAGATAATGCCGATAAAGCAGTTTCCCCAGGAGATCCTGCTGCAATCTGATGCTGTCCCCGACTTTCGCCGTTTCGCCCATTAGTTGCGAGAGGCTTGCGTCTGCGTCGCGTTCCCGAGCGTCGAGTTCAGCCAGCTTTCGCGACGTGCTGCTGATGGCGATTTCCGATTCGCGCAGGGCATCCGCAGCTTCGTTTTTGGAGGCTTCGTTCTGTCCGAGTTTCTTTTCAAGGGCGTTTATCCTGGAATGCAGTTCCCCCAGATCCTGATGCCGCGCGGCATGCGCTTCGACGCACAGCATGAGGGCGATGATCGCGAGGAACCGGATCACTCGAAAACGACGAGCGTCTGTCCGGTCATCTGCGGCGGCTGGGGGAGCCCAAGGATGGCCAGCATCGTCGGCGCGATGTCCTGCAACGCCCCGTTATCCCTGATGCGGGACGGGCGTTTCCCGATGTACAGGAATGGCACCAGGTTGAGGGAATGCGCCGTATGCATCTGGTGGGTCACGGGGTCTTTCATCATTTCCGCGTTGCCGTGGTCGGCGCTAATCAGCACTTCCCCGCCTGTTTTGCACATCGCATCGACCACCCGGCCGATGCAGGCGTCCATCGCCTCGACGGCGCGAATCGTAGCCTCCAGGTTCCCGGTATGTCCGACCATGTCGCCGTTGGCGAAGTTGCAGATGATCGCCTGGTATTTTTTTTCCAGGATTGCCGTCTCGAGTTTTTCCGTCACTTCGAATACGCTCATTTCGGGTTGCGCGTCGTAGGTCGCAACCTTGGGAGAGGGCACCATGATCCTGTCCTCCCCCGGATAGGGTTCCTCCTTGCCGCCATTGAAGAAATACGTGACATGCGCATATTTTTCAGTTTCTGCGATCCTGAGCTGCCTGAGTCCGGAATTGGACAGGTATTCGCCGAAGCAGTTCTCGATGCGCGTCGGAGCAAATGCGGCGGGAATGGAAAACTCGTCCCCGTAATGCGTCAGCATGACGAAGGAAACCTTGGGGAAATGCTTGCGCTCGAATCCGGAGAAATCGCTTGAAGTCAGGCAGCTCGTGATTTCCCTTGCCCTGTCGGCCCGGTAATTCATGAAGACGACGACATCTCCATCCTCCATCCTGACCGGGTTTTCACCTTCGGGATGGATGGCCGTTGCATGCACGAATTCGTCGGTCTCTCCCCTGGCATAGGCGGCTTCCAGCGCTTCGGCGGCGCTTTTGGCATGATGTTCCGCTATGCCCTGTGTCATGAGGTCGTAAGCGGCGTGGACGCGCTCCCAGCGCTTGTCCCTGTCCATCGCATAATAGCGCCCTATGATGGAGGCGATTTTGCCCGATCCCGAAGCGGTGCATTTTTCCTCCAGGGCGGCAAGGGATGCCGCTGCGCTTTGCGGCGGGGTATCCCTGCCGTCGAGGAAAGCGTGCAGGTGGATTTTTGCCATCCCCGCGCGTGCAGCCATTTCCAGCATGGCGTGAATATGGGATTCGTGGCTGTGCACGCCGCCTGGCGAGAGCAGCCCCAGTATGTGCAGCGCGCTTCCCTTTTCGAGTGCGGTGTTTATTGCTTCGGTCAGGACCGGATTGGCGAAAAATTCGCCGTTCCGGATCGACAGGTCGATTCGGGTCAGTTCCTGGTAGACGATGCGGCCCGCCCCGATATTCAGATGCCCGACTTCGGAGTTGCCCATCTGGGCATCCGGTAGGCCGACTGCGGACTCGGAGGCATGCAAAAGCGTGTGCGGATGGTTTTCCCAGAGCCTGTCCCAGTTCGGCTTTGCGGCAAGCGCAACGGCATTGTCTTCCCTTTCCTTGCGGCAACCGATCCCATCCAGTATCAGAAGCAAAACAGGCGTCACATTCCCGCTTTGCTGAGGTTCCATAGGCATATCGTCATTTCTCTGGACGGTTGAAAGGCTTTATTTTATGCTATTTTGTTTATCATCAACACTAGCTTGGGCATGTTCATGAAAAGTCAGATTGATTTTCTTCACGAAATGGTGGGGCAGGACGAAGTGATCGAGCAGGCCGCGCGCTCCATGAAAGCCATATCCCATCCGCTGCGCCTCAAGATTCTGTGCATCCTCGGGGAAAACGAGGTCAGCGTGCAGGATATCGTGGAGAGCGTGGGAACGTCCCAAAGCAATATCTCGCAGCACTTGGCAATTCTGCGGGACAAGGGTGTGCTCAAGACGCGTAAGGATGCCAATAAGGTCTATTATCGTATTGGGGACGCCCGCGTGCTTCAATTGATCAAGATGATGCGCGATGTTTTCTGCAATTTGACGGTATAGAAGGATGCGCTGGGTCCCCTGTTGTAAATCAATGAACATTAGAATATACTAATGTTCATTCGATGGGGGCGCCTGCGTGTTCAGATCATTTCTTGTCATAGCTTTATTTTTTCTTGCCGCAGTTTCGCATGCGGCGGATGTCATCGAGACTGCCCGTGTCGGGTACTACGATGCGCCGCTGGTCTATTCTGCCGAGGGGGTGGTGGAGGCCGCCAGGCAATCCACCGTTTCCTCCCAGATATCCGGCAGGGTCGCCGCAATCAATTTCGATGTCGGGGATGCCGTCAAAAAAGGTCAGGTTCTGGTCGGCATCGATGCGCCTGAAGTCGGCCATGCCCTGAACGAGAGTCGCGCGCTCCTTGCCCAGGCGCAGGCCGCTTTCGAAAATGCCAGATCCACCTATGCGCGTACAGGCCATCTTTTCGAGCGCAAATTCGTGAGTCAGGCGGCGCTCGACAAGGCGCGCGCCGAGTATGAGGCGGCGAAATCCCAGGTCGATGCGCGCCGGGCCAATGTCGGCATTGCAGCCAGCACCGGGAGCCACGCCACGGTGGTCGCACCCTACAGCGGAATCGTCGCCGCGCGCCATGTCGAAATCGGGGAAATGGTTTATCCCGGGAAACCGCTCATGACGGGTTTCGACCCGAAGGCGCTCAGGGTGACGGTGAACATTCCGCAGCGCAGGCTGGAAGCCATCCGCGCCAATGACGGCGCACTGATTCTTTTCGGTCAGGGAAATTTTGTCAGGGCGGCCCGCATCACGATATTGCCTGTGGCCAATGTCCTGACCCATACCACGCAGGTCAGGCTGGATTTCCCGTTGGAGGCGAAAGGCGTTTATCCCGGAATGTTCGCAAGAGCCGAATTCGATATCGGTCGCGCGAAAAAACTCATGATCCCATCGTCCTGCGTATTGAGGCGCAGCGAAGTCACTGCGGTCTATGTCATCGCCGGCAATGGCAGGTACGAATTGCGCCAGGTCAGGCTTGGGGAAGCCGGGGAGGGCGGAAAAACAGAGGTTCTGGCGGGGCTTTCCGACGGTGAGACAATAGCGTTAAACCCCGTCAAGGCCGGCATCCAACTCAGAAGTCCGGATTGACATGGGTATTTCCGGACGCATCAGCAAGTTTTTCCTGCATTCCCAGTTGACTCCGCTGATCGCGCTGATCGCGGTGCTGATCGGGCTTCTTGCGGTGATCGTGACGCCCAGGGAGGAAGAGCCGCAGATCAACGTCACGATGGCGAATGTCTTCATCGCCTTTCCGGGGGCTTCCGCGCGCGATGTGGAGCATCTTGTCTCGACTCCGGCAGAACAGGTGCTTTCCCAGATCGCGGGGATCGATCATGTCTATTCGGTATCCCGCCCCGGCATGGCCATTCTCACCGTGCAGTTCAAGGTGGGCGAGGATCGCATCCAGTCCCTCGTCAAGCTTTACGATACGATCAATTCCCATGCCGACTGGGTTTCCCCCTATCTCGGCGTGCAAAAACCGATCATCAAGCCTGTGGGCATAGACGATGTACCTATCCTGACATTGACGCTCTGGACGAAGAACAGGGAGGAGGGGGCATTCGAACTCGAGCAGGCGGCGCATTCGGCCGAAGTGGAACTCAAGCGGGTTGCCGGGGTGCGCGAAGTCAGGACCATAGGCGGTCCCCAGCACAGGATCAGGGTGCTGATGGATGCCGACAGGATGAATGCCTATCATCTGTCCGCGGAGGATTTGCGCGACGCCTTGCAGTTTTCCAATGCATCCCAGCCGTCCGGCAAGCTGGTCGGAGACAACAGGGAAGTGCTGGTGCAGACGGGAACTTTCCTGAGTTCGGGCGACGATGTCAGGCGCCTCGTGGTTGGGGTGCAGGACGGCAAGCCCGTATTCATGAGCGATGTGGCCGATGTCGTGGATGGGCCGGACCAGCCGGAGCATTATGTGTGGATGGGGAAAAACCGCGGCGAGCATCCCGCCGTGACGCTTTCCATCTCGAAAAAGCCCGGGGAAAATGCCGTCAAGGTGGCGAGCGAATTGATCGGGCGCATCGAACAGTTGAAAGGGAGCGTGATTGCCTCGAATGTCGAAGTCACGGTGACGCGGAATTACGGGGTGACAGCCGACGACAAGGCATTCAAGCTGATAGAAAAACTCATTTTCGCGACCTGTTCGGTGGTGGCGCTGGTCTGGATTGCCCTGGGCCGCAGGGAAGCCGCGATTGTCGGCGTGGCCGTCATGCTCACGCTTTTCGCCACGCTTTTCGCTTCCCTTGCATGGGGCTTCACGTTGAACCGTGTTTCGCTTTTCGCGCTCATTTTCTCGATAGGCATTCTGGTCGACGATGCGATCGTCGTGGTGGAAAACATCCATAGAAGGCGTGCGAACAGCGATGCGTCATTGTCCGAGATCATTCCGGCGGCGGTCGACGAAGTGGGCGGGCCGACCATACTTGCCACCCTGACCGTGATTGCGGCGCTTTTGCCCATGGCTTTCGTGACGGGACTCATGGGGCCCTACATGAGTCCGATACCCATCAATGCAAGCATAGGCATGCTGATTTCGCTCGGCGTCGCGTTCATCGTGACGCCATGGCTCGCCTTCAGGCTTGCCGGAAAGCATGCCGTTCATCACGAATCAGGGGCGGGGAAGCTGAATGCCTTCTTTGCTTCCGGGCTGACCCCGTTTCTGAAAAGACAGGCGGGCGCTCGGAACAGGAAACGCCTCCTGATCGGTATCGTCCTGCTCATTCTTCTGGCGGTATCCCTGGCCGGGGTGAAGCTGGTCGTGCTCAAGATGCTGCCTTTTGACAACAAGTCGGAATTCCAGGTGGTGGTCGATATGCCGGTAGGCACCCCTTTGGAGGATACGGCCAGGGTTCTGCACGAGATCGGGGCTTATGTCGGGGCGATCCCGGAGGTCACGGACTACGAGGCTTATGCGGGAACTGCCGCGCCCATCAATTTCAACGGTCTCGTGCGCCAGTATTATCTCAGGGACGGGTCCGAATACGGGGACATCCAGGTCAACCTGCTCGACAAGCACAAGCGCAGCAGGAAGAGCCACGAGATCGCCCAGTCGGTGATAGCTCCCATTGCGAAAATCGCGGAAAAATACGGCGCCAAGGTCAAGATCGTCGAAGTGCCGCCCGGTCCGCCGGTCATGTCGCCCCTGGTTGCGGAAGTATACGGCCCGGATTACGAGGGCCAGATCGAAGTGGCGAAGAAGGTGAGGGGGGCATTCGCAAAAACGCCTGATATTGTCGGAGTGGACGACAGCGTCGACGACAGTGCCGGGAAATACACGCTGAAAGTGCTGCAGAACAAGGCGGCATTGAAGGGGGTCGCCCAGAAGGACATCGTCGAGGTGATGGGGATCGGGCTTTCCGGTGAGAATGTCACGCCCGTGCATAGCCTGAATGCGAAATACGAGATTCCCGTCACGGTGGCGCTCCCCTCCGAGAGAAAAGGCAACCTGGATGATTTGCTCAAATTGCAGGTGCGCGCGAGAGGCGGGGAACTCGTTCCGCTTTCCGAGCTGGTCGAAGTCGTGCAGGTTCCGCGCGAAAAGACGATCTACCACAAGGATCTGCTGCCGGTGATCTATGTCGTGGGCGACATGACGGGGAAAATAGACAGCCCGCTTTATGGCATGTTCGATATCCGTTCCAGAATCAATGGGATGCGGCTCTCAGAAGGCGGCACCCTCAAGGAGTATTTCATCAGCCAACCCAAGGATCCTTACAGCGGTTATGCCGTGAAATGGGATGGGGAGTGGCAGGTCACTTACGAGACATTCAGGGATATGGGCATCGCCTATGGCGTCGGCCTCGTGCTCATCTATCTCCTCGTGGTGGCGCAGTTCAAATCCTATGTCGTTCCGCTCGTCATCATGGCGCCGATCCCGCTCACCATCATAGGCGTGATGCCGGGGCACGCATTGCTGGGCGCCCAGTTCACCGCAACTTCGATGATAGGGATGATCGCGCTCGCAGGAATCATCGTCAGGAATTCGATATTGCTGGTCGATTTCATCAACCTCCAGGTTGCCGAGGCAGTGGACTTCCAGGAAGCCGTGATCGCAGCCGCCGCGACTCGCGCCAAGCCCATCCTGCTGACGGGGCTTGCTGCCATGATAGGCGCATGCTTTATCCTGGATGATCCCATTTTCAACGGACTCGCGATTTCACTGATTTTCGGGATACTGGTTTCGACGGTCCTGACCCTGATCGTGATCCCAGTGCTGTATTACGCACTGACCTACAAAAAAATCGATAAATTAAAGGAGTAATTATTGATGGATAGCAATCGAATCGTTAGAATTGTGGCCGGATTCTTTATCATGGTTTCGCTCGTGCTCGGCGCAGAAGGCAGCCCGCTTTTTATGAACTCAAAATGGCTCTGGTTCACCGCATTCGTCGGATTCAACCTCTTTCAGAGCGGATTTACCCGGTTCTGTCTCCTGGAGACCATACTGAAAAAGCTCGGCGTCAAGGGTTCTTCTTGATCGAGAAAGCGCCGTGGTCGCGCCTCAGCCTGATTCTGGTCGGACTGATGGGGGTGCTGCCCTTCCTCCAGTGGAAACATTATTATCCCATTACTGACTTTTACACGGAATGGCTCGCGGTTTTCCTGGGAATTTGCGCGCTGCTCTGCCATGTTCCGCGGCTTTCGGAAATTCCGCTCGTAGCCCTCGTTCCGCTTCCCCTTGTCGCCCTCGTCTGGCTCCAGTTCGCTCTCGGCATGATCGGATACCCGGAGCAGGCTTTCATGATCTCGCTGTACCTCCTGTGGGCAGCGCTCGTTGCCATGCTGGGTTATGCCCTGAAGCAGGAATTCGGGATGGGGAAGACGGTCGGGGTCCTGGCCTGGTTCATCCTGGCAGGCGGAACCCTGAGCGCGATCGCCGCCATGATGCAGCATTATTATACTCCGGCGCTTCTGGCGTCTTTCGTCACGCCAGCGACCGCAGGAACCGTGTATGGCAACCTCGCCCAGCAGAACCATTTCGCGGACTATACATCGCTTGCCATTGCAAGCCTGCTTTACCTGGCGTCTTCCAGGAAAATGCCAGGTTTCCTTGCCTTGCCGCTCGCCCTTTTTCTCCTTTTCGCATTGTCCCTGAGCGGGTCGAGAAGCGCCTGGATTTTTCTTGCGGCCATGGCGTTTCTGGCCTTCCTGCTTCACAGAAAGGAAGGCAACCGGACATTGCTGGTCGGGGCGCTGCTTCTGATCCCCGCCTTTGCCCTGATGCAGGTTCTGGCGCATCTGGCGATTTTCAACGGGCACGGCACGATGACTTCGGGGGACAGGCTCTTTGTGATCGCAAGGGACAGCGGGATCAGACTTTATCTCTGGCGCGAAGCCTGGCTGATGTTTCTCCATGCGCCATGGATCGGCGTGGGATTCGGCCAGTTCGCCTGGCACCATTTCGAGCTGGGTCCGCTATACGGCAATCCGCAAATGACGGGGCTTTACAGCAATTCCCACGACATTGTGCTGAACCTGCTGGCGGAGACCGGGATTGCAGGCGGATTCGTCGTTTTCGGGGGCATTGCCCTGTGGGTGAGACGCCTCGACATGAAATTCGACATCCATGCCTGGTGGTGCTTCGCGCTGCTTCTGATCCTTGCCCTGCACAGCCTGGACGAATATCCCTTGTGGTATGCGCAATTCCTGGGGCTGTTCATGTTTCTCCTGGGCATGGGGGAGGCGCGGGCATTGCGGCCTTTGCCCGTGCAGGGCTTCATTGCGCTGTTTCTGGTCTTCGGCATCTACCTGAGCGTGGGACTGATGCGTGATTACCTCGATTTGGAGGGATTGCTCTACCCAAGTTATCATAGCGGAAAACCTGCCCTCAAACACGATGTGCTGTACGAATCGCTGCGTAATTTCAGGAAGGGCACGCTGCTCGCCCCTTACGTCGAGTTTCCGATTGCAGAGATGATGCCCGTCGATGACAGGAACCTGAAGCGCAAGGTCGAGTTGAGCGCTCGGGCCGCGCGGTTTTCGCCTTCCGGTATGATTGTTTACAGGCATGCCGCTTTTCTCGCGCTGAATGGGGAGATGAATGCGGCGAAACTCCAGATCGAACGCGCAGCCTTGTCCGATCCCGATTTGCTCGGGCAGGCCCGGAGCCTCTATTCGGAACTTGCGGAAGAGGCGCCGGTCAAATTTGTTCCTCTCGTGGAAGAGGTCGACTTGAAACTGAAGGAGCACGACTTTGCATTTCATCACCAGTAATCTTCCTCTCGTTCTGGCTGCGCTCGGCAGCGGCCTCATGCTGCTCTGGCCCATGGCGGGAAAGCTGTTTGCCAATTTCCCCGAAATCGAAACCGTGGAAGCGGTCAACCTGATCAACCGTCAGGATGCGATCATGCTCGACGTGCGCGAGCACCAGGAATACGCTTCCGGCCATATTCCGAATGCGAAGCATATCCCCGCCGCGAAGGTGGACGAGCGCATCGGCGAGATCGAAAATCTCAAGGACAGACCGCTTATCGTTTATTGCAGGAGCGGCGCTAGATCGTCCAGCATTTGTGTGTTATTGTCGAAGAAGGGTTTTGGCAAGGTATACAACCTCAAGGGGGGGATTCTTTCCTGGGAAGGCGCGAAACTTCCGGTGGAGAAATGATGCCCATGGTCAGGATGTATTGCACGGCGGTTTGCCCGTATTGCGTGATGGCCGAGCGCTTGCTGAAATCGAAGGGCGTGACCGAGATCGAAAAGATCAGGGTGGACCTCGATCCGGGGAAAAGGGGGGAAATGGTCGAAAAAACCGGCAGGAGGACTGTTCCCCAAATCTACATCATGGATTATCATGTCGGCGGCTATGACGATCTCGCCGCGCTCGACCGCGCCGGAAATTTAACCCAACTGCTAGAAAATTTTAGGAAAAAATGATGAGCGAACAACAACCCGTTTTTGCGATCGAGAAGATTTACGTCAAGGATCTTTCTCTCGAAATCCCCCATGCGCCGCAGATATTTCTCGAGCGCGAATCGCCGCAGATCGACATTCAGCTTCATACCGAGGGGAAGCCGGTTGCGGAGAATATTTTCGAGGTTGTCCTTACCGTGACGGTCACGGCGAAATTCAGCGAAAAGACGCTTTTCCTGGTCGAAGCCGCCCAGGCCGGGATTTTCCAGATCCAGAACGTTCCGGAAACGGATATCGAACCCATACTCGGCATCACCTGCCCCAACATCCTCTTTCCCTATGCGCGGGAGACGGTTTCCGACGTGATCACGCGTGCGGGATTCCTGCCTGTCATACTGAGTCCGATGAGTTTCGAAGCGCTTTACCAGCAGCGTCAGCAGGCAGTTGCAGAACAAGAGCAAACAACGCATTGAGATGAGCCGCATCCTCCCTTGTCTGCTGTTTCTGATTTCAGGGGGGGCTTGTGCCCTGGATTTCGTCGCAGTCGGGGATCAGTCGGCAATCCTGTACGATGCGCCTTCCCTGAAGGCGAACAAGCTTCTCGTCGTGAGTCCGCATTATCCGCTCGAAGCGGTGGTGACCTTGGAGAGCTGGGTGAAGGTCAGGGACAACAACGGGAAACTCGCCTGGGTGGAAAAGGCGTTGCTCGGCGGGACGCATTACGTGATGGTGACCTCGCCGCTTGCGGATATCAGGCAGGCAGCATCCGATCAATCGCCTCTCGTGTTCAGGGCGAAAACCGGCGTTCTGCTCGATGTCTCGGGGAATCCGGATAACGGCTGGATCGCGGTGCATCATCAGGACGGTCAAAGCGGTTATGTGAAAGCCAGCCAGGTCTGGGGCGGATGAACATCTCGATCCTGGGGGCGGGCGCATGGGGAACAGCCCTTGCGATCGGCCTTTCCGCGTGTCACAGGGTGACGCTATGGGTGAGGGATCCCCTGCACTACGACGAAATGAAGGCGAGCCGGGTCAACCGGCGCCACCTCGATCCTTTCTCCTTGCCTGCTGGCATCCTCCTCGAAAACGATCTGAATGCCGCGATTTCCGGCGCCGATCTGGTCCTGATTGCCGTTCCGATGTCGGGTTTGAGGGAGTCGCTCAGGTTCATTTTCAATATGGGCTGCAAGGCTCCGGTAGTCTGGGTATCCAAGGGTTTCGAAGCGGGGTCTTCCAAGCTCGCCCATCAGGTGGCGCTGGAGGAATACGACGGCATCGCGCCGGTCGGCGCGCTCTCGGGGCCGAGCTTTGCGCGGGAAGTCGCGCAGGGATTGCCTGTCGCCCTGACGCTCGCATCGAACGACGCCGCTTTCGCGTCGAAAACCGCAGCCGCCCTGCACAGCAACCGCATCAGGGTGTATTCCAGCGAGGATCTGGTCGGGGTCGAAGTGGGCGGCGCGGTCAAGAACGTGATGGCGATCGCATCCGGCATTTCCGATGGGCTTGGACTTGGCAGCAATGCGCGGGCCGCGCTCATCACGCGGGGTCTCGCCGAGATCACCCGTCTGGGATTGAAGCTGGGGGGCAGGCTGGAGACCTTCCTGGGACTTTCGGGTGTAGGGGATTTGACGCTCACCTGCACCGGGGATCTTTCGAGGAACAGGACCGTGGGGATGCGTCTTGCAGCGGGAAAGCCGCTCGATGAAATACTCTCGGAACTGGGCGCCACTGCCGAAGGCGTCTATACCGCGCAGGAAGTCGCGAGGCTTGCGGATGCGCTTAATATCGAGATGCCCATCACGAAAGCGGTGTGCAGCGTGCTTTACGGGAGCGTTTCGGCAAAAGCCGCTGTCGAGGAACTGATGAGGCGCGATTCCAAGGCGGAAAGTTCCTAGCTCCCTCCTTCGAAACCTGTCTGGCGCCATGCCTCGAAAATCAGGACGGCCGCGGAATTGGAAAGGTTGAGGCTGCGGCTCTGGGGCAGCATCGGAATCCTGATGCGGTGTTCATGCGGGAAAGTTCGCAGGATTTCATCGGGCAGCCCGCGCGATTCGGGGCCGAACACGAACACATCCCCAGGGCTGTAGGCAAGGCTGTCATGCCGCACTGCACCTTTCGTCGTGACGGCGAAAAGCCTCCTGTTTTCGAAGTGGTTCATGCAGGATTCCCAGTCGGGATGGACCTTGATTCTGGCGAATTCGTGATAGTCGAGTCCCGCCCTCAGCAGTTGCTTGTCTTCCAGCTTGAAGCCCAGCGGTTCGACCAGGTTGAGACCTGTTCCGGAATTGGCGCAGAGCCTGATGATATTGCCCGTATTGGGCGGGATTTCAGGTTCAAACAGGATGATCTCGAACATTCGTCCATTCGCGCCAGAGCGAGACCATGGTTGCCATGATGACCGGTCCCAGGAAAAGCCCGAGCAGGCCGAAAGTTTCGATTCCGCCGAGTATGCCGAGGATGATCCAGATAAGCGGAAGCTCGGCCGAGTCCCCGATCAGCATGGGGCGCACGACATGATCCGAGACCAGCATGACGAGCGTTCCCCAGATCAGGATCAGCAGGGCTGCGCTCTGGTTTCCCTGGGCGAGCAGGATGAGGGAAGCCGTCCCGAACAGGGCAGGCATGCCGAAAGGGATGATGGCAAGGAGTCCCGTCAGGGCGCCCCAGAGCGCGGGAGAAGGCAGGCCGGCGAGGGCATAGGCCAGCCCCAGCAGCAGCCCTTCTGCGATCCCGACCAGGATGAGGCCGTTGACCGTGCCGCGTATGGTGTCGACTGCCCGGCTTGCATGGCGTTTGCCGGGCGTGCCCAGCACTTTCTCCGTCAACGATAAAAGGCGCATGGCGAGAGTTTCGCCGTCCCGGTAAAGAAAATAAAGCGCGAGGAGCGTAAGGGCGAGGACGATGGAGCGGTGCACTATTTCGACGCCGAAGAACCTGAGCCAGTCGAGGGCCGGACCCTGTCCGACCTGATGGAACCAGATCGAAAATCCGCCTGGCGTGGACAGAACCTTATTCCACCAGGCGAGGATGGATTCGCCGGCGAACGGGATGCGCCCCACCCATGACGGCGGAGGCAGGCCCCGCGTCTGAGCTTCGACGAGCGCCCCGGCGAGCAGGCTCGCTTCATGCCCGATGACGATGAGGATGTAGCCCAGGGGAACCAGGAAAAGCAGCGTGACGAGCAGCGTGAAGAGCAGAGGCGCCCAGCGCTTCGCCTTTGCGGGAAGGTGCGCGATGAACTTCCGGTAAAGGGGCCAGCTTGCGAGAGCGACGATTCCCGCCCAGGCGATTGCCCCGAGATATCCGTGGATCAGCCAGATGGCTATCGAGAGCACCGCGGCCCCGAAGAGCGCATTGTATCGATTCTGGATGATCGTCATTACTCCCTGTGTTCGGTCGTGAAAAAGCCCGTCACCCTTCAAGGTGACGGGCTTCGTTCGACTTGCCGGATCAAGCGGCCCTGATGTTGGAAGCCTGCTTGCCCTTGGGACCCTGGGTGATGTCGAAGCTGACCTTCTGGCCTTCCTTGAGCGTTTTGAACCCGTTCATGTTGATAGCGGAGAAATGTGCGAACAAATCCTCGCTGCCGTCATCTGGGGTCACAAAACCGAAACCCTTGGAGTCGTTGAACCACTTTACCGTTCCTGTTGCCATGATGTTGTATATCCTTGCCATAATAAAAAAACCGGGTGAAACCCGAACTCGATGTCTGGGTTTCAAGACCGCATACGACAAAGACTGCAGAAAACCTTGAAGCCAAGCACACTGTTTTTTACTCCAGAAGTTCCGGAAAGTCAAGGAGGCATGGTGTAAAATAATATTTTTGATTGAGAAAATAAATGCCGACGATCACCCAGCCTGACGACTGGCACCTGCATTTGCGGGACGGTTTGCCGATGCGGGATGTGCTGCAGCATGCCGCAAGCCGCTTCGGCCGCGCCATCGTCATGCCCAATTTGAAGCCCCCCGTCACCACGGTCGCGGATGCGCTTGCCTACAGGCAGAGGATACTGGATGCGTTGCCCGCCGGCTCGGACTTCGAGCCGCTCATGACGCTCTACCTCACCGACAACACGCCCCCTGCGGAAATCGCGCTCGCGGAAAGAAGCGGGATCGTGCATGCGGTGAAATACTATCCTGCCGGGGCGACCACGAATTCGGATTCGGGCGTCACCGACCTTTCGAAGTGCGAAGCCGTTCTCTCGGAAATGGAAGCATGCGGCATGCCGCTTCTGGTGCACGGGGAAGTCACCGATCCCGTTGTCGACATATTCGACCGGGAAAAGGCCTTCATCGAAAAAACGCTTTCCCCGCTGGCCCGCCGCCATCCGGAATTGAGGATCGTTTTCGAGCATATCACGACGAAGGACGCCGCCGATTTCGTGAAATCCTGCGGATCCAACATCGCCGCGACGGTGACGGCGCACCACCTCCTTCTCAACCGGAACGCGATATTTTCCGGCGGAATCCGTCCCCATCACTACTGCCTCCCCGTTTTGAAACGGGAGTCGCATCGCCTGGCGCTCGTCGAGGCGGCCGCATCCGGCAATCCGAAATTCTTCCTCGGCACGGACAGCGCGCCGCACCCGAAGTCTTCCAAGGAATCTTCATGCGGCTGCGCCGGGATTTATACTTCCCACGCGGGGATCGAGCTCTATGCCGAAGCCTTCGAGGAAGCGGGGGCGCTGGAGGCGCTTGAAGCCTTCGCCAGTTTTCACGGGGCGGATTTTTACGGCCTGCCCAGGAATTCGAAGACCATCACGCTGGTCCGGGAGGAATGGGGCGTTCCGGAATCCTATCCTTTCGGGGATGAAACCCTGGTCCCGATGAGGGGCGGGGGAAAAATGGCCTGGAAAATCGCCGGGGAATGATGCAACTGCCGGTCGCCGCGGCAATCGCCGCTTTCAGCCGTACACTTCGTCATGGCTGCCGATGTCGAGCAGGAGAATTTCTCCTTCGGTGACTTGCACGGTGAGGGCGATGCGGAATCGGTAAGTGAGGCTGACAGCCTGGATGCCTTGCAGTTTACCGCCGAGCGCATGAAGGCGCAGGCTGGGCGCGAAGGGATCCAGACGCAGTTGCGCCATGGTTTCGATGAAGCGCGACCGCAAATCGGGATGTTTGGTCAGGAACTTGCGTGTGCGGCGTTCAAAGAAAACCGTGGTGACGAGCGTCCAGCTCACGCTTCGCTGTCGAGACGTTGCATCAGTGCATCGATGCTGTCATGCCGGGTGATGCGACCGTCTCGCACATCTTCCAGCGAGAGTTTTATGCGAGCGAGTGCTGCCTCTGCCTGAGCTTCGAGCAGTTCACCGTAGTTCTCTTCCGTCAGCACCACATATTGCGGGCGATTGTTCTTGATGATATGCACGGGGCCCTGAGTCAGCGCTTCGTCCACGGCGGCGATGCCGCGACGCTTGATTTCCTGTGCGGGAACGATATTCATGGCTGGCTTCCAGTATCTATAAAGATACTTATTGAAGCACTTAAATCGGTTTCATGCAAGACCGGAGAACTGATGGCGTCGAACGATTTTCCCTGTTCCGGAAGGCCAGCCCACAGCTTTGCCGCGGGAGCAGTGAAATCGTGATTTGTGGTGGTAAACTCATAAATACGGATGACAGCGAAACTGTCCATGCGGCAAGAATTCATTGACACGATAATATGTGAAATATTGGAGCATACGTGACGAACCAATATCGACGAACTGGTTTTCGATCTCTATGGCATGACCGCTGCCAAGCGCCAGCTTGTCCTTCGATCCCAAGCGGTTGGAACAGTCAGTGCCGAAGAAGCGGAATCGGATGAAGAATGAATAATGCCATCCACGCATTTTCCAGAATTCTGACTTCTGTCGTTGGAAAGGTCAAAATGCCATGAATTTGGATGACTATGAGAACGAGTATTTCCTGACTTACGAAGCCTTTGCCGAAACGATCCGCTTCGTACTAGAGAAAGCGTTGCTGGCTTCCGATAACCTTCCCATGCCGCAGTCGATCCAGTGCCGAGCTAAATCGGTTGAAAGCCTGCGTCGTCGTCTCTCTGAAATCGGTCGAATGGACACTCAAGCGCTGGAACATGACCGACGTGATCTCGCGGGCGCTCGGCTCATCTTCTACACCAATAATGACGTTGACCGCTTCCTAGCATCGTCACTGATTCATGAAAACTTCGTGATCGAGGAGGGTTCGACCAAAATTCACCATCCAACACCGGAAAACAATGCCAAGCAATACCGCGCAATCCACTATACGGTCAAACTTCGTGAAGATCGCACACGTCTTCCAGAATATGCCAGATTCGCTGGCCTGCGCTGCGAAATTCAGGTCCAGACCCTACTGGACCACGCTTGGTCCGAGACCTCCCATGACATTCTTTACAAAAACGAGCTTGCTGGGAAGGGCTACGGCGGGAGGGCTATGAAAAGTATCGAACGCCGGTTTGAGAAGATCATGGACGAGTACCT
Organism: Burkholderiales bacterium; assembly: GCA_019753155.1. Taxonomy (GTDB): domain Bacteria; phylum Pseudomonadota; class Gammaproteobacteria; order Burkholderiales; family JABEVD01; genus JABEVD01. The sequence continues at coordinate 26,908 of JAIELG010000034.1, forward strand.
GATTCCGGCTGGCTATGAGATGCAAAAGGCACAACAGGAGTATGAAAGGCTCATCCAAGGCAAAGAGTTATTCGACAAAGGCATAGTTGAGCTGTTGGACAATGCACGGAACAACAACGAGCGTTATGAGATTCTGTCAGGACTGAGAGATTCCGCCATCCCGAATTACGACGATTTGCCGGCAGCCTACAAGGAACTGAGGGCTCCTCTGCTGAGGACCGCCAAAGCTGCTCGTGTCACGGAACCCGTTCAGATAGAAACCACCTTCGGGAAAATGGAGGGCTTCAGGCCCGATGCAGTGACCAGGCTCGTCGTGGAAATTGTCGAAAGTCTGCGCTACGTTGACGTAGTCGGAACGCTACAATTACTTATCGACATTTATCGGGACGAGCCAAACGAAGACATTCGCGAGCAGATCGTGAAAGCTGTCCAAAACCTGTCGCAGTACAACATCGACGCATACAAGCAAGTGGGCCCAATGCTCCAGATGGTCTTGGTTGATCACCTTGTCGGCATGAGCGATGCCGAGGTAAACCGTATTTGGCCCATCGCCCTTACAATTTGGACTGAAGCGATCCAATCGCGCATCACCAGCACAAAATGGAAGGCAGACACCGTAACTCTGACTACTGGGGTGCTGCCCGCATCCGATCAGATCAGGGAGGTTCGCGACAAGGCGATCGATGCCCTTTTCGCAGCCTATGATCGATCGGCCGACGATACCCAGAAGCGCGATATACTTTCAGCCCTTGACGTAGCCACAAGGACTCCCAATCAGGGGCGTTATTCCAATGAACTCTTGGCTACCACGATTAAGGATGCCACGCGCATTGTCGAATTTGTGACGGAATGCGCTGATGCGGAGAGCTACGGACTGCTCCAGCATCTGGAACACCGATTCTTTTTCTACTATCGTAGGGCAATAGATCTTGTCGACGATCCGGAAAATAAATTCTGCTGTCAAATCGAAGCCGGGGCGCTCATGTCTACAATCATTAAATTCCGCGACACCATCAACGCCGATGATCGATTCATCAAATACAAGGTTCTGGTCGGATTTGAATCCGTTTACCCCAGGCACTGGACCGAACTGGCATTCGATTACATGGGAGATGACGAATATCGGCATCAGGAAGCTGAGCGGTACATTGGTGAGATCAATGGTGAGAACGAAAACGAATGGATCGAGCTGATTTCGCGTTGTGCGGAAACCAAGTCGAATGATCTTGCCACCTTTCCGGTTTTCGGCAGTTTCATCAGCAAACTTGGCGAGCGTAGGCCCGATCTGGCTGAGAGACTTCTGTCAAAGGCATCCATTGAGCTCCGTCACTTTCTCGCTGGATTCCTCAACGGTATGGCCTTGAGTAGCCGTCGAGATATTTATGAGCGAAACCTGGAGCATGAGCTTGGGTCCGTCGGAAGCCTCCCAGGCATTGCGCGCCATCTTCGCTATTCAACAGTTGCAAATCCTGATCTCGCCGCCCGCTTGCTGAAGGAAGCGATTCAGCAAGACGACTGTTTAACTGTCATCGAATGCCTACTATTCGCATTGGAACAGTACGGGACCGAGAAGATTAAAGATTCCGACACGTTCGTGCGCGACGCACTGACCTTTCTGAATGATCACAAGAACGCGCGATGGGTTGCGGAAGCATGGTTTCTTCAGAAGGCCACAAGATTTTACGATGAATTGACTCCGGAAAGGGCTGCGCAAATTCTGCAGAATATGGGCTATCTTCCCAAGGTGGATTATCAGGTCGAGATCGTTTTGATGCAGTTAGCCAAACGCGATCCGGAGGCGATCTGGGATTACTTCGGATCTCGAATAGCCAGGGAAGTTGCCGACGGCGAGAACCAGGAGAAATTCGAAGCAGTGCCATTCCAGTTCCATGAATTGCAAAAGGAACTCTCAAAAGATCCGCAACTTGCCATCAGAAAGGGCCTGCCTTGGTTCGATCAAGACAGGATTTTGTTCCAGTATCGCGGCGGACGCTTGCTCAGCAGCGCCTTTCCAAACTGCACCCCGGAATTCGCAACTGCACTCGCCGAGTTGGTAAAGGCCGGCGGCGATAAGGGGGCTGAATTTGCACTGACGATTCTCCAGAATTATCAAGGTGAACTTCCCACTCATGTTGTTTTGAAAGAGATTGTGGCGCACTTCCCAGATGACATCAGTAAAATGAGCCGTGTCCGTATCGCCATCGACAACACAGGGGTTGTCTCTGGTGAATTCGGTTTTGCTGAAGCATGGCGGACCAGGAAAGAATCCATGACGGAATGGCTGGCAGACGGCCGGTCAGCGGTCAAAGCGTTCGCAGAAAAGCATACCGTAGAACTCGACCGTAAGATTGCGTCAGAACAGCGACGTGCTGAGGCTGAAAAGGAAATGCGAAAAAGAAGCTATGGCGAGGATGGCGATTCTGTCAACGATTGAGGATCAAACTGACTAATAATTGTAGATTCCGTGAAGCGTAAGGAGGTCGTGCGATGGTCAAGAAAAAAAGCGGGAATTTCACGAATGCAGGCATTGAGTCTTCGGCGAAAGACAAGCCTGTCGTTTATAAAATCGAGGATGAAAGCGGAAAAGATTTGTACACAGGCGTGGCGAAGAGAGGACGTGTCGAGGAAAGGTTGAAAGAACGTCTTCCAGATGGACCAGATCCAATACGCGGCGGCAAAAAAGTAACCATTACCCAAAAAGCCGGCATCGATGAAGCCCTGAAGTCGGAAGCGCGGATTATCAAGCGAGAGCGGCCTCCGCAAAACAAAAAGGGTAAGTGAGTGCCGCGCCCATCCGACTCCGAGATTCTTGAATTGCTGAACGAGCTCGACAGGGTTCCTGCCGGCGAGCTGGAATCCGATTGGCTCGACTTCAAGCCATGGAAGAACGCCAGGGAAGACCTCAAGGTTGCCATCGAATATGCGGTCTGTTTCGCCAATGGGAAAGGCGGCGCAGTGGTGTTCGGGGTCGAAGATAAAATGATGGGACGAAGCAAAGCGATTCACGGCATAGGGAACTGCGATCTGGATGTGTGGTGTCGCGGCATTTCCGATGCGACTCGCCCCAATCTATCTGCCGAAGTTTCCGAATTGGCAGTGCCGGAAGGAACCGGCAAGATTCTGGTGGTGCGCGTAGCGAAAAGTGAAACTGGCGTGCTTTACGGGACGGCGGGAGGGGTATTCAAACAGCGCGTCGGAAAGAACTGCATGCCAATCGATCCGCAGGCTTTCATGCGCCAGTCCGTCCTGACCGCTGCCGAGCGGGAACTGGTGCTTGCCGCCCGCGCCGGGTCGTGCGATGATGGGGCCACAGAGGAAAATCACGATGAACCCGGAACAGCTTCGACAACTCGATCAGCGCCTGAATCAGTGGCGGGAAAACCACGCGGACGCGCAAAGCCTGAGGGCGGCGTATCGCCGGCAGGTACTGAATTTCACCCTGAGTTCGATGGCGCTGGAAAACGAGCCGGTCAACTCGGATCGGCTGGCGAAGCTTCTGGATCGACCCGCCCGCTAGAAGCCACCCGAGAACTGGCGACATCTGCCGGTTTGCTCGCCTACAGCGAAGTCGCCGAGCGCCTCGCCGTGAACATCGCGCACTGTCTCGAAGCATTGCTGGAAAGCTCGCCCCAAGACATTCGCATTACCCCGGAATGGATTTGTGAAATTCACCGCCTCATCGCCGGGGACTTGTTTCCCGAATGGGCGGGACGATTCCGCGCCACCGATGTTCAGGTTGGCACGCACCTGCCCCCGCCAGTCCATGAAGTCGCCATACACATCAAAAACTTCTGCCTGGACATGGAAGAACGCTTGCGCCACCTGCAAGGCGCGGAACCCATCGCAGAGCTCCTGGCGTGGGCCGACTGGCGTTTCCAGTGGATACACCCTTTCAAGGATTTCAACGGACGGGTGGGGAGAATTTTGCTCATCGCACTGGCTTACAAGCTCGTGCTCCCTCCGATTGATCCCGCTTCCGGCGAATCCGGCAAGGCAGACTATTTCAGCGCGCTTCGCGCCGCCGACACGGGCGATTTCGCCGAACTGAACGATCTGTGGCTGAATAGGCTTCTCCAAGACAGCGCAGCGCAATCGACCTGACAGGATCGAACATGCTCCCAAACATCTGGCCAATCCTGTTCGTGAAATACAGATACTGTCAGGAATTCATTATCGAAAAGCTCATCCCGCAAGTGGATCGCCTTCCGCGAAATACTGCGCTGAAAATCGTGGCGCATTATTTTCTGGTCAAGGCAACCAAAACGCTGGGCGCGATTTGCCTGCTTTCCGGGTCCGGTTACGGGGAAGATGCCCAAGTGCTTGCTCGAACGCTGTTCGAGCTTGCCGTGAATCTCGCTTATTTTGTCATGCCTGATGAAGAAAGCGAAAGAGAAGAACGTGCGAAGGCTTTTATCTGTGACGACGAAAAGCAACAGGAATCGAAAAGAACGGAAATGGAGCGGCTTGGGGAAGATAGGAAATGTTCGGATTGGATATCCGAGATGAAAGCCTCAACGCAGGCAATGCCAGCCCAGAACCATTCCTGCAATGCCAAGCCGAGAGAAAGCTTGCAGAATATGGTGAAGGCCTTGGGCGAGCCCTATGAATGCTACTGGCATTTTCTATATTGGAGCCTGTCGAAACTCGCCCATCCGAGCGGGTTGGGAAGCTACTCTTACCTTCAAAGCGATGATGAAAGCGGCGAAATCCATCGCGCACTGGCTGCCGGTTTTGATTTCCACTGGCGGATGGCAACGGCAGCGGTGAGCATCTTCGGTCTAAACAGCCTCGAAGAAATATTGGATGATTATTGCCGCCAGTGGGTGGAGGTGACGCACTCCCCCTCGTCTAAGGAGTCGATTCAATGAATATAGCCTATTCCCCTATTTTTCACTGATCTGTCAATGTCATGATCCCATCCGACTCCGAAATTTGAATTGCAGGGCGTAATGCAGGAACGGATCGTATGAGCACCATGCCTGATACCCATGCCGCACTGGTTGCCGAGATTCGGCGACTGATCGACGGTGCCCGCCGACGGGCAGCGGCGGCGGTGAACGCCGAGCTGACGCTGCTCTACTGGCAGGTCGGGCGGCGGATTCATCAGGACATCCTCGGCGCAAGGCGTGCCGACTACGGCGCGGCGATTGTCGCTACGCTGTCGAGACAATTGACCTCGGAATACGGCAAGGGCTGGGGAGAGCGCCACCTTCGGAATTGCCTGCGCTTCGCGGAAGTCTTTGCCGACGAGGCAATTGTGCACACGCTGTGTGCAGAATTGAGCTGGTCGCACCTGTGCATGATTTGCGCGCCGCCTTTCCCGATATGAAAGGATTTTCGCCACGAAATCTCAAATATATGCGTATATGCGCGCTTTTGCCGAGGCCTGGCCGGATGCGGAATTTGTGCAAGAGGTGCTTGCACAATTGCCCTGGTATCACCAGTTGGCGCTGCTGGACAAGCTGCCCGACCCCGAAACCCGCCGGTGGTATGCGGCCAAAGCCATCTGATCCCGGACGCGCTGGATTTTGAGAACACACTGATCGCTTGACGGACCTGCCCATGCAAGTATAATTTAAATTATACTTCTTCGGGTGAATGTAAAGGAACTGCCGCCATGTCACAAATCACGTTATATCTTGACGATGCCACGCAGGCGCTGGTGGAGCAGGCCGCGCAGGCCAATGGCCTGTCGAAAAGCCGCTGGGTGGCGGAAATCATCCGCAAATACGCAGCCCATGAATGGCCCCAGGATTGCCTGGATTTGGCGGGGCGTTTTGCCGATTTTCCCCTGCGCGAAGACAACCTGGCAGAGCTGTCAGCCGACGTGCCGCGCGTGGGTTTTTGATTGCCTGTCATGCTGATTCTCGACAGCAACACCATCGGCTACTATTTTCGCGGCGACCCGCAGGTGGTGCCGCGCCTGCAAGCCCTGCGCCCCGCCGATTTTGGCGTGCCGGCCATGGTCGAATATGAGTTGCGTTATGGTCTGCTGCGTTTGCCGCAGGATGCGGCGACCCCTCGTCTGGCGGCGTTGGCGCAATTGCTGCGACCGATGCAGATTTTGCCGTTTGACAGCGAATGCGCCTTTCATGCCGCCCGCATTCGCGCCGGGCTGGATGCCGCAGGCGCACGCATAGGCCCGCACGATACGCTGATCGCCGCAACGGCATTGCGTCATCAGGCCACGCTGGTGACGCGCAACGTGCGTGAATTCTCCCGCGTGCCGGGCTTGCAGTGGCTGAACTGGCACGAAACCTTATGAGCGCCAGTGCGTGGCCGGATTCCGAAATGGTCCTTCAGGGGCTTGCCCTCCAGCAAGTTTGCATTCTGGTGTTAAAATGCACGGTAGGGCGTAACACACCAATCAACAGGACGTAAGGGTATTGTATGGCAGGACATTCCAAGTGGGCGAACATCAAGCACAAGAAAGCGGCGACCGATGCGAAGAAGGGGAAGATATTCACCCGTCTCATCAAGGAAATCACCGTGGCGGCGAAGCTCGGGGGGGCGGATATCTCCTCCAACCCCAGGCTCAGGCTCGCGGTCGACAAGGCCTACGCCAACAACATGCCCAAGGACAACGTCGAGCGCGCGATCAAGCGTGGCACCGGAGACCTGGAAGGCGTCAATTACGAGGAAATCCGCTACGAGGGATACGGCATCAACGGGGCGGCCGTCATGGTCGACTGCCTCACCGACAACCGGGTCAGGACTGTTGCGGACGTGCGCCACGCCTTCACGAAATACGGCGGGAATCTCGGCACTGACGGGTCCGTAGCCTTTCTCTTCAAACATTGCGGGCAGATGATTTTCTCCCCCGAAACCGACGAGGCCAGGCTCTTCGACATTGCTCTGGAAGCCGGAGCGGAGGATGTCGTGGGGCAGGATGACGGCAGCTTCGAGGTTATCACATCTCCCCAGGATTTCGAGGCAGTGAAGGCGGCGCTGGAACATGCCGGGATCAAGCCCGAACTCGCGGAAGTGACGATGCGGCCGGAGAACGAGACGATATTTTCCGGGGAAGACGCGATCAGGATGCAGAAAATTCTGGATGCCCTCGAGGATCTCGACGACGTGCAGGAAGTCTACACATCGGCGGTGATCGAGGAATGACGAGTGCGGAGCGATGATTGAAGATCGAATCATCAATCCGAAATCCGCAATCCGCATTCTGGGAATCGATCCGGGGTTGCGCATCACCGGGTTCGGGCTCCTGGACAAGCAGGGACAAAAGCTTGCCTATGTCGCAAGCGGCTGCATCAGGACGCCTGAGGGCGAGCTTCCGGTCAGGCTCAAGTCGATACTCGACGGACTTGCCGAAGTCATCGCCTTGCATGGGCCCATTGAGGTCGCGGTGGAGAAGGTTTTCGTCAACGTCAATCCGCAGTCCACGCTTCTGCTCGGGCAGGCGCGTGGGGCTGCGATCTGCGCGGCCGTGTCGATGAATCTCCCCGTTTCGGAATATACCGCGCTGCAGATCAAGCAGGCGGTCGTCGGGCAGGGCCATGCGGCGAAGGAGCAGGTGCAGGAAATGGTCAAACGCTTGTTGAATCTTCCGGGCAATCCCCAGGCCGATGCGGCGGACGCCCTTGCCTGTGCGATCTGCCATGCGCACACGGCGAGTCTTGCCTGCAGGATGGGGAAAATATCATGATAGGCAGGATTTCCGGCAAGCTGATCGAAAAGCATCCGCCGCTCATCCTTGTCGACGTGCAGGGCGTGGGCTACGAGATCGACGTTCCCATGAGCACGTTCTACATTCTTCCCGCGGTCGGAGAGCTTGTGTCCCTCCATACCCATCTCGCCATCAGGGAAGACGCGCATGTGCTTTACGGTTTCGCCACCCAGGACGAGCGCCGCGTGTTCAGGCTGCTTCTGAAAATCAGCGGCGTGGGGCCGAAGCTCGCATTGTCGGTGTTGTCCGGCCTGAATTTGAACGATCTGGCGGATGCTGTGGTGAACAAGGAAGCTGCCCGGCTGATCAGGATTCCCGGCGTGGGCAAGAAAACCGCCGAGCGCCTGCTGCTCGAATTGCAGGGCAAGTTCACTGCGGACGGGGATCGCGCGGCGCAAGATACGGCAGTCTCTTCGGTTGGCAGCGACATTATCAACGCCTTGCAGGCATTGGGTTATAACGACAAGGAGGCGGACTGGGCTGCCAGACAGTTGCCCAATGGGGTCGGCGTCTCCGACGGGATTCGCCAGGCGCTCAAGCTGTTGTCCAGGGCATAGCACTCGGCTGACAAATATTTTCGTGACTTGTTCATCAGTCACTCGGTGCTAGAATGTCTGCACGATTGAATTCCGATGGAGGAGCCAAGAATGGCACTGGAAATGGAGACGTCCCATCGCATCGGCGTGGCGAGTGATCTGTTGCCCTCCGGCGCAAAGCATGCAAAAGTGATCGTGATGCATGAGGAATCCAGCGTGGTGGATATTCTGTTTTTGGCGCGCGCCGCGCAAGCGAGCTTTAATCCCTTTGAGGTCACTCCGTAATCATGATTCACAGCGACAATCTTTCCGCCGAGCCGCGCCTGATTTCCGCCGGATCTGCTTCCCGGCAGGAAGATGCGGTGGAGCGTGCGTTGCGCCCCAGGCTGCTGGAAGAATACGTGGGGCAGGAAAAAATCAGGGGGCAGCTCCAGATTTTCATAGAGGCCGCATTGATGCGGCGCGAGACGCTCGACCATGTATTGCTTTTCGGCCCGCCCGGACTCGGCAAGACTACGCTTGCCCATATCATCAGCCGCGAAATGGGGGTCAATCTCAGGCAGACTTCCGGTCCGGTGCTCGAACGGGCCGGGGATCTTGCTGCCTTGCTCACCAATCTCGAACCTCACGACGTGCTCTTCATAGACGAAATCCACAGGTTGAGTCCTGTCGTGGAGGAGATTCTCTATCCCGCGCTGGAAGATTACCAGCTCGACATCATGATAGGGGAAGGCCCATCTGCCCGGTCCGTCAAGCTCGACCTCCCCCCTTTCACCCTGGTCGGCGCAACCACCAGGGCGGGCATGCTCACCAATCCCTTGCGGGACCGTTTCGGCATTGTGGCCAGGCTCGAATTTTACACCGTCGAGGAGCTTGCGAAGATCGTGGTGAGATCCGCATCCCTGCTCAAAGTCAGCATGTCCATCGATGGCGCCATCGAGGTTGCGAAGCGCTCGCGCGGCACGCCCAGGATAGCGAACAGGCTTTTGAGGCGCGTGCGGGATTTCGCCGAAGTGAAGGCCGACGGCAACGTGACGATGGAAATCGCGGATGCGGCGCTTTCCATGCTCGACGTGGATTCGGCAGGTTTCGACGTGATGGACAGGAAACTCATGCTTGCGATCATCGAGAAATTCAGCGGCGGGCCTGTCGGACTCGACAATCTGTCTGCCGCCATAGGGGAAGAGCGCGACACGATAGAGGACGTGATCGAACCCTACCTCATCCAGCAAGGCTACATCCAGAGAACCTCGCGTGGTAGAATCGCGACGCTTTCCTCCTACCGGCATTTCGGACTCACTGCTGTCGAAGGAACGCTGCTTTGAACTTTGTTCTTCCCGTGCGGGTCTACTACCAGGACACCGATGCGGGGGGCGTGGTGTTCCATTCGAGTTATATCGATTTCATGGAGCGGGCAAGGTCGGAGTGGTTGAGGAGTCTGGGGTTCAGCAATTGCGGCCTGGTGCGGGATCATCAGGTGTTTTTCATGGTGCGCGCCCTGGAGATCACCTATTTCAAGCCCGCCGTTCTCGACGACCTTCTGGAGGTGGGCGTCGAAATCGAGTCCATGGGGAGGAGCCAGATGGTTTTCAGGCAGGATATCATGCGTGACGCCCTCATGCTTGCGAGCGCGAAAATCAGCCTCGTCTGCGCCACGACCGATACACTCAAGCCTGTCCGCGTGCCCGGCGCGATCAGGTCAAAACTGGAAATCTGAACCATGGAAATTACGAAGGATTTGTCTTTCTTGGGCATGATCACGAACGCGAGCGTCGTCGTTCAGGTCATCCTCGCGCTGCTGCTGCTCGTCTCGCTCCTGTCCTGGTGGCATATCTTCATGAAAATGTTTTCGATCAGGCGGGCGGTGAAACAGGCCGAAAAATTCGAGCGGGATTTCTGGAGTAGTCCGGATCTCAATGCCATATTCCAGAGCGCAACTTCCGGGAAAGCCTCCTCGGGCAGCCTGGAGAAGATATTCGAGGCGGGATTCAGGGAATTTCTGAAGCTCAAGAGGCAGCCCGGCATGGACAATGGCGCCGTGATGGAAGGCACGCGCCGGGCCATGCGCGCGACCTACCAGCGCGAGATGGATGGGCTGGAATCCAACCTGCCTTTCCTTGCGACGGTCGGTTCCGTGAGTCCCTATGTCGGACTTTTCGGCACGGTATGGGGGATCATGAACGCTTTCAGGGGACTTGCCAATGTCGCCCAGGCGACGCTCGCGCATGTCGCCCCAGGCATCGCCGAAGCCCTGATCGCAACTGCAATCGGGCTGTTCGCCGCGATTCCCGCTGTGGTCGCCTACAACCGTTATTCCCATGAGGTGGATCGCCTGGCGAGCCGTTTCGACAGCTTCATGGAAGAGCTCTCCAACGTGCTGCAGCGTCAGGCGGCGAGGTCGTGAGTCTGGGAGCGAGGCGGCCCCGCCGCCAGATGAACCAGATCAATGTCGTGCCCTACATCGACGTGATGCTGGTTCTGCTCGTGATCTTCATGGTCACGGCCCCCATGATCAATCCCGGGGAAATCAACCTGCCCAGTGTCGGAGCTTCGCTGAAAACGCCGGTTGCGCCCATGGAAGTGATCATCGAATCCGATGTCTCGCTTGCCTTGCGCGACCGCTCGAAGTCGTCAGAAACATTGCCGATGACGCAGGATGAACTCGTCTCCGAAATCCGCCGCAAGCAGGTGGAAAACCCGGATCAGCCCGTGGTGATATCGGCCGACAAGTCGGTGCGCTACGAGGAGGTGATCAAGGTCATGGATATCCTCGAAGGACAGCAGGTGAAGAAAGTCGGGCTGCTCGTCAAACCGAAATGATGCAGAACAAAATCCCTGCGGCGCTTCTGGCCGTCATGGTTCACCTGATTTTCTTTTCCGTGCTCATATTCGGGTTCAGATGGCAGGCGAGAGAGCCTGCCGTGCTTGAGGCCAGCGTCTGGCACGATCTGCCTCCCATCGAAACCCGGCATGAACCCAAGCCGGAACCGATGGTTCGAAAACCTGCTCCCGAACCGGCCCCGAAACCCGAAGTGCAGGATCCTGAAATCGCATTGAAGAAAGCGCGCGAGGAAAAAAGGAAACAGCAGGAAAAACTGAAGGAGGAGAAAGAGCGGATCAAGGAGAAGCAGCTCAAGGAAGAAAAGCTCAAGGAAGAAAAGCTCAAGGAAGAAAAGCTCAGGGAGCGGAAGCTCAATGCATCGAAGGAACTGAAAGCGCAGCAGAAGGTCAAAAACGAGGCCGATGCATTGATGAAGCAGGTACAGGACAGGGAAGCCTCCGCCAGGGCGGGTCTCATCAGCCAGTACAAGGCGAGGATCATGAGCAGGATCAGGCGCTATGTCGTCGTGCCGCCTGGTATGACGGGAAACCCCGAAGCCGAGTTCGATGTCGTGCTTCTGCCTGGTGGGGACGTACTTCGCGCCACGATCAGGAAGTCGAGCGGGAATGCGGCATACGATGCTGCCGTGGAGCGCGCCATTCTGAGGGCGTCCCCCCTGCCGTTGCCGCCCGACGCCTCTCTTTTCGATGAATTCAGGAATCTGGACTTGCATTTCAAGCCGGACGAGTGAAAGAATGATGTAAGCAATCTGGTTTAAACTGCCATGAGCGGCTTTTTTTGCTGAACGGTATTCGGATATGAAAAAATTTAGCGCTTGCATTGCCCTCTTGTTTTTGTTTGCCTGCAGACCGCTTTTTGCGGCGCTTTCGATCGAAATCGTGGGCGGGGGCGAGAACCAGATTCCGATATCCGTCGTCCCTTTCGAATCCGATGCGACCGGACTCTCGAAGGTGATCGCGGACGATCTTGCAAGGTCGGGGATGTTCAAAACGATCGATCCCGGAATGCTGGCTCCCCATGCGATCGAGCAGGTGAATTTTTCCGACTGGAGAGGAAAAGGCGCGGATGCAATCGTCATCGGCGGAATTTATCCTGTGGCAGGCGGGCAATACGAGGTGCGCTTCAGGCTGCTCGATGCCGCGAAACAGGTTCAGCTTGCCGGGTTCAGCTATACCGTCGCACAGAACCAGTTCAGGCAGACGGCGCACAAGATCGCGGACATCGTCTATCAGCAGTTGACCGGAGATGTCGGGGTGTTCAGCACGAAAATCGCCTATATACTGAAACAGGGAAAACATTACGAGCTTCAGGTTGCCGACGCAGACGGCTTCGGCGCGCAATCCGTCGTGTCCGTCAACGAGCCGATCATCTCCCCCGCGTGGTCCCCCGATGGGAGGAAAATCGCCTATGTCTCGTTCGAGCGGGGCAATGCCGTTGTTTATGTGCAGGATCTTTTGTCGGGGCGGCGCCACATCGTGGCTGATTTCAAGGGAAGCAACAGCGCGCCTGCCTGGGCTCCGGGAGGAAGGCAGCTTGCCGTGGTTTTGAGCCACGACGGCAGTTCCAGGATTTACCTCGTGGGCGAGGAAGGCGGCAACCCGAAACTCCTCGAAAATTCCGCCGGAATCAGCACGGAACCGAGTTTTTCGCCGGATGGGCAGCAGATCATATTCACTTCCGACCGGGGCGGCTCCCCCCAGATTTACCGGATTGCGGCAAGCGGCGGTCAGGCCATGCGGCTGACTTTCGAGGGTAATTACAATGTTTCCCCGCATTACAGTCCGGATGGAAAGAGCTTCGCTTATCTCGAGCGCAACGGCGGGCATTTCAACGTCGCGATACAGGATTTTGCGACCAGCCAGTCGCAACTGCTGACCGATGCGGACCTCGACCAGTCGCCGACTTTCGCCCCAAATGGAAAACTGATTTTGTACGCCTCCATCTATGGAGGACGTGGTATATTAGCCATCGTGTCGAGCGATGGCAGAATCAAACAACGCTTGACCATGCAGTCCGGGGATATTCGTGAGCCTGCCTGGGGGCCGTTGGTGCACTAATTTTTAATCAATGAACGAAGGAGATGAATAAAATGAAACAGTTGATGTTGAGTGCGCTTTTGATGAGTTTGCTTGCAGCTTGCGGAAGTCAGCCGCCGAAGGAAGAGCCGAAACCTGCCCCAGTGACCGAAAAAGCCCCCGAGGCGCCCGCCGCTCCTGCGCCTGTCAAGGCGGAGACCAAGCCGGTCTTGATCGATGCGCTCAAGGACCCCGAGAGCATCCTGTCGCATCGCAGCGTGTATTACGATTTCGACAAGTCCATCGTGAAGGACGAATACAGGCCCATGGTCCAGGCTCATGCCGCATACCTGGTCTCGCATGTTAACGCCAAGACGACTCTGCAGGGCAATTGCGACGAGCGCGGCAGCCGCGAATACAACCTCGCATTGGGCCAGCGCCGTGCCGACAGCGTGAAGCAGCTGATGGAAGCCGCAGGCGTGCCGTCAGGCCAGATCTCGACGGTCAGCTTCGGCGCGGAAAAGCCCCATGCCATGGGTCATGACGAAGAATCGTGGTCGCAGAACCGTCGCACCGACATCCTGTATCAGGGTGAGTAATTGCTTTTGGGCGTGATCAGGAGCCGCTTTGGAAAGCGGTTCCCACTATTTCTTTTCCTGCTTGCCGCCCAGGCGCACGCCGGGTTGTTCGACGACGATGTGGCTCGCAAGAAAATCGACGAACAGCAGCAGGAAATACAGAAGTTGAAGGCCGATCTCGATGACGTGGAGGCGAGGCTCAAGAAGCTCGAAGGCAGCCAGGCCATGATTGATCTGGCCAGCCGGATTCAGTCCCAGAACGCGGATATCGCGGCGTTGCGCGGGAAGATCGAGGAGTTGAATTACGGACTCGACGCCTCGCAAAAGCGCCAGAAGGATTTTTATCTCGACCTCGATACAAGGCTGAGGCGTATCGAGCCGACCGTTGCGGCCGAGCCTGCCCCCGCGTCGTCCCCCGCAGCAGTGATGCCGCCAGCAGGCGGCGAGAATTCGGCATACGAAGCTGATTTCAATCTGTTCAAGATCGGCAACTATACCGGGGCGATTGCCGGTTTCACGGATTTTCTGAAGAAATATCCTTCGAGCGCGCTGGCGCCTTCCGCCCAGTACTGGATCGGCAATGCCTATTTCGCAATGCGCGATTTCAAGAATGCGATTGCGGCCCAGCGTGCCCTGATGGTGAATTATCCTGAAAGCCAGAAAGTGCCTGATGCGCTCATCAACATTGCGAGCAGCCAGCAGGAACTCGGCAAGATGGGGGATGCGAAGAAGACCCTGGAATCCGTGGTATCCAAATATCCTTCCAGCGACGCAGCAGCGAAGGCAAAGCGCCGCCTCGACAGTCTGAAGTAAGAAGTTGCCTGCACTCAGAATCAACGAAATTTTTCATTCCCTACAGGGGGAGACGAGCCGGGCGGGACTGCGGACCGTATTCGTCAGGCTCACGGGATGCCCCCTGCGTTGCGGCTATTGCGATACCGAATACGCCTTTCACGATGGAAAGTCCATGGAGATCGAGGAAATCCTCGCCGAAGTGGCGCGCTACGCCCCGCATTACGTCACGGTGACTGGCGGGGAGCCCCTGGCGCAGAAGCACTGCGATTGCCTTCTGGAAGCGCTCTGCGAGGCGGGCTACTCCGTCTCTCTGGAGACCGGGGGGGCGCTGGATGTCTCGAAGGTGGATCCAAGGGTTTCCAGGATCATCGACATCAAGACGCCAGGCTCCCTGGAAGAATCGAAGAATCTCTGGTCGAACCTGGATTTTCTGAATGGGAATGACGAGATCAAGTTCGTGCTCACCGACCGCGCGGATTACGAATGGGCGAAGAGCGTGCTGGAAGCGCGCAGGCTCATTGCTGTTTGTCCCGTGCTGTTCTCCCCGGTGCAGGGGAGACTCTCCCCCAGGGATCTGGCGCAGTGGTTACTCGAAGACGCGCTGGATGTCAGGATGCAGATCCAGCTGCACAAGTTGATATGGGGGAACGAACCTGGGCACTAACGCGGTCATTCTCGTCTCCGGCGGGCTGGATTCGGCCACCACATTGGCTATGGCAAGGCGTGAAGGCTATCGTTGCCATGCCTTGAGCCTCGACTACGGGCAGCGCCATCGGGTGGAACTGGATGCGGCGGTCAGGGTCGCATCCGCGCTCGGCGCTGTCGCCCATAAAACGGTGAAGCTCGATCTCACCGTTTTCGGGGGGTCCGCCCTCACGGACGAAACCATGGCGGTTCCCGAGGCGGCTTCGAACGGCATCCCGGTCACCTATGTTCCCGCGCGGAACACCATCATGCTCTCCATAGCGCTTGCCTGGGCGGAAGTGCTTGAAGCGCAGGACATCTACATCGGGGTGAACGCGGTGGATTATTCGGGTTATCCGGATTGCAGGCCGGAATATATTCGGGCATACGAGCTTATGGCGAATCTTGCGACGAAAGCTGCGGTGGAGGGCAGGAAATTGAGGATACACAGCCCCCTCATCGATCTCACCAAGGCCAGGATCATCGGACTGGGAACGGATCTCGGGGTGGATTATTCTCTTACTGTTTCCTGCTATCAGGCCGATGTGGAGGGGCGCGCATGCGGCAGGTGCGATTCCTGCCGTTTGCGGCGTGAAGGCTTCGCATCGGCGGGCATCGCCGACCCGACGCGCTACTTCCAGGATTGACAAGGAAATCCTGGAAGGTATAATTCCGTGTTTCCCTGGGTCGTTAGCTCAGCCGGTAGAGCAGCGGACTTTTAATCCGTTGGTCGCCAGTTCGAATCTGGCACGGCCTACCAGATAGTAGCCCAGATGGGTCGTTAGCTCAGCCGGTAGAGCAGCGGACTCTTAATCCGTTTGTCGACAGTTCGATCCTGTCACGACCCACCAAAAATGAAAGGGTTAGACCTGTGTCTAGCCCTTTTTTATTTCCAGCGCAGCCGGATCGTAGCCAATCGAAACAGAATCCAGTCTCGAAGCCGCATTGGCAAGGTGATACCCGGTATCCCGGTGACGAACTCCTTTGGCCAAGGTTTTCGCCATGTCACATCACGCTGTTATGCGAAATTAATGATGTTACATGGTGCCGGGGGCGCTTAACTCGTCAGGCGGCGAGCCGTTCCATCGGCTTGATGTTCGGCTGAGGCTCCTGCTCGGCCTGCCACAAATCCCATTGGGTTTGCATCCCGAGCCAAACATCGGGGGAAGTCCCAAGCCATGAGGACAAGCGCAGGGCCATTCCCGCTGTTACCCCTCCCTTGCCGTTCAGCACCTTGGAAAGCGTCACTCCGGACACCTGCAATTCCTTTGCCGCTTGCGTTACCGTCATGCCTTCGGGCAGCCATTCCCGCAATACTTCACCAGGGTGCCGTGCATTCTGCTCATGTTATCGATGTACCGACAGCTTCAGGCCCGCCCCATTGACCACGGCGAGCAAGGTCTTAATGGTCGGGTTTCCTTTCGGGGACAGAGCCCTGTAAAGGCTTTCCCTCGGGATTCCGGCGCGTTCAGCCACGGCTGACATGCCTTGCGCTTCGGCAACATGGCGCAGGGCGGCAAGCAATGCTTCCCGGCCTCCGGGTTCTCCTGCTTCGTCGAGCGCCGCCGAAAGGTATTCATCGGCAAAGGCCGGGTCCTCTCGCAGCAGTTCCACCACTGCATCATCATGGGGGCGGGATGCTTTGCTCATGTCTCGTTTCTCCTGTTCCAGTTCTTCCAATATTCCACGGCGGTTTCGATTTCAGCCTGTTGCTTGCGCTTGCCACCGCCCAGCAGAATAAGCAGCAGCTTTTTCCCCGCTCGGGCGTAATACACGCGATAGCCTGGGCCGTGGTCGATGCGCAGTTCCCAAACACTTTCGGCAACAGGCTTGCAGTCCCCGAAATTTCCGGCAGCCATGCGCTGCACCCGCATCAATACGCGGGCGCGGACTTGACGGTCAGGCAGATTTTCAAGCTATTCCTTGAAAGGGTCGTGCCCGTCGTCTGTCAGGTAATCATCGACTGCATGCATGCTGTGGATTATACGTTACATATAGACAGATTCAAGGGAAATCAGTTCGCTCCGGCAGGCCCAAGCCGGGGACCCCGGCATCGAACATTGATTCTGAAATTTAACCATGTTGTTGATAATGTTAATATTTGAAGAAAAAATGCCATAATATTCCTGCCGCAAGGCAACGGAGCAAAATCAATTCAAATATAAAGGAGAGAACAAATGGCAGATGCAATCCAATTCACGAACCCGCTCGGGGTTGCCGTGTTGCTCGTAATCGCAGTGATCTATCTGGGAAGCTGTTACGCCCATCAAAAAGGCAGGTAATCAATGCCGGAGCCAGGGAGTCGCTCCCTGGCTTTCCAGCCTGTAGGTCCAGTCATCGCCCCTCCTCAGCGCGCAAGCCTGACTGCAAACTTTTCATATTCGACAGGGGCTTGCAATGCGGATTGCGCCGCATTCAGTTCCGTCATCGCCGCCATGGATGCGCCATGCATTTCGCCATGGACAAGAAAGCGCCGGATGCAGGCCTCGATGGGATATTCCGAAGTCCACCAGTCGGCATCGAATGATTCGACGGGAACAGTCCAAAGTTGCAGCACACCCTCGCGCAACTTCAGCATTTTCGCGTATTTTACGCCGCGGCTGACAAGCAGGCCAAACTCCCGGTTTGCGTTGGTCACGGCGGACGGCAGGACGACCGTCCTGCCGCGCCGGTTCGGATTCACCCATGCGAGCATGGGGTAGCCGCGATACGGTTCGGCTTCCTCGCTTTGAGCGACTGCCACGGGCTGCGATTCCACGATCGATGGCCCGATTTTCATTCCGTCGACCCAGGTTGAGACAAGACGGCCTTCTTTATTTTTGATCCAGAGCAGGAACAGCATGATGCACCTCCACAAGGCAATGAAACTATCTTGGGGGCGGTGGAGTCCACCGCCGGGCGGCGGCGCGTTATTTTCGGGGGATGAACGCGCTGCCTCGTTTTCGAATCGACGAGGCAGCGGCAGGAGACTAACTCAAGGCATGCTTGTCGATTCAGATTTCAGGTCGACTGCAACTCTCCATGATCAGCTCCTTGCGAATGAGATGTACGGATTTTACGCCCATGAATTTTTTGTTTCAAGCGAAAAATTCATGTCGTGCGGAAAAATCTGCAACGATGTCTTCAGCCGAAGTTCGGGTGCATCATCACGCCGATTCCTGCGGCAGGCGGATCGTGAACCGGGCGCCTTCGCCCTCCCTGCTCTCGACCGTAATGCCGCCGCCATGCATCATGACCACCATCTCGGTAAAATACAGGCCGACGCCTGTTCCTGCAATGGCCGTGATGTTGCTGCCCCGGTAATAGCGTTCGAACAGTCGATCCAGGTCTTTTTCCGGAATGCCTATCCCTTTGTCCTCGACAGCAATGACGATCTGCCCCGAGTCGATATGGCCGATGACATCGATGGGGCTGCCTGCCGGGGAGTATTTGACCGAATTCGAAATCAGATTGCTGAAGGCCTGATAGAGCAGCTTGGGGTCGCCGACCATCGTCACGGGCAGCCTTTTCAGATCCTCGCGAATGACTGCATCCGGTGCTATTTCACGATGCATCTGGCAGAGCTCGCGCAGCAGGGCGGACACATTGAATGTCTCCCGGCTGAATGGCGTGGCGCCATCGAAGAAGCGCGAAGAATCAAGCAGGGTGTCCATCAGGCCTGTCATGCGCAGTACCGCGCTTCGGATCTTGTCGGCGCGCTCGGAGATTTCTTCGGGCTGCAGCCGGTTTTTCATCTTGATCAGACGCTGGGCATGGCCATCTATGATCGTCAATGGCGTGCGGAATTCATGCGAGGTCATCGAAACGAAATTGCGCTGCTGGGCCGTCAGGCGCTGCTCGTTTTCCAGCGCTTCCTTGAGTATCGAGGTTTTTTGGGCGAGCGCATGCTGGCTTTTCGCCAGTTCAATTGCATTGTCCCGAAACACGCCGACCGAGCGTGCCATTTCGCCTATTTCGTCCCGCCGCTCCATGCCCCGAATCCCGATTTCAGTGTCGTTATCCCCGAGCCGATGCATGCATCTGGCCAGTTCGAGCAGCGGTCCCGATATCGATTTCGTGATGTAAACGATTGCCGTGATCAGCATCAGAGCTGCGATCACGATTGCCGTCACGATGAGCCAGTATGCATCGCGGTAGGTCATGGTTTCCCGTTCTGCGGCTGCTCTTGCGCTTGCGACGTTCCAGTTGGTGAGCCGTCCGAGCGAATCGCTTGCCGCATCGTAGAGCTGGCGCGAACTGGTTCTGTATATGCGCCCCCCCTCGGGCTTGCGGTTTATGCGCGACAGGGACAGTTCCATATCGACTATAGCCCTGTAGGCGCGCCACCCGGAGATGAACTGCGCATAGAGCCGGTCTTCGACATCGTCATGGTGTATCAGTTTATAGCCGGCGAGGCTCGAAGCGATGGAGCGATCCAGGGAAGCCATCTCCTGATCGCTTGCGGCGATTTCGGCCGGATTGGATGAGAGCAGGTAGCTCCCTTCCGCGGAGCGAAAATCGGAAGTGAAATTATTGAGGTCGCCCAGGATGCGCGTGGTTTGCAGCCAGCGATTGCGGATTTCACCGGATACCTTGTTGAAATCGCTCAACTGTTTGATGCTGAATGCGCCAAGGCCCGCCACCAGCAGCAGGAAAAGCAGGAATACCAGGGACAGGCGTATCCGGATCGAATGGGGCTGCATCGTCATGCTGAGAGTGTTGATGGGCATTTCCTATCCGGGGCGTTCATGTGTATTGTATTATATCGCCAAGGGATATCGCATGAAGATACTGTGCATCGAGGATGATCGTGAAACTGCAGCATTGATTGCCGAGGAACTCTCCGAACGCGGCTTCGAAGTCAACCTCGCGCACGACGGACAGGAAGGCTTCGCGGCGATCCTCAAGGAGCAGCCGAATCTCGTGCTGTGCGACATCAGCATGCCCATTCTGTCCGGTTTCGAGGTGCTGGAACGCCTGACCGCTATTGCCCCGCGCTTCGAGAACATGCCATTCGTGTTCCTGACCGCGCTCACGGACAGGAGCAGCGAGCTCAAGGGCAGGCGTCTCGGCGCCGACGACTACGTGGCCAAGCCTATCGATTTCGATGTGCTGTGCGAGATCATCGGTGCGCGCCTTGCGCGTGTCGCCCGAATCGGCGCATGGGCTCAACTGGTGGAATTGAGCGAGCGCGAGATCGAAGCGCTGACCTGGTCGGCGCGAGGCAAGACTTCGAGCGAAATTGCACAAATAGTAGGGTTGTCCAAGCGCACGATCGATTTCCACATCGAAAATGCACGGAACAAGCTCGGCGTCTCGACCCGCACCGAAGCTGCGATCAAGGCGGCATCCGCGGGCTTGATCGAACCCTGATCGGCTTATTCGTCATCATCGTCCGCTGCTTCGTTTTCCGCGCGCCTTCCGAGAAACATCATCTGAAGCGCCGGCGCAACAACCAGCAACATGATGGGGCCAAGGAGCATGCCGCCCACCACGACGGTCGCGAGGGGGCGTTGCACCTGACTGCCGATACCCGTGGATATCGCGGCCGGGAGCAGGCCGATGCATGCGGAAAGCGCGGTCATGAGCATAGGTCTCATGCGTTGCTCGGCTGCATTGAACATCGCTTCCATGGGCGGCAAACCTTCGCCTACCAGCCGGTTGAAGTAGGTGATGACCAGGATGCCGTTCATGACCGATACCCCGAAAAGGGATACGAAGCCGATCGCTGCCGATACGCTGAGGTCAAGGCCGGAGAAGTAAAGCGCGACGATGCCGCCCGCAGCCGAAAAAGGTATTGCCACGAGCACCAGGAGGCTGTCGCGCAGCGAATTGAACAGCCCGTAGAGCAGCGCCAGAATCAATACGATGGCAATCGGAAGAATGATTGCCAACCGGTCTTTCGCCTGCTGCAATTCATCGAACTCGCCCGCCCATTCGATGCGATATCCCTGCGGCAGTTTTACATGACTGGCTATCCTTTCCTGCGCCTCGGCGACGGTCCCCCCGATATCGCGTCCGCGGACGCTGAATTTGACCGGGATATAGCGCTGGTTCTTCTCGTGATAAATGTATGACGCACCGGTATCGAGCGATATGGTCGCAAGTTCGCTCAAGGGGATATAAGCGTTTCCGCCGTTCGCGGTCGGATAACCGACCTTGATGTTCCGGATCGCATCGATATTGTTGCGGTATTCCGGAGCGAGGCGCAGGCTCAAACCGAACTGGCGATCGCCTTCCATGATCGTGGTCGCCTGGGTGCCGCCAATTGCGGCCTGCACGACCGTGTTCACGTCCCCGGTATTGAGTCCGTAGCGGGCCGCTCTGGCCCTGTCCACCCTGATGTTCAGATTGGGCTGCCCCATGACCCGGAATATCCCCAGGTCGGCAATCCCCTTGACCTGAGACATTTCACTCCTGATCCGATCGGCGAGCTTTTCCAGCGTCGGCAGGTCGGGGCCGATGATCTTGACGGAATTGGCGCCCTTGACGCCGGAGAGCCCTTCTTCGATGTTGTCCTGGATGTATTGCGAGAAATTGAACTCGATTCCGGTAAATTCGCGGGCAAATTTCTTCTGCAGCTCGTCCACCAGTTTTTCCTTCGTCATGCCTGGAGGCCATTCGTCTACCGGTTTCAGCGGCACGAAAAATTCGGCATTGCCGAAACTGGACGCATCGCTCCCATTGTCGGGGCGGCCATGCTGCGAGACTACCGTGACGACTTCCGGGTAGCTGTTCAGGATCTGGCGGATTCGCGTCACCGTGGGCATTCCGGCTTCGAGCGAGATGGTGGGGGGCAATGTCGCCCTGATCCATAAATTGCCTTCTTCGAGGGCGGGCAGGAATTCGCTTCCTATCCTGGGCAACAGCAGCGCTGCGAATCCCAGGAATGCCAAGCCTATCATCACCGTGGCGCGCCGATTGGCGAGCGCCCAGCCGAGAATGGGCGTATACCTGTTGCGCAGCCAGCGCACCACGATCGTTTCGGATTCCTTGACATGCCTGGGCAGCAGAAAGGAGGCGAGGACAGGCGTGATCGTGAAAGTCGCAATCAACGCCCCCGCCAGGGCGTAGCCATAGGTCCGCGCCATCGGGCCGAAGATCTGGCCTTCGACGCCCTGCATGGTGAAAAGCGGAATAAACGCAGCCACAGTGATCATGGTGGAAAAAAGAATGGCCTTGTCGACCTGAAGGGCGCTGATGAACACCATGCGCAGGCGGTTGGGCCATCTGTTCGTCAGGTTCCGGTCTATGCCCTGAGCATGGTCTTCGAGAAGCGCGCGCCGCTGATCCCGATTCTTCTGGAAATTATGGAATATGTTTTCGACCAGAATGACGGCCGAATCCACGATGATGCCGAAATCGACCGCGCCCAGGGAGAGCAGATTGGCGGATTCCCCTGTCATTACCAGGATGATGATGCTGAAGAAGAGTGCGAAAGGGATGTTCACGCCGACTATGATTGCGCTGCGCAAGTCGCCGAGAAAAACCCACTGGATCAGAAAAACGAGCAGGCAGCCGAAAATGAGGTTGTGCAGGACGGTGTGGGTCGTGACCGAAACAAGCGAGGAACGATCGTAAAAGGGCACGATTTTGACTCCCGGCGGCAAGGTTCCGTCGCTGTTGATCTTTTCCACTTCAGCCTTGACGCGGGCAACCACATCGTTGGTCTGCAGGGTGCGGTTCATCACCACGATGGCCGCCACCACATCGTCCTGATTGTCCCGGCCTGCCTTGCTGAGCCGCGGAACATAGCCGATGCGCACTTTCGCCACATCCTTCACCAGCACAGGCGTGCCTCCGGATTGGGTCAGCACGATGTTTTCGATGTCGTCGACTTTTCGCCCCTGGGTCAGGTCGGTCGCGCCTCCGCTGTCTATCAGCCCCACGCCGCGGATATTCAGGGATTGCTGGCCAATGTTGATCGTTCGCCCGCCCACGTTGATATTGGCGTTGCCGATGGCGGTGACCATCTGCGGTATCGTGATGCCGTAGGCATCGAGCTTGTGCAAATCCGCTTCGACATCGAATTCCTTGGTCGTGCCGCCCCAACCGTTGACCTGGACTACGCCAGGAACGGTCAGCAGGCGCCGTTGCAAAATCCAGTCCTGAACGGTGCGCAAATTGGTGAGCCCGAAATTCGGTGGGCCTGTCACCTGGTAGCGGAAAATCTCGCCGACCAGACTGGACGCCTGTATCTGGGGAACCACATTGTTCGGCAGGCTGACATTTTGTTGCAGGCTGAGCGCTGCCTGCGTGTAGGCGGCGTAATAGTCGATTCCGTATTTGAAGGTGACTCGAACGAAGGAGAGCCCGTAAAAAGACGTGGAGCGAATGTTGTCGACCCCCGGGGTTGCGGCAAGGCCGACTTCCATGGGCAGGGTGTAATAGCGTTCCATTTCCTCGGCCGACAGGCCGGAAGACTGGGCCGTGATTTCGAGAATCACCGGTGCCGGGTTCGGATAGGCTTCGACGTTGAGCTTCGAATAAGCGATGGCCCCTCCGCCGATGAAGATCAGAAGACAGAGCAAAATGATCGGGCGGCGGGAAAGCGAGAACGCAAGGATGCCTCTTAACACGGTTTGCCTCTCTATTGATTATGGGCGGGTTTCACTCGCAGGAACTGCCGTTATCCGTTCGATGATGTGTTGCCGACTAGGGCATTGCTGAGAAAAATCGCGCCGTCTGTCGCGATCAGTTCCCCTGGCTTCAGCCCCTCGATAATCTGGTCCATGCCGTCTTGCTGTACGCCGAGCTTGACGGTTCGCCTGGTGAAGCGGCGGCGATCGGTGGTGACCCATACTGTGTTCGTTCCGTCGCCTTCCCTGACCACGCCGTCGAGCGGAGCCGCTGCGGACCGGACTGCATTGCCCATGCGAATCAGGAAGGTGGCGAACATCCCCGCATGCAGTTCGTGCCCCGGATCCCTGACTTCGGTGCGCACCTGTATCCTGTGGGTATTCGGATCGACCATAGCCCCGATTTTCGTGATCTTCGCATGGAATACCTTGTCGGGATAAGCCATGACCTTCACTTCGACCGCTTCTCCCTGATGCAGGAGCGGAATATCGCTTTCCGGAACATTCGCCACCATCCACATGGTGGATAGGTCGGAAACCGCATAGGGCGCGGGCGCAGTGCCGGGCTGAACGAATGTTCCGACAGATGCAGCCATGGCGATGACCGTAACCTGCCCGCTGATCGGACTCGGTACGGGCAGCGCGGAATCGACCTTGCGCTCGGCCACGATGCGGTCTATCTCTGCATCGGATTTGCCGAAAATGTGCAGTGCGTTGCGGGCGGCATTGTAGGCGCCTTCTGCGCCCTGCTGATCGGAAACGGCTTGTTGATAGTCTTTCTGGGCTATCCCGCGCGCAGCCAGGAGATCCTTCGCCCGATCGAGCGCGCGAGTGGTCAACTCCTTGACCCCGGCAGTCGTGATCAGGTTCGACTCGGCCTGGACGAGATCGGGGCTGTTGATCACAAAGAGCACATCCCCCTTCTTCACGGTATCGCCGATTTCCCTATGCCGCTCGATAATCTTGCCGGGATAGGGCGGGAATACCTGCACGGTCATATCGTCGTCGAATGCGATGTTGCCGACCGCTTCGCGCTGAACCGTGAAAGGATGCGCCACGACTGCCCCGACCTTGACCGATTTCAATTGCTCATCGGTCAAATCCAGGCTTTGATCCGCGATCTGTGCCGGTTTCGGAGCGGCAGGCTTTTGCGTTCCGGAGAACGCCAGGAGACTTGCCGCGATGATCGCGGCGCAAGCAAGCAATATGACCGAACCCTTGTTGAATTTCATGATCCGCTCCTGCGAAAATTTTGCGTAATGATGGGGGCAATGGAACGGCGAGTCTACTGTGACAAATCACAGTTCCCTTCGCATCCAATCGAACTTACACTTCCTCATACATCATATGCCGGACTGTCGCCATGCCTAATCCTTTATCTCTTGCCTCCATGGTCGCCCTGGCGGTTTTGGCGTCGGGCTGTGCCGCCGGCCCGGATTTCAAGCGTCCTGACGCTCCCAAAGCGGGCAGTTACACGCCGGAACCCTTACCCGGGAAGACGGCCTCTGCGCCGGTTCAGGCAGGAGACGCGCAGCGGTTCGATGCCGTGAAGGACATTCCTTTCGACTGGTGGACGCTTTTCCAGTCGCCCCGGATCAATTCCCTGATCGAGCGCGCTTTCAAGGCCAACCCCGGCATCAAGTCCGCTCAGGCGGCATTGCGCCAGGCGCAGGAGTCTGTCATCGCCCAGAAAGGATTTTTCTATCCTACGGTCGGCGCAAACTTTTCGCCCTCCCGCACGAAATTATCCGGCAATACGGGCGGCAATTCTCCCGGTGCGCAGGGCAACGGCCACGTCATCCAGACTTATTCCAATCCGGGCGGCCCGGCCCCGTTCAACGGTCCTGTCTATTACAATTTCTATACCGCGCAATTGTCGGTGGGCTTCGTTCCGGATGTATTCGGCATCAACGGCAGGCAGGTGGAATCGCTCGAAGCTCAGGCCAATGTGCAGAAATTTCAGCTTGAAGCGACGTATATCACGCTCGCTTCCAACGTCGTGGCGGCGGCATTGCAGGAAGCATCGCTTCGTGCGCAGATCGATGCGGCGAAAAAAATCGTCGACATCAATGGCGGGATGCTGGATATTCTCCGGGATCAGTTCAGGCTCGGCTATGTGACGGGCATTGACGTTGCGAACCAGGAGTCCGCATTCTTCCAGGCGAAACAATCCCTTGCTCCGCTCGAGAAGCAGCTCGAACAAACCCGCGACATGATACGGGCACTGGCAGGCAATTTGCCCAGCGAGGATGTCCAGGAAACGTTCGAACTGTCTTCACTGCGCCTGCCGGAGGAACTGCCGTTGAGTCTCCCATCGAAAATCGTCGAACAACGGCCGGATATCCGGGCAGCGGAAGAACAGTTGCATTATGCGAGCGCACAGGTCGGCGTCGCCATCGCCAACAGGTTGCCGCAGTTCTCGATTACCGGGGCATGGGGGGGCAATGCGGATACGCCATCCTGGATGTTCGGACCAGGCGGCGGATTCTTCAGTCTGATCGGAAATGTCAGCCAGACCATATTCGACGGGGGGACGTTGAAGGCCAGGGAAAAGGCATCGGATCAGGCATTGATTCAGGCTAAGGAACAATACCGGAGCACGGTTATCACCGCTTTCCAGAACATTGCGGATACGCTTCATGCCATCCAGTCCGATGCCGATGCGCTGAAGGCTGCCGCCGCATCCGGGCAGGCAGCGAAAACCGCGCTCGATATCACGCGCAAGCAGTACGAATCGGGTTATGTGAATTACCAGACATTGCTCTCGGCGGATCTTGCCTACCAGCAGTCAGTGGTCAATCTCGTTCAGGCCCAAACCAACCGCTTCGGCGATACGGCGGCCCTCTATCAGGCTCTGGGAGGCGGGTGGTGGAATCGCGCGAATGCGCAAGCGGACAAGGTCACCTCTTCAAAGAAATAACGCCATTGTCGTAGAGGTTTTCTGGTAAAGTTTGCCTACGCTGATTTTACCGGTATAGGCAAATTCGGCAGGCTCAGGGCAAGCTCCTTCGGCTGCGCTCAGGACAGGCCCCTTCGAATGCCTCCACTGTCATTTCGAGCCTGTCGAGAAATCCCAGGATCCCTCGAATTCCTCGGGATGACACCACCGCTCCGTTCGGGACGATGGTGTTGGGCTTTGGCCCCGATATAGCGCAAGCGGGGTAGGCAGGGGTGACGCCCGGTGGGCGTCACCTCGCAACAGGTGTCAGAAAACTTTACATTTTTGCTTGCTTGCTTGCTTGCTTGTCTGTCTGTCTGTCTGTCTGTCTGTCTGTCTGTCTGTCTGTCTGTCTGTCTGTCTGTCTGTCTGTCTGTCTGTCT
>JAIELG010000041.1 GCA_019753155.1 Burkholderiales bacterium
CAGGTTCCTGATCGATGTGTCGAAACTGGCCTGATCAGCCCTCGACGATTTCGAAATCGTGGGTGATGGTCGCGGTTTTGCCGAGCATGATCGAAGCGGAGCAATATTTCTCGGCTGAAAGCTGGATCGCCCTTTCGACCTGGACAGGATTGAGGCCGCTGCCTGCTACGGTGAAATGGAAATGAATCCTGGTGAACACCTTGGGATCCTCCCCTGCCCGCTCTGCATCGATTTCCACGCTGCAATTCGAGATGGGCTGCCGGCCTTTTTTCAGGATATGCACCACATCGATGGCCGTGCAGCCTCCTGTTCCGAGCAGCAGCATTTCCATGGGGCGGGGTCCGAGGTTGCGTCCGCCCCCATCGGGCGGTCCATCCATCAGGACGGCGTGGCCGCTTTCCGTTTCGCCCAGGAAACTGGCATTTTCGACCCATTTGACTCGCGCTTTCATGATTTTTCCCGGTTGCCGTGAAGCCGGTATTTTAACTCAAACCAGGCAAGGCCGATGATTTCGTGCATCAGTATTTCGCTCTTCCACAGGGCATTCGCGGCGGGCAGGAATGAAAGGAGGCCGGTCTGGTTCGAAGTTGCGTATCCGGTAGGCGCGGGAATTACGCTGAAACCCGCGTGCCTGAACAGGGTGGACGCTCTCGGCATATGCCAGGCATGGGTGACGAGATAAATCGTTCTGTGTTGCTTCAGGATGACTGCGCTTTTTGAAGCATTGCCTTCGGTGTCGATCGAAGCCTCTTCGGTCCATGTTACGGGGACATGGAAATCCTCGACGAGGACGGTTTTCATTTGCAGGGCTTCGGAGTCCGCATTGCCAAGCGGGGCCCCTCCCGTGACCAGGATAGGCTTTCGCGTCTTCCGGTAAAGCTTTGCCGCATAGCGCAGACGCTCCAGCGCCCAGGGAGAGACCGTGTTCGCGCCTTCGTATTCGGGCGCATGAAAATAGCTTCCCGCGCCGAGAACCAC
The DNA here is from genome assembly GCA_019753155.1 of Burkholderiales bacterium. GTDB lineage: Bacteria > Pseudomonadota > Gammaproteobacteria > Burkholderiales > JABEVD01 > JABEVD01. The sequence continues at coordinate 979 of JAIELG010000041.1, forward strand.
GATGGCGTCGGCATTCCTGTCTGATATGTCCACATAAGGCCCCTCGAATGCTCTCATCGCCCGTTCCGAAAAGAAAGGCGTCGATATGATGTAGAGCAGAACGAGAGAGAGGGCCACAAGGCGTTTCCCGAGTTTCGGTCTGGATTTCAGGAAAAGAACCCCCACTCCCCCGAGCAGAATCAGGTTCAAAGGCGGGAGCAGACAGGCGCTTATAAAATGGGATACGAACCAATTCATGAGGAAATTCGCTGTTATTGATTGACACAGCCTGCCAATCTAGCATAAAATTCGCAACTTTCCCTAATTCAAGTACCTAGGACTGGCTTCATGAAAACGTTTTCTGCTAAGCCCCACGAAGTAAAGCACGACTGGATCGTCGTTGATGCGACGGACAAGGTTCTGGGGCGCCTCGCTTCCCAGATCGCTTACCGTTTGCGCGGCAAACACAAGGCTATCTATACTCCCCATGTCGATACCGGCGATTATGTCGTGGTCGTCAATGTCGACAAATTGCGCGTGACGGGCAACAAGCCCGAAGCCAAGATTTATTACAGGCATACCGGCTATCCCGGCGGAATTTATGCGACAAGCTTCTCGAAGATGCATGCGCGTTTCCCCGGACGCGTGCTGCAAAAGGCGGTGAAAGGCATGCTGCCGAAAGGCCCGCTGGGTTACGCCATGCTCAGGAAGCTCAAGGTTTACGCGGGGCCGCAGCACCCCCATTCGGCGCAGCAGCCGCAACCCCTGGATATCGTGAAAGCATAATATGGGCGCAAACTACAATTACGGCACTGGAAGGCGCAAATGCGCGGTGGCCAGGGTTTTCCTGAAGCCAGGAAAGGGCAACATCGTTGTCAACGGCAAGCCGATCGACGAATTCTTCTCGCGCGAAACCGGCCGCATGGTGGTTCGCCAGCCGCTGGTTCTGACTGATACCCTGGCCAGTTTCGACATCATGGTCAACGTGATGGGCGGGGGCGAATCCGGACAGGCCGGCGCGGTTCGCCACGGCATCACCCGTGCATTGATCGATTACGATGCGACGCTCAAGCCTGAACTCAAGAAGGCCGGACTCGTGACGCGCGATGCGCGCGAGGTGGAACGCAAAAAAGTGGGCTTGCACAAGGCGCGCAAACGCAAGCAGTTTTCGAAGCGTTGATGCGCTTCATTCGAAAAAGCCGCCTTTGGCGGCTTTTTTATTGTCCGTGAAAAGACTATATTCATATCGGAGGGGGATCATGATCAAGGCAGGCATAGTCGGTGGGACGGGATATACCGGGGTGGAATTGCTGCGCCTTCTGGCGAAGCATCCGGAAGTGCAGCTGGAGGCGATCACCTCCCGGAGCGAAGCGGGAATGCGCGTCAGCGAGATGTTCCCCAGCCTGCGCAAAAAGGTGGAGCTGGCTTTCGTCGCGCCGACCCTCGACAGTCTTGCCGCTTGCGATGTGGTGTTTTTCGCCACGCCCAATGGAATCGCCATGAAGGAAGCGAAGGCCCTGCTCGATGCGGGCATCAGGGTCATCGATCTCGCCGCGGATTTCAGGATCAGGGATGTGGCGCTCTGGGAGAAATGGTACGGCATGCAGCACGCCTGTCCCGAATTGCTCGAACAGGCTATCTACGGCCTGCCCGAAGTCAACCGCGAAAAAATCGCGAAGGCGCTTCTGGTGGCGAACCCCGGCTGCTATCCCACTGCGGTGCAGCTGGGCTTTCTTCCTCTTGTCGAAGCGGGGCTGGTCGATGTCGATTATCTGGTGGCGGATGCCAAATCCGGGGTGAGCGGCGCGGGGAGAAAGGCTGAAATGGCTTCCCTGTTTTCAGAAGCATCCGACAATTTCAAGGCTTACGGCGTTGCAGGCCACAGGCATCTGCCCGAGATCAGTCAGGGGCTTTCCATCGCGGCGAAAAGGTCGGTGGGGTTCACATTCGTGCCGCATCTCACTCCGCTGATCAGGGGAATCCATGCGACCCTTTATGCGAGGCTTGTTGCCGATGCCGACCTGCAGCGGCTTTTCGAAGATCGCTATGCGAACGAGCTTTTTGTGGATGTCATGCCCCCCGGCAGCCATCCGGAGACGAGAAGCGTGCGCGGCTCGAACATTTGCCGTATCGCGGTTCATCGCCCGCAGGACTCAAGCATCGTAGTCGTGCTGTCCGTGATCGACAATCTGGTGAAGGGTGCAGCGGGCCAGGCGGTGCAGAACATGAACATCATGTTCGGCCTGCCTGAGGATGCGGGGATCGATCTCGTTCCACTCCTGCCTTAGCCCGTGTCCAGCATATACCCGTAGCTATTGCCGTCGAACGAGCCTGTAGAAAAAGGCTGGTGGAAAATGGGGGGTGCCGGGCAGCGTTCAGGTTTCTCATTTCGATGCATGTGTGGTTGTCCACATCCATGCCGAATTTTTCCGAGGCTTGTCAACCGAGGGCGGCGAGCAGCTTCTGGTGGATGCCGCCGAAGCTGCCGTTGCTCATGACGAGGATGGTGTCGCCCGGCTTCGCCGATCCGGCAATCGCTTCGACCAGGCCTTCCAGGTCGGACTTCACGTCGGCATTTTCCCCCAGGGAAGAAAGCGCCGATTTCGCATCCCAGCCCAGATCCCTGTCGAAGCAGAAAACGAGATCCGCATCGATAAGGCTCCCCGCGAGGGCATCCTTCATCACCCCCATTTTCATCGTGTTGGAACGCGGCTCGAGTACCGCGATAATTCGCGCGCTCCCCGCTTTTTCCCTGAGTCCCGCGAGGGTCGTGGCAATCGCCGTGGGATGGTGGGCGAAGTCGTCGTAAACGGCGACGCCTCCCGCAATTCCCCTCAATTCCATGCGGCGCTTCACGTTCATGAATTTCGACAAGGCATCGATTCCGGTTTCGGGGGGAACGCCGCAATGTCTGGCGGCAGCGATGGCGGCAAGCGCATTGGAGCGGTTGTGGGCGCCAAGCAGATCCCATCGCAACGCGCCTTCGAATTTATCGCCGCACAGGATGTCCGTGTGTTCTTCCCGAAGGAGCGCATGCCAGCCTGCATCGTTCCCGAACCATTCGACAGGACTCCAACAGCCCCTTTCCAGGACTCTCCTTAAACTTTCCCCACAGGCATTGGCGACGATCAGTCCGCCGGACGGAATTGTGCGCACCAGGTGATGGAACTGGGTTTCGATAGCCGCAAGATCGGGGAATATATCCGCATGGTCGTATTCCAGGTTGTTGAGGACCGCAGTCCTCGGATGGTAATGCACGAACTTGGAGCGCTTGTCGAAGAACGCGGTATCGTATTCGTCGGCTTCTATCGCGAAGAAGGGCGAATCGGTGAGCCTTGCCGAAACTCCGAAATTTTGCGCCACACCGCCGATCAGAAAGCCCGGATTCAGTCCGCCATATTCCAGTATCCAGGCCAGCATCGATGTCGTCGTGGTCTTGCCGTGCGTTCCAGCCACCGCGATGACCCATTTGTCTTTCAGGATATTTTCGTAAAGCCATTGCGGACCCGAAACATAAGGCAGGTTCTGATCCAGGATCGCTTCCATCAATGGGTTGCCGCGGGAAACGACATTGCCGATCACGTAAAGATCGGGCGCCAGTTTGATTTGCGCCGGATCGTAACCCTCGATCAATTCGATACCGAACATTTCGAGCTGGGTGCTCATGGGCGGATAGACCGCCGCATCGCATCCCGTTACCCGATGCCCAGAGGATTTTGCAAGCGCGGCTATTCCTCCCATGAACGTGCCGCAAATGCCGAGGATGTGGATATGCATGGACTATTCCGCTGTCAAATCGGCGATTCTACCTGTTTTGGGTTTTACTTGAAATCGGAAACGGCTTTGCTATATTTCGAGTACAGATCAATTTTCAGGAGAATGAAATGGCCAATATCACCCGCTGGGATCCTTTCAGGCTGGAGCCGTTCGATGACGCGATCGACAATCTTTTCAAGGGCTTCATGGTGCGCCCGTTCAGCATGGGAACGGAAAGTCCGCAGATCAAGCTGGACGTAAAGGAAGACGACAAGGCTTATACGGTGCATGCCGATATTCCGGGTGTAAAGAAGGAAGACATTCATGTGACGATAGACGGCAACCGCGTTTCATTGAGCGCGGAAGTCAGGAAGGAGAAGGAAGAGAAAAAAGGGGAAACCATACTTCGTTCCGAGCGCTGCTTCGGCAAGGTTTACCGGGCTTTCAGCCTTGGCCAGGAAGTCGACGAGGAGGCGGCACATGCGAAATACAGCGATGGCGTTCTCGAATTGACCCTCCCCAAGAAAGCTCCAGTGGAGTCCAAGCGCTTGACTATCGAATGATTCACCCCATTAGGCGTTCCATGAGCCCTTGCCGGATTTCCCGGCAAGGGCTTTTTATCTGGCCGCGATTATTGCCTTGACTCTCCGGAAAGTTTAAATCAGAATCATTCGTTGTTACAGTACGTAACAGGCGCGTTACAAAAAACTGGTCGAGAACTGGACTAAGGAGAGAACTATGCGTAGTTTTATGATTTTGATTGTTTTATTTGTTGTCGCCGGTTTGAGCGGGTGCGGCGGGGGCGGGGGCAGTGGTGCCGGAACAGGTACTGGTGCCGCCGGTGGCGGCGTCAAAGGCGTAGCCAGATAAGGGAGAGAAAATGACTAAGTTCAAGAAAATAGCTGTTGCACTGATGTTCTCCGGGGCCATGCATGCACAAGCCGCTTCGGTTAGCCGGGCGCCGCTTGTCACGGGAACCACTTACACCATTTCCGTCGGCATCGCCAACACCGATCCTGCTGCGGCCTCGCCTCTTCTCACCACATACGGCACGCTGAATGCCACGGCAGACGCCAACCAGCAACTCCAGTTCCAGTTCCCGGCGTCCACATTCACGAACTGCACCCAGCCCATGCTGCTCGTGATCCAGGATCCGAACAATATCGTGGTGCGCAGGGATGTCGTTCCCTGTCCCACATCGTCTTCGGCGGATGAGCCGGTCGGCGTCACTCCGAATACCACCACCCAGGCGCAAGTGAATTTGGTTGCAGGAACCGACCCGATATCCACGGTCTTTTCCAATCTGTTCGTGCGCAACAATCTTGCCGACAACGAACTGCAGATCGTCGGTACGGCGATCAAGCACGGCATCAGCAACGCCGGTGGATTCATCGATTATCTGAAAACCACTCGCGGCGTTACCCAGCAGCAGATCGACACCTACAACAGCAACATCAATGCCAGGCTGACGGACCCCAATTCGGGTTACAACGTATTGATGAATGCCGCCGCTAACGCCACGGCAAACTCCGTCGACGACAGCTCGAATCGAGGAAAAGCGGCGGGATTGCTGCTCCAGATCCTGCTCGATGCGGCCGACGACCCGAACCGCCTTCCCCTGCCTACCGATATTCCGCGCGATTTTATAGTCGAAGCGGTCGATGCCATGGGATCCATTGTCGCTCCCGAACTTCTGGCATCCAATGCCAAATATCTGGGGGGAGATACCACGCAGCTTTCGGACGCGGCGATGAGCAGCGTGCAATCGACCTCCCAGAGCGCCATCAAGAAACTCAAGGCGAACCGGGTGATAGCCGATTTCACCGATGCGATGACGGTGCTCGGGGCAAGCGCAGCCGACAAGAAGCAGTTCGCTGATGCAGTGACCGCCCTGAGTGCCGCCATGGATACCGCTTATGCGAAATTCGAAGCTGCGGCATTCAACAGCGACCCGAATTCGGCGAATGCGGAAGGGGATGCGAATACGATCAATACTGCTGAAACTTCCCTTTCCGGCGACCTGGGCGCCGCCTTCAGTACTTTCCAACAGGCTCTCTCGGCAAGCAATGCCCGCATGTCCACGATGATCCAGAATATGTGTCCGTTGAGCGGGGGGGCGGCAGGAGCGGCGGGATGCCCGACGCAGGCGGATCTGCAGGTGCCTGCTTACGATGCGAACGGGAACCCTGTTGTCGATAAAAACAACAATCCTGTGATGCTTAACTGGCCGATCAACAAGGTGGTGCTCACCGACTGGATTTCGGGCGTGCTCAATGCCGGCGGATCGCTGGCTTATACGCGGGCCGCTGATGCCATTCCTGCTTCGGTTATTCCATGGGTAGGCAATTGCACAAAAAGCGGGACAGTGGTGACGCCAATGGTTCTCGATCTGGCATCCTGCACCGCAGCCGGGGGAGCCTGGACCAGAACCGATTTCACCACGTACAGTGGAATGGTTGCTTCGGAGAGTGCCCAGATGGGAGTCGGCGAGGATATTTCCATTCTTGGTGCGATCAGGGATGCCGCGCTTGTCACTGCTTACGCCATCACCGACCAGGCTGCCCAAATGCAGGCTGTCAGTGCGGCGGAGAAAGCGTATACGGACGGCATAATAAGGCTTGCAATGAACTTGAGCGGAACCACTAACGGCACTGCCGCAATCGGCATGGCGCAGCAATTCGCAATCATCATCCTGATGCAGGATCCGAGCCTCTAAGGTTCCGGCATCCTGTGCGGCGGGCACGACGGCAGTCATGCCCGCTTTTTGATTTCCGGGTGTAGAATCCTCAAATGCAAACAAAGCGCCTGTTGCTGGCCTGCTCGGTTTCCCTTTTGCTGCATCTGTTCATTTTTGCGGGAGTCGGAGCGAAAAAGCCTTCCCCCTTCCAGCCCATCAGCATCCGGGTGGAACTTGCAACATACCGGAAGCCCATAGAAAAAATCCCGGAAGCGATCCCTCCCGAAGAAAAATCCCCGCCTGAAGACGCGCCGCCTGAGGACGCTCCGTCTGAAGAAAATTTGCCGGAGGAGAAGCCCGCGGATGAAAAACCGCCCGAGATCCCGAGAAACGAGAGCGTGAAAGCGCTTTCGATGATGTGGGGAAAAACCGCCATGATAAATGCCAGGATGCGGCAGATGCAGCGCTTCATCGAGGCCGCGAGGGCGAATCTTTCCGCCCAGTTTGCAAAGACCATGGCCCCGAAAGAAAGAGAAGTCTATGCGGATCAGAAATGCAGCGCCATGCTCGAAGGCGAGACAGCACCCAGGGTTAGCTGTCCCGATCCGAATCTTTCCGAGCTGATCCTGAAAAAAATAGACTGGGCTTCGCTTCCGAAGCCCAGTGAATTCGGACTTCCCCGGCTCGATATGGAAATCGGCATGGCGCTTTCCGTGCAGGGAATCGGTATCGGATTCCAGTTCCGCGAAGCCGCCGTGCCGCGATAGGTTTTACACATGATATAATCCGCTCCTAAGAGCGAGGCCGGGAACCGGAAGGTTTTGACGGTACAACCTTCAAATCGCCCATAGGGGGTCGGGACATGCAGAGAATCAGGCGTGAAAATATTGTTCTGGTGTCGGAACAGGATCCGTCCATGCGCTCGATGCTGGGCGGGAAAATGATGGAACTGGGTTTCCGGGTACTCGATGCCGAGGATTGGCGCCAGGCCGTCCGGTTGGCTGAAGAGCATGAGCCCGATCTGGTTTTGCTGGGTGAGGGCATGGACGATGCGCTTGGAGCGATGCAACGCCTCGACCTGAAGCAGACCACCCTCGTTCTGGTCGTCGAAGCGGAATCGCTGGAAAGCGTCGATGTGAGCGGCGTTGCCGATTTTATCCTGAAGCCGGTGAACTGGGCGTCATTCGGGCATCGCATCCGCCGTGCGATGCAGGCCGGCGATGCCGTGCGGAAGCTCGTGTTCGTGGCAGAGGCCATTCCGGACAAGATGTTCCGGATGGGAAGCGACGGCATCTGCCGGAACTTCAATTATTTGAACGGAGCGCCCGGCAAGCCCGTGGCGGATTATTTCCCGGACGATATTGCCGAGATTGTTCTCGATGAGGCCAGGGTCGCCATGAGAAGCGGCAAGGTTCAGGAGGTCGAGTATGCCGTTCAGGTCGAAGAAGGCATTCGCAATTACGAAGCTCGCCTTGCGCCGCTGAGCGCGGACGAGGCGCTTGTCTTGGTTCGCGACATCAGCGAAAGGAAGCGGGCCGAAGAAAGGATGCGGTACATCGCCTATTTCGACAGTCTCACCGGCTTGCCGAATCGGCTGGCGTTCCTGGCGAGTCTGGAAGGCGAACTGAAGCGCAGCGAAAAGGACAACAAGAAGTTTGCGGTGCTTTTCCTGGATATCGATGCTTTCAAGAATATCAATGAATTGCTTGGGCGAAATGTCGGCGATCATCTGCTTCAGGGCGTGGCGGAAAGGTTGAGAGCCTGTGTGCGCCAAAGAGATCTGATATCCCGTTTCAATGACATGCCCAACCATGTTGCCAGATTTGGCGGGGACGAATTCACCGTGCTGCTGACGGGCATCGAGCGCGTCGAAAATGCGTTTGCGGTTGCGAAGCGCTTCAAGGAGGCGATGGGGCATCCGTTCATCATCGATTCCAGGGAAATTATCGTGACTTGCAGCATCGGAATCGCAATGTGTCCGGAAGACAGCAGGGATGCGGCATCGCTTCTCAAATTTGCGGAATTCGCCATGCATCGCGCCAAGGATTCGGGTAAGGACAGAATCCAGCTTTACAGCAGTTCGCTGACGAAACAAATGCTTTACCGCCGCGATCTGGAAAGCAGTTTGCGCAAGGCACTGGAAAAGGGGGATTTCACGCTCCAATACCAGCCCCAAATCGAGCTTGCAAGTTCGAGGATAACCGGAGCTGAAGCGCTCATCCGTTGGAAGCGTTCCTCAAATATCCTCGTTCCCCCGGACGAATTCATTCCGCTTGCGGAGGAAACGGGACTCATCCTGCAGATGGGCGAATGGGTTCTGCGCACGGCATGCGCGCAGGCAAAAACATGGCAAGACAGGGGGCTGGGAGAAATCCGGGTTTCCGTCAATTTGTCTTCCCGTCAACTCAGGGATAAGGACTTCAAACGGAAAGCGCTCGCCATTCTCGATGAAACCGGGCTTGCGCCGGATCTGCTCGAACTGGAACTGACCGAGAGCAGCCTGATGAATGACGCCGGCACCGACATGCTACGCGGGCTCATGGAAGCGGGCGTTCATATCGCCGTTGATCGATTCGGCACGGGGTATTCTTCGCTGGGCCAGCTCAAACGTTTTCGCCTGAATAAATTGAAAATAGACAGGAGCTTCATCGCCAACCTGGAATCCAGCCCCGACGATGCCGACATGACGCAGGCCATCATCGCCATGGCGCATGGACTCAAGATGGAAGTCGTTGCAATGGGGGTCGAAACCATGGCGCAGGCCGATTTGTTGCGCGGATACGGCTGCCCACGGGCTCAGGGGTTCTTGTTCGACCATAATGCAGAATCCCTGATGTAAAATGAAGCATAGACAATAAGGCCGCCCATGTTGAACCATTCGAACGCTAAAGAAAAAGCCCGCGTCCTGTCCGAGGCGCTGCCTTATATCAGGCACTTTCACGGCAAAACTGTCGTGATCAAATACGGCGGCAATGCGATGACCGAAGATTCGCTCAAGCAGGATTTCGCGCGCGATGTGGTGTTGCTCAAGCTGGTCGGCATCAATCCCGTGGTCGTGCATGGCGGCGGGCCGCATATCAATGCGCTGCTCGCACGGGTGGGGAAACAGAGCGAATTCATCCAGGGCATGCGGGTGACCGATCAGGAAACCATGGATGTTGTCGAGATGGTCCTGGGCGGACGGGTCAACAAGGAAATTGCCGGCCTGATCAATCAGCATGGTGGAAGGGCGGTGGGGCTGACCGGAAAAGACGGGGGCTTCATCCGGGCCAGGAAAATGATGCTCAGAAGCGTGGAAAAAGATGACGAATGGATCGATATCGGGCAGGTCGGGGAAGTCGAGAGCATAGACCCCAGCCTTGTCGATCTGCTCGATTCGGGGGATTTCATTCCCGTGATTGCGCCCATAGGCATAGGGGAAAACGGGGAAGCCTACAATATCAATGCGGATCTCGTGGCCGGCAAGCTTGCGGAAACGCTGCGTGCGGAGAAATTGATATTGCTCACCAATACGAGCGGGGTGCTGGACAAGGCTGGTCAGGTATTGACCGGGCTCGATGCGGACAGGGTGGAGGAATTGATCAGGGACGGCACGATTTCCGGCGGCATGCTGCCCAAGGTGCATTGCGCCCTGGAAGCTGTGAAGCATGGCGTCAGGACCGCGCACATCATCGACGGACGGGTCGCGCATGCGCTGCTTCTCGAAATCATGACGGACGAGGGCGTGGGCACTTTGATCAAGGGTTCTCCGGACTGAAAAATTGCGCGCTAGGGTATGGGTTTTCGATCTCGACAATACGCTGCATGATGCAACGCCGCATATTTTCCCCCATATCAACCGGGGCATGACGGAGTACCTGCAAAAACATCTGGGTCTGGATCGGGAAGAGGCCGACAGCCTGAGAAAATTCTACTGGGAGCGTTATGGCGCGACCCTGCACGGGATGATGCTTCATCACGACATCAAGCCGGGGCATTTCCTGGCGCAGACTCATCATTTTCCCGAGCTTGCGAAGATGGTGGTGGGCGAGTCCCAGTTGAGGCATTCCCTGCGCGATTTTTCGGGGAAGAAGATTGTTTTTTCCAACGCGCCGCTGCATTATGCGCGTGCCGTGTTGAGAATATTGAGGATAGATGACCTGTTCGACGGGGTTTTTTCGATAGAATATGCAAAATTCAGGCCCAAGCCGGATGCATATGGTTTTTTCCGGATTTTCAGGAAAATGGGGCTGAATCCATCCCGATTCATCATGGTCGAGGATACGCTCGCCAATCTCAGGATGGCGAAGAAGCTCGGAATGAAAACGGTCTGGGTGACTGATTCGCGCCATAGGCCGTCCTATGTCGACATGAATGTCTCGTCGATCCGTGACCTTTCGAGAAGGCAATTCATATTCAACTAGAGGACAAGCATGTCGGCAAAAACGGGCGAAAGAAAGCTGCAAATCCTGCAAACCCTGGCGCAAATGCTGCAATTGCCCAGCGGCGAGAAAATCACGACCGCATCCCTTGCGGCAAGGCTCGATGTTTCCGAGGCTGCGCTTTACCGGCATTTCGCCAGCAAGGCGCAGATGTTCGAGGGTCTGATCGAGTTCATCGAGCAGACGCTTTTCGGGCTGATCAACAAGATTTCGGCGGAAGATGCGAGCGGACTGAAGCAGGTCGAGGCGATCATGTCGCTGCTTCTGGGTTTTGCGAAAAAGAATCCGGGGATGACCCGCGTGCTGATCGGGGACGCGCTCGTCAATGAAAACGAGCGGCTTCAGGGCAGGATCAACCAGTTGCACGACAGGCTGGAAGCGACATTGAAGCAGTCCCTGCGTTTTGCAACGAGCCAGGGCGAGATATCCGGCGATCTGGACGAAGCGGTTCAGGCGAATATTCTGATGTGCTATGTCGTCGGACGCTGGCACCAGTTCGCAAAAAGCGGCTTCAGGCGCGACCCCATGGAGTCCTGGACTCAGCAGTGGGCGATGCTGTCGAAATTCTAACCGTGTTTGCCCGGATGGCCTGGAAACGGGGGATAATGTAAAGCATATGCCCGTCCTTCTCCTGGACTCGGCCACTACAATTGCGATGTCGCTAACAGGCCTCAATGATGCATATGTTTAACGAAATACTGGATGCTCGTGCCGATGGCGTCCCAGGACCGGTCTTGATGAGGAGCGAGACTGACTTTTGGGATGCGGTGGTGCATTCCGTTCGTGAGGAATATCTATCGGAAACTCAGGATTATCCATGGATTATCGGGTTTTCTGGCGGCAAGGATTCGACCGTTGTTGCCCAGGCTGTTTTCGAGGCCTTGCTGCAAATTCCGCCATTTCAGCGAAAGCGACATGTCCATTTGGTATCCAACGATACTCAGGTAGAAAGCCCGCTGGTCATGGCGCACTTGATCAAAGTGCAAGCTGCGATTGCCAGCATGGCTGAAAGCTTTCGCTTGCCTGTCACGGTCGTGACGACCCGCCCGGCTCCGGACAAAACTTTCTGGACGCTGTTGATCGGAAAAGGCTACCCCAGCCCGAACCAGACGATGCGCTGGTGCACCGATCGCCTGAAAATTCTGCCGACCAGCCGGTACATACTGGACAACGTATCTGCCCATGGCGCGGCTATCGTGGTACTGGGCGTGCGCCTTGATGAAAGTGAAAGTCGCCGTAATTCCATCAACAAGTTTCAAAATCTCGCGGGCTCGGATCTCACGCCGCACAACGAGTTGCCGGGGGCGTTTATTTATCGCCCAATCGTTCACCTCACTGTGGATGACGTGTGGGAAGTGCTGGGTCGTTGTCAGCCCCCATGGGGGGGGGCTCATCGAGACCTGATCCAATTGTACCGGGATGCCGAAGGGGGTGAATGCCCGGTGGTGTTGAGCAAGGATGAGGCACCCGGGTGCGGAACGTCGAATAGCCGGTTTGGATGCTGGACATGTACGGTGGTCGAGAAAGATAAAAGCATTCAGGGATTCATTGATGTGGGCAATCGCCACTTCAAATCCCTGGTGGATTTCCGGGACTGGCTCAAAGAAATCCGCAACAAGCCTGAATACAGGCAGGTAGAACGCAGAAACGGTCGGACTCAATTCGATCTTGTTACAGGCAAGCATATTCCTGGGCCGTTCACCATTCAGGCACGTAAGATGATCCTTGACCGCCTGCGGGAAACCGAGGAAGAATTCGGCGGCCAGCTTATCAGCAAGGGAGAAATAGACATCATCGAGTCAACATGGGCTGAAGAACTGGTTCAGAAGGGGGAGTGAATAAAAATGCCAGAAGTGTATTTGGGTGATCTGCCGCTATGGTCGGACAACGTAGCCAGAGATGTAATGGAGAAATTGTGCCAAAAACATAATGTTCCTGTAGATGTGTTCACAGAGCTTGTGGCAATTCAACGCCATAACCAAGACAGAAGCAAGGCGTTTGGTATTTATGACGCCATCAGCGAAGCCTTGAGCCGGATGGATTGAAAGAAAATCATGTGGATTTCCCGGCTTGAACTCATCAATTTCAAAAGCTACCAACATCAGGTTTTTGAATTTCCCTCGCCCAGTCAAGGCAAGAACATCATTCTTATAGGTGGGATGAATGGCTACGGTAAGACGACCATTCTGGAAGCGCTCTATCTGGGACTCTATGGTAAAGACTCCATCATCCACCTTGCCCGCGCTGGCATCAAAGGTGACGTGGGCTACCCGGTTTTTCTTGAGCGCGCTTTACACGGTCATGCATTAAAAACCAAACGCGATACCATGAGTGTAATGGTGGAAATCAATACCAACGACCATGAAGGCTTTCAGGTCATTCGCAAGTGGTTTTTTTCACCCAAAGGCGATTGGAGAGACGAAGAAATTCTGATATACGATATCCGTGATGGCATTCGTATCCAAACTCGCAATGCGGATCAGATTGAAGAAATATTGGATCAATACTTCGTTCCTGCACACTTGGCACCATTCTTCTTCTTTGATGGTGAAGAAGTGAAGCGTTTAGCCGACCATAACCGTGTTGAGCAAATCAAAATGGGCATGGAAGGTTTGCTTGGCGTGGTTCTGCTCCGCAAATTAGAAACCCGGTTGCAGCAGTATCAGGCTAACAAGAGCCAGGGTGTGCCAAAAGTCGATGAAGAAAAACACCGTCAATTGCTGGAGGAACTCACTCAGCACGAGCAACTGCTGGAAGAATCGCAACAGAAGAAAATTAAGGCTCATGAGGAATTGGACATACTCAAAGCCGAACGTAGTAATTTGATGCACCGTATCATGGCACTTGGAGGCGGTGGTGGCGATATTGCAAATGCACGAGATATCGTTGAAGAATTGACCCGTGCGGAAATTGACCTGAAAGAATGCCAGGATGATGTGGAGCAGGTATTGGGATCCAGTCTCTCATTCCACTTGATTTCGCAGGAGATTCGTAACGCTTATGTGAATCAGATAAAGGCTGAAGAAGAACGTATTAAGTGGGACACCCGTAAGAACAGTCTGGAACCAGATAAAGAGAAATTTGTTTCGCGTTTTTTCGCAGATGATGCCCCAGCATTTAATCCTGACCTTACCATTGAACAGCATACGACGATTACACACCGCCTAGAAACTGCGTGGGAAAGCCTGTTTTATCCTTTACCAGAGGGCTGTGCGGAAGAAATCATCCACGATTATATCCATGGCGCGAAACGTCAGCAGGTTATTGGCATGATGGAAAATTTAAGCATCGGTGCTCAGGACATACTTGGCCTTCTGGAACGACGGGATAACCTTCATGAGAAGATTCGCAACCTTCGCAACCGTCTGGCCAAGATTGAAGGGATTGACCGCGATGGAACATTGGCCGGACTCAATACCGAAATGAGTGCCATACATGGCAAAATTGACCAGAAACAGCACGAACTAGGGGCAATTGAGAAGCAAGTTTCCACGCTCCAAATCAACATCAACAACGAACGTGCCAACTACCAGCGCGAACACGAGAAGTTTCTGAAAGCAAATCCGGTAAAATCGGATGTTGCCCGCGCAGATAGGGTATGCAAATTAATCGAGGAACTGGTTCCCAGCCTTTATGCGCTCAAGACAAACCGTTTAGCCTATGCCATGACTAACGTTTTCCAGCAACTATCACACAAGAAGCAGGTGGCTCGAATTGAAATTGATGAAACAGGGAAATCCCGTCTCATCAGTTTCGAAGGCAACGAAATCACATTTGATAAATCTGCGGGTGAAGACCAGTTATTTGCCACTTCGCTGCTAGCAGGGCTTGCCGAAATCTCTGGCATTAAGGCACCATTGGTGGTGGATACCCCATTGGCACGCTTGGATAGCAACCATCGCAAAAATATCTTGAATTACTGGATTTCTGATAAGAGCCGACAGGTATTTCTGTTGAGCCAAGACAAGGAAATCGATGCGCAAGTTTACAATGAACTACATGACAGCATTGCGCAGTCATATCTGCTTCAACACCAGCAAATCGGTAATGGCGTGGGTATGACGGTAGCCACCAAAAATGCCTATTTCGGAGGTCAGTGATGAGTGATATCAGCTTGGAAAATGTGCTGGTCTCCAATTTCCAGACTAGCACAGAAGCCGACAAAATTACTGAAATGCTAAAAGGGAAGTTGGGCCTTTCCGTGCGGTATCGTGTTGCACGCCTTGCCATTGGACGCTCGCTGGGCGAACCAAACTTCCCCACACAAAATGTGGATGCCCAAGGGAAAACCATTAAGGGCGATTTGCTGTTTGGATTGGATGAATACCCGTTATGGGTGGGGTTGCTCATTACCAACATCAAAAAGCACGTCCAAAGACCTGAGCTTACGATTGCAACTTTACAAAGTGCCGTCAGGCGGCATTGGCATCGAGGCATCATGCTTTTGCTGGATGACTGGAACGAAGCGGGGGAGGACCCTCGAAGGTTTTGGGAAATATTGATTCATCGCCGGGCCATGCTGCCC
The DNA here is from genome assembly GCA_019753155.1 of Burkholderiales bacterium. Classification (GTDB taxonomy): domain Bacteria; phylum Pseudomonadota; class Gammaproteobacteria; order Burkholderiales; family JABEVD01; genus JABEVD01. The sequence goes on from JAIELG010000041.1 coordinate 16,337, forward strand.
GATACTGTTTCCAAGTCGGGCAAGTTTGGCGAGATTCATCAAGACGACGGGATGGGTTTCACTGGCATGGCCAAAGCCGTCTATGTCGATTTGGGTAGGGGTGTAGATGCGCCATACGATCAATACAAACGTCTGGTGAATGGCGTTGGCACTTCTCCTCACATGGCAATTATGGGGCAGTCCGGATCAGGCAAGACTCGCATCATGAAAGAGGTATTGAAGCAGATTCATATACAAACCACTGCACCAGTAATTTTGTTGGACCTGGGTAAGGGCGACTTGGCCAACGATACGGCATTGATTGACACATTGGGAGTGAAAATCCTGCGTGTTCCCGAAGACGGTATCCCGCTGGATATGTTTTACGGCTCCAAACAAAACGATGAGGTGGCTACTGATACAGTAATGGGTTTTCGTGATTCATTCTCCAATGTGGTGCAAGGTAAGCTGGGGCCGAAACAACTAGACAATCTGCGGGAAGCGCTAAAACCGCTGTTTTCGACTCAAGAAAAAATAACGCTGGAAGATGTGCGCTCATGGCTTGACCAGTTCTATGAAGAGAATGACTTGAAGATGGACAGTGTAATGTCCACCATCAACGATCTGACGCAATATACGATTTTTAGGCCAGACTACTCACCCCTGCAATTCTTTTCACAAAGCTGGATTATCACCTTTGCCCATGCTCACGACACCATCAAAAATCTGGCGGTTTTTTTGCTGATGGATGCGTTGAATACATACATGAAGCGCTCGCCAGAGGCGCCACAAGACAGTGAAGGGCATCGCGCAATCCGTTTGGTTCTCGCTGTAGATGAAGCACGTCATCTGTTATCTTCCAGACATGACGCCTTGAGCGACAATATCCGCCTGCATCGTTCCAAAGGCTTGGTGGTTACCCTTGCTTCACAAAGCCCGGATGACTATGATGGCAAGAGCGATGATTATATGGAAAATATTGGATTACCCATTTGCTTCAATACGAACGCTGTAGCTACAAAAGTGCTCCAGAACATGTTTCGGGGCAAGGTGAATTTTTCCTCGCTCCCGGCTGGCGTGTTCATGACGGTGAAGGATTCTAAGCCTATCAAGGTAAAGGCATTTTAGGGGAAATGATGAGCGATCACATGAATATGAAGCGACCGGGGCGAGCTGAAATAGAGACTATTCTTACTTACGGACTGATAGCCGTTGTGGCCGGAGGTGGAGCTGGTGTCTACCTGCCATTGGCTATGGGCAAAAATATTAGCTCCGATGCGCTTTCGACATACATTTTTGCCATGCTTGCGCCATTTTGGGTAGATGCGTTATTGCACGAACCCTACTGGAAGAAATTGTCCAAGGTTGTTCGAATGAGGATCGGTCTTGGTTGTGCGTCGGCAGCAATCCTAGCCATTATTGCGCTCATTAGAGATGGCAAATCTTGGGATCTAGCATTAGCAGGCTGCTGAAAAACCCGGGCATTCACTTGATTTGGTAAAATAGCGGCATTGTGAAACGGAGTGATGGCAATGCGAGGAATAGACGTTCAACCGAGAAATCTGTTCAGTTACATTCAACTGGAGCAACGCGTGCCGAGCCAACATCCGCTGCGCGCGATTCGCAAGATGGTTGATGTGGCACTCGGTGAAATGGACGCGCTGTTTACCCAGATGTATTCGGGCACCGGGCGCCCCTCGATTGCGCCAGAGCGGCTGCTACGCGCCCAGATGTTGAAGATTTTGTATACGGTTCGTTCTGAGCGGCAGTTGATGGAACAGATTGCCAAGCTAGAGGCTTGGCTGGGGTCCTACATGGCGCTATTTCCAGCGAAACACTTTCACCAATGCCGATTGCGTTCTCTTCGGTTAGATACCAATTGCACAGGTCGAAACACACATGCCTAGAGTAATCACAAATAAGCGCATTTTCTGGGCTGACGCGTGCCGTGTGTTGGCAATTTTTGGCGTGGTATTGATACATTCATGCGGTGCAGTATTTTATAACTACGGAAAAATTCCAAACGATTATTGGTTGTCTGCAAACTTACTGGATTCTTTAGTTAGAGTGGCAGTACCATTGTTTGTCATGATATCTGGGAGTTTGTTGCTGAAGTCTGCTGACATTCCTTCTGTAAGTTTAATGAATATTAGCAGGCGTATTGGTAAAGTGTTGCTTCCCCTTATTGTCTGGAGCATGTTTTATCTGTGGTGGGTTGATCACAACACGCCTGGTAAAATAATTAATCCGGTTGAATGGTTGCAAAAGTTCTTAAGCCAACCAGTGATGTATCACTTATGGTTTGTTCACATGATTGTCGGCTTGTATATCTTGCTGCCAGTTTGGCAAGTGATTTTCAAAGCCTGTGAGGCTAATGCCTATTTTCAATGGTATTTTCTTGTTGTTTGGTTAGTTATTAATAGCATCAGTGTTTATATTCCAATGCCATTCCTTGTACCGATGCAGATGACGATGATATTTGGTTATGGGGGTTACTTTATTCTTGGTGGAATGTTGAATGCAACGCGTTGGATTAATGTTGGATTATTAAAATGGGCGATGTTTTATTTAACAGGAGTGCTGGCAACATTTCTAATTACGTGGATGCGTACCAGCAGTAGTGGAGTGCCAGACGAACTAGCCTATTCGTATTTCAGTCCGAATGTTTTGCTCGCATCTATTGCTGCATTTATGATGATTCGAAAAATACGCACCCCCAATGGATGGGGAGTGCGAATCGTACAGTGGGCGAGCGATGCATGCTTTTTTGTATATTTTATCCATATTCTTGTTCTAGAGTTTCTTCGTTATGGTACCTTCGGAGTGAAAATTTCTACCAGTGACATCCATCCCGGACTTTCAATTCCGTTGTTGGCAATCGCAACCTTTGTATTTAGCATGGCTGTCGCTGGGTTAGTCAGGCTGATCCCTGGCAGTCGTCGCATTTTTGGTTGAGGAAAGTTGAGTTCATAATGAGTGCCGCACTGATCCCCCCTAGTAAAGGTCGTATTCTGCTATTCAGCTACGCCTTCCCACCAATGCATGTACAGATGACAGCAGCTGTGTATAAACCCATGGCTGCCATCACGCGTTCTGGCTTTGCTGTGGATGTCGTGTGCGCAGACTCTTTTTGTAAAGAGTTGCCGCTAGATTACAGCCTGTTGCTTTTTGCAGAAAATACGTTTAAAGACATAACGCGGCTTCGCCCCTCTACTACACTTGCCAGCCGTTTGCGGGCATCATCGCGCGTGTTCTCGCGGATACCTGATTTGATGACGGTGCTCAGTGAATCTGCATATGAGACGCTGATGGACATGGACTTAAGCAAGTACGATGCGATTATGACCTGGTCGCCTTTCCATTCAATTAACGCGGTGATGGTGCGTGTCAAGAAGGCGCGCCGCAATGTGCGTTGGATTGCACAATTTAGCGACCCCTGGGCTGGCAACCCACTCGAGGTAAATCGCCTGACAAAGTTCTGGAACGAACGTAATGAGCCACGTGCGGTCAGTGCCGCCGACTTCATCGTGCACAGTTCGCGTTATTCACTCGATCTGATGTTGAAGAGCCATCCGAAAGCGTTTCAACGCAAAACAGACGTGATCCCGCATGCATACGACGAAGCGCTCTTTCCGCAACGCCCCAAAGCCCACAACGAAAAAATTCTGCTGCGTTATGTCGGTGCACTATATGGTCGCCGCTCTCCAGAGCCCTTGTTTCACGCTCTGGTAAGCTTGTTCATGCGTCGCCCTGATTTGCGTGGCAAACTTTGCGTAGAGTTCATCGGCTCGATACCGCCGGAAATGCTCCAGACAACAGTTGCATTAAGCTTGCCTGAAGGCACAATCCTCACTGTCGGCAGTCTGCCATTCGTGGAGTCAATCGAGAAGATGTACGATGCCGATATCCTGGTATTGGTCGAGGCCAATATTCGCCAAAACCTTTTCTTGCCGAGTAAGTTGTCGGACTATATGGGCTCACGCACCCCGATTGTTGGTTTGGTTCCACCTGGAGGATCAGAGGACGCTCTCAAACAGTTGGGCTGTTGGCATGCCCGTCCCGACGATATTGACGGAATTTCGCGAGCAATAGAAGACGCTGTGGTTCACGTTATGACTCGCCCAGATGATCAGTGGTGCGATGAATCCTATCGAAACACGTTCAGTGGTAATCATGTGGCCAGCCGCTTCACCGACATCATCGGCAGGTTGTAGGCAGCTAACAATCTCAACCGCCCACTATGCGAACTGATTTTATCCTCTATGCACCGAATGTGCACACCGGGGGGGGTATCGTTCTTCTAAATGAGTTATTGTCCGCCTGGCCGGCAGGAAAGCCGCTTCAGGCGTTCCTAGATGTTCGAGCCCGTGGGAATTTGGTACTACCCACAATCGCCGAGGTGACATGGGTAGCACCACGCGTGCTGACTCGTTTGCATGCTGAGCTTTTGGCGTATCAAGCAGGCAACAGTAAAAATGTAACTATGTTTTGCTTTCACGGCCTGCCACCGTTGTTACCTCTTCGTGGGAACGTAGTTATTTTTGTTCAAAACCGTCTACTGATTGAGCACGGAAGCCTTACCGAATACCCGTTTAGAGTTCGCATACGACTTTGGACAGAGCGACTGTGGAGTCACGCATTGCAAGGCCGATGCTCGCACTATATCGTGCAAACACCTTCAATGGCGGCTTCGTTAAAGTATTGGCTTCAGTATGAGGTGCCTGTATCGGTGATGCCATTTATTTCCGCTGCTCATTCGGCGACAATACCTAACACAGATACCACAGGGCAAAAATATGATTTCGTGTACGTGGCCAGCGGTGAGGCACATAAGAATCATCGTAACCTGCTTGAGGCTTGGCGTCTGCTCGCTGATGAAGGGCTGAAGCCCTCACTAGCACTGACGATCGATCCAGAGTCATATCCTTTTCTGGCTAATGAAATTTCCAGACACAAACAGGAGTATGGACTGAATATCGTAAATCTTGGCCATGTGCCAGCGGCGGACATTCCCGCATTCTATCAATCTTCGTCCGCGTTAATCTTCCCCTCTCAAGTTGAATCATTTGGTCTTCCCTTGATTGAGGCCACTCAACTGGGTTTGCCCGTGCTCGCACCTGAGCTGGATTATGTGCGCGATGTGATTCAACCTGCGGAAACTTTTGATCCAAACTCACCCGTCTCTATTGCTCGCGCAGTTAGGCGCTTTCTGGATAATGCAGAACCAATCATTCAACTTCATTCGGCAGAAGAATTCTTGGCGGAACTGTTTAAATGAAGGTGCTGATTTGGACGCAATACTTTTGGCCTGAAAATTTTCGGATCAACGAATTGGTAACTACCCTTCGTCGAGAGGGGATTGATGTCACCGTTCTAACCGGGAAGCCAAACTATCCGTCCGGAAGAATATTTCCAGGTTACAGAACTACGGGAATTCAGCGGGAAGAATTTTCTGGCGCGGAAGTCATCAGGATACCCCTTCTGCCCCGAGGAAACGGTTCATTCAAAGGACTTTTACTGAACTATCTATCGTTTATTTTTTCAGGCTATCTTTTCCCCCCATTTGCGCTGCGTCGGAAGAAATTTGATGCGATATTTGTCTATGCACCATCACCATTGCTTCAGGCATTACCTGCCATTTTTATTGCATGGATCAAGGGTGCCCCGCTGATTATCTGGGTACAGGATATCTGGCCAGAAGCACTTCAGGCCACTGGATTTATTAAAAACTCATGGTTGCTGTGGCTGGTTGAACTTACGGTTCGTTATATTTATCGCTCGGCTGATTCGATATTAATCCAGTCAAAGGCTTTCCGTCCCTCAGTGGAGCGGTTGGCTGGAGATAAGCGAAAGATACATTTCTATCCGAACTCTTCTGAGGATTTTGTGGGTTCTTCAGATGCCCATAGTCCCCAATCTGGGGTGGCGTCCGAAATCGAGCAAAATTTCTCGGTAGTGTTTGCTGGGAACATCGGTTCAGTGCAATCGTGCAATACAATTATTTCAGCAGCCAAGCTATTGCTTGAGTATCCGCAAATCATATTTTATCTCGTCGGGAGCGGTAGCCAAGCTGCTTCTATAGCTTCAGATATCAAAAGTACCGGTCTGAATAATGTTGTGATGACGGGGCAATTGCATCCTTGTGAGATGCCTGCAATATTCGCTGCCGCATCAATTCTGTTAATCACGCTGGCAGATGTCCCCGGCATAGATGGGACAATACCGAGCAAGTTACAGAGCTATCTGGCAGCCGGAAAGCCCATTATCGCAAGCATGAATGGCGAAGGTGCCAGAATGCTATTGGATGCCAATGCAGGGATTGTTTGTCCTGCCGAAGATGCCAATGCTTTGGCCTGTGCGGTGAAGCAAATGCATGAAATGTCGCCCGATGAGCGCGCTCGTTTCGGACAGAATGGTCGGGTGTATTTCAAAACCCATTTTGATATGGCTCGGCGGGCACGCGAACTCATTACCCACTTTGAAAATATTTCAGGCCGAAAATAATTCAAGCGTTTGTTGACAAAATCTAATGGCGACAAATCAAAATTAATCTCAATTTCAAACAGAGCTGGCTCCGGTTGTTTGAACAGCGGAATCCGAATTTTAAGTGGATCCCCTGCTGATTTCACGCTGCCTGTTCAACCGTCGGCAGCATTGTAAACCTCCCCAAATCAGTGCCAGTCAAAACTAGAGTTTTCGGGGTGGTGAAGCACTCTGTACTCGACACCCAAATCTCGAGTGCTTCGCTTGCCAAGACCCTGGGAAACTGGTTAAACTACCACCGCGTTCAATTAGTGAACAGTGTCATGTTGACGGACGAATACAGATACAAAATCTTGAAGCATCTGGAAACCAACCCCGAGATCAGCCAGAGGAAGTTGGCGAAAGAACTCGGCATAAGCCTGGGGCGGGCAAACTATTGCCTCAAGGCCCTCATCGAAAAAGGGCTTGTGAAAGCGAATAATTTTCGCAACATGAAAAACAGGAGCGGCTACGTCTATTTCCTCACCCCGAAGGGGATCGAAGAAAAGGCCAGAATTACCTTGCAGTTTCTCAAATTCAAAATAGTCGAGTACGAAGCGCTGAAATCCGAAATCGAGAATTTGCAGCGTGAAGCCGAAGGAATTTCGCCCCCTCGCCAGGAAGTGAGGCAGGATGCTGCATAACAATATGCGTTCAGTGCTGGAACAATTGTTGCTGGATGAGCCTGGCATCGAATTCGCGGTGCTGGTAGGAAGCCGTGCCGATGGTTCGGCGCATGCAGACAGCGACTGGGATATTGCTTTGCAGTGGCGTCCGCACCTTGACTGGCTGGTGGGGTTGGGCAAGGCGGAGACATTGCGCGGTAAAATGGCTGAAGCAATGGGGGTGCCATGGGACAAAATCGATCTGATTGAGCTGCGACGTGCCAGTTTGGCGATGCGCGCCAACGTTGCCGAAAACGGAATCCCGCTCAAAGGCGAGGACTCCCTGGAATGGGCACGTTTTTTGACCCGCACCTGGCGCGAACTGGAGGATTTTTATTGGGAGCAGGCTCATGCGGCTTGATTTGTACCAGGCGGAAACAGCGCGCATTGCCAATGAGCAGTCGGCATTGTTGATTCTGGCAAGGGAGATCATGGCACAGCGCTCCTTGAGTTTGTTAGAGCAAGGCGGTGTGTTGCACGCATTACAAGTGCTGATCGAAAACGCGATCGGTAAAGCCAAGCACCTTCTCAAGGCGCGCAATGAGCTCGTTCCTGTTTCGGCATACGATGCATTTATTGCACTCGGACGCCTGGGGGAAATCGATACGCAAAACCTTCCTGCATGGAATGCGGTGATCGGCTTGCGTAACCGTATTGTTCACGACTACATGAATGTCGATATGGGCAAGGTGCTGGAGCTGGTGACGTCCGGGAAAGATAAATTTATCACCGATTTTTTGCTCAGGTCGATTGATGTCAATTAAACAAGATTTCGGAATACGAGGTATTGAATTCTGGGATAGAGCGCATGCAGCGCGAAGCCTCTGAATTGACTAACCCATGACCGTAAATGATTCGTTCGTCGAACGTGTGCTGTTTCAGTGGACAAGCTCGGATCAGCCATGGAGTCGTTAACCGCGGCATTGACAGCAAAAATTCAAGCCATTTATCTCCACGGCTCATGGGCGACTCGGTGGACGCGGGAAGACAGCGATATCGATTTGGCCATCCTCGCGCAAGCAAGGCTGAGTTTCAAGGAAAGAACAGACATCTTCGGGGAAGTTTACGCGGCCCTCGGGGAGGGGAACGAAATCGATTTGGCAGAGCTTTTTCATGCGGACAGTGTATTTTCCGCACAGGTTGTAAGCGGGGGCGAGCGTATCCTGGTATCCGACCGCGCCGCCGCTGATCGCTTTGAGATGATGGCGTTAAGCAATTATGCGCGTCTTAACGAAGAACGCATGGGGATCATTCTCGAAAACGATGTCGCCGCCTTCTCGAGGCAGATGATTCAAAATTTCACTGATCCCCAATGAACATGAACAGCGAACTCATCATCGAAGCGGGCCGAACCGAACGGCATTACTGGCGAGACCTGTGGCGCTACCGGGAACTTTTCTATTTTCTCGCATGGCGCGACATCCTCGTGCGCTACAAGCAGACAGCGATAGGAGTGCTATGGGCGCTCATCCGTCCGCTGCTCACCATGGCCGTCTTTACCCTGGTTTTCGGAAAGCTGGCAAAGCTGCCGTCGGACGGCGTGCCTTACCCCATACTGGTGTTTGCCGCCATGCTGCCGTGGCAGTTTTTTGCCAACGCATTCACCGAAGCGGGGAACAGTCTGATCAGCAACGCCAACATGATTTCGAAAGTGTATTTCCCTCGCCTCGTGGTCCCGACCAGCGCGGTAATCGTGAGCTTCGTCGATTTCCTGATTTCCGGAGCCATTCTCGTGGGCCTGATGTTATGGTACGGTTATCTTCCGGACTGGCGCATCGCCCTCCTCCCGTTCTTCATCCTGATCGCATTCGCTGCGGCAATGGGGTCAGGTCTATGGATCGCCGCGCTCAACGTCAGATACAGGGATTTTCGCTACATCATCCCCTTCGTGGTGCAGTTCGGGCTTTACGTTTCGCCTGTCGGATTCAGCAGCTCGATCGTTCCCGAGAAATGGCGCCTCATCTATTCGCTCAACCCCATGGTCGGGGTAATAGACGGGTTCCGCTGGGCAATCCTGGGAGGAAACGTGACAATCTTCTGGCCTGGATTCCTGCTCTCCAATACCCTGGTCATGCTGATGCTGGTGACGGGAATCCGGTACTTTCGCAAGACCGAAAAAACCTTTGCGGACGTGATCTAATCATGGCACCTGTCATCAAGGTCGAGAATCTCTCGAAAAAATACATCATCGGCCATCGGAAACAGGAACGCTACACTGCACTGCGTGACGTGGTGGCGAATGGCGTCAAGCGCACGATAGGGAAATTGCTGCATCCGCATGCCGGGCAAAATGATCCCGAACACGAGGAATTCTGGGCACTGAAGGATGTCAGTTTCGACATTCAGCAAGGTGACCGGGTAGGCATCATCGGACGCAACGGTGCCGGCAAATCGACTCTGCTCAAGATACTCTCCCGCATTACGGAGCCGACTTCCGGAAAAATCTCCATCAAAGGCCGGGTGGCAAGCCTGCTTGAAGTCGGAACGGGCTTTCATCCCGAACTGACTGGAAGGGAAAACATTTATCTCAACGGCGCGATTCTCGGCATGAGCCGCGCCGAGATCAAGCGGAAATTCGATGAAATCGTCGCTTTCGCCGAAGTGGAGAAGTTTCTCGACACCCCGGTCAAACACTATTCAAGCGGGATGTATGTCCGGCTCGCGTTTGCGGTTGCAGCACATCTCGAACCGGAAATCCTGATCGTCGATGAAGTGCTGGCGGTCGGCGATGCCCAGTTCCAGAAAAAGTGCCTGGGGAAGATGGAGGAAGTGTCCCTTACAGGTGGGAGGACCGTCTTGTTTGTAAGCCATCAAATGGGAGCCATAGCGCAGTTTTGCAACAAAGCACTTCTTCTTGACAAGGGCATGATTACCCAGAGCGGTGAGGTCAAGCATGTAGTCAACTACTACATGAACCTCTCAGCGAACAACATGGATGGATTTAAGGCTGAAACAGCCGCTGGTCACAAGGATGTTGCCATCGTAAGGGCTCAATCTTATGATATCGATGGCAATCCGTCAGTCAATTTCATGCATGATCAAAAAATTGTCATCGTGATTACCTGCAAAGTTAATCGATGGATCAATGGCGTGGATGTGCGTGTTGCCGTGAGAGACTCTAAGCGAAATGTTTTTACTACGGATACAGAAGGCATGGAATTGCTCGCTCAAAACGAAGAAGCGCCAGAGGAACTACACGCCACCGTGGTGATCCCCGCGGGAATTCTGAGACCAGAGCAGTACTTTTTCAAGCTCGCCGCGTATATTCCGAATCAGGCCATACTTGACCTCGTTGAAGACGCATTATCCGTCACCGTTGTAGATGGCGGTTCCAAATACGCGGCAAGCGAAGGCCTGGATTACGGGTGTGTGTTTGTCGATTGCAAATGGGTAATCGACACAAATCCATCTCATCAGAAAGCGTTGTCGTTATGAAAATGTTTAACAAACAAATCCAGCTTCGAGAATTTTCTCCACCTATAATCTTTAGGTTATTAAAAAAGGTTAGATATGGACTCATGTCTTCCGCTGCAAAAAAAGCCATAGAAGAGCAGATCGCAAAAGAAGAGGCAAATCGCGTTCGACCTTACACAAGCCCCGTACTGAAATCTTATAGCCAATTCAACGAGGATCTGTTGATTGATCTTCTTTTTTTATCAAAGGATAATGGCTTTTATGTTGATGTAGGCGCCAATGATCCAGTATTCAATAGTAATACCAAACGCTTTTATGACAAAGGTTGGCATGGAATCAATATTGAGCCGGGCGTCGAGCAATTTGAAAAATTCGCTTCGAGCAGGCCACGCGACATAAATTTAAACGTTGGCGTGGGATCCGTTAAAGGAAAAGTTGTTTTCTATAAGGTGGTCGGGGACTCAACACTCTCATCATTCAACAAAAACGTTGCTGAGAAAATGGCAACCAAATTTAAACTAAGCGTTGACGAGACTGACGTGACAGTTTTCCGGCTGGAAGATATATTCGATACCTACGTAAAGAACCGACATGTCGATTTCATCTCGATAGATGCAGAAGGCATTGATCTTGAGGTATTAAAAAGTAATGACTGGGATAAATTCAGACCATCTCTAGTCATGGTAGAAGTGGACAGCCAGTACTCTGAAATAATCACATATATGTCCAGCCACAATTATCTTCACGTTTTCAATAACTTTCACAACGCTTTCTTTTTGGATAGGAAAACGTCAGAAATAACTTTAAAAACCTTAGTAGATGATGCCCTCGTTCAATAATGGTCTAAAAATTTCGGTATGCATCCCCGTCTATAACTGCGCGGAATTCTTGGGACAGGCCCTAGATTCAATTCTTCCGCAGACTGACGACCGAATCGAAGTAGTCGTGTACGATGGCGGATCTACAGATGGGACGCCCGAGCTGATGAGTTATTATTCCAAGGCTTGGGCCAATTTACGTTATCACAGGGACAGCCATCGTGGCGGAATAGATGCCGACTTGGCGACCTGCGTCGGATTCGCACAGGGCGAATATTGCTGGCTATTCAGCGGTGATGATGTAATGCGCCCAGGAGCAATTGAGAGGGCTCTTAATTGGTTAAATGAGAAACACGACATCCTGATATGCAACCATACAATTTGCAACAAGGAAATGGTTATATCTCATGTACATACGGTATTGCAGCCTGACCAAGCATTCACTGCAAACTTAGCAAATAAAGAGGAACGGCTGGAATGGTTCCGACGTGCCGTTACATCGGAAGCCTATTTTAGTTTCCTCAGCGGTCTGATCGTTCGTCGCGAGAAATGGCATAACGGGACATTACATGAGGCATTTAACCGGAGCTGTTGGGGGCATGTGGCCCGTGTATTTGGGTTGATATCTTCCGGACTGAAGGTTTGCTATGTTGCGGAGGTGTGGCTGGATCAGCGCGGTGAAAATGATTCATTCATGGACAAGGGGATTGTTAACCGAATAAGGATTGGAATCGAAGGATACCATATGCTTGCGGATAACTTTTTCGGGCACGACAGCATCGAAGCTTTCCATATCAGGCGGGTAATTCGGCATGAATTTCCGCTCATGACAATGTTGTATACCAAGGTTCAATGCCACCTGCATCCAGAAAAGGAAGACAGAGTGCTCCTGGATCGGCTTGCCAAGTTGGCCTATTGTGATAATTCACCCGCCATCCTGTCAGACAGACTCATTTATTTAGCAACTTCATACCGGCTATTCGTTGTAGTCAGATTCGCATACCGAGCCTTCAAAAAGATCCGCCGGATATTGTAGGATTCCTGAAATGATCCGCCTGTCGATTTGCATACCAACATACAACTACGGCGAATTTATCGGCCAGACACTGGATAGCCTTCTGCCGCAAGCCACTTCGGAAGTCGAAGTAATCGTTCTGGATGGCGGGTCGACCGATAACACGACCGAGAAAGTTGCCGCCAGACAGCGAAATTATCCGCAACTGTCCTACCACCACCAGGATTTCCGGGGAGGAATCGACCGGGACATCGAAAAGGTGGTCAGTCTGGCGCATGGGCAATACTGCTGGCTATTTTCTGCGGATGACATCATGGCGCCGGGGGCGATTGACAAGGTGCTGGCTGCCATTGAATCAAACTGCGATATCTATCTGTGCGAGCATGATTTGTGCAATCTGGAAATGGAACCCATTGGCAAATATCCGCCGCCTTTCAACGGCCTTTCCCATTCCAGGTTATTCGATTTAGTGGACTCTTCGCAGAGAGCCGAATATTTTCGTTTGGCCAGGACCAGCGAGGCTTTTTTCAGTTTTTTGGCAGGGCCAATATTCAAGAAAACAGTATGGGATAGCCCAAACATACCTGACTCGTTTCGCAGCACATGCTGGATCGTTGCCGGCCACCTATTAAGCATGATTCCCTTAGGCATCACTGTGCAATATATGGGGGAAACACTGCTTAGCAAACGGGAAGGGAATGACTCTTTCTCGAACGGCAGTATGGTCAACCGGCATCGCATCACCATCGAAGCTTTTCAACATGTAGCCAATGTGGTGTTCGGTGAGCATTCCGAAGAAGCATTTCATATCAGGCGCGTTCTTCAGTTCGACATTCCCTTTCGCGCCCTGCTATTTTCAAAATTGAAAGCAGCCGAGCATCCCGAGACCGAAGACATCAATATTCTAAATCGTATCGCAAGAATGCATTACACCGACCCGAGCCTGAGCAACCGGGTAAAATACCTTCTGTACAAAATGGCCTCTCCCATTTTTCTCAAAGCCGCATTTGGATTTAAAAAATGGCTGCGGAACACATGGGCATGAATTTGATAGGGTTGAATTGCAATTGGCCCGCAGCGCGAGGTTATCATGTCCGACAGCGCCGTATAGAAAGCATGGCCAGATTATGAGAATATTAATCGTCATGACTCACTATCCCTATCCTCCCAGGACGGGCAGCGCGATACTCGCCTATCGGAATATAAAGGAATTGGCGAAAAGACATTCTATCCATTTTGTATGTGCCGATGACGCGAAAGAACGAGGAGATCTTGACGAATTTGTGGAGCATATTGAATTTGTGAGGCGAAAAAATCGATCACTTTTTATAAAGCTGCTTCGCTATGCCTTCTATATGTTGCGCGGATTTCCCGCCTGGATGATATCGAGCATGTCTAACGAGATGCGCAGTCGAGTAACCCAATTGATCGACCAACAGGATTTCGACGCCATATTGCTTTATGAAATTACTGCAATTCAGTACTGCCCACAATACAGCTATAAAAACATGATCGTCAACATCGAAGACCCACCGTCACTCAAACTTGATCGCCTGAGGGCACTCGAAGTATGGTCCTTTTGGCAAAAAGTCAGTCTATATGTTCTAGGAAAATTAACCGCGCGATATGAGAAAAGCATTATCCCAAAACTGGCAAAGGTTCTTGTGCTTTCCGAAACAGATCGGCAAGACATGAATAAGCAACAGGGTTACAACAATCTTGGGTACATAACGTATGGAATAGACGAAATACCTTCTACTGAGATCGTCTCATACGAAAGGCGCACGAAAGGGATGATTGTTTTTTCCGGAAATATGCATCACCCACCCAATGTCGATGGTGCCTTGTTTTTTTTGCGGCATATTTTTCATCTGGTGTTAAAGGAATATCCCTCCGCAAAACTTTGGATTGTTGGGACTTCACCGGATAATCGCATCATCGCCGCCGCAAGGTGTTTTAAAGAACATGTTGTCATTACCGGAAAAGTGAGCAGTCTTACGCAATATCTAAGCCATGCTTCAGTTTGCATTTGCCCGGTCAGATTGAAAATTGGCGTCCAGACGAAAATTCTTGAGGCATTATGTTGGGGTACACCTGTAGTCACGACTCATGCCGGAAACAACGGCATACAGGGTTCATCCGGCAAACAGCTTTGGGTCGAGGATGCTCCGGATCAATTCGCACATCATGTTGCAGCGCTCCTTCGAGGGGAGAACTGGCGCACACTCTCCGGAGAAGGCAGAAAGCTGGTAACGGAGCATTTCACTTGGGAAAGAAGTACGGCAGAGCTTGAACAAAACCTCGAATTTGTCCGAAACGCCGCATGATAAAAAGGCGCTCATCACCAGCATCACGGGGCAGGACGGTGCCTGTCTGGCCAGCTGCTGCTGTCCAACGGTTACGGGTTATCGGCAAAAGTGGGAGCCAAATGTGAGTTTTCATGAACTCGTAATTCTGATAGTGAATGCCGATCTGAAACCGCTTTGCGATGCCAGCTAACTCACCCTCTGATCCACAACCGATGCTCAGTATACTGATCCCTGCATACAACTATGCCGATGGTGTACGCCGCATCGTCGCCCCTCTCCTCGCAGAGAATCGGTCCGATATCGAGATTCTGGTTTCTGATGACAGCAGCAATGACGAGGTTGAAGTCATGATGCAAGCACAGGGAACCCACGCCTATCTGCGCTACACCAGGAATGTACCTTCCATTGGAGCCGTCAACAACTGGAACAGCCTACACCAGAAGGCGCAGGGTAGTTATGTTATTCTGATTCATCATGACGATTTCCCATTATCGGAAACCTTTGCCTCAGAACTTATCGCAGAACTCGAAAAATACTCATGGCCGGATACCCTCATCCTTTCCCGCCTTACTTATGATATTGCTGGCGACAGGATAAAACTTGGTATCTGCAATTATTTCAGGAGCATCATTGGGCGGCATTTTCCATCATATCTGTTCTTGAGAAACGTGATAGGGCCACCATCTGTGCTGGTAGTGAGGCGCGACTTGTTCAAGGGTTATGATCCCGCATTGAAATGGCTGGTTGACGTGGAAGCTTACTTCAGATTCCTGACGACGCAAACCCGGCGAGTAGCTTTCAGCCACTTGATGATGGCCACTTCTTATGGCTTACCCAATGGAATTTCCACCACGCTAAGGGGCCAGGAAAAAGGCATTGCGAATACCGAACTTGCCCACCTTGAAGCAAAATATCCGGACAGTAGATTCCTGCGCCATATCCGGGGAACAGATGTTGCGGGAAAACTCCAGAGCGCACTTGAATGGCCACTGTGGGGGACTGTTAGAACAATCAGTTCGGTCTGTAATTTATTAATGCCCACGGCGTCTCTCTCTATTGCTGTATCCCATCGCGCGCATTTCACGGGATCCGTTACCCTGAAGGAGAAAAGTGTTGGGTCGTGGATTCCTCCAACATTTTAATGGAACATATCAGCAACCATTCCACTTAACCGTTAAAAGAATGAAATGTTTTTCCCCAAAAAAATAACGTCGATCCGCCCTCAAGACAACGTTCTGGAAATCGGGCCAGGATCAACCCCTCATCCCAGAAGCAATGCTTTTCTTGAATTTAATTTCAATACGCATCTGGACAAGATTTCGCAACGCGGTGGGGTTGCTAAAGAACCAGTTTTTGGCCACAGGCCAGTTTATTACTATGATGGAGGAAAATTTCCTTTTGAGGATAATCAGTTTGATTATGTGATATGTTCCCATGTAGTAGAACATGTTTCTGATCCTGCGGAATTTCTACATGAAATTTTCAGGGTTGGCTCGGGAAGAGGTTACCTTGAATACCCGTTGATTACTTACGAATATATGTATAATTTTAAAGTCCATCTACATTTCGTAAAATTTGATTTCGACCTGATGGTACTGAGATATCTACCAAAATCTGATACCACATTCTCAGAATTTGCAGCCGTGAGCGCATTATTCAACAAGACCCTCGAACATGGCTGGAGTGATCTATGTGCAGCTAATAAGATGCTGTTTTTTGAAGGTTTCGAATTCCATCGCCCCTTTGCAGTGGAAAAAACATACGAAATAGAGAAACTACTGCCACATCTTTCTTTTGTCGTTCCGAAGAAAGCCGTGCGCAAGTTTATCGGTCAGGTATTAAACAAGCTCGGCTTGTAATTCCGCTATTTATTAAGAGAGCTATCGATAATACGAATGCATACAGGTTATACAACACAAAAGCAGAGTACCGAAAATAAAAAATCCAGATAGCGCAGGTCGACTTCATCCCATGGAACAACAAAGAACACAGTCGAAGCAAAACAACTCATCATCACCGACAACCATTCTGGAATATGGTTGCAGCCTCCCCCAGTTAGAAAAGGTGGCCTCGTTAATGAAAATAGCATTATGAAACATTGTTGTGTTGTGGGGGGCACCGGATTCATCGGGGTGAAGGTGGTTCACGCCCTTAGGATATCAGGTAGAAAAGTCACCGTTGTGGGCAGAAGTACGCAGCCCTCAAGACTACTACCGGAAGATGTGGCTTACTTTGCAGGAGACATCGCAGATAATAGATTCATGGCAGCACGGTTGCAAAATGCAGACGAAATCATTGACCTCGCCTATTCGAGCGTGCCCAAGACCAGTTTCGAAAATCCTGTCGGAGATATTCTAAGCAACCTGCCTGCCTCCGTAGGGATGTTCGAACTCGCCTGCACATTTCAGATCAAAAAAATGATCTTCGTTTCTTCAGGAGGGACCATTTATGGGGAACCGCTCGCGCTTCCCATTCTGGAAACCCACCCAACCGATCCGATCTCTCCCTATGGCATCACCAAGCTGGCATTGGAGAAATATGCATTCATGTTTCACAGACTCAAGAATCTCCCCATTACATGCGTTCGACCTTCGAACCCCTTTGGGGAAGGGCAGAAACCATATATAGGACAAGGTTTCGTTGCAACAGCCATCGCGTCAGTCTTGTCCGACACCGAGATCACGTTATTTGGCCACACTGGAACGGTGCGTGATTATATCTATATCGACGATCTTGCCAGGGGCATCGTTGCCGCGCTGGATTCTGGGTTGCCCGGTGAGTGCTACAATATAGGCTCAGGCATCGGACGAAACAACACGGAGATCGTCGCTTCAATATCCCGCATTGCAATAGAATATGGCATGGAGCCACGGGTGCACCGCCAGCCTGAAAGGCCTTTCGATGTCAGCGCAAATATCCTGGACTGCAGCAAGCTACACAAAATTTCAGGATGGGAACCCCATATCGATTTCGAGGAGGCAATTCACCGGACATTCACTTGGTACTTAGCGCATGTCCATGATTATCAGTAATATCCTTGGCGGCCTCGGCAACCAGATGTTTCAATATGCAGCCGGGCGAGCGCTATCGTTGAGTAATCACACAGAACTGTGCCTCGATATCAGCGGATTTGAAAGCTACAAATTGCACCATGGATTTCTATTGAATCAAGTCTTTTCGCTTCCGGCGAACATTGCTTCGAAGCGCGACATCAGGAAAGTGCTGGGATGGCAGGCTTCTCCCAAACTCAGAAGAGTTTTGTTTCATCCGCGATTTTCCTGGCTGCGCAGCAAGCGGATGGTCGTGGAGCCGCATTTCAATTTTTGGTCAGGCTTGGGCGCGGCTCCATCCGACTGCTACCTGTACGGATATTGGCAATCTGAAAAATACTTTGCGGATCATACCGACACCATCAGGGCCGATTTCGCTTTCGCCCGCCCCCTGGATGAGCGAAACCGGCAAATAGTGGAAATGATGCGCCAATCCAATGCCGTCAGCCTGCACATTCGTCGCGGGGATTATGCATCCGACCCGAGAACCTTGTCCACTCACGGATTATGCCCGCTCGAGTATTACCGTGCTGCGGTAAAAATTGTCGCCGACCGCGTCGCATCGCCAAGCTTTTTCATATTTTCGGACGATATCGCCTGGGCGAAGGAGAATCTTGAAATTTCCATGCCTTGCCATTTCATCGGCCACAACCAGGGGGCAGAGAGCTGCAGGGACATGCAGTTGATGAGTCAGTGCAGACACCATATCATTGCCAACAGCTCCTTCAGCTGGTGGGGAGCGTGGCTCAATCCGGACCCGCAAAAAATCGTGATTGCGCCCAGAAAATGGTTCGCCGACGGCAAGGCGGTGGAAGACTTGATACCCGAAAACTGGTTGCAGATCTGACTGATCATGAATAGTTCTCCATTGGTCAGCATCGTTCTTCCAGCATTCAATGCCGAAAAAACTGTGGGCGATGCCATCGCCTCCATCCTGCTGCAAAGCTACCCCAACTGGGAATTGCTGTTCATCGACGACGGCTCAAGCGACAA
The DNA here is from genome assembly GCA_019753155.1 of Burkholderiales bacterium. Classification (GTDB taxonomy): domain Bacteria; phylum Pseudomonadota; class Gammaproteobacteria; order Burkholderiales; family JABEVD01; genus JABEVD01. The sequence continues at coordinate 35,102 of JAIELG010000041.1, forward strand.
AACATTGGATGTCGCCAGGCGTTTCAAGGACCAACGCATCAAGATATTCGCAGACGGAACAAACCTGGGACTGCCCGCGCGTTTGAACGAAGCCATAGACAGGGCTGCTGGAAAGTATTTTGCGCGCATGGATCAAGATGATTTGTGTTTCCCCGAACGACTGGAACGACAAGTTGAATATCTGGAAGCTCACCCCGGCATCGACCTGCTCGGAACGCGCGCAATGACTTTCATCTCTCCAAGCCAGGCAACGGGATTGTTCCCTTTCCGGGAAACGCATGAAGAAATCTGTCGACAGCCATGGAAAGGATTCTATCTTCCGCATCCAAGCTGGATGGGAAGACTCGAATGGTTCAAAAAACATCGTTATCATAATGTCGACCGTGCGGAAGATCAGGATCTTCTGCTCAGAAGCTACCCCTCAAGCCGTTTCGCCTGTCTCCCAAAAATCCTGTTCGCCTACAGGCTGCGCAACAAGGTTTCTCTGAAAATCAATCTGACTGCACGGAAAAGCCTGCTTCTGTCACAGATCAAAGTATTCTGCGGCAGGTCAGAGTGGGAATACCTGATGCTGTCAGTGCTCGCCTATACCGGAAAATGTGCGCTCGATTATTATAAATCGTTGACTGGCGCCCGCCAGAGGGAGGAAGATGCAAACCTTCTCGACATTCTGTCTCGGTGGGAAAAGCTGAAGTCTGAAGTCGCAGAAATGCAGCGGTGATCACAAGAGCTCTACGCCCTCAACTTCAAATTGACAGCTTGTTAGTTATAGCCATAATAGCCTGATGAAAATCGCAAGGATCGCCACAGTCCCGTTTTTCCTGTACAACCACCTGCGCGTGCAGATCGCGGCAACGGTTGCGGCCGGGCACGAAGTCGTTCTGGTTTCGAGCGGCGGGGAAGAATCGGAATGGCTGAAAGCCATTCCCGGAGTCAAATTTCGTGAAATCGACATTCCAAGAAAAATATCCCCCCTGCGCGATCTCAAGGCGCTATGGCAGCTCTTTCTTTTCTTCAGGCAGGAGAAATTCGATATTGTCCACTCCACCACCCCGAAAGCGGGGATGCTCTGCGCCATTGCGGGGTTTCTCGCCCGCACCCCGATCCGCCTGCATACCTTCACAGGCCAGGCCTGGGTGGAGCTGCACGGCCTGGTACGCACGCTCGCAAAAGCCGGCGACTGGGTGACTGCGCGCCTGGATACGTTTTGTTATGCGGACAGCGCGTCTCAGGTTGATTTTATCGCTACAGAGGGAATCATCTGTAAAGAAAAAATCCTCGTCATAGGATCTGGGTCGCTCTCCGGTGTTGATCTCAACCGATTCGATCCTGCAAAATGGGCCGACTCAAGGGCAACAACTTTTACCGAACTCGGCATTCCGGAAGGATACAAAGTCATCACCTTCATCGGGAGATTGACTCGCGACAAGGGAATTGAAGAACTTGTGGCAGCCTTCCGCGTTCTGCGCAACGCGGAACTGAAATGCATACTGCTTCTGATCGGCCCGGGCGAAATGCAGGACGGATCGCTGTCGAATTCGGCAAGGGCAATGATTGATCCGGATATACGCCATATCGGCTATTCTCACGAGCCGGAACGCTACCTCGCCGTCACGGATATTTTCTGCCTGCCGAGCTACCGGGAAGGTTTCGGCAACGTGGCGATCGAGGCGGCGGCAATGGGGGTTCCCACAGTCGGGACAGACATCGTTGGGTTGCGGGATGCCGTGGTCCAGGGCGAAACCGGAATTCTCGTCCAGCCGAAGGACGACAGTGCTTTGGCTCATGCGTTAAAAAAGCTGCTGGTCGACGAGAACCTGAGGAAGAGCATGGGAATGGTCGCAAGAGCCAGGGCAGTACGCGAATTTTCATCCGACAAGGTGAATGCCGCCGTGCTTTCCGAATACGAAAGACTTTACCGGTTGAGCAAAGCCTGAAGACGCATGCGAACCATTGAATCTTGTTTTCTCCTGCTGTATTCTTACCCTACAAAGATCGACAGGATTGGGGCAAGAAATGCATGCAGCCACGCTCACCGAGAAATTCCAGTCGGCATTCCAAAAGCATTCCGGGAAGTTCTCGGGTTCAAGGCCGGGCAGCAATTCGTATTCGTTGCCCAGTGGGACGCCATCGCCATGACTCCTCAGCACAACATCGGCGAAGTACGCGGCTTGCTCAAAGGAGCTGAAAACGTGTGCGACCGGGTGGAATGAGCCTGATGCACGTCGTGGATACTTGCGGCTCGATAGCATGGCTGACATCCGATGTCCATTTCGAGGGACTGCCGGAAGTCTGCTTCTGGCAAAAAAACTGATGAAAATCCTGGTGACGGGCGCGAATGGATTCGTCGGCGAAGTTCTTTGCAGGAAACTCGTCGAGCGCGGATTCGAAGCGAAAGGCGCCGTCAGGAGCGAAGATATCCCGTTGGCTCCCGGCGTGGAAAAAATCGTTGCCGGATCCATCGACTCAAGCACCGACTGGTCGAGCGCATTGAAGGGCATCGATTGCGTGATCCATTTGGCGGCAAGAGTCCATGTCATGAAAGAAGAAAGCCCGGACCCCCTTGCCGAATTCAGGCACGTGAACACGGAAGGCACGCGACGACTTGCCCTCGCTGTGGCAGAGCATGGCGTGAAGCGTCTTGTCTACGTCAGCTCGATCAAGGTGAACGGGGAAGCCACGAAAGGCGAACCTTTCTCCGAGCAGGGCGCGCCGAACCCTCAGGATCCCTATGCGCTGTCCAAATGGGAAGCGGAACAATCCCTTCTGGAAATTTCCAGGGAAACAGGACTCGAAATCGTAATCCTGCGCCCCCCCCTCGTTTACGGCCCAGGGGTCGGCGGAAATTTCATCAGGATGCTCGAATGGTTAAAAAAAGGCATCCCCCTTCCGCTCGGGTCCGTCAAAAATCGCCGCAGCATGATTCATGTCGAGAATCTCGCCGATGCATTGATCCTCTGTTCGACCCACCCCGATGCAAAAAACGAAACATTCCTGGTGAGCGACAGCGAGTGCATTTCGACCCCGGATCTCATCCGCATGCTCTCCGAAAAAATGGGGAGAGAAGCCCGGATTTTCCCATTCCCTGTACCACTGCTCCATGTGCTCGGCAGGCTCACCGGAAAATCCGCTGAAATCGAGAGATTGACAGGATCCCTTGAAATCGATTCATCGAAAATCAGGCAAAAACTGGGCTGGAAACCACCTCATTCGATTCTCGATGGGTTGAAAGATACCGTGCTCCCGCATCGATCCGAAGATAGGCTCATTTGCAAATAGCGCTCACTGCCGCTATAATTTCTTACTTATTTCTTACTTACAGTGTGTTGGATGGAAACTACCAAGCTTTCGAGCAAGGGACAGGTGATTTTGCCCAAGCATATCCGCGCGGCGCACAAATGGGAACCGGGACTTGAGTTTTCCGTCGAAGATACGCCAGAAGGCATCCTGCTCAAACCCCTCAAACCTTTCAAACCTTCCCGTCTGGAAGATTTAATTGGTTGCGGGAACTATGAAGGCCCACCAAAAACCATCGAGGAGATGGACGCTGCGATCGCAGCAGGCATCAAGTCAGTTTATGATCTCGATTGACACCAATATCCTTGTCCGTCTGATCACCCGCGATGACGAAAATCAGGCGCAACGAGCAGCGAAGCTTTTCGAACATAATCAAATTTTTCTTTGCAAAACCGTACTGCTCGAAACTGAGTGGGTCTTGCGCTTCTGTTATGAATTAAGCAGGAGTGCCATCCTGAATGCCCTTAAAAACACGGTCGGCCTGTCCCAGCTCACAGTCGAGGACAGCCCGGCGGTGGCTAAAGCGCTTACCCTCTTTGAAAATGGGATGGATTTCGCCGATGCGCTACATCTGGCGTCCGGGCAAAATGCCCCGCAGTTTGCCACATTCGACGAACGCCTGAAAAAACGCGTGCATGGTATTGCAGATAAGCATCGGATATTTCTGGTCTGAATCCGCCCACTCATGTACAGCCCCCTTCTTTCATTCGGGATATCCCTTTCCGTCCTCGTCTTCCTGACGAGGGGGAAACTGGTTGGGATGGCGCTCGATCGCCCCAATGAACGGTCCCTTCATACGAGTCCCGTTCCGCGCACAGGAGGAATCGCCATCCTGTCCGGGATACTCGCCGGATGGATCGTCCTCGGCATGACGGACTGGACGATTCTTGCAGGGATGTCGCTCCTCGTTTGCATCTCCTTTCTCGACGATCTCGTCAGCATGCCGGTTGTGATCCGCTTCGGCGCACATTTTCTCGCATCAAGCATCTTCGCAGGCACCCTCCTGCTGCATTCTCACGGCCTGCCCCTGACCGTAGCCTGCGTAATTGCCGTCGTCTGGATGATTAACCTGTATAATTTCATGGATGGCTCGGACGGGCTCGCCGGCGGCATGGCGCTTTTCGGTTTCGGCTTTTACACCCTGGCTGCATGGCTGACACACGATGAGGATTTCGCTCTGCTCAACATGGCTGTTGCAATGAGCGCGGGCGCTTTTCTTTTTTTCAATTTCCATCCCGCCAGGATATTCATGGGAGATTCCGGCTCCACCCTCCTGGGTTTCCTCGCTGCCGCGTTCGGATTGGAAGGCTGGAAAAACGGAGACTGGCCGATATGGTTCCCCCTGATGGTCTTTTCACCTTTCATCGTCGATTCGACGGCAACGCTCCTGAAACGGCTTCTCCGGAAGGAAAAGATCTGGCAGGCCCACAAGGAACATTATTATCAGCGGCTGATACGCATGGGGCTCGGTCACAGGAATACCGCGCTTCTCGAATACGCGTTGATGGCCGCAGCGGGCGCATCGTCCATCCTCGCAATCCACCATGCCGGACTTCTGATCGCTGGATGGGGGTTGGCTTTTTTCCTCCTGATGCGTCATATTGACCATCGTTGGTCCCACTTCAGCACATAACAACCGTTCATGAATCCCAGAAGCTTCCTCGCCATTTCCCACGATATCGCAGCCGCCCTGCTCGCCTGGTACGCTTCTTACCTGTTGCGGTTCAACCTGGAAATTCCGGAATTCTATTTTTCGCAAATGTCGGGCTCTCTTGCCTTCGTCCTTCCGCTGCAAACCCTGCTTTTCTGGAGTTTCGGCCTTTACAGGGGCATATGGAAATATGCCAGCATCCCGGACCTGAAAAAAATCCTGCTTGCTGTCGGAACCGGGATGCTCACCATCCCGACTCTGACATACATGTTCCATCATCCCGTGCCCCGTTCCGTGCTCATCTTGGACCCCATCCTGCTGCTCCTCTTCATGGGAGGCAGCCGCCTTGCCTACCGCTCCTGGAAGGAAAAGAAGCTTTACGGAGTCTCCCAACTGGAAGGCAAGCCGGTCCTGATCCTGGGCGCAGGGGATGCTGCGGCAAATCTCGTCAAGAGTCTTGAGAGAAGCCGAGAATGGCGCGTCGTCGGGCTTCTCGACAACGATCCGATGAAGCATGCGAGAATGATCCACGGCATCCGCGTTCTCGGCGCCATTGCCGATCTCGGCGAAATCGCCAAGAACATGTCCGTGGAAAACGCGATCATCGCCATGCCTTCGGCTTCCCACACCGAAAGACGTGAAGCGCTCGAGATCTGCGCGGCCGCAGGATTGAAAGCATTGACCGTGCCTTCCTTCGACGATTTGATCGGGGGAAAATTGACGATCTCCCAGATCAGGAAAGTCGAGCTCGACGATCTTCTCGGGCGCGATTCCGTTCAGCTCGACATGGGGGGACTCAACGAATTGCTGGCAGGCCGAACCATCCTGGTGACGGGCGCCGGCGGATCGATAGGCTCGGAGCTTTGCCGCCAGATCGCAAAATTCAAGCCGGGAAAGCTCATCCTTTTCGATCTCTCTGAATTTTCGCTCTATGGGATCGAGCAGGAGTTCAAGGGTGACTTCCCCGAAATTCCGATCATCTGCTCGATAGGTGACATCAAGAATGAAGCGCGCATCAGGCAGATCCTGGAATCCCACCGTCCGGAGGTCGTTTTCCACGCCGCAGCCTACAAGCATGTCCCCCTGATGGAGGAGGAAAATGCCTGGGAAGCGGTCAGAAACAACGTCATGGGAACCTATGTCCTTGCGCGCGCAGCGCTCGAGTTCGGGGTCATGAAATTCGTTCTCGTCTCCACGGACAAGGCTGTCAATCCGACCAATGTCATGGGCGCGAGCAAGCGTCTGGCGGAACTCGTCTGCCAGTCCATGCAGAAAAACAAAGGGACTCGCTTCATCATGGTGCGATTCGGAAACGTGCTCGGCAGCACGGGTAGCGTGATCCCGAAATTCAAGGCGCAGATCGAAAAGGGCGGCCCGATCACCATAACCCACCCGGAAATCACGCGATATTTCATGTCCATTCCGGAAGCTGCGCAACTCGTGCTTCAGGCAGGCCTTATGGGATGCGGCGGGGAAATCTTCGTGCTGGACATGGGGGCGCCGGTAAAAATCGTCGACCTCGCCAGGGATCTCATCAAGCTGTCCGGTTTCAACGAGGGCGAAATCGATATCGTCTATACCGGCTTGCGCCCTGGGGAAAAGCTCTTCGAAGAACTGCTCGCCGACGACGAGCAGACCCTTCCCACGCATCACCCCAAGCTGCGTATCGCCAAGGCAAGGCATGAAGATGAAGCTTGGCTCACCGGCCTGCTGCTATGGCTGAACGAATCCGAAGTAAAAAACGACCAAAAAGTAAGAGCGGACCTTGTACGCTGGGTTCCCGAATATGTCCCGACAAGGCACCGATGAGCATGCTCTCCGTTTCCAAAGCAGCCGATTCATCCGCAAAGTGGGCTGCAGTCGCCGTAGGCTTCTCAGTCCCGATATCGGTTGCGCTCGACAATGCCCTGCTGCTTGCGATTCTCGTTCTTTGGCTCGTCGGCGCCAATTTCAGGGAAAAATACGGGATCATCAGGAAAAACCCCGTCGCTCTGGCATCTCTTGCGCTCATCGGATTGCTCGCGATCGGGATGCTGTACGGCAGCGCTTCAATTCATGAGGCCGTCAACACGCTGGGGAAATACATCGATCTGTTGTTCATCCCGATTTTCATCACGCTTTTCTCCGATTCGAAAACGAGGCGTCATGCCTTGGCCGCATTCATGACCGCCATGATGCTGACCCTTTTCCTATCCTATATGCTGAAAATGGGGATCTTGCACCAGAATTCCATTCTGCGTGGTTTTGCCGGGAACCCTTATGTCTTCAAACTGTACATCACACAGAACTTCTTCATGGCTTTCGCCAGCATGGTCCTTGCCACATGGTTTTTCCATGAAAAAGATCCGCGAAAACGCTTACTCTGGGGAATCCTCACGCTCCTTGCATTGATCAACGTGCTGTTCATGGTGTACGGCAGGACAGGCTATATAGTCCTCGCCCTCCTGGTCCCCTATCTCTTCATCCGCAAACTTGGGAAAAAAGGCCTTCTGATCGGAATTGTTGTAACGCTTGTATTCGGCTCAATGGCTTATTTCGGATCGAAGGTATTCCATGAGCGCGTTTCGCTTGCAACAGACGAATTCACGCACTGGCAACCGGAAAAAGCGGCGGACACCACGAATTCCATAGGACAGCGCATGGAATTCTATTCCAATACGTTGAAGATAATCGAGAAACACCCCATATTCGGGGTGGGCACAGGGGGATTCGAGCAGGCCTATGCGGCTCAGGTTGCAAATACGAAGATGCTCCAGACCCATAATCCGCACAATGAATTCCTGCTGATCATGGTCCAGACCGGATTACCCGGCCTCGTTCTCCTGCTTCTGCTTTTCTTCAAGCAATGGCGCGAAGCATCCAGCCTGTCAGAAAAGGAAACTTACCTGGCTCGCGCACTTGTGCTTGCCATGATCTCTGGCTGTCTGTTCAATTCCTTCCTGCTCGATCATGCCGAAGGACTGTTTTTCGCCTTCATGACCGGAGTGCTGTTTTCGGGGAAGACAAAAACATGAGCCTTTCCGTCATCATCATTGCGAAAAACGAAGCCAAATCCATAGGAAAATGCCTGGAATCGGTTTCCTGGGCAGACGAAATCGTCGTGATCGATTCCGGAAGTACCGACGAAACGGTGAAAATCTGCGAGTCGTTCGGCGCAAAAATTCAGGTCACGGACTGGCCCGGTTTCGGCCCCCAGAAAAACCGGGCACTCGATCTTGCAACGGGAGTCTGGATCCTGTCACTGGATGCCGACGAAATCGTCACGCCCGAATTGAAAAATGAAATCCTCGGCGCCATTTCGGGCGCAAACGCACAGGCCTACAGTTTCCCCAGGTCTTCCAGTTATTGCGGACGCTTCATGCGTCATGGCGGCTGGTGGCCGGATCGCGTCACCCGTCTTTTCAGGAAGAATTCCGCCCGATTCAGCGACGATCTGGTTCACGAAAAGCTGATCGTGGACGGAAAAACCGGGGTGCTTTCCTCCCCCCTGATTCATATCGCCTTCAGCGACCTGGAAGAGGTTTTGCAGAAAATAGACCGTTATTCCACGGCCGGAGCGATCATGATGGCGAAAAAAAACAAGAAAGCCTCGCTCGCAGACGCGATTTTTAAAGGCATGTGGGCCTTCTTTCGAACCTATGTCCTGAGAGGCGGCTTTCTCGACGGAAAAGAAGGCTTCATGCTCGCCATATCCAACGCGGAAGGGACTTATTACCGCTACCTGAAGCTCATGCTCATGTCTGGAAAATAATGCGCATCGCGGTGATCGTCACGACCTACAACAGAATCGATGCGCTCCGCGCAGTGCTGGAAGGGTATCTTGCGCAGAGCGACGGGAATTTCGAAATGATCGTCGCGGACGATGGCTCGACGATGGCGACAAAAGAACTTATAGAACAATATCAGGCGAAGTCTCCTTTTCCGATCAAACATGTCTGGCAGGAAGACCTGGGCTTTCGAGCATCCAGTATAAGGAACAGGGCGATCGCAGCTACAGATTCCCCATACCTCATATTCACCGACGGAGACTGCATCCCTTCCAGGAATTTCGTCGCAAGCCACAGAAAGCTTCTGGAATCCGGATGCTTCCTTTCAGGAAACAGGATATTGCTGAACGAATCCTTCACCATGAAGGTATTGAAGGAAAAAGTTCCCGTGCATGAATGGAGCCTGTCGCATTGGCTCCTTGCCCGCGTCAAGGGACAAATCAACCGCGTCCTGCCGCTCATCCGGCTCCCCGGCATCCGGCGCAAAAATGCGCCCGACAGATGGGAAGGCGTAAAAACCTGCAACCTTTCAGCCTGGCGAGATGACCTCTGTAAAATCAACGGACTGGATGAATCCTATGCCGGGTGGGGACTTGAAGATTCGGACCTTGTGATCCGTCTGTTGAGATCGGGCGTCAAACACAAGAGCGCGAGATTTTCCGCCCTCGTATTCCATCTCTGGCACCCCGAGAACGACAGATCCCGCCTTGCCGAGAACAATCGGATGCTTTCCGGATTGATGGCTTCCGATTCCGTCCGCGCAAAAGTCGGGCTGGATCAGTACCTGTCATGAAGATCGCTCATGTCGTAAGGCGCTACGGGGCCGTCGGAGGCATGGAAAAATATGTCCTGGAACTCACGCGCGAACTCGCAAAGCGAGGACACGAAATTACCGTCGTATGCGAAAAAAAAATATGCGAGGATTTCGCCGGGATCGAAACACACGAAATGGGGTCGATCAGGCAGAGGCCGCGCTGGCTCTCCCTCCTGAGATTTTCGAACAGGGTGACCGACTTTTTCGAAAATTACCCGAAAGACAATCTCATCATCCACAGCCATGAGCGGCTCGGCATCCACGACATCACGACATTCCACGGCCCGCCCTTCGCCACGATCCGCGAAAAACCCTTGTGGAAGCGCCTGTCCCTGCGCATTCGGATGCAACTCTGGCTGGAAAGAAGGGAGCTCCTGTCCCCTTCAGTCAAGGCCGTCGTGCCCAATTCGCCCCTCATCAAGAAATTGCTCGAGCAATACTATCCCGATGCCACGCTCCTCGCCCCCATTCCTCCTGGAGTCGATCCCGTGATTCCCGGAATGCCGCGCGAAGTTCCGGCGCAAGGCGGGGTGATCGGCTTCGTGGGACGCGAATGGAAAAGAAAGGGACTCGACATGGCGCTCGCAATCGCCCGCAAATTGCGGGAAAAGCGTCCCGAACTGAAAATGCTGATCATCGGCCCCGACCCTGAAGACATCAGGCCGGCATCAAGCTTGGACTATTGCATCTGTCCTGGCTGGAAAAACCATCCGGACTTTTCCAGCATGGATATGCTCCTGCACCCCGCAAAGGCCGAACCTTACGGGATGGTCATTGCCGAGGCCCTGTCGTCAGGAGTTCCCGTCGTGATTTCGGACAGATGCGGCTTCGCCCCCTACCTCCCGAAGGATTCCGGAGAAATCCTGAACCTCGAACAGGATGTGACATTCTGGGCCGAGGCATGCGACAGGCAGCTCTCGAGAACCAGTCCACCGGAACCCTTCAGGAGAAGCTGGGAGGATGTGGCGAAAGATTACGAAAAAATTTACCTCGAAATGGAAAAACCATGAAGCAATTCTTCGCCCCTTGCCCGAGAGGGCTGGAAACCGTGCTTTGCGATGAACTCCGTGCAATCGGTGCGAACGACGCCGTAATTTTCGACGGCGGAGCAAGCTTCCGGGGAAATCTGGAAATTGCCTACAGGGTAAATCTGGAAAGCCGCATTGCAAGCCGCATCCTCTTGAAAATCCTGGAATGCGGCTATGAAAACGAAAACGACCTTTACAGGGAAACAGCCTCCCTGCCTTGGGATGCCTGGTTTTCCCCGGACCTGACGATCAAGGTCGCCCTGACCGCGACAAAAAGCCGCCTGAACAGCCTCGATTTCGCCACGCTCAGGATCAAGGATGCACTCTGCGACAAATTCAGGCAATCCCATGGAAAGCGCCCCAGCGTGGATACGGTGAATCCCGATATCCGCATCCATGCCCATTTGACCTCAGACAGGTTTTCGCTTTACATCGACACTTCGGGAGATGCGCTGTTCAAGAGGGGATTGCGGCAGTCCGCAGGGGATGCGCCGCTCAGGGAAAACCTCGCGGCGGGAATATTGCACCTTTCCGGATGGAAGCCTGGAATCCCGCTGCTGGACCCGATGTGCGGAAGCGGGACATTCCTCATGGAAGCCGCCCAGATGGCGCTTTCGATCGCGCCTGGATCGGGTAGAAGCTTCGCTTTCGAGAAGCTGGCCAATTTCGACAGGCAGAAATGGGAAGCCATCCGCAATCAGAGTCTGGAAAAACGCAAACCCGTGGAGGTGCTCAAGATATTCGGCAGCGACATACTCGGGCGCGCGATCGAGACGGCGCGAAAGAACCTCATCGAGGCTGGCCTCGAAAAAACAGTGGAACTCAAGCAGGCCAATTTCCTCGAGATGTCCGCGCCGATGCCGAACGGGATCATCGTCACGAACCCCCCTTATGGCGTGAGGATGGGAGAAGGCGATGAACTCGCGGCGCTTTATCCCCGGATTGGAGATGCGCTCAAGAAAAAATTCTCGGGCTGGAATGCCTATTTCTTCACGGCGGACATGAGACTGCCCAAGCTGATCAGGCTCAGCACCTCGCGCCGCATCCCCCTCTATAACGGGGCGCTGGAATGCAGGCTGTTCGAATACAGGATGGTGGAAGGGGGGAACCGCAAAGTCAGGTAATCTTGAGGTGATCTATTCCCGACATTAGGTCATGGTCTTTCGACTCGGAGCTGTAGAGTTTGATCTGAAGGCGGAGATCGTTCACCGAGTCGGCATTCCTGAGTGCATCTTCGTAACTGATGCTGCCATTCTCGTACAGGTCGAAAAGTGCCTGGTCGAAAGTCTGCATGCCAATCTCCCTTGATTTTGCCATGATCTCCTTTATTTCATGAACATCTCCCTTGAATATCAGGTCCGATATGAGCGGGGAATTGAGCATGACCTCGATCGCAGCCATCCGCCCCTTTCCCTCTTTCTTGGGAACCAAACGCTGCGCGATGAGCGCCTTGAGATTCAGGGAAAGGTCCATGAGCAGCTGTGTCCTGCGCTCTTCCGGGAAAAAATTGATGATGCGGTCGAGCGCCTGGTTCGAGCTGTTTGCATGCAGCGTCCCCATGCAAAGATGCCCGGTTTCCGCGAAAGCGATGGCATGATCCATGGTTTCCCTCTCCCTGATTTCGCCGATCAGGATGACATCAGGCGCCTGCCTGAGCGTGTTTTTGAGTGCGGCCTCCCAGGAGTCGGTATCCACCCCGACTTCTCGCTGGGTTATGATGCATTTTTTGTGTTCATGCACGAATTCGACCGGATCCTCGATCGTGATGATATGCCCCTGGCTGTTTTCATTGCGATGGCCGATCATGGCGGCAAGCGAAGTGGATTTTCCGGAACCCGTCCCTCCCACGAAAATCACGAGCCCCCTCTTGCTCATGGCCACTTCCTTGAGTATGGGAGGAAGCATCAGGTCGTCGAATTTCGGAATTTCAGTATTGATCAGGCGCAGAACCAGTCCAACCTGCTGCTGCTGGACGAAGGCATTGACGCGAAAGCGCCCTATTCCCGGCGGGTTGATTGCGAAATTGACCTCCTTGCTCGCTTCGAACTCCATGGCCTGCTTGTCGTTCATGATGCTGCGGGCAAGTTCCTTGGTATGCTGCGGGGTCAATGCCTGATTGGAAATGGGCGTCACCTTCCCATCGATCTTCAAGGCAGGAGGGAAGCCTGCCGTGATGAAGAGATCCGATGCCTTCCTGCTGATCATCAATTTGAGCAGGTCGTGTATGAACTTGTTTGTTGTCTGATTTCGATCCATTTTCAGTTCGGAAACATGTCCTTGTTGACTGCCTTGGCTCTTGCCTCGGCGGAATAGACGACATTGCGCCTGACGAGATCCAGGAGGTTCTGGTCCAGAGTCTGCATGCCTATACTCTGCCCGGTCTGGATGGAAGAATACATCTGAGCAACCTTGTTTTCACGTATCAAATTCCTGATGGCAGGCGTTCCTATCATGATTTCATGGGCTGCGACCCGCCCGCTGCCGTCCTTCTTCTTCAGCAGGGACTGGGAAATGACCGCTCGCAGACTTTCGGAGAGCATGGCCCGCACCATATCCTTCTCGGCCGCAGGAAAAACGTCGATCACCCTGTCTATCGTTTTCGCAGCCGAACTCGTATGCAGCGTACCGAAAACAAGGTGTCCGGTTTCCGCGGCGGTCATCGCCAGCCTGATGGTTTCAAGGTCGCGCAGCTCCCCCACCAGGATGATGTCCGGATCCTCCCTCAGGGCTGAACGAAGCGCATTGGCGAAGCTCAAGGTATGGGGACCGACCTCCCTCTGGTTGATCAGGCATTTCTTGCTTTCATGCACGAATTCGATCGGATCTTCGACCGTCAGGATATGGCCGTATTCGTTTTCGTTGATATGGTCTATCATCGCCGCGAGCGTCGTCGATTTTCCGGAACCCGTGGGGCCCGTCACCAGGACGACGCCCCTGGGCTGGTTCGCGATTTCCTTGAATATGGCAGGCGCTTTCAGGTCTTCCAGGGTCAACACTTTTGAGGGAATAGTCCGCATCACCGCAGCCGCGCCCCTGTTCTGCACGAAAGCGTTCACCCTGAAGCGTGCAAGTCCCGGGAGTTCGAATGAAAAATCGCATTCGAGATTTTCCTCGTAATACTTGCGCTGGGAATCGTTCATGATGTCATAGACCATGCCATGCACATCCTTCTGCTCCAGCGCAGGCAAATTGATCCGCCTGATATCGCCATTCACGCGAATCATGGGAGGGAGTCCCGCCGAAAGATGCAGATCGGAAGCATTGCTCTTGACAACGAATGCCAGTAGTTCCGAAATATCCATTATAATTCCATAAGTGTTGACGAGGCGCCCCGACAAACCCGGCCATTGTATGGGCGAAATCTTACGACCAAATTATGGCAACAATCGCATCAGGCTTGCAAGCTGTCAAGCAGCAAATTGAAAAAACCGCCGAAGGCCCGGTCGCATTGCTCGCGGTGAGCAAGACGTGGCCTGCCGAAGCGGTTAGGGAAGCGCATCGCGCCGGACAGAAGGCTTTCGGGGAAAGCTATGTCCAGGAAGCGCTCGAAAAAATGAAGGCGCTTTCCGATCTCGATCTGGAATGGCATTTCATCGGCCCGATTCAAAGCAACAAGACCGGGCTCATCGCCGAGAATTTCGATTGGGTGCATGGTGTGGACAGGGAAAGGATCGCGCTCAGGCTTTCTCGAGCAAGACCTGAAAGCATGCCCCCATTGCAGGTTTGCATACAGGTGAATGTCAGCGGAGAAGCGTCGAAAAGCGGCATAGAACCCGAAAAAGTGTTGTCCCTTGCAAACTATATAAGCGGCCTTGCGCGATTGAAGCTGAGGGGGCTAATGGCGATTCCGGAACCCACGAACGACCCCAGGCTGCAGCGGGCGCGCTTCGCAGAAGTCAGGCTCCTGAAGGAGATGCTCTCGGAAAGCGGATTCGATCTCGATACCCTTTCCATGGGCATGTCGGGAGATTTCGAAAGCGCAATCCTCGAGGGGGCGACGATCATCAGGATAGGATCGGCCATTTTTGGAACCAGAATATGAAAATATCGTTCATCGGCGGCGGAAACATGGGCTGCGCACTCATCTCGGGATTACTGAAAAATGGGGCGAAAGCGGCAAATATTCATGTCGTGGAACCCGATCCGGAAAAAAGATCCCATATCGAAAGCGAATACAAGGTGCGGACCTTCGGGGATATGAGTCCTGAATCCGTATATTGCGACGCGATACTTCTCGCCGTCAAACCCCAGCAGCTTTCGGTTGTGGCATCGAGGCTGGCCCCGATGCTGACCGATCAACTCGTCATTTCGATCGCGGCAGGGGTGCTCTCGAACGATCTTTCGAAATGGCTGAATAGCTATGGCAGGATTGTGCGCGTCATGCCCAATACCCCGGCACAGGTATCGATGGGCGTTTCTGCGCTTTATGCCCTGCCCCAGGTCGATTCGAGCGGAAGGGCGATTGCCGCAAACATACTTTCATCCGTGGGTTCGACCGTATGGCTGGAGCAGGAGGATAAAATGGATGCATTCACTGCGCTCTGCGGCAGCGGGCCGGCCTATGTGTTCTATTTCCTGGAAGCCATGATCGAGGCTGCGATTGAAATGGGATTCGAGCGCAATGATGCGAAAACCATGGTTCTCGATACATTTTCAGGCTCGATCAGGCTGGCTTCCGAAAGCGCGGACGAAGCGAAGATTCTGCGCGAGAAAGTCACTTCGAAAGGCGGAACGACCGAGCGCGCCATCCTGTCAATGGAAATACATGGGGTGAAGCAGCATATCGTGCAAGCGATTTTCGCGGCAAGGGACCGATCCCGCGAAATGGGAATCGAACTGGGTAAAACAGCATGTTGAATCAGGGCGCGCTCTTCCTGCTCGATACGGTGTTCGGACTCTTCATCATCGCCCTTTTGCTGCGCTTCTACCTGCAACTGATGCGCATCCCCTACAGGAATCCACTCTCCCCATTCCTGATCGCGCTCACCGACTTCCTGGTGCGACCCGCAAGGCGCATCATCCCCGGCCTTTGGGGGCTGGATCTTGCCACACTCCTGCTCGCCTGGGTGATCGAGCTTTTCGTGCTATCGACAACCCTCTGGCTGAACGGCATGGCGCCACACCCCTTTACCCCGGGCACGGTCATGGTTCTTTGCCTGCTTGGCACAACGGGCCTTTTGAAGCAGAGCATGCACATTTTCATGCTCATCCTGGTCATTCAGGCTGTTTTGAGTTGGGTGAACCCCTATACCCCGATTTTTCAGGTTCTGAACAGCCTGTCCAGGCCCTTTTTGATCTTTTTCCAGAAAAGAATTCCGACCGTTGGAAACGTGGATCTTTCTCCGTTCATTGTCCTCATCGTTTTCCAGCTTATCCTGACGATTCCACTGACATGGATCGAATCCATCCTGTACGGGATGCTCTGACATGTCCTGGTTCCGGCAGGAAGGGGAAAGTCTGACATTGACCCTGCACATCCAGCCCGGAGCAAAAAAAACCGAGATCGCAGGACTCCATGGGGATGCCCTCAAGATCAGGCTGGCCGCCCCACCGGTCGAAGGCCAGGCAAACTCCAGGCTTATCGCCTATCTTGCCGAAAAGTTCGGCGTGCCGCAACGCAACGTCATATTGAAGCACGGCGAAACTTCCCGCCGGAAAGTGCTCGTCATAACCGGGTCGAGCGTTGCCCCTGGGTCTTTGCTTGCATGAACTTTCGAATCAGAACCTGTACACTGCACCAAGCGACCAGATATTGATGTTCCGGCTGAGCGTGGCATTGGCGGACGTAATGGCGTTCGAACCGAAACGGTCCCATCCGAAACGCACCCCGAGCGCGGGAGTCACCGCGTACTGCACCCCAAGACCGTAAGTTGCCGCAGTGCGCGAAGTACTGCGACTTCCGGAGGCGACGGAAGTCTGATTGTTCTTGGCCCTGGCAACGCCCAGCTTCGCATAGAGCGAAAAACTATCGGACAATGGAAGCGCAGCAACAGCCGCCAAAGAAAAGGCGTCGGTTTTATTGGAGTATGCTGAACCGCTCGTTGCGCCGATTCCGGAATACTTGCCAAGCCCGGTGTATTGAGCTTCCAAAGCCCAGTTGCGGTCGAACTGATAGCCCGCCATGACACCGAACACGGTGTCCGTCGATTTGGTCACCACTCCGGAAGCGCTGGTCTTCGAGCGCCCCACGTCAGCCCCGATGTAAAAACCGCTGTCATCGGCAAACGCGGATGTGCAGACCACTGCAAGGATTGCTCCTATTGCTTTATTCATATCTCCCTCCATCAGGTGCAGAAGTATGTAACAATAAGTAACAGCCTAGCCCGCATATTTCATGGGTGTCCGGAAATTCAGTTTTTTCAGCAGGCGGTTGATGTTCAGTCGCGTTGGCAGAGCAATTGCGTCCCTGAAGAAGCGGTTTCGTGGATTTGGTTGTGTGCGTCAAGTTGTGCAAAATGGGTGATCATGTAATTGGTTGATCCATTTGCATTGAGGCTGCTTCAGG
>JAIELG010000033.1 GCA_019753155.1 Burkholderiales bacterium
GCGGCGCTACCTATGTGGGTGCTGTCAGCAACGGCATGGCCAACAACTTCGGCGGAAGCGCTCCTTTCTACGATACCGCAGCGATCGGACAGAGCCAGAACTTCTTTTTCATGACTCCCCTGTATAACGTCCGCGGCGGTCTGGCCGGCACTATCACGACCCAGATGGGCAATGCGGCAGGTGTTTCCAGCTTCACTCTGGGTTCCAACGGCGTCCTGAGCTACCAGGTTGCCGCGGTTCCGGAACCCGGCGAATGGGCGCTGATGCTCTCCGGCTTCGGTCTCTTCGGCTTCATCGCCAAGCGCCGCAAGGAAATGAAGGCGTAATTGAAGATCCCTCGGCAAGACCCTGCGGGGTCTTGCTCGGGATGACAGGAAAGTCCCTCGGCAGCCCCTTCCGGGGCTTGCTCGGGATGATGGAAAAGTCGCTCGCAAGACCCCAAGGGATCTTGCTCGGGATGACAAGGTTGTTCCGGGGTGATGTTCGCCCCGGCTTGCAGTAGATTCACACTTTTTATTTATTTACTCAGAGGATATTAAAATGAAACTGAAAGCAATCGCAGCAGTATGCGCACTGGCCTTCGCAAGCCAGGCACAAGCCGTAGCCCCGACCCCTGCACAAGCTGCAGCATCGACGGTCCAGCTCTTCATCTCCGGTTCTTCCGCCCTGCAGAACACCATCGGCCAGATCGCCAACGGCCTCTTCACCGCAGGCACGCTGGCCGTGTTCGAAGACGGCAGCGCCACCGTCGCTTCCGGAAAGAACTACCGCGCTTATGCCGGCACCTTCTCCGCAGCAGCGGGCGCAACCCTTGCAGGCAAGACCGGCATCGTGTATGAAACCGCGGCAGGCGGCTCCATCGTCGGCGTCGTTCCCGTCGCCCAGGCTACCGCCGTCAACAGGATCGACATGACCACCTGCGGCGCAGCTTCCGTCGGCACCGAAAGCATCACCGGCGCGCCCCTCTGGTCCTGCACCGGCGTTGTCACCACTGCGGTTCCCGATGCAGGCGTTTCCGACGTGGAGCCTGCAATGTTCACCGGTATCAACGTCCCTGCAGGCAGCGCAACGGTCACCCCGGCAATCGACAATGCCCTGGTCAAGCAGTCTACCCTGGCTCAGCCCATGGGCATCATCGTGACGCCCAACACCGGCATCACCAACCTGACCAAGGCGCAAGTCACCGCGCTGATGGGCTCCGCAACTACCGACTGGTCTAACGTCGACTTTTTCGCTGTTCCGGCACTGGCCGCAGGCCCGGTTATCGTCTGCAAGCGCACCGCGGGTTCCGGCACGCAAGCCTCGATCAACGACTTTTTCTTCGGCTATCCTTGCCATACTACGTCGCAGACCCCCGCAGCAGCACAGGCAATCACGACGGGCGGCGCTGTCAGCGGCTACACCGTGATCGAAAACAACTCGTCCGGCGCGCTGGCTACCTGCATGACCGCAGCCCAGCAAGGCACGGCGCCTGGCTACACGATCAACATCACCAATGGCACGATCGCGGCAGTTGCTGCTGATGCGACCCATGTCACCCTGCCCGCAGGCGGCCGCGCCATCGGTCTGATGGGCCTGGATCGTCCCGCAGGCACCACGCAAAACGCCGGCATCAACGGCTACGGCGCAGCCAAGCTGCCTGAGCTTTACAACTTCATCAGCATCAACGGCGTGGCTCCTTCCGTGGTGAATTCCACTCTGGGCGCATACGATGTCGTCGTCAACAACTCCTGGAACAAGCGTGCTGCTGTGGTTAACGGCGTCCCCGTCCTGGCCGGCGATGCGCTGACCTTCTTCAATGCGATGGCATCCCAGTCCGGCAACCCGGCGATCCTCGGCACGACCAAGGTTCCTCCGGTTGTTGGCGTCGCCGCACTGTCGAATGCTGTTACCCTCAACTACGACGGTCTCATGAATGCCGATGGCACCATGACGAACCCCACCCTGCGTGTTACCAAAGCCAACAGCTGCCAGCCGGCAGTGCAAAACCAGTAATCAGTTTGACTGGTTGGTCTCAGCATACCCCGGCGCAATGCCGGGGTTTTTTACGTCTATAATGGGCGCTTCTTGAAAGCGCTTATGGAAAAGATGACTCATATCAGGATACTGCTGCTTTGCCTCGGGATGTGTCTGTCCCTCGCAGGCGTGGCGGCGCAGGAAAACAGCTTCGACATCCTCGAATACAGGGTGGAAGGCAACAAACTGCTCTCTGTCTACCAGATCGAGGAGGCGGTGTACGCCCATCTCGGCGAGAAAAAGAGCATAGACGACGTGGAGCGGGCGCGGGCTGCGCTCGAAAAGACCTATCACGACGCAGGGTATCTCACCGTGCTGGTGGATATACCGGAGCAGAGCGTGAACGGCGGCATCGTGCATCTCAAGGTGATGGAGGGCAGCGTGGGCAGGGTGCGCGTGACGGGTTCGCGCTATTATTCCATGAGCCGCATCCTCTCCAAGGTGCCCGAGCTTGCGGCGGGCAACGTGCCGTATTTCCCCGCATTGCAGAAACAGCTCGAAGCCGTCAACCGCCCGGCGGACCTCAAGATCGCGCCTGTCCTGCGCCCCGGAAAGACGCCGGGAACGGTGGAAGCCGAACTCAAGGTCGCGGACAAGCTGCCCCTGCACGAGAGCCTGAGCCTCGACAACCACAGGAGCGCCAACACCACACCGCTGCGCCTGTCGGGCACGGTGCGCTACGACAACCTGTGGCAGAAGGAGCACAGCGTCTCGCTCTCGTTCCAGACTTCCCCGCAGAACACCTCGCAGGTCAAAGTGCTCTCCGGAACTTATGTGGTGCCGTTCAATTCCGGGAACCAGCTTGCGGTGTACGGGGTGCTCTCGCGCAGCAATGTCGCCGCGATCGGGAGCATGACGGTACTGGGGCAGGGCAACATCCTCGGTGCGAGATGGGTGATGCCGCTTCCCGCGCGGGAAACCTTCCAGCACTCGCTGACCCTGGGGGTGGACTACAAGGATTTCAAGGACGACACCTATCTTTCCGGGGCCAATACGGGGCGCACCCCCATCTCGTACATTCCGTTCTCGGCAGGGTACAATGCAAGCCTGTCCGAAGACGGGGCGGTGACCAATGCGAACGCCACGATGAATTTCAAGTTCAGGGGGCTCGGAGACAGGATGGTTTTCTGCAACGGGCAGATGACGACTCAGTTCGAGTGCAAGCGCCTCAACGCCACGCCGGATTATTTCTATGTCAGGGCCGGACTCGATTCAACGCTCGAACTGCCCAGGGGGCTCGCGTTCTTCGCCAGGGCGGACGGGCAGATCGCGGGCGGGCCGCTGATCTCGAACGAGGAATTCACGGCGGGCGGGGCGGACAGCGTGCGCGGCTATTTCGAAGCGGAGCAGGCGGCGGACGACGGATTGCATGCCACGTTCGAATTGCGCGGGCCGCAATGGGCGGGCAAAGTCTCGTCCAGGCTCAACGATCTGCGCTCCGTGGTGTTCGTCGACGAAGCGCATCTGAGGGTGAGGGAAGCCCTGCCGGGGCAGACTTCGAGATTCGATCTTGCGAGCGCGGGCTTCGGGGTGCGTCTTGCCGCAATGAACGCGTTTTCCATGGTGCTGGATGTGGCATGGCCGCTCAGGGCCTCGACCTACACTCCGGCCGGACGGCCCGTGGTTCTCTTCAGGACGGTGATCGAAAACTAGGGGATGGCGATGGATCTGAAAACGGCATTCGATCAGAGGCAGGAATTCGAGGATTCCTCGTTTACACTCGGAATGACAGGCAATGGGCTGGAAATGACAGAAAATTGGCCTGGAGCGACGGCAAAGGGACTCGCAATGACAACCCCCTTGTCATTTCGACCGGAGGCGAAGCCGAAGTGGAGAAAATCCTGCCTTGATGCTGCTCGGGGCGGACTCCTGCACCCGTCATCGGGCGAATGTAATGGGCTGGAAATGACAGAAAATTGGCCTGGAGCGACGGCAAAGGGGCTCGCAATGACAGGCAATGGGCTGGAAATGACGGCAAAAAGCTTCGGAATGACATTGATGCTGCTCGCCGCAGCTCCCGCCCATGCCGCGCCGCCGTTGCCTGTTCCCTGCGCGCCATGCAGCAACGCGCCGGCAGGCCAGCAGGGTTTCGTTCAGGCGGGGGTCGTCAATGCGCCCGTTACGAGCGGCAATACCTACACCATCACCCAGAAGTCCCCCACGGCCATACTCAACTGGCAGAGCTTCAACATCGACAAGGGCTACAGCGTCAATTTCAATCAGCCGAGCGCCACGGCGAGCGTGCTCAACCGCATCTGGAGCGGCAATCCCAGCATTATCGCGGGGCAGCTCAATGCGCAAGGGCAGGTCTACCTCGTCAACCAGAACGGCATCGTTTTCGCCAACGGCGCCCAGGTGAACGTGAGCGGACTGATCGCATCGTCGCTCGACATCGCCGACAGTGTATATAAGGCAGGGTATCTGGTGCCCGACTTTTCGAAAAACCAAATCCACCCGGCATTCTCGATAACAGGACTTTCGGGAACCGGAGGCTTTATCAGAGTCGACACCGGTGCGTCTATCAACGGCTCCAGGATCATGATGTTCGCCCCGGTGGTGGAAAACAATGGAACCATTTCCACAACCGACGGGCAGGCTGTGCTTGCGGCGGGCCATAAAGTCTATTTCGAGGCGAGCCAGGATCCGAACCTGCGCGGGGTGCTTGTGGAAGTGGACGTGACGAATCAGGGACATGCGGATACCAGCATCAATGGACAAGTGAAGAACAATGCGGCGGGCACGGTCACCAATGCGGGCAGCATCCTCTCGCAGAGGGGGAATGTCACCCTGGTGGGCTATGCGGTGAACCAGCAGGGCATGGTTTCAGCGACCACTTCGGTGAACCAGAACGGCTCGATCAAGCTCCTCGCCCGCCACTCAGTGGCGCCCCTGGGGACGCCAACTTATAATTACTCTCAGGAGGTTAAAAGGAATCCCGGGTTTTACGACATCCGGGCGACGCAGACGGGGAACGTGACCCTGGCCAAAGGCAGCGTCACGGCAGTCACGCCGGAACCCGGCGATAATTCAACAACCACCGACGGTCAGGGGTTCAATCCCTCCATAATCGAAGTCATGGGCAAGACCGTGAATGTCGCGGGCAGCATCATTGCGCCGGGGGGCAAGGTGAACCTGGTCGCTGCAGGCAGCATCGATCCCACGGTAGGTTCGGTCGATCAAAGCGGCACGGGACTTTATCAGGAAATCAATTCCAAGCTTGCCTACAGCAGCTTTCTCAATCCCAATTACAAGCCGGTCTCGGGAAATGACGGGGCGAGGGTGTTTCTCGACAATGGCAGCATCGTGGACGTTTCGGGCAGCAGCGCATCCGTCTCGGTCGCGCGCAACATTCTGTCTGTCCAGTTGCGCGGCAGTCAGATGGCGGATGCGCCCATGCAGAAGAACGGCTTCCTCTGGGGGAAGAACGTCTATATCGACATCAGGAAGGGCTCCACGCTCGCCAACATCACAGGGGATGAAGCCCAGATCGGCAGGACGGTTGCCGAGCGCACTTCCTCGGGCGGCCAGGTGCTGATCGCATCCACAGTGGATGCGATCATGAATCCGGGCGCCACCGTCGATATTTCAGGGGGCAAGGTCAATTACACCGGAGCCTACATCGATTCGACCACGTTGTTTTCCAAAGGCGTTGCCTACGATATATCCAATGCCTCCCCCAACCTGATTTACGACGGCATGGGCGGCACGTACAGCGTGGTCCACAGCAAGTGGGGCGTCACGGAAACCTGGAACACCATGGGAGGCGGCGCCCGGAGCTGGGATCCCGGATATGTGCAGGGCATGGCCGCAGGCTCCGTCACCCTCATGGCGTCCAATGCCGCGATTGAAGGCAGGATTCTGTCGAAAACGGTTGCAGGCAGTTACCAGAGGCAGCCCTATGTCGACCCCGCCACTCTTGCAGCGAACAATTACAGGAACACCTGGCAGATGCTCCCGAATGGCGGAACCCTTACCCTGGGCTACAAGGCAGGGGCTGCGGTCGCATCCAGGATAATTCCGGGCACCACTACCACCAGTTATATCACGGGCAACGATGTCGTGGTGCAAACGAATCCGCAGCAGACGAACTACGCGGTCGGAGATGCCTTATCCTCGACATCCCCGATTGTCGTCGATTCCGGACTGTTTTCCTCGAATATCGACAATCTTGCAGTTTACACGAACGGCAGCGCCGGGATCGCTGCCGGCACCGCGCTGAACCTTGCCCCCGGGGGATCGCTTGCCCTGCAGGGCAAGGTGGTGAACATGCTGGGTTCCATCAATGCGCCGGGGGGATCGATCGCGCTGAAAACCGTGGCGGCCATGGATCAATTGCCGGGGGCGGTCACGGTCAACGGAAACATTTCGACGCGCGGAACATGGACCAACGATTCACAGTTGCTGGGCGCACCCGATTTCACCAGGCCCATAATCGTGAACGGCGGTGGCATATCGCTCGCTTCAGGAGGCGATCTCAATATCATATCCATCCTGGATGCTTCCGGCGGCGGCTGGGTCGATCAGTCCGGCAGGATTCACGGCGGGAACGGCGGGAATGTCAGGCTTGCAGGCAATATCTCGGCGCTGGACGGAACCGCCCTGAGCAGCTACGGCGTGGGAAGCGGAAAAGGCGGGAGTTTCTCCCTCGGCAGCGCAGCAGATGTCCAGATCGGGGGAAGCGCACCGAATGGCACGCTGCTCCTTCCCGCTGCATTTTTCCAGTCTGGCGGATTTTCCTCCTACAGCGTTGCTTCTTCCTTCAGCAAGGCTCCTTTTGCGCTGCTGAACAACGGGCTGACCGTGACCGGCCCCGTGCAGCCAAAAAGCCAGACCCTGATCCTGAACCAGGATGCGGCATCGAGGCCATCCGGAACGGACGTCTATGCCTTGTCCAGCCCCGGTTTTCTTCCCGACTGGCAGAGAAATCCCGCCAGCATCACTCTGATTCAGGCAACCAACGGGGGGGGAGGCTTGACCATCGACTCAGGCGCAAGCATCCGGGTCGACCCCAGGGCGAGCATCACGCTTACTGCGAACAACCAGTTGACCGTACTGGGCATGCTTGACGCGCCTGCCGGGACGATCAACCTCAGCCTGACTTTGCCCTCCACTACAGTTTACGCCGGCAACCAATCCATATGGCTGGGTCAAAACAGCCGGCTCCTGGCGCAGGGCTATTTTATGCAGTCCCAGCCGAGTTCGAACGGGCTGGTGCAGGGACAGGTGCTTCCCGGCGGGATGATCAATATCAACAATGCCGCTTCCCTTGCGAGCTTCGTTGTGGCCCAGCAGGGCTCCGTGATGGATGTCTCGGGAACCTCCGCCAACATCGACCTGCCGCAGATGAATTCGGGCAGCCTGATTTACGCCAGAACCCATGTGGCCGGGGATGCGGGCACGATTTCCGTCACGGCTGTGGACGGCGCGATATTCGACGGCAGCATGAAGGGGGGAGTCGAAGCGGGAAGCCAGGCGGCTGCGGGAAGCTTCTCCTTGAATCTGAACGGAAAACAATTCTCCAATACTTACGATGCCGTGACGCCTGGAACGGCCAACAGTTTATTGAACAGCACATCGTGGAATCTTGCGCTGCAAGCTTCCGGAGGCGGGAGCTTCGCAGCGAAAGCAGGTTTGATCCCCGGAGACGATAAGGCAGCGGGGAAAGCCAGCCTTGTTTCTATGGAAGGGCAGGCGTTTCTCGATGCGAGCACCCTCGCGAGCTTCGATCAGGTTTCCCTGAAGAGCTATAATTCGATCAACCTTGCCGATACCGTCAATCTTGCCACCAGGCGCAGCATTGTCCTCGATTCCCCGGTCATCAAGCTTGCCGGAAATGCATCGGTAGCTTCGGGCCATGTCACCCTCGGGAATCTCGACGCCGGAAATCAACCCGCAAATGCGCCGATTCCCACGGCAGGCGCGGGAAGCCTGACGGTTTCGGCGCAGCTTGTCGACCTTGCCGGGAATTTCGCTATATCCGGCGCGAATTCTGTTTCGATTTCGAGCAACGGGGACATCCGTCTGAACGGAGTCCTCGATCCCAGGACTTATGTTCTCGATTCGAACAAAGCTCTGGTGCCCACGACGCAATCCCTGACAGGAAGCTTGAGCACACAGGGCAATGTCGTCATGCAGGCGAGCCAGGTCTATACCGGCACCCTCGCGCAGTTCAAGCTTTCGGTGGAAGACGCGACCGGAGCGGCTAACGGAAGCATCACGGTGCAGTCCGGCGGAGCCGCGCCTTCCCCGGTGTTGTCCGCCGGCGGAAGTTTGACCCTGAGCGCGGCGAACATCTTCCAGAATGGGGTGCTGAAGGCCCCGACGGGGACCATAAACCTCAACGGCGTTTCGAGCGTGGCATTGGGGGCGGGGAGCGTCACTTCCGTATCCGCCGAAGGGCAGATCGTTCCGTTCGGTTCGATCCAGGGCGGGAAAACATGGAACTACGACCTGAACGGCAACGGTACGCTCGTGCAGATCGCCGCGCCGCCGCAGAAAATCGTGAAGCTGACCGGGCCGAACATCGCGGTTGCCAAGGGCGCGACCGTCGATCTCTCCGGAAGCGGCGATCTCTACGCCGGCGAATTTTTCGCGGGAACGGGAGGCTCGACCAACGTGCTCGATCCTTCCAGCGCCCCCGCCAATACCTATGCCATACTGCCGGGGCTTTCGGGTTATTCTCCCTATGACCCGCAATCGGCAGGTCAATATCAGGCGGCTGGGTCGAAAACAACGCTGAAAGACGGCGCGATGGTCTACCTTGCAGGCGGGGCCGGACTCAAGGCAGGGTATTATTCCCTGCTTCCTGCGAGCTATGCCCTCCTTCCCGGCGCATACCGCGTGACGGCGGTTTCCGGCTACCAGGACATGCAGCCGGGGCAGGGGGCGAGCGCGCTGCCCGACGGCACGCAGATCATGGCGGGCAAGTATGCCGTTGCGGGAACCAGCATACAGGATGCGCGCTGGTCGGGCTTTGCCGTCTCATCGGGGGGCATAGTGCGCACGCAATCCGAATTTCACGACAGTTTCGCCAACGCATTTTTCGCGGCGCAGGCAGCCTCCACCGGCGCGATCGCCCCAAGGTCGCCCATCGATGCGGGGCAGCTCGTCGTCAATGCATCCGGAGCGGGCGCCACGCTGAATCTCTCCGGCACGTTCAACACCAGTTCCGGCGGCAGGGGGGCATGGGTGGATTTCAAGGGTTCAGGATTCGATATCGTGAACGCAGCCGGAACCGGAGCCGCCGGCTTCGTGGAATTGACTTCGGCCACGCTCAACGCGCTGGGCGCCGAGAGTTTGTTGATCGGCGGGACGAGGACTCAGACTGCCGGCGGCATGGCTGTCTCGGTCGGAGCGGATTCGGTCCTGGTCGAGAATGGGGCGGCCATTTCGGGGCCTGAAATCATCCTGGCTGCGAACAATACGGTGGCGGTCAAAGCCGGGAGCAGTATCCAGGGGACGGGCAAATATTCCGGCACGCCTCAAAATATCGCCATCAGCGGGGACGGCGCATTGCTGCGCGTCTCCTCAAGCAACCAGGTGACGGTGACGCGGAGCAATGTCGCCAATGCCAAGGGCAAGCTCACCGTCGAGAACGGCGCAACGGTATCCTCGACGAATTCGGTGTTGCTGGACGCCACCCAGGCGACGAACGCAGGCGACGGCGCGAATTTCTCCGGCAAGTCGTTTTCGGTCGCGGCAAGCGCCATCGACATCGGCGCCGGTTCGTCCGGGGTGAATTCGCTGTCGCTGACGCCTGCATTGCTCGGGCAGATGCAGGCATTCCAGGACATCACCCTGCACAGCTATAACGACATCAATTTCTACGGCGCGGCTGCCCTTGGCGGGGTGGATGCGGGCGGCAGGCACAGGATATCCAGCCTGACATTGAATGCGAAGAGCCTTGCCGGAATCAATAATGCGGGCAGTACGGCGACAATCGATGCTTCCGGCGTGACCTTCATGAACGGAAACGGGGCTTTGACTTCGAGTGCGTCAGGCGCTGGAACCCTGAACGTGAACGCGGACAAAATCATCCTTGCCGATGGGGCCAAAACCATACAGGGGTTCGACGGCGTTGCGCTCAATGCCGCGCAGCAGATCGTGGGGCAGGGAACCGGCAGCCTGCACGTTGCCTCTTCATCGAACAATACCCACAGCCTCGCGCTTTCCGGGGTAATCACGGGGGCCGCGAAATCGGACCAGTCCATCGTTGCAACCGGCTACGACACCCTCATCCAGGGGCCGTCAGCCGCTGCCCCGGCGAATGCCGATATCGGGGCGAAATTCGCCGTTACGGGAAAGAGCATAATGGATAAGGGGGTCATCAGCCTGTCTGCGGGCGCCTTGACCCTGCATGCGACCGGCGCATCGGCAACCGACGGGGTGGTTCTCGACGGCGCCTCGCAAACCAGCGCCGCAGGCGCTTCGAAGGCCATCGGGGGGCAGATCGCCTACGCTTCCGCCGGTTCCATCGCGCTGATATCCGACAAGGGCAATGTCTCCATCAACAGCGGGGCGAAAGTGGACGTTTCCGGCAACGGCGGGGATGCGGGAGCGCTCGCCGTGAGCGCAGTCAACGGTACGGTTTCGATCGCGGGGAATCTGAACGGTTCCGCCGCATCGGGCAGGCAGGGTTCCTTCGTTCTCGATACCGGCAGCCTCGCTTCCGTCACCATGCTCGACAATCTGCTCAATGCCGGAGGATTCACCCAGCTTATCGACATGAGGGTGAGGAGCGGCAGCCTTGCGCTCGATTCGGGAAGCGTGGTGAAAGCCGGCAGCTTCCATCTTGCAGCGGATAACGGAAGCATCGCGGTCAACGGCAAGGTGGACGCATCCGGGGCGAACGGAGGGGACATATTGTTTGCCGCCAATAGCGACGTGGTTCTCGGTTCCGGCGCGATCCTGGATGCCCATGGCATTACGGGCAACGGCGGCAAGGTGGCGCTGGAGGCCGCGAACGGAGCAGTCAATCTCATGAACGGCGCTTACATGAATGTCTCCGGCGCCAACCAGGGAACCGTCCTGCTGCGCGCATTGCAAAATGCGGCGGGGACCGATGTGGCGGTCGACACCCTCGCCGGCACCTCCATCAACGTGAATCCCCTGGCGAACGTCGTTGTCGAGGGCTACAAAAATTACGATGCGGGCAGGAATGTCGTGGCGAACACAATATCCGCCGCAGATTTGATGCCTACATCCGCCTATTATCTCGATGCGCAGAATTTCGCCGGCAATTCCTCGACCATCAAGGCCAGGCTAGGCATGACCGGCCTTTCCAACATGCATGTGGTCTCGGGAATCCAGATCAGTTCCGCCGCCGATCTTACCCTGGCGTCCAACTGGGATCTCTCCACCTGGCGCTTCAGCGACGGCAACGGCAACAACACCGAACCCGGCATCCTGACCTTGAAGGCGGCGGGCAACCTCAATTTCGGCACGGTGGTCACAACGGTCAGTTCGCCGCTGGTCACTACGACCCAGACCGTATCCGGCACGCAGGTCGGCATCAGCACAAGCACAACCCAGACTTCCGTCGCCGGCGCCACCTCCGCCGACACGATCATCACCACCACGGTCACCACGACCGACATCAATGCTGCGACGACTACCGTAACGGTGAACAAGACTACAGACACGTCCACTACGGCGTCCTTGAGCGACGGATTCAAGTCAGTAGGGTCCGGTGCGGGCGGGAGTAATGTGTTCGCCCTTTCGTCTGGCCCTTCGTGGTCGTACCGGCTGGTTGCGGGCTCTGATTCGACAAGCGCCAATGTCATGGCGGTCAATAATTCAGGCAATGGCAATGTGGCGCTCGCCCCCGGAGGTTACATTCCTGGCACACCCTCGTATACCAATAAAAGGGGATACCATCCTGGTACACCTGCAACAACAAATTTCGAGATGATACGCACAGGGACGGGAACGGTCGATATCGCGGCAGGCGGCGGCCTTTATCTGGGCAACAGCTATTCGACGATTTATACCGCAGGGCAACTGGCGCAAGGTCTGCCCTCGAGCCTTGCGGCAAGCCCGGTCAAGGCATTCACTACGGGCGGCGGGGATGTCAATATAGCCGTCAAGGGAAACATCAGCGCGGTGGGGCAGAACGGCCAGGGCTCCGCGGTTACGCAACTCATCACTACCGACTGGCTGCAGCGCCAGACTTCGGCCAATGGTGGCATGTGGTGGGTGGATTTCGGCTCGTTCGCGCAGAATATCGGCGCATTGGGCGGGGGTAACGTGAACATCAGCGCCGGAGGCAATATCACCAGCCTGTCCGCGATGGCGCCCACCACAGGCTATGTCGATGCTTCCGGCGCGACCCAGACGCTGGGAGGGGGCAATCTCACGGTCAAGGCAGGCGGAAACATCGACAGCGGCATCTTCTATGTGGGCAACGGACAGGGGAGCATCAGGGCGGGCGGGGCCATGGGAACTTCGCGCGTCGATCCCAGTACCACGCTCTATACCATACTCGCCCTGGGGCAGGGCAGTTTCGACGTGAGGACGGGCGGGGATCTCAACCTGCAGACCGTGATGAATCCAACCCTGCTGGGTACCGGGTCGGTTTTTTCGACCTATAACGACGCCGGCAGTGTTTCCCTGACCAGCCTCAACGGCAATGTGCTCCTCAGCAACCTCACGACTTTCTTCTCCAGCGCGAAATACACTACAGCCACTGCCCCCTATATTTATGTCAGCGACACCACATATGGGCTGGGAGCGGCCACGCTCTATCCGGGCACGCTGAACGTCACGGCGCTGAACGGGAGCATCAGCAAAAACAATAGCATGACGCTTTTCCCGTCTTCGACTGGCAATATGAAGTTCCTGGCGGGCTCGGACATCAATCTCAACGGCTTTCTGACCATGTCCGATGTCGGTTCCGGCGCATTGCAGCCCGCCACGCCCCTCACCACCTATACCGATGCCATGTCGATGGGACATGGGGTGGCGGCGGGCACCCAGTCGCCGTTGCATAATGCGGACAATACCGGCCCGGTCGTCATCGCGGCAGGCGGGAGCATCAATGGCGACAACACCATAGTGCTCACGCCCAACCTGACCCTGCCCAAATCGGCGGTGATCCAGGCGGGACAGGACATTATGAACCTCTCGCTGTCGGTGCAGAACATGCAGAATAGCGACGCCACCAGCGTGACTGCGGGGCGCGATATCCTCTATACCCCGAATGCCAATTCCCCGTCTTCCTCGACCATGGGGATCACGGTATCCGGGCCGGGGCAGTTTGTCATGCAGGCCGGGCGCAACGTGGACCTGGGGCAGTCGGCAGGCCTTTTGACCGACGGCAATCTGTCCAACCCCTACCTGCCCGATGCGGGTGCGGGGGTCACCGTGCTCGCCGGGGCGGGGAACAATGCCGCCGGCACGCAGGCCTTCATCGGCAAATACATCGACCCGGCCAGGAGCGCCACATACGGGACGGATCTCGTCAGTTTCGTCAACGCCTATGCTTCTTCCCCGGTCACGGCCGCAGCCGACGCCTATGCCGCATTCGGCAAGATGCCCGCCAATCTTCAGAATGCCTTCGTGAACCAGGTGTTCTTCAGCGAATTGAGGGCATCCGGGCGCAATGCCATCAATACCGGCAATTACAACGCGGGATATGGCGCGATTGCCACCCTGTTCCCGGCCACCTACCAGGGGGATGTGAATCTCTACTACAGCCAGATCAAGACCGTGCGCGGCGGGGACATCAACATCCTGACCCCGGGCGGCGGAGTCAATGCGGGCCTCGCCAATCCTTCCTCGTTGGGCCCGCAGAAAACCGCTTCGGAACTCGGGATCGTCACGGTCAAGGGCGGGAACGTGAACGCCTTCGTCAACAACGATTTCCTCGTCAACCAGTCGCGCGTCTTCACGCTGCAGGGCGGAAACATCCTGATGTGGTCGTCCTACGGCAATCTCGATGCGGGCAAGGGATCGAAGACAGTATCCTCCACGCCGCCGCCGATTTTGACGGTTGACCCCAAGACCGGCACATTCAACGTGGACGTGACCCAGTCCGTGGTGGGCAGCGGCATCCGCGTGCTGCTTGCCAACAAGAACGTGATTCCGGGTTCGGTCGATCTCTTCGCGCCTTCCGGCGTCATCAATGCCGGGGATGCCGGCATCGGGGCGGCGGGCAATATCTTCCTGGGCGCGCTGCACGTGGTCGGGGCGGACAACATCAATTTCGGCGGGGTCGCGGCAGGGGTGCCGGTGACGACGACGACCAGCATGGGTGGGCTTGCCGGGGTGGGCAACTTCCAGGGCGCGAGCCAGGCCGCGGAGCAGGCGACGCAGAAGCTCGGCAACCAGAGCGACATGTCGCAGATCAAGGCGGCTCTGGCGAACTTCAAGCCGCTCTTCCTTTCGGTCGACGTGATCGGCCTCGGCGGGGAGGCTTTGGTGCCATGATGCAGCGCTCCGCAACCGATACTGTAATGATGTCACCTTCCTGTAACCAACATTTGCGAAAATATTGCACCATGAACATAAAAAAAGCGCTACTCGTCCTTTCCGCAACCCTGAGCCTCATCCCGGCAACCTCGCATGCCTGGTGGGATGAAGCCTGGAGCACGCGCAAGAAAATCACCCTCAACATGTCCCAGGTCGAGACCCGCGCGCCGCTCGCCCAGGTTCCGGTGCTGATACGCCTGCATACCGGGGACTTCGATTTTTCGGCGGCGAAGGACGACGGAGCCGACATCCGCTTCGTGGCCGAAGACGACAAGACCCCGCTCAAATACCATATCGAGAAATACGATGCGGTCAACGAGATGGCCTTCATCTGGGTGCAGGTGCCGAAGCTCGAACCCGGAAAGGCCGGGACGATCTACCTGTATTCGGGCAACGACAAGGCGGGCGGCTCTTCGGGGGATGCCAGGGCCACTTATGATGCGAGCCAGAATGCCGTCTATCACTTCAACGACAAGGATGGCGCGCCCAAGGATGCGACCGCCAACGGCAACCATGCATCGCAGTTCACCGGAAAAATGGGGGACGGCTCCCTGATCGGGGCAGGGGCGACTTTCGACGGCGCGGGCTTCATGACGCTGCCGGCGGCGCGCACGGGACAGGGCTTCACGGTTTCGGCCTGGGTCAAGGTGGCCTCGCCGATGGAAGCGATCCTGTTCCAGCAGCAGGATGGCGGGCAGTCCGTCACCCTCGGCATTTCCGGGGGCAAGCTCTATGGCGAAGTGAACGGGGTGCAGACTCCGAAAACCGCTGATGTGGCCCCCGGAGCCTGGCATCATGTCGCGCTGACGGCCGGTCAGACGCTATCGGTATATCTGGATGGGCAGGAAGTCGGGAACGCGAACGTTGCGCTTCCCCAGATGCAGGGGGCGATCACCGTCGGCAGGGGGTATTCCGGCGAAATGGACGAGCTCGAACTCGCGGGCATTTCGCGCCCCGCGGACTGGATCAAGGTTCAGGCGAAAAGCCAGGGCTCGGATTCGGCGCTCGTCTCCATAGGCGCCGACGAAGTCAAGGGCAGCGGCGGCGACACGTCCTATTTCGGCACCATCCTGCATTCGGTGACTTTGGACGGCTGGGTGGTCATCGGCATCCTGATCGTCATGGCGGCCATAAGCTGGATCGTGATGCTGGTGAAGGGGGTCGTCCTCGGCAAGGTCCAGAAGAGAAACAAGGCATTCATGGCCGATTACGGCAAGCTCGCGATCATGGAAACCGCGCGGCTGGATGCGGACGATACCGAGGAGGACGAGGATCTCAGCGATTCCCCGCTCCTTTCCGTGCTGGTCGGCAAGCACGACCATTACCAGGATTCCACCCTCTACCGCATCTATCATACCGGGGTCCAGGAAATCAGGAATCGCTTCGGCGCGGCGGAGCCCGGCAAGCAGCACTTGAGCCCGCAGGCCATAGGCGCGATCAAGGCGAGCCTGGATGCGACCCTGGTGCGCGAAACCCAGAAGCTCAACGGCCTCATGGTGCTGCTCACCATCGCCATCAGCGGCGGCCCGTTCCTCGGGCTCCTCGGCACCGTGGTCGGGGTCATGATCACGTTCGCGGCGATCGCGGCGACGGGCGATGTGAACGTCGCGGCGATCGCGCCGGGCATTGCGGCGGCGCTTGTCGCAACGGTCGCGGGCCTCGGGGTCGCGATCCCGGCGCTCTTCGGCTACAACTATCTGGGCAGCAAGATCAAGAACGTCACTGCGGACATGCATGTGTTCTCGGATGAATTCATCAGCCGCATCACCGAAGCGTATTCTCGCTAGGGGCAGGCATGAAACTCCAGGCCGAAAACGAACCGTATGACGAGATCAACATCACGCCGATGCTCGATCTTGCGTATGTGCTCCTCATCATTTTCATCATCATGACGACCGCTTCGGTTCAGGGCATCAAGGTCGACCTGCCCAAGGCGAGTTCCGCCCCCAGCCTCGCCAAGCCGAAAACCAAGGCGATCACGATCACGGCTGACGGCAAGCTGTTCCTCGACACCTATCCCGTCACCATGGCCGAACTGGAAACCAGGCTGAAGGCGTTTTCGGCCGAAATCCCGGATTTGCCCGTGGTCATCAAGGGCGATGCGAAGGTCCAGTACGAGAAGGTGATCGAGGTCATGGATTTGCTCGGGCGCCTCGACATCACGCATTTGGGATTGGTGACCCAGAAGCTGGTGAAATAGCGCATGACGAAGAAGAGCTTTCGCAGGCACCTGCCGCTCCTCGTGGGGGGGCTCGTGCTTTTTGCGGTGGTGGTGGGCATCGTGTTCATGATCAGGGGCTTCCTGAACGATGCGGACCAGCCCAAGAAAAGGGTGGTGCAGCAGATTTCCCTGATCAAGCCGCCGCCCCCGCCGCCCCCGGACAAGCCGCCTCCGCCTCCGCCGCCGGAACAGCCGAAGGAGGAGGTGAAGATGAACGAGCCGCCTCCGGAGCAGCCGCACCAGGATGCGCCGCCGCCGGGGAATCTCGGGGTCGACGCCAAGGGGACGGGCAGCGGGGACGGTTTCGGCCTCGAAGGCAGGCCGGGCGGGCGCGACATCACCCTGGGCGGGGGAGGCAGCCGCTTCAAGGGTTATCTTGGCGGATTGCAGCAGAGCCTGAAGGACGAATTGAACCGCAGCGAGAAACTGCGCAAGGTCGAATACAAGGTCATCGTCCAGATCTGGCTGGCGCGCAACGGCAGCGTGGAGCGCTTCCAGGTGCTGGGTTCGGGGGATGCCGAAATCGATGCGGAAATCAGGAGAATACTGGGCAGCATGAAACCTTTCAACGAACCGCCGCCGGACATGCCGGAACCCGTGAAGCTGCGCGTCAGCTCACGCTAATTTTGAAGAATCGGATAATGAAGAACATGAAAATTTCAGCAGCGCTTTTCCTCGCGATGTTCTGCAGCGCGGCATTCGGCCAGGAAAGCCAGTTCGACAAGCTGCAGGAGGCGACGTCGAGTCTTGTGAAGATGCTGGTGCAGAAAGAGGTCATCTCGCAGGATGCAGCCAATCTTCTTACCGGAAACCCCGATCAGATGCTCGGACCCATGATCGCGCGCGGCAGGGTCGATGCCCTGCAGCAGACCACGTCCAACCTGATCCAGATGCTGGCGCAGAAGGACATTCTGCCGCAGGATGCCGCCGGGGAGCTGATGGGAAAGTCCGATTCGCAGAAAGAGACGACGCTGGGGCTCATCGATGCGCTGCAGAAGAACGAGATATTGACGAAGGATGACGCCGCGCAGTTGACGGAGGTGATCGATCCGCCGCCGCCCAAGCTTCCCGATCCCGTTCCTGTCGCGCAAGCCCCCGTCGCCGATGCGCCCGCCGCGGCTTCCGCCGGTGCCGCGCCTGAATCCGCGCAGGCCATGCCTGAATCCGCGCAGGCCGCACCTGCCGCAGAAGTCGCCGCGCCTGCCGCTCCCGCAGGCCCGCCCGTTCCTTCGGAAGGCACTCCGCTGCAGAACCTCGTCACCCTGCTGGTGCAGAAGGAAGTCATATCCGAGGATGCGGCCAATCTCGTTAACGGCGATCAGTCCTCGGGCTCGAAGGTCGATGCCCTGCAGCAGTCGACTTCCAACCTGGTGCAGATGCTGGTGCAAAAAGACATCCTGACGCAGGATGTCGCGGACGATCTGGCGGGAAATGCGGCGCAGGCCACCCCTGAATCCCTGAAACAGGCGAATCTGAATATTATCGACGCGCTGCAGAAGGGCGAGGTATTGACAGGGGACGAAGCCGCCCAACTGGTCAGGCAGATCAATCCGCCCGCGCCTGTCGCCGTGGTCGCGCCTGTCGCCGCGTCTGCTGTCGCCGCTTCCGTCGAGCCTGTCGCCGCGCCTGCGCAGGATGTTCCCGCGCCCCAGGACAGCGCGTCTGCCGCTTCTTCCGCCGGGAGCACGATGAAGAACCTCGTCGCCATGCTGGTGCAGAAGGGGGTCATCACCCAGGATGCGGCGAACCAGTTGCTGCACGATGCGCCTGCCGAGCCTGTAAAGCCTGGGGAAGTGCGCGTGCCCTACGTGCCTCAGGTGGTGAGGGAGCAGATCAAGGCCGAGATCAAGCAGGAAGTGCTGGCGCAGGCACAGGGCGAGCGCTGGGGCGATCCGGGCGCGCTTCCGGGTTGGCTCTCCAGGATTTCCTGGAGCGGGGATTTCCGCGTGCGCTTCGAGCGCGACAACTTTCCCGCCGGAAATGCGCCCCCGCTCAATTACAATCCGAACGGACTGACATTGATAGCCAATACCACGGATACGCACGATTACCTGCGCCTGCAGGCGCGCCTCGGCATGAAGGCGAAGATCAGCGACTACACGAGCGCGTCGTTTCGCATCACGACCGGCACGACGACGAATCCTGTCTCCACCAACCAGACCATGGGCGGCGGAAACGGCAATTTCAACAAGTACACGCTGGTGCTCGATCGCGCCTATATCCAGAGCGAACCCTATATCTGGCTCAGCCTCGGCGCGGGAAAAATCCCCAATCCCTGGCTCAGCACCGATCTCGTATGGGATTCCGATGTCAATTTCGAGGGGATAGCCGCGACCTTCAAGCCCAGGTTTTCCGAGGAATGGAGCGCTTTCATGACGGCAGGGGCATTTCCGGTGCAGGACATCGAGCGCTCGACCACAGTACTGACCAATTCCAAGTGGCTCTACGGCGCGCAGGCGGGCGGGGAGTGGACTTCGCCCAACCAGTCGACGGCGAAGTTCGGCGTCGCGCTCTACGATTTTGCGAATACCGTGGGTCTCCAGAATACGGTGAACAACACCAATGTTTACGACAAGACTGCGGTGACGGCTTCTTCCTATCAGAAGGGCAATTCGCTGATGTATGTCACGCCGCCCTACAATACCTGGGGCGCTAACGGGTCGACGTTGCCTACGCTGGTGGGGCTCGCATCCAAATACAGGGAATTGAATCTCACGGGCAAGCTCGATCTCGCCACCTTCGATCCCACCCATATCATGCTCGATGCGGATTATGTCAAGAATATCGGCTTCGACGCCAACGACATCCTGCAGCGGACGGGCAATCTTTACCCGTATGCAGGCACGGTCGGCTACCAGGTGAAGCTTTCCGTGGGGGTGCCGGAGATCGCGCATTACGGGGAATGGCAGGCAAATGTCTCGTACAAGTACCTGGAGAGCGATGCCGTGCTGGATGCGCTCACCGATTCGGACTTTCATCTGGGCGGAACCAATGCCAAGGGGTATATCCTGGGCGGGGCCTTCGGCGTCGACGAGAGGACCTGGCTGAGCCTGCGCTGGCTGAGCACGAATCAGATCAAGGGGCCGACGCTTTCCATCGATACCCTGCAGCTCGATCTCAACACGCGCTTCTGAGGTCATGATGAACCCAAATAATCCGTTGCGCGCGCAAAAACGATATCGGATTTCTCCCGTGGCCTGCGCCGAAGAGAGGGGGGCATCCCGCCCCGCCCTGCGCTTGTCATCCCGCCCCGCCCCACGCTTGTCATCCCGCCCCGCCCCACGCTTGTCATCCCGAACCGCCCTGCGCCTGTCATCCCGCCCCGCCCCACGCTTGTCATCCCGCCCCGCCCCAAGCCTGTCATCCCGAGGGAGCCTGCCCCGAGCGAAGTCGAGGGGAGGGATCTTGTCCATGATGGAATTTCTGCTGCTTGTCCTGATGTTTGCGATGTCCGATGCAATGGCGGCCGAAAAGCCTTCCAGGGACAGGCACGAACTGCACATGATGCAGATGCAGTTGCAGAGCGCGCAGCAGGAAAAGGCGGCGCTCGCGGACCAGGTGGATGCCCTGAAAAAGGAGATCGAGACCCTGAAGGCGGATTCCGCAGGCGCGAGTTCGAAGGCTGCGAGGGCCGAAGGCGCGCGCGCCGCGCTGCTCAAGGAAATGGAGAAGCAGAAAAGCGAGATCGACGCGCTCCTTGCGAAAAACAGGGAAGCAGAGAGCCGGATTCTGGACGAGAGTAAAAAACTTCAGGAAGCTGGAAAAAATCTCGAAGCGATTCAGGCTGAAAAGGACAGGGAGAAAAAGCAGTTCGAGGGCGATCTGTCGAGCAAGGCGGGAGCAATCAAGTCGTGCGAGACCAAGAACGGGGAGCTTTACCAGCTTGCCGTGGCGCTCATGGAAAAATACAGGAACAAGGGCGTGATGAGTTCGCTCATGCAGAAGGAGCCTTTCACCGGCATCGAGGAAGTCAAGATCGAGAGCCTGCTGCAGGAATACAGGGACAAGGCGGATGCGAGCAGGATTTCGGCTCAGTAAGGGAACCACTGATTTACTCCAACGTGGAGCGCGTTGCTGGGAAAATCGAGATGATCGCACGACGAGCGACGCAGGTCGTAGCTGGACTACGATACCAAGGAGCTCAACAAAGCGAGCGCTCGATTTGGCCGTACCTCGAAACTACGCTTCGCTTCGTTTTCACGCAACCCTGGAGGGACGGGGTTTTGCGGGCGATCTTCTTTGTCGCGCGGCTTGCCAATGGAATAACCATTGGCTGCGCCGTGCTTCGCGAATCTCATCCGGCAATGCGCCGTCGCGCCCGCGTGGGAGTAAATCAGTGGTTCCTAAGGCGCTTTTCCTGCTGGCCTTTCTGTGTGCGGATGCCCATGCCGACATTTACGCTTTCACCGACGAGAACG
Organism: Burkholderiales bacterium; assembly: GCA_019753155.1. Lineage (GTDB taxonomy): Bacteria > Pseudomonadota > Gammaproteobacteria > Burkholderiales > JABEVD01 > JABEVD01. Next base: position 21,124 of record JAIELG010000033.1, read on the forward strand.
GCGTACCCAATTTCACCGATTCCCCGTCCGATCCGCGCTACAAACTTTTTCTGAAGACTGAGCGTAAAGCCGAATCCGGGACGAAATACGCGCGGCAAATCCAGAGCGCGGCATCCATTTACAGGATCGATGCTGCGTTGCTCGATGCCGTCATCGCCACGGAATCGGATTACAACTCGAAGGCCGTATCCAGGCGAGGCGCGCTCGGCCTGATGCAGTTGATGCCCGCTACGGCGCGGCGCTACGGCGTGGCGGATGCCTTCGACCCGGAGCAGAATATCCGCGCCGGTTCGCAGCATCTGCGCAAGCTGTTGACGCGATACGGCGACAACCTGCCGCTCGCCCTCGCCGCCTACAATGCCGGCGAGAATACCGTGCTCAAGTACGGAGAAACAATCCCCCCCTACAGGGAGACGACGCAATACGTCTCGCGCGTGATGGACCGGTATCAACGGGAGCGCTTCTGAAAATGGGGAGTGGCGACTCATGCGGCGCTTCCGCCGAGGTATCCTGCTCCGGGCGATTCCGATGCGGATCGATGACAGGGAAGCATAGATCGTAATTCCCCCATATAAGCTCACCCTGTTCGATATGGGAAGTGGAAACCAATGTCTGGTCGAGATAGGCGCTGATGTCTGGATGAAGCGATTTTGAAAGAAATCGTCTGAAATCGACAACCCGAATCTTTCCATCGTCGAAGGTCAGGCAAATTGTAGTCTCCAGCCCCCTTGGCGGAGCGTATTGTTGTTTCGATCCGAGGCGAAGCCTCTTGTCATTCCGAAACGCATGTGAGGAATCCGGGCCCTTCGACAGAGTGACAAGGGCTGTCATTCCGAAACGCATGTGAGGAATCCGGGCTCCCTCGACAGGCCCGGGATAAACTCCTCCCGGTGATCTTTCGATTCATCAATTTGTCATCCTCGGCGGCTACAATGGCGCATTCATCGTGAGGAACAATCAGTGATCGGGAACAGGAAGCATCCAGCATCGGGTTTCACACTGCTCGAATTGCTGGTCGTGATGGTGATTATCGGCCTCCTGGCCGCTTATGTTGCGCCGAAGTATTTTTCGCAGATCGGCAAATCGGAAACAAAAACCGCGGCAGCGCAGATCGATGCGCTTGCCAAGGCACTGGACCAGTACAGGCTCGATATCGGGCACTACCCGAGTTCGGAGCAGGGATTGGCAGCACTTTTCTCCAGGCCGGCAAACGAGGTGAAATGGGATGGCCCTTATCTCAAAAAGAAAGTTCCGCTCGACCCCTGGGGGAAAGCTTACGTCTACAAGCAGCCGGGAGAGCATGGCGATTATGACCTCCTTTCCTATGGACGGGACGGTCAACCCGGCGGCACAGGGGAAGATGCCGATATTACTAACTGGTAGCCCCGGTATATGCGGTTCGAGGTCAAGGCTCTACGAAGCGGCGAAGGAGTCTCCGTGCTTTCTGTTGAAGCCCTGAACGAAAGCGCTGCGATAAATTTTGCAAAAACCCAGGGTTACTCCGTACTGAGCGTCAAGGCGGGCGGCTCGGTATTTTCGAGAATCGCGAAATCGAAAAGCAAGTTCCCCCTCATCCTCTTCAGCCAGGAGCTGCTTTCCCTGCTTGACGCCGGACTCAGCCTCATCGAGGCGCTTGAAGCCCTGGCGGAAAAGGAGCGCCACAGCGACACGAAAAAGGTGCTGGACGCCATCGTGTCGCGCCTTTACGAAGGACAGGCCTTTTCCGCATCCCTGCACGACTTTCCCGCGATTTTTCCGCCGCTCTTCGTCGCCACGGTGCGCGCAAGCGAAAAGACGGGCGGGATGAGCGAAGCCCTGGGGCGATTCGTCGCCTACCAGACTCAGCTCGATTTCGTGCGCAAGAAAATCGTCAGCGCATCCATCTATCCCGTGCTGCTGCTCGGGGTCGGGGGCCTCGTCATACTGTTCCTGATGGGATACGTGGTGCCGAGGTTCGCCGTGGTTTACGAAGGGAGCCGGGGCACGCTGCCCTGGCTCTCCCAGCTCCTGCTCGAATGGGGCGTATTGCTCCAGGCTCACGGCGAGATGGTGCTCGCCGGGGTAGTCGCGGCGATTGCCGGCGGCGCATACGGTTTTTCCAGGCCGGGTCTGCGCGCTTCCTTCATGCTCAATCTCTGGCGCATTCCGGCTCTGGGCGAGCGCATGCGCGTCTACCAGCTTGCGCGCTTTTACCGCACTCTCGCTATGCTTCTCAAGGGTGGAATCCCGGTGGTGGGCGCGCTCGACATGGTGTCCGGCCTGTTGCAGCCGGCATTGAGAAGCCGCCTGAAAGTGGCCTCCACGGATATCCGCGAGGGCCAGAGCATATCCCGCGCGATGGAGTCGAATGGCCTCACCACGCCCGTTGCGCTCAGAATGCTGCGCGTGGGCGAGCGAACCGGGAACATGGGGGAGATGATGGAGCGCATCGCCGCCTTCTACGATGAGGAAATGGCAAGATGGGTGGAATGGTTCACGAAGATGTTCGAGCCTATCCTGATGGCCTTCATCGGCGGGGTGATCGGCGTCATCGTGATTCTTATGTACATGCCCGTGTTCGATCTGGCCGGGAGTATACAGTGACCGAATTGAAGGCGGATGATTTCAGCAAGGCCAGGCTGGACGCGAAGCGCTCCGGACGCAGCATCATGGAAGTGATCGAGACGGATTTCTCGCTCACGCCTGTGGAAGCCATCTCGAAAACCGGGCGGGCTTTTCATTACCCCGTCCTCGACATGGCTGCCCTCAACCGTCATTCCCCTGCTTTCGACCTGATTCCCTTTACCGATGTGGCGAAGCGCGAATGCATGGTGTTGAGGGACGAGGAGGAAGAACTGGTCGCGGTATTCTGCGACCCCTATAATTGCGAAAACCAGGAATGGACGGAAGCGCGCGCCCGCAGAGCCTTTTCCTGGCACCTCGCGCATCCGGCGGATTTCGCGGCCTACCTCGCGCGTTACGAGGAAGGCATGCGGGCGATGGATTCGGTGATGACCGCGAGAGACGATCTCTCGGGGGAGGCGGGGCGCACCGAGGAGCTTTCCCTCAAGGGCATCAGCGAAGATACCTCCCCCGTGGTGAAGCTCGTCCATTCCACGCTTTACGACGCGCTCAAGAGCGGCGTGAGCGACATCCATATCGAAACGAATCCGGGCGGGTTGCGCATCAAGTACCGCATAGACGGGGTGCTCAACCATGTGAGCGAGGTGCCCGGAATCGAACTTGCGGAACAGATCATCTCGCGCATCAAGGTCATGTCCGAACTCGACATCGCCGAGCGCAGGGTTCCGCAGGATGGGCGCTTCAAGGTCATGACCCAGGGGCACGAGGTGGATTTTCGCGTGTCCATCATGCCCAGCAGTTTCGGCGAGGATGCCGTGCTGCGGATTCTGGACCGGCGCAATCTTTCCGACCAGATGCACGGGCTGCGGCTCGATATCCTGGGTTTCGATGCCGAGAGCATGGCAAGGTTCAGGCGGCTTTCGAACGAGCCCTACGGCATGGTGCTCGTCACGGGCCCGACGGGCAGCGGGAAAACCACCACGCTGTATGCCGCGATCAGTGAGATCAACCATGGGTCGGACAAGATCATCACCATCGAGGATCCCGTGGAATACCTGCTCCCCGGCGTGCTCCAGATCCCGGTGAACGAGAAAAAGGGACTCACTTTCGCGCGCGGCCTGCGTTCCATATTGCGCCACGATCCGGACAAGATCATGGTGGGGGAAATACGGGATCCCGAAACGGCCCAGATCGCCATCCAGTCCGCCCTCACCGGCCACTTGGTGTTTACCACGGTGCATGCGAACAACGTGTTCGACGTGATCGGCCGCTTCATGCACATGGGGGTGGACCCCTACAGCTTCGTCTCCGCATTGAACGGAGTGCTGGCGCAGCGCCTGGTGCGCCTTGCCTGCACGCATTGCGCGGAAGTTTACGAACCCGCGGCGGAACTGCTCGAAGCCTCCGGAATTTCTCCGGAACTCGCCGGGCAATACAGATTCGTCTCAGGCAAGGGCTGCGGTCAGTGCCGCGGCACGGGGTACAAGGGGCGCAAGGCGATTGCCGAAATGCTGCATCTGAACGACGAAATCAGGGAGCTGATCGTGGCGAAGGAGCCGATCCGCCGCATCAAGGAAGCCGCGCGCCGCAACGGCACGCGCTACCTGCGCGAATCGGCCCTCGAACTCGTGAAGCAGGGAGAAACCACTTTGCAGGAGATCAATCGTGTCACTTTCGTGGCGTAACAGGACGCGCATCGCCCTGTGCGCGGATAGGGTGATCGTCCTGCGCACGGATGGGCGCAAGGTCGTCTCCAGGGATATCCATGCCTGCGCCGGGAATGCCGCGACAGGGACGCTGGAGACCCTGCTCGCGGGTCCCGATCTGAAAAAAACGGATGCGACGCTGATATTGTCCAGTCATTTCGTGAAATTCATGGTTCTGCCCCTGGATGCTTCGTTGAGCATGGCCGAGCAGAGGGCGCTGGCGCAGCACCGCTTCTCCGAAGTCTACGGTGAGCCGGAGTCGGGCTGGGAAATCCGTCTCTCCGAAGGCAATCCCGTCCTTGCGAGCGCAGTGGAAAAAGGGTTTCTGGACACGCTGAAACTGGCTTTCGATGCTTCCGGCGTGCGTCTGAAATCGATGCAGCCTTACCTGATGGCCGCCTTCAATGCCGCGAGGGGGCAGATGAAGGAAGATTCGGCCTGGTTCGTTCTGGCCGAGCCGGGCATCTGCTGCATCGCGAGGCTGCAGGACGGACAATGGCAAGGGGTGCGCCTCTCCCGCGGGGCGATCACCGGGGCGCAACTGGAGCGGGAGGCCATGCTCGCCGCATCGGATGCCGATCGAACGATCTACCTTTGTGCGCCGGAAAATCCCGATGTGCGGATCGGCGGCAACTGGAAGGTGCAGGCTTTGCATTGCGGTCCCGTGACCGGCATTCCCACGGGGGAGGCCGGGCTTTATGCCATGGCAAGCGTGGGGATGTGACATGCAGGCATTGAAACTGGATTATATTGCAGACGGGCGGTCCATCTGGGTCGGGATGCTGCTGCTCGCGCTTGGGATAGGGGTCGGCGGGGGCGCTCTGTGGCATCACATCGAACTCAACCGCAAGATCGCCTACCAGGAAGCGCTGCTTGCAAGCCTGCAGCGCAGGATTCCGAAGGCGGCCCCCGTCGAAAAACGGGACGGAGCGCAGATCGCGGAAGAGACGAAAATGGCCCATGACGTGGTTGTCGACCTCAACCGGCCATGGGATGCATTGTTCAAATCGTTCGAATCCACGCCCCACGAGGACGTGGCCTTGCTCGCCATGGAGCCGGATGCGAAAAAAGGCATTGTGCGCATCAGCGGGGAGGCAAGATCGTTGGAGAGCCTGCTGGGTTATATCGCGGATTTGCAGAAAATTCCCCTGCTCAGGGAAATCTCGCTCCTGAACCATCAGGTTCAGGATCAGGATCCGGAAAAACCCGTGCGCTTCATGATCCAGGCGCAATGGGGGGGAGGGCAATGAAGCGCCTGGCGTCAAAATGGGCTGGAACCCTCGGGTTGCCTGGGCTGGCCGGGCTGGCGCTGATTGCGGCCGGCGCGATCCTGTATCTTTCCGCATCGCTTCCCGCGAAGGAGAAAAGTGACCGCTTGTCCGGCGATATAGCCGAGGCCAGGGCGAATCGGGGCAAGACGCCCAGGTCCGGAATCGATGAAAATTCTCCCGAATACCGCCTGGGCAGATTTTACGCATCCTTTCCGCGCAGGGAAGATGCGCCGCAACTGTTGGAGATGATTTATGCCGCCGCGCGCGAGGAGAATATCCTCCTGAAGCTGGGCGAATACAAGTTTGCTCCGGGAAAGAAGCTCTGGATGTACCAGGTTAGCCTGCCCGTGCAGGGTTCGTATGTGGGGATCAGGAAATTCATCGCCAGGGTGCTCAATAGCGTGCCTTCCGCCGCGCTCGATGCCGTCAGCTTCACCAGGGAAAATGTGGGCGGCATCGACCTCGATGCGAAGATCAGGTTCACCATTTTTATGGGCGGCATGCGATGAAACTCTCGCTGAATCAGCGCCGCTGGGTCATGGGCGTTGCGCTCGCGATCACGGTGGCTTTGGTCGCGTCCGTCGGCGGCAACGACGACAGCGAGGGCACTGTCGTCGAGGCGGGAATCCCGAAATCCCGCGCCATGCACAGGCATGAAGGGGGCGAACGCAGCGAGGCGGGCGCAATTCCCCTGGATGGGTCGGCAAGGCCCCAGCAGCCTGAGGAGGCCAGGGACATGTTCGCTGCGAAATCCTGGCATGTCGAGCCGCCGCCTCAGAAAATTGTGGTGCGGCCTGTCGCGCCCCCACTGCCTTTCGTTTATATCGGCAAGATGATAGACAGCGGGAACAAGGTCATCGTGTTTCTTGCGGATCAGGGGCGTATTTACACCGTGAGCGAAGGCGACAGGATAAACGGAAATTACCGGGTCGATGCGGTCAAGGCGCCCTCGATGACCCTGACCTATCTGCCTCTTGAAATAAAACAAACCCTGCAAATCGGAGAAGCAAATTGAAGCTGATCATCGTTATATTCATGCCGTTCGCCATGCTTATGGCAGGGTGCGCAACATCGCCGTCAAGCAGAGATTTCCAGGACGGCAGGAAGCTGATCGCAGCCGGGGAAATCGAGCAGGGGCTCGCCCAGATCGAACATGCCAGCAAGGCGGAACCCTACAACACGGAATATCGCGAAACGCTGTTCAGGCAGCGGGAACTTGCCGTGAACAAAATGATCGTGGAAGCGGAAGCTGCGCGCGCGAGGGGCGAATACGACGCGGCGGAGAATGCCTTCAGGCGCGTGCTCGCGCTGGATGCGGGCAACCCTCATGCAAGGGAAGGCATGGATGGGGTGAAAGCCGACAGGCGGCGCAGGGATGGGGTGTCGCAGGCCCAGTCCATGCTCGACAAGGGCGATATCGGGGGCGCGAAATCCATGCTCGCCGACATCCTGGCCGAAGACCCGAAACAGCAGGATGCCCTCGCCCTGGAAAAACACATTGACGAAGCGGCTGCGCAGAACGCAAAGATCTCCCCCGTCCTCGACTCGGCTTTCGGCAAGAAGATTACCCTGGAATTCCAGGATGCCAATCTCAAGTCGGTTTTCGATGTCATTTCACGAGTTTCGGGCCTGAATTTCGTGTTCGACAAGGATGTCAACCCGGCTCAGAAAGCCACCATTTTCGTGAAGAACACGAGCATCAAGGATGCGGTGAAAGTCCTGCTCGTCACGAACCAGCTGGAAGAGTCTGTCCTGGATGCGAATACCGTGCTCATCTATCCCAATACGGCAGCGAAAAACCGCGATTATCAGGAACTGGTGGTGAAAAGCTTTTATCTTTCCAATGCCGATGTCAAGGTGACGCTGGAAATGATCAAGACCATCCTCAAGGCGAAGGATGTGTTTACCGACGAGAAGCTGAACTTGATCGTCATACGGGACACGGCTGACGTGGTGAATCTTGCGGCGAAGCTGATCGCCGCCGAAGATCTCGCCCAGCCCGAGGTCGTTCTCGATCTCGAAGTGCTCGAAGTGAGCACGGATCACCTATCCAATCTCGGAACCCAGTTCCCGCAGCAGATCGGCGCAAGCCTGGGCACCGCCGGGACGTTCACGTTGAACCAGTGGAGAAACCGGAATTCGAACATGGTGACGTTCAAGGTCACCGACCCCGCGCTCGCGCTCAACCTGAAGAAAACCGACACCGATACCAAGCTGCTCGCCAATCCGCGCATACGCGTGAAGGACAGGGAGAAAGCCAAAATCCATATCGGGCAGCGCCTGCCCGTCATCACCAGCATCGTGTCGGGGACGACAGCCACGACATCGGAATCGGTGAACTATATCGACGTGGGGCTGAAGCTGGATGTCCAGCCCACGATCCGCCTGGACGAGCAGGTCGACATGAAGGTGGAACTCGAAGTCAGCAACGTGCTGCAAACGATCACGCTGCCATCGGGGAGCCAGGTTTACACGCTGGGCACGCGGAATGCTTCCACCAGTTTGCGCCTGAAGGACGGGGAGACGCAGGTTCTCGCTGGACTGATCCAGAACAACGAGACTTCGGCCGTAAACAAGCTTCCCGGCTTCGGGGACATTCCGCTCCTGGGCAAACTGTTCTCGAGCGATAATGCAGACAAGACCAAAACGGAGCTCGTGCTGCTCATCACGCCGCACATCGTGCGCAATGTGACGCGCCCGGATGCGATATACGGCGAATTTCCCGCAGGCACGGAGAACGCGGTGGGGGATGTTCCGGTAAGTCAGTCCGTCACGACTGTGGAAACCAGGCCGGAGGCTCCGCAACCCGCCCCCGCCGCCTCTGCGCCTGTTGCTCCGGCGGTGCGCAGGGTAAGGCAGTGAAGCGAAGTTCGGGGTTCACCCTGATCGAACTCCTGGTCACGGTCACCATTGTTGCGATTTTGTCCGTGATTGCCATGCCGATGATGGAACTCGTGGTGCAGCGCAACAAGGAGCAGGAACTCAAAACCGCATTGTGGCAGATTCGGGGGGCGATAGACGCCTACAAGCAGGCGACCGATGACGGGCGGATCGCCAAGCTTGTGGGCGAATCGGGGTATCCGAAGTCGCTCGACGATCTGGTGCAGGGCGCGGACAACATGAAAGATCCGAAAAAGGCGAAGATCTATTTTTTGCGGCGTTTGCCGAGGGATCCCCTGGTTTCTGATCCGGCGCTTTCGGCGAGTGAGACATGGGGGAAGCGCAGTTACGAGAGCGGGCCGGACAGCCCGCAGGAAGGGGCGGACGTGTTCGACATCTATCCGCTTTCAAGCGGGGTCGGCCTCAACGGCATCCCCTACAGGGAGTGGTGATGAAGCGCGCCGGGTTTACGCTGATCGAATTGCTGGTGGTCATGGCGATCATCGCGACATTGCTGACGCTTGCCGTGCCGCGTTATTTCCACAGTATCGACAAATCCAGGGAAGCGGCATTGAAGGCGGACCTCAGCGGCATGCGCGATGCGATAGACAAATATTACGGCGATACGGGAAAATATCCCGATACGCTCGGCGATCTGGTCGCAAAAAAATATCTGCGCAGCATTCCGCCGGACCCCATGACGGGGAGCAATCAATCCTGGATTCCGGTTCCTCCGGACGATACGGGCAAGGGTGGGGTGTACGATATCAGGAGCGGTGACAAGGGCAGGGATGCAGACGGGACGCCCTATGCCGACTGGTAATGTCGCAAAAAATTCATAATTTGGATGCGCCGCAATGGTATAGTTCCACTCGTTTCAGGCTGCATCTTCGGTCGGAATGATGGCGATTTCGGCTTGTCGTCCCGAGCGGCAGTCGAGGGAACTTGGAATTTCCCGGCAGCCCGAAATGACAGGCTGATTATATGGAACGACCCTGCCTAAGAACGGGGAGTTGCCTGCGCGTTGCAGGCTGATTTGACCAGGTATAGATAAATAATGATGAGTTCACGCAATTTCACGATGCGAGCCCGTGCCGGGATTGCAGTGGTTTCGGCTGCGGCGATGCTTGCCGGGTGCGGCGAGAAGGGTGCCACTTCGCAGGTTGCCGTCAAGGTCAATTCCGGCGAGATCACGATCAACCAGCTTTCGAGCGCGCTGAGCCAGATTCCGAACGTCGCGCCGGAACAGGTGAAACAAGTCAAGCGCATCATGCTCGACAAGCTCGTGGACCAGCAGCTTTTCGTGCAGCAGGCCATTACCGACAAGCTCGATCGCACGCCCAAAGTGGTGGAAGAGATCGATTCGGCGAGGCGAGCCATTCTTGCCCGCGCTTACGTGGAAAAAGTGGTGTCCGGCACGACCCCGGCGACAACGGAAGATATCGGCAAGTATTACGACAGCCATCCCGAGCTTTTTGCGCAGCGCAAGGTCTACAATGTGCAGGAATACGAAGTCGTGCCGCAGCCGGGCCTTGCCGCATCGCTGAAGGCGGAAGTGAGCAAAGGTTCCAGTCTGGATCAGATTGGCGTGTTCCTGAAAGCCAAGGGCGCGCAGTTCTCGCCCAGGGCGGGAGTGATCACTCCAGAACAGGCGCCTCTCGAATTGCTGCCTAAGCTCAAGGCCATTCAGGATGGGCAGACGGATATCATCGAGGGGCCGAATTCGATATCGGTGATGCATGTTGTCGCATCCAGGCCCGAGCCTGTGGATCTCAAGACGGCTCAGGATTCCATCAAGAAGTTTCTGGAGAACGGCCGTGCGAAAGATGCCGTCGGCGCGGAACTGAAACGGCTGAAGGGCGAAGCGAAAATCGAATACGTGGGCGAATTTGCCAAGGGCGCTCCGGTGGAGCCGGAACCCAAGCCGGTCAGTGAAAAGGCGGGTTCCACGGATGTCGAAAAGGGAGTGGCGGGCCTTCTCAAGTGATGTTCGCTGAAAAAACAATCAATCACGGAGTCGTTATGTTCTACAGGGGATTCATTCTTTTTCTGCTGGCGATGCTCAGCGGGCAGGCGAACGCAGACCAGCCGCGGGATTACCGGCTCGGCGCGGGGGACTCGATCCATATCAACGTTTTTCGCAATCCCAATCTCTCGCTCGATGCGCGGGTGTCCGAGAGCGGCATCATCACCTACCCGATGCTCGGGACGATTGCGCTCGGTGGTCTGACCATAGACGAGGCCGAAAGAAAAATGGCTTTCGCCCTGAAAAAGGCGGAAGTCGTTCAGGATCCGCAGGTGAACATCACCCTGTCACAGATTTACGGCAGCCAGGTTTCCGTGCTGGGGGAAGTCAATAAGCCCGGACGCTTCGTTCTTGCAACCCTGGATACCCGCGTGTCCGACATGCTGGCGAGCGCGGGCGGCATCTCTCAAGCGGGGGCGAGCGTGGTGATTCTTGCCGGAAAGCGTCACGGCAAGCCTTACCGCAAGGTGATCGATATCGAAAAAATGTTTCTCGACGACAAGCCGGCGGACGATGTTCTGGTCGAAGGCGGGGATGCGATCTATGTCGACACGGTGCCGACGTTTTACATCTATGGCGAAGTCAATCATCCGGGATCCTATCGCGTGGCCCGCGACATGACCGTGATGCAGGCCCTGGCGCAAGGGGGCGGGGCGACGATACGCGGCACCGAGAAGGGGATGAAGCTTTATCGCCGCGGACAGAATGGCGATGTCGTGCCCTTTACTCCGGAGCTGACGGATCTGGTGAAAAATGGCGACGTTCTTTACATCAAAGAAAGCCTGTTCTAAGGCTTAACCTGGCGAGGCATCCATGAGTTTTTATCAGTTTCTGCTTGTAATCCGGTCGAGATACAAAATCGCACTTCTGGTGCTGTTCGCCACGCTGGCATTCGGCGTTGCCGTCAGTTTCATTTCATCCAGCAAATATACCGCGAAGACCACGATAGTCGTGGACGCCAAGTCGGTCGATCCGCTGAGCGGCAAGATGATGCCCGCAGCGATGATGATGCCCGGATACGGGTCTTCACAGGTGGATATCATCAGCAGCGACCGGGTCGTGCAGAAGGCGGCGCAATTGCTTCAGCTGGATAAAAACCAGGTGCTCGTCGAGAGATGGCAGCGCGAGACCAAGGGCCGCGGGGATCTGGTCGTCTGGCTGGGCGAGCTGCTGAAGAAGGATCTCGATGTCAAGCCTTCCCGCGAAAGCGACATGGTTGCGATTTACTTCACGTCGGTCGATCCCGCCCTTTCCGCAGCGGTAGCGAATGCAATTGCGCAGGCCTACATCGAGACCAATCTCGATCTGAAGGTCGAGCCGGCAAAACAGTATGCCGACTGGTTCGGGGACAGGATGAAGGGCTTGCGCGCAAACCTGGAAAAAGCCCAGTCCAATCTTGCCGAATTCCAGCGCAAATCCGGGCTGGTTGCCGATGGGCGCAACGCGGGCATGGATAATGCGAAGCTTTCCCAGCTTTCGACCCAACTGGTTTATGCCGAGAGCCAGAGCGCGGATACCCAGAGCAAGGAAGTGCATGCGGCTTCGGCCGATACGATGCCTGACGTGATGCAGAACCCCGTGGTCCTCAACATCAAGAACCAGATCATAGACAGGGAAGCGAGATTGCAGGAACTCGGAAAGAACGTCGGCAGGAACCATCCCGATTATCAGGCGCTGGAGAGCGAGATCGCATTGCTCAAGCAGAAACTGGAAACCGAATCCCGCCGGGTGATGAGCAGCATAGAAACGGCGAATCGCGTCAACAAGCAGAGGGAAAAAGAGATCGAGGCCAGCATAGAGAAGCATAAGCAGCAGGTGTTCACCGACAACAGGGATCGCGACCAGATCGGTGTTCTCGAGAACGAGGTGGCTGCTGCGCAGAAAAGCTATGACTTCGTGCTTCAGCAATACATGCAGAGCAACCTCGAGAGCCAGTCCACCCAGACCAACATCACTGTGCTGACCCCGGCGCGGCCTCCGGTGAAACCTTCTTCTCCGAACATTTTCCTGAACATGATCATTTCCCTGTTCTTCGGCATCGTGCTGGGGGCGGCTTCGGCTTTTGCCGCCGAAATGTCGGACAGGCGGGTCAGGACGGATGTCGATCTCAAGGCCGAAACGGGTGTTCCTGTCCTGGTCCAGATCGTACCGGACTCCGAAGGCGGCATGGGGTGGTTGCAGAGGATGCTTCCGAAGCCGAAGCTGGCCAAGGGACTTGCATAACGAGCTATTTTTGAGAATTGTTGACTGATCATGCAAATTACACCTGAAACTACAGCGGATCGCTCCATCGGGGCAATTTTAATCGATGCCGGAAAGCTTTCCGTAAAGAATGCGGAGCAGATCATACGCCTGCAGAAAACGGAAAGTTTGCGTTTCGGCGAAGCAGGGGTCAAGCTCGGATTGCTCACGGATTCGGATATCCAGTATGCGCTTGCCAAGCAATACGATTATCCCTATCTGGCGAAGGGCAACGGAGCGGTCTCCGACGAACTCATCGCGGCGTATAATCCGTTCAGCAGGCGCGTGGAATCCCTGCGCGCCATGCGCAGCCAGTTGATGCTGAGAAGGTTCACGGGCGAAGCCAGCCACAAGGCGCTGGCTATCGTGAGCCCGGGCCGCGGGGAAGGGCGCAGTTTCGTGGCGGCCAATCTGGCCATCGTTTTTTCGCAACTCGGAGAGCGTACCCTGCTGATCGATGCGGATCTGCGCAATTCCCGTCAGCACCAACTCTTCAGGCTGGAAGGGCGCAGCGGTCTTTCCACGGTTCTTGCGGGGCGGAGCGATGCGGGCGCGGTGCAGCGCGTGCCCAACTTCGTTGATCTGTCGGTGTTGTCGGCGGGTCCCGTTCCGCCCAATCCGCAGGAACTGCTCGGCAGGCAGGCCTTTGGGGGTCTGCTTCGGGATCTGGATTCCGAGTATGATGTCATTCTGATCGATACGCCTTCCACATCGGATTTTGCCGATGCCCATCTTGTTTCCGCCAGCGCAGGCGCTGCAGCCGTCGTGGTGCGCAAGCATTTCACACGTATCGAGCATGTTCGTCGGCAGACGGAAGTCATGAACAGGTCAGGAGTCAAGGTGGTCGGCACCGTGCTGAACGAATTCTGATTTCAGCATATGGCCGTCGTCGCGGATAACAGATCGATGCCCGGCCTGCAGGCCGGCGTGTCCGTGTGGTGGCCGACGATTCTCGGCTTGCTGGTGTTGTTCGTTCCGACCTATTACAGGCTTGCGGGCGGCGCGTGGCTCACCGAAGAGCAGTCCCACGGCCCGCTCGTGCTGGTCGCTGTGTTGTGGTTGTTCTGGCGGGATTCGGCGCGTCTGCGGGATCTGCGCGAAACTCCGATGCCCATTTCCGGGGCGATCGTCCTGGGCCTGGGTCTGATCCTGTACGTGGTCGGCAGATCGCAGAACGTTCCGGTTTTCGAAACCGGGTCCGAAATTCCCATCGTCATCGGGACCATCCTTTTGCTCAGGGGCGGAGCGACGCTCAAGGTGCTTTGGCTCCCGATACTCTATCTGGTTTTTATCGTGCCCATTCCGGGCCCGATCCTGGATGCCCTGACTGGGCCGCTCAAGTTCCAGGTGTCCTCCCTTGTAGAGAATTTGTTGTATGCCATGGGCTATCCTGTTGCAAGAAGCGGCGTCGAGCTTTCCATCGGCCAGTATCAGCTCATGGTTGCGGATGCGTGCTCGGGCCTCTATTCCATGAATTCGCTGACCGCGATGGGACTCATGTACATCTATATCGTGCAGCATCAGGTCCGCTGGGTCAACTGGATGCTGGTGCTTGCCATCATTCCCATCGCATTTTTCGTCAACGTGTTGCGCGTGATCGGCATCGTCCTGTTGACTTATTATTTCGGGGAAGCGGTGGGGCAGGGATTCCTGCATAAATTCACGGGATACGCGCTCTTTTTCTGCTCCATCCTGATCCTGGTCGCTTTCGACATGTTTCTCGGGATATTTGCCAGGAAGCGAAAATCGTGAAGATTTCGCTCAGGCACCTTGTCGTCGGCATGGTCATGATGGCTTCAGCCGGCGCGGCGGCGATGCTCGCGCCGACCCGTCTTGCCGTCCAGAAGGGGCAGGAGAGGAATTTGGCGAGCCTGATTCCAAAACAATTCGGAGCGTGGCGCGAGGCGCCCATGGTCGAAGTCAGCCAGATTTCCAATACGGTTCCGGGCGCGGGGGATGCGATTTACGACCAGACGCTGATGCGCAATTATATCGGGCCGCATGGGGAATTCGTCATGGTGGCTGTCGCCTATGGGGTGAGGCAGAACGATCAACTGAAAGTGCACAGGCCGGAAGTGTGTTATTCGGCGCAGGGGTTTCAGGTCATGCAATCGAGGTCGGAGGCCATCCATGCGGGGGCCTCTTCTTTTCCTGTCACCCGGCTGGTCACGCGCAACGGGGCCAGGGTCGAGCCTGTCACGTACTGGATCAGGATAGGCGACGAAGTCATGCGCGGAGGAATGCATCAGAGGCTGGCTGTCATCAAGGCCGGCCTCATGGGAACCATTTCGGACGGCCTGCTGTTTCGTGTATCCACCATAGTCAATTCCGAATCCCAGGGCGATCAGGCGTTCAGGATCGAGGACGAGTTTCTTGCCGGATTGCTGGGCAGCATGGGTCAGGGAAACAGGAATTTCCTGATCGGGACGAAGCCTGAAAATGGAAAATGATATTCTGCTTTCCATCATCATAGTCAATTACAACGGCAGGCATTTCCTTGCGGATTGCCTGGAATCGATTGCGACTCATGTTTCGTGCAGGCATGAAGTCATTCTGGTGGATAACGCATCTTCGGATGGAAGCTGCGATTTCATGCGTCAACGGTATCCCAGGATCCGCCTTGTAGAGAGTCCAGTCAATACGGGGTTTACCGGGGGCAATAATTTGGGCGCCAGATATGCGCAGGGGCGCATCCTGTTTCTGCTCAACAACGATACGAAACTCTCCTCCGACATCGGTCCGATACTGAGCGAATTCGACGACGATACGCTCGGGGTGTTGGGATGCAGATTATTCTACGGCGATGGCAGGCAGCAATGGTCATACGGTTATGAGCATACGCCTGCCAGACTGGTTTTTTCATGGCTAGGATTGGGGGGTATTGCCGCTATCCCGAACTGGTTTCGCAGGCAGCAAATGGATCCCGATGCATATGGGGCGCCTCACCGGAATGTGGATTGGGTATCAGGGGCTGCCTTGTTGACGCCTAAGGTACTGTGGGGTCGTTTGGCTGGTCTCGATGAGGGCTATTTCATGTATATAGAGGATGTGGATTATTGCCGACGGGTAAGGGATGCAGGTTACAGGGTGGCCTATTCCCCCGGCGCCGAAGTGATCCATTATGAAGGGGCCGGCAGGCCGTGGCTCGGCGGCAAGGCGCTCAAGTATTCCATGCAATCCTATATCCGGTACACTCGAAAATTCCATAGCCCTCTTGCCGTTTTGCTGTTGAGAGTATCCCTTGTGATGGTGATGTTTTGCCGTTCCCTTGTCTATGCCGTGATTTCCTTGTTTTCGGGATCGGCATTATGGGAAGACAAGCGCAAGGCTTATCTGGAAGCGTCTTTGATTTTATGTAAAAAATGATGTTTTAATTAATAACATATTGTTTTTGAACTGATTTTATACGGCATCTTCGCGGATAAATTTATGGGTCGATTGACTGGGGGCTGGGTCGGTGGCAAAACGATGGGGTTTTTGAAGGATGATTCTGTGGTTCGAGTGAACCCCTGCATTGAATATGACTGGAGCGCCAATGAGAATCGGCGTTGACTGTCATGTACTGTCAGGCATGTTTCAGGGGAGCCGAACGTACATATCGAATCTGTATCGGGCGATACAGGGGTTGCGCCCGGCCCACGATTTCGTTTTTTTGGGCCACTGGGATCAGGGGAAATACTTCGGGGAAGATAGCGTTCATGTCGAATATCTGTCCGAGTCGCGCTGGAAAAGGCTGACTTATCAGACTGCGCCCCTGGTGGAGCGATACAGGCTGGATGTGTTTCACAGCAATTATATTTCACCGCTTGTGCTGCCGGCAAAGCCTCTTGTGACGATACACGACGTGCTTTTCGAGACCCATCCGCAATTCTTCGACAGATCCGAAGTCATCAGGAACAAGTTGCTGATCAGGCATTCGGCCAAGCGGGCGAGGCAGATCCATACCGTATCGGAATATTCCCGCCGGGCATTGATCGATATTTACAAAATTCCGGAGGATTCGGTTTTCGTCGTTCCGGATGGAGTTGATCTCGACAGGTTTTCACCCCGACCTGATTGCTCTGCTTCCGATCGGGTTTTCGGAAAATATGGGGTCAGGGATTACATTCTTTCCGTGGGAAGACTGGAGCCGCGCAAGAATCATGTAAAATTGCTGCAAGCCTATGCGCTTCTGAAATCGCAGGAAGGGGAAACCGGTCCGCTGGTTGTCGTCGGGCAAAAGGATTTCGGCTTTCAGGGCCTGTTCGACACGATAGCCAGGCTCAAGTTGCAGGATGACGTGAAAATACTGGAATCGGTCAGCGATGAGCTTTTGCCTGACATGTATCGTGCGGCGCGCATGTTCGTTTACCCGTCTTTTGCCGAAGGATTCGGAATTCCGCCGCTGGAAGCGATGGCTTGCGCAATCCCGGTGGTGTCTTCGAATACATCGGCCATGCCCGAGGTGGCGGGAAACGCCTGCCTTCTTGTAAGCCCGGATTCTGTGGAAGACATCGCGCAGGCTATGCTTGCCGTCATTTCCGATCCGGTTCTGGCCGGAAAGCTTGCTCTCGACGGGCGAAAGCAGGCGGAAAACTGGACCTGGAAGCATGCTGCGGAGCGCTATTTGAGTGCGGTCGCAGCGCTTGAATAACAATGTTGTCCATCGTATTTTTGTCATGAATTTCCGGGAAAATGTAGGGTCAACCGAAAATGGGGAAGTCATTGAATAATACTTCTGTTGCGATGGCGGATGAGGTGGGCTACGGGAAGGTGCTCTGGCCTTCCGTGCTGCTGTTCATTTACATACTGCTGCCCGAGATACTTGCCGTCGGATTCGAGACTTTTCTTTTTCTGTGTTTCCTCCTTTTCGTGGCGATCTGGTGGATCGCCTCGCGCGAAAAATTTCCGGCCGACATTCCCCATTTCATCGGCCCGCTGGGTTTGATCCTGTTTGTCGGGCTGCTTGGGGTGGAAGGGCATGAAGGATACGATGTCGCAAAGGACGTGTGGTATGTCACGAACGCTGCGCTTTCGATGATCGTGGGGTATGTGTTGATGCTGAACATGCGCGATTTGAGCCGGTTTTTCAGGGTGTTCGTGATTGCATCCACTATCATCGCCATATTCTATTTGCGGCCTTTCGTAATGTACCCCTGGCTTCTGGATCTCAATTTCTCTGTTTTGCGGAAGTTGTCGGGCGGAGGACCCATGGCGCCCTGTGTGGCGCTTGGCGTATTGCTGGCGGCGCGCATGGGCGGGATCAGGCTTTTCGAAAAGAGCACCTGCTTGTTTTATCTGGCTGTTGCATTATGTTCGGCTGCGGTTATTCTGACCTATTCCAGGACCGAACTGGTGATGGTATCCCTGTTTGCGCTGACGGTTTTCGGCTGGGTTCAATTCACCAGCCGCAGGCGGGTCGTGCTGTTGATTGCGGGAATGGCCTCTTTGGTCGTCATCGGAATGTCGTTGCCTGTCGCACAGGAAATCGGGTGGAATGCAACCTTGATCGACAAGGCTCTGTATTCCCTTCAGGAAATGCGGGTCATGAATTACGTTTCGCTGGCCAGCATCAACGAGCACTGGCGCGGATACGAAACCTTGCGCGCGCTGTACACCTATTCGCTGGGTACGCCTTTGCAATACCTCATAGGGGGCGGTTTCGGAACGAACGTGGATCTTGGATTCTTTATCAATTTAGGCGGCGAACGCATGCGATTTGCGCCGATATTGCACAACGGTTACATGTATCTCCTGGTCAAGACGGGGATGGTCGGATTGTTTTTCTATCTGCTGCTGCTTTACAGGGTGACGCGCAGGGGAACTCTGCTCAGCTTTTCGCAGCGCATGGACGTGAAGTATTGCGGGCGCCTGATCGTCGGACTGAGCCTGTCATTCGTGGCCACTACTTTTGTGATTGCGGGGATGTTCAACAAATCAGGCATGTTGACAGCCTCGCTTTTGTTGGGCGCATTGCTGGCATATGGCTCGATTTCGGAAAAAGAAGCTGCTTGGAAGAGAGTATGAACTATCTGTTTTTGCTGATGTTCCTATGCTGCGCATCCGTACAGGCCGGTGATGTTCCGCCGAACTGGCCTTGGCGCGGAATGGCG
Source organism: Burkholderiales bacterium (assembly GCA_019753155.1). Taxonomy (GTDB): domain Bacteria; phylum Pseudomonadota; class Gammaproteobacteria; order Burkholderiales; family JABEVD01; genus JABEVD01. Next base: position 39,902 of record JAIELG010000033.1, read on the forward strand.
ATCGAATCAAATGGCGGGGATAACGATACCATGGAAATTGCCAGGCTGGCGAAACTCCATGTCAATGCGGTCGAGCTGATGTTAACCATCCGCAGTACTGCGCAGTATGGCCCAATGACGCCAGAGGCGGCATTGGATACGAATCTGATGTGGGCGGACCGCATGCTGGATGCCTGCAAGCAGCATGGCATGGTGGGCATCATCACGTTCTCGGATATGCTGATCGATCCCGAGCTCCCTCCTGCGGATTCTCCGGATTTTTGGGGTAATCCGCAAAGGCTGGCCGAAGCTGCGAATCTGGTCGGAAAATTGGCGCAGCACTTCAAATCGAGAGGAAATGAGCTGGGGGCTTACGAAATTCTGAGCGAACCTCTGGTCCGGCGTCCTCCCGACATCCAGGAAACCCCGCGCCAATGGCCTCAGTTTCGCGATGAAATCATCAGGAAAATAAGGAAATCCGATCCGAACCGTTATGTCATCCTCACGCCAGGCTTCGGCGGGGAGTCATCGAGCTACCAGGATTTCAAGCCGCTTCCTTTTGGCCATATTATTTATGGCGTCCATGTATACAACCCCCATGGCTATTCCCATCAGGGGTTGTATGACTTTCCCCGCGGTATGTCTTATCCTGCCCAGTTTGACAGGCATACGCTGGAGGGCAACATGAAATATCTGATCGATTTCAAGGATAAATACCATGCCCTGATCTATGTCGGAGAATTCAGCGCAGTCCGCTGGGCGCCCGGCGCCAACCAGTATGTATCGGATCTGATCGATCTGTTCGATAAGCACGGGTTCAGTTGGATGTACTTCTGTTATAACAGCTATCATGCCTGGAGCCCTTTCTACGATGAGCAGTATGTCGCAAAAGATGAGTCTCCATCGCCTCAGTCATGGGTGGGATTCGGGTCGAAAAGATGGGCTGTCCTGAAGCAGGCTTTCAGCAGGAACGGGCTTGAACGGTGAAGTTTGGTCCCTCCTGTGCGGCAATCGATAAGATTCTACTCGTCTTCGGAACCCGACCGGAAGCCATAAAAATGGCGCCCCTTGTGCGGTCTCTGAGGGAGAGCGGGCTCTGGGAAGTGAAGGTTTGCGTGACCGCTCAGCATAGGCAGATGCTCGATCAGGTGCTGACATTGTTCGGGATTGTCCCTGATTTCGATCTGGATCTGATGAAGCCGGGCCAGGATCTGACCGGCATCACCAGCAGCGTCTTGACTGGCATGCGCGACGTATTGAGTCAGTGGAGGCCGGACCTGATGTTCGTGCATGGCGATACTACCACAGCGATGGCAGCCGGTCTGGCTGCCTTTTATGCAAAAATTCCGGTCGCTCATGTCGAAGCCGGACTCAGAACGAATAATATTCACTCTCCATGGCCGGAGGAGATGAACAGGAGAATGGTGGGACGCATTGCATCGCTGCATTTCGCGCCCACGGAAATTGCCAGAACCAATCTGCTGACGGAAGGCTGCGAGGACGAGTCCATCTTCGTGACCGGCAACACGGTTATCGATGCGTTGTTGAGTGTGGCGGGAAGGATCAATGCCGATATGGCGCTCAACCAAGAGCTAAGGGAGCGTTTCACATTTCTTCGGGAAGATAAGCGTCTGATACTGGTTACAGGGCATAGGCGGGAAAATTTTGGCCGAGGCTTCGAGGATATATGCAAAGCACTGCGCGAAATTGCCGGGCGGGATGACGTGGAAATAGTCTACCCGGTCCACCTCAACCCGAACGTGCAGGAGCCGGTCAATCGTTTGCTGGATGGTTTCGGCAATATCCATTTGATCGAACCGCAGGATTATCTCCCCTTTGTTTATCTCATGAACAGAGCCTATCTGTTGCTGACCGATTCGGGAGGGATTCAGGAGGAAGCGCCTTCGTTGGGCAAGCCCGTGTTGGTCATGCGCGATACCACGGAACGGCCGGAGGCTGTTTTGGCCGGCACGGTCAAGTTGGTGGGAACTGACGCTGTGTGCATTGTCTCCGAAACAATCCGTTTGCTGACCGATATGAAATCATATCAATGCATGTCTCATGCCCATAACCCCTACGGAGATGGATTGGCATCTTCCAGAATCTGCAAGATCATCCAGGAATTGGCTTGGTGAGGGCGACCGTCGCGCGGTACTGGGCGATTCCGCTGCTTCGGCGTTTGTTCGTCGGCGCTACCTGGAGTGTTGTGGGGGCAGGTTTTTCGCGCTTGATGGCGCTGGCAAGTACTGTCGTACTTGCCAGATTGCTTGGCGTGGTGGATTTCGGTCAATTGATGATACTGCAAAGTACCTTGGGCATGTTTGGCGTATTTGCCGGGTTGGGCCTTGGGGTCGTCGCAACCAAATTTGCCGCAGAACTCAAGCTGCGGGATCCTCTGCGTTTGGGGCAAATCCTAGGTTTGGTGCAGCGTATGGCGGTTATCGGCGGCCTGCTGATTTCCATTGCTTTAGCCCTGGGTTCGAATGCCATTGCAACCCATATTATCCATATTTCGCATCTTGCAGGAATGATTGCACTGGCATCGGTGTCTGTCGTTTTTGTGACATTGGATGGCTATAACAATTCAGCCCTGCTGGGGTTCGAGGCGATAAAACAAAGCGTTTCAGGCACTTTCGCGGCAGGCTTGCTGTCTATCCCGCTTTCCATAGCGCTTACCTGGTTTTACGGACTGCAAGGTGCTGTTGCTGGAATAGTGCTGGCATCCATATTGCAATGGGCTGTCAGTCATTGGGTGCTGGCTCAGGTTCTGGAGCGACATGGCATCAAGCGTGAGCGTCCAAGCTTGATGGAGTGGAAAGTATTGCGGGATTGCGCTTTGCCTTCCCTGCTCGGTGGCGTGATGGTTGCACCCGTGCATTGGCTATGCCAGGTGCTGCTCGTCAATACAGCCAATGGCGTTGTCGAAATGGGGGTTCTGGGCGTTGCTCTTCAATGGTTCCAGGCGGTTTATTTCCTGCCGCTTGCGTTTGGCCGCATCGTTCTGCCGGTGATGACCGACGTTATTGCCAACGGGCAAAATCGGCACGCCGACATCGTGCTAAAATCCGCGATATTGGCAAACGCCGTCGTCGCGCTGCCGGTTGCTCTGGCGATCGGGCTATTGAGCCACTGGATCATGCATATGTATGGTGTTACCCATGCCGGCGGCTGGTTGGTGCTGTCGCTCATGGTTGCCGCCGCGACCGTATCTGCGCTCTGCGCCCCGGTAGGACAGGTCCTGGTGGCAAAAGGCAGGATTTGGCATGGATGGGTGATGAATTTTGGCTGGGCAGTCGTCTACATCGGGATGAGCTATTTCCTGCTCGGTTTTGGCGCTGCCGGGGTGGCAGGAGGCTTGCTTGTGGCCTATATCGTGCATACAACATGGGTTTCCGCCTGGGTGTTGCGGAATTTCAAGCGTTGATTTGAGCATGGAGAAATTGGCGATTTCACGATGAAACTGGAAAAAAACATCAACACGGTAGATTACTGGGATATGCGTTTCGGCACTGGCGATTGGGCTGAGAAAGGCGGATTTACCCAAACCCGGCTGTTCGCGGAAGCACAGTTGCCGTTTTTGCGCATCCCATCGGATTTCAATGGAAGCATTTGCGATTTTGGTTGCGGTGCGGGTGACGCTTTTCCCGTATATCATCGGGCCTGGCCGCAGGCCAAATTGATGGGCATCGATTTTTCGGCAGCGGCTATCCGGTTATGCGCAGAGCGTTCCGGGCATGTGGCAGAGTTTGCATGTGGAGATATCAGCGCAGTGCCTGAAGTGGATATCGTCATTTGTTCCAATGTTCTTGAGCACCTTGACGATGACTCGGGTGTGGTGGGGCAACTCTTGAAGAAATGCAAAACGTTATACGTGATCGTGCCTTTCGAGGAGCAACCTTTATCCAGTGAGCATATTCGGGCCTATGGTAAAGACTCATTCTCGATTTTTGTCCCGGAACGGAAAGTCGTTTTTTTAGCCAGAGGATGGAGTTCCTTCGGCTGGCGTCTTTATTGGGATATTTATCTGAAAAACATGGCCAGACTACTGCTGGGCCGACAGCTTTATCGTCAAAGGAAACAGATCCTGTTCGAGTTCAGTGGGCAGCAGTCGCGTTAATTTACTATTGAAAAATTACCATGAAAAAAATGTTGTATTTGATGAATGTGTCTTGGGGGGTAATTAAGCAACGTCAACATTTCGTGGCTGAGAATCTTTCCCAAACTTTTGATGTGACCGTGTATGGAGTAAAGAAATATCGCACAAGTCATTTGGTCAACAATAATACAGAACCTCGGCTCAAGTTAAGGCAACTGTTTGTTTTGCCATTTGGCAGGTTTCGAGTGATATTACGCGTTAATGCGATGCTTGTTAAGCTTCAGTTGCTCCGGGCCGTAGCCAAGGCTGACATCGTTTGGGTGTCTCATCCAATAATGTATGAGGCAGTTAAGGATACGCTTCCCAGCGACACCAAGCTGATATACGACTGTTTGGACGATGCATTGGAATTCCCTTCTGCGTGTGCAGATGATGTACGTAAGGCTACGCTTTTTGAGTTGGAAAAATCTCTTGTACACAGAAGCAGTGTCATATTTACAACCGCTGAATACCTGAGAAATAAGTTGGCTGATAGGTATGGCAATCAGATGGATGGCATTGTCGTCAACAATGCCATCCATATACCTGCTGAAGCTGATCAGAGTCAGGATAGTGCCGATATACTCAGGCTGGAAGCATTGATGGATTCGATTGCAGGAAAGAAATTGCTGTATCTGGGGGCGATATCGGAATGGATGGATTTTGATTTGATATTGAACAGCCTGGAACGAATCCACGAAATAACATATGTGTTTGTCGGCCCTTGTGATATATCGGTTCCGCACCATGAGCGTCTTGTGTTTTTTGGCCCGATAGAACATCGTCACATCTTCAGGGCCATGAAGAAGGCAGACGCATTGATCATGCCGTTCCACGTAAACGAACTTATCAAGTCCGTCAACCCGGTGAAGATTTACGATTATATCTATGCCTGCAAGCCTGCAATTGTCGTCGGATACGGTGAGACGGCCAGGTTCGAGGATTTCATCTACTTGTACCGCACACAGGAGGAATACATGGCGCAAGTGGAAATGCTTGTCGCCGGAGATTTGCATATGAAAAGAGACAACGAAGAGTGCATGAATTTTGTCAGCCAGAATACATGGCCGGCCCGGGTAGCGCAGATGCTGGCTTTGGTAAATTCAATTCAATGAGGTAGGAACACATGGATTGCTAAAATAAACCATCATCCTCCTGGCTCTAGTTTGCCCGAAGAACTCTATTTCTGCATGGCCCAATTTTAAGGGAGGGTTACACAAGCACCTGAAGAGCACCAACATGCTGGAGCGATTGAACGAGGAAATCAAACGTCGAACGCGCGTCGTCAGGATCTTCCCCAACACGGAATCCTGTCTTCGGCTGGTTCGGGCGCTATGTGTCGAGACTCATGAAACATGGCTGGAAGACAGCCGCTATCTGAATATGACGCTGCTCGCCGAGCAGAAAAAGGAGTTGTTGAGAATGGCTGCCTGAAGCAGCCTCAATGCAAATGGATCAACCAATTACATGATCACCCATTTTGCACAACTTGACGCACACAACCAATAATTCAGCAATTATTCAATTGGTTGTATCGATTCAACAGACATGGCGTGGCGCTGATTAACCGGATGTTTCTGCGCTCGCCCTTGATGTATGGGTCAGGTTTTGCCAAAAGCCCAAGTATGCTGAGTCTGCCAGTTTATGCCGGCCCTTTATTCCGATCAGGCCGTGGAATAGTCGGCAAGGAATTCGAAGGTCGCTTCGTCGCCACAGTGGGCCACATTGAACCTGAGCCATGGGGAGGGTTCGCGATGCGGGCGGAACATGTGTCCGGGGGCGAGCATGATGCCCCGCTTCGCGGCAACGCTTGCCATCTCTGCGGTGTTGTATTCCCCTGCGGGCCTTGCCCAGACGAACATTCCGCCGTCAGGTTCGCAGTGCAGCGTGAAGCCGAGCGATTCGAGTCTGGATATCGTTTTCTGCCGTGCGAGCGCGAGCTTCGTGCGCAGCTTGTCGAGGTGTTTGCGGTAGTGTCCATCGCTGAGAAGCTGGTACATCAGCCGCTCGCTGATCTCGGAAGTGGTGAGGCCGGTGAGCAGCTTGACGTCACACAGGCTCGCCGCGAGTTCCGGGTTGCAGGCGAAGTAACCGACGCGCAGGCTGGCCGAGACCGTCTTCGAAAAACTGCTGACAAGGATGACCCGGTTCAGCTGATCCAGCGTCGCAAGCCGCGTCAACGTCGCCGGATGAAAGTCGCCGTAGATGTCGTCCTCGACCAGGATCATGTCGTATTTTTCGGCGAGCTGGAGCATGCGGTAGGCCACCGCCTGACTAATGCAGGCCCCCGTCGGATTGTGCAGGATGGTGTTGGTGAAGAAAATCTTTGGCCGGTGCGCCACGATCAACGCTTCCATGACCTGGGTGTCCGGGCCGTCGGCGTTCCAGGGCACACCCACCAGTTTCGCGCCGAAGGATCTGAGCCCGCCAAACAGGATGAAATAGCCCGGATCGTCGACCAGCACCGCATCATTCGCCCTGACGAAATATCGTGCAATGAGATCCATGGCGTGGGTCACGCCGGAAGTCAGGACGATCTGAGAGAGGCCCGCGTTGACGCCAATACCTGAGAGCTTGTTGACGAGCAGTTCCCGCAGCGGAAGATAGCCGCCCGGGGTGCCGTAGGCCGTCATGAATTCGCCGTTCCTGAGCGAGAGTGTCCGCAGGCTTTTCCTGATGCCGGTCTCTTCCATCCACGAGGCGGGCAGCCACCAGGCACCGGGCATGGTGCTGCTGGAGCGATGTTCGAGCGAATTTCTGAGCAGCCAGACGATGTCTGTAACGCTTTCCGGTTCGTAGGCATTTTCCATCGCGACAAGCGGCATCTGGCGCTGCGACACGTAGAATCCCGAGCCCTGCCTGGAATGCAGGTAACCCATGGCCACCAGCCTGTCGTAGGCCTGCACGACGGTGAAGCGGCTGATGCCGTGGTCGCGGGCGAAATTCCTGATCGATGGCATGCGTGCACCGGCCCGAATGCTTCGTTCGTCGATCATTTTCTTCACGCCGTTGGCGATCTGGTCGATCAGAGACAGGGGGGCGTTCGAATCGAGATTGATGATTGGCATGGTCTGTGTACCGGTACAGGATCACAGTCAGGATGAGTAACTGTACATGTACTGTACCGCAATGATTCTATAATGTAAACGCCGTGAACAACATACAGGAGAAAATCATGGCTGGATTGATCATGCCTTTCGGCATAGGATTCGGAATCGGCATCATCCTCTTCATAGCGCTCGAACGCGCCGGGTACATCGACAAGTGGTTGGGACTGGAATGAGTACAGAGGATGGCATCGATGCAGCGAAGAGGCAAACGAATTGTCTTGCGCTTGCGCTGCTGCCATTGCGGCTTTAAACATCGTCGCGGCGCTGGTATTTTACGTGTTCATTGCGCCGCATATGGCGGCGCATCATTGAATTTTTCCGATAGACTCGGGACGACATGACGCAAAAGGAATGCAGGTGAAATGGGAAAGCCAATAGACGTAGCGCAATTTCACTGGAAAAGGAGATTCACCCAGTTCGCCATGCTGCTGTTGATCATGCTGATCCCGACGCTCGGACTCTTCAGGATCGATTTCGCCTCGGCGAGCTTCTTCATCCTGAGCCGTCAGGTGGAATGGTCGAACTATCCCTTCCTGTTCGGGATCGCCATCGTGATCTGCACCGCGCCCATCCTGACCTACATGACCGTGGGTTCGGTATTTTGCGGTTGGGCCTGCCCGCAGAACCTGTTTTCAGAAATGGCAAATGGCCTGACCCACAAGCTGCTCGGAAAAAGGGCGGATGTACGCGTAGGCGGGACCGGGATGATCGTTGCGGCCTCCAAGAACAAGGTCGCCAACTGGCTGATGCTGGGCGTAATCCTTGCCGCAGCCTCCATGGTGCTGGCATTTTTCTTCCTGATGTTCTTCTACACGCGCAGCGAAATGTGGGCCTTTCTCACCGGAAAAGACAGGCTGCCGAGCATGATCGTCATGTACCTGATCACGGCCTTCTTCATCTTCATCGATATCGCCACGGTGCGATATCTCTATTGCGACTATCCCTGCCTGTATCGCATCGGCCTGAGGCTTTTCAGAAGCCCCGTGGCGCTGCATGTTGCCCATGATGCCTCGCGCTCGACCGATTGCGAAAAGTGCAATTACTGTGCGGCGAGCTGCATTACCGACATTGATCCGACTCGTATCCGGATCACAGATACCTGCGTCGACTGCGGGGAATGCATCGATGCATGCGACAGGCTGCACGCGAAATCCGCAGTGAAGGGGTTGCTCAGCTTCAAGATGGGCGAAGGCACGATGGACTGGCGCAGGATGATCGGCAAGTCCTTTGGCCGGTTCAGGTGGCTGGTGATCGTATTCTTCCTGCTTGGCTGCGCATTGATGGCATGGGGCATCGCCTCCCAAAAGATCGTGGACAAAAAGCAGCTGCTGCTCGAACAGCAGAAGATTCAGGTAATCGCGCACGTCTGCAACATGCGCTGCGCGAAGTTGCAGGCGAGTTGCAAAGGCAAGAATCTCGCAGGATGCTACCGGGCATCCGCCTGCATGTGTTCGTGCACCCTGGAGCAGGACCCGACCAGCCCGCTACGCGCCTCTCTCCTGCAGTGCGTCAGGAACAGCACGGCCCATGCGCAGGAAGCGAACCTGAAAATGTCGAACACTTCAGAGCATGCGCTCGACTGCGCGAAAAACCGGACCTGCAGCCCGCATTGAATATTGGGCATTTTCGAGTGCCGAAGCGCTCCAGTGTGCCCATTTCGCCCGCAAGTTCCGCCATCGAGATTTTACCGAATCCCGGTATGCTGCCGATGCGCAGCGCCAGTTCCTGCCATGCAAGGATGCGCCCCGCATAGATTTTGCCCACGCAAGGGATTGCCATCAGAGTGCTTTGGCGCAACCTGGCCAGTTTGGTCAAATTATCGCGACAGGTGAGGAAATTCAGGAACCACAGGTTATCGACCTGCGGCAGGATCGACAAGCATGGCAAAAGGGTAGCGGCCCCTTTTTACCAAAGCGATCATCGGCCTCCCGTTCGAACAAATCGGTCTTCTGTTTGACTTTATGGACCCTTTGCCTAAAATCCAAATGGAACCTGCTCTCGCCGTAGTGTGGCGTCTCTCAAGGCTTTTACCAGCATGGCGCGGCGGCAGACAACAGTCATTCCACGCTATTACCCGTCGAGTCAATTCTGTATTGCGTCATGCGCATGCCATCGACTGGGATGCTCGTAAACTGAACCATTGGAGGAAGTGATGACTACACTTTGCAAGGATATCCCCAGGACGCACTTCGACGGTACGACTTCGGTCAAGAGGAAGGACTCGGCGGAAACGGCATTGGCGGCGGCGAACCGTTGGCTCCAGGAACAGGCGAACGGTTGGTGCGATCTCGGCGTTTGCAGCGTCGGCAAGTGCAATGGCGTTTTATCCAACGTTTGCGTCAAGGTGGTCAGCGAAACTACCGATTCGTGTGAGATTGAATTCAGCGCCGACATCGCCTGCGAATGTCCTGCCGTTCAACCACCACCCACTCCGGCTCAGGTTCAGGCGGCGGTTGCCTCCAAACTGGCCATACTTACGCACTACAACGAGCTCATCGCGATTCCAGTGCCGGAACCTGAACTCTCGGCTTTTCGAACCATGCGTGAAGGAATGAAGCAGTGGCTGCTCGCCGAAATTGCAACATTGACGACCACGCCTGCCGAAGCGGACGAATTCTGGAAGAAAGTCTGCGATTTCGCAGTCGCGGCAGGTTTGGGATATATTATCGAGAAGATCATCGGCGGAGTCGCCGGCAAAGCGCTCGGTCCGGTGGTGCACATACTGGGCGATCCCACCCCGATCAGCGGTGTGGATATCGAGACCGTCGATACGCTGGTCGTCCGGAATCCCCCGCACTGCTACAAAATAACGTGGTATCGAACCAGATGGTCGGATGAACTGCTATGGGGGCCGGTGAGGATAAAGATTGAAAGGATTCCATGTGATTGAAAGGGGGAAAAGGGGCCGCTACGGGAACCAGAGGGAGCCAAAGGGTAGCGGCCCCTTTTTCCCAGCATCAGGTCCGCTTCCGCATTTCGCTTTAAATGGCTGCCACTCGTACCCAGAAGAAAGTAGAGATCGGTGACACAACCAAAGAAACTAACCAACCGCCAACCTCCGCTTACCGTTGACGGTTTTATGGAGACCTTAGAGCATCCCCATAAAACTGCTGTTCAGGAACTTCGCAAATTCATTCTCTCTATTGATGACCGCATCAAGGAGCAGGTGAAGTGGAATGCGCCAAGTTTCTATCTGGAAGACAATTTCGCAACGCTCCGAGTTCATCCGGTTCCTATCCTTCAACTGGTCCTTCACAATGGTTCCAAGAAAAAGGCCAATCCAAAGCAATTTGAAATTCCTGACCCACATGGCATCGTGCGATGGGCCGCGAAAGACCGCTGCGTTGTGACGTTTACTTCCCTTGCCGACGCTCGTTCAAAGATGGATGCATTGAGGCCCATTATTGTCAGTTGGATGCCACAGCTATGAATTTCTCCGCGATTTCGATGCCGCCCAACCCGCCAATCAACCGGACTGCCCAACAGCTGCGCTGTTGGGAAAAAGGAAAAAAGGTAGCGGCCCCTTTTTCTCTAGCAGGCTGCTGAAAAACGCTGATGTATTTTCCCTTACCCGCTCTGGCGGGTAAATT
>JAIELG010000025.1 GCA_019753155.1 Burkholderiales bacterium
CTGAAAAATCATGGCGATATCCTTGCCGCGGACGCCGCGCAGCCGACGCTCGCTCGCGGCCAGCAGGTTTTCTCCGGCAAACAGCACGTCCCCGCTGGTTTTGGCCGAAAGCAGGCGCAGAATTGAAAATGCAGTGACGCTCTTGCCCGAACCCGATTCGCCCACCAGGGCGAACTTTTCCCCAGGTGCAATATTAAACGAAACACCCTGCACCGCGTACTGCGCTTCTTCGCCATGTTCAAAGCTGACGCTCAGATCGCGTACTTCCAGCAGGATGCCGCTCATCGCCTGCTCCCTGATTTTCGGGTATCGAAAGCATCGCGCAGCGCTTCGCCAATAAACACCAACAGCAACAGCGTGACGAAGAGGACCACAAAAGCGGCGCCCCCGATCCACCAAGCATCGAGATTGTCCTTGCCCTGCGCCAGCAATTCCCCAAGGCTGGGCGTGGAGGGCGGCACGCCCAGTCCAAGAAAATCGAGGCTGGTCAGCGCGGTGATGGACACGCTCATGCGAAATGGCAGGAAGGTGATGACCGGGGTCAAACTGTTGGGCAAAATGTGGCGCCACATGACCTGACCGTTCCCCAGCCCCAAGGCGCGTGCAGCGCGCACATAATCAAGTTGGCGGTTGCGCAGAAATTCGGCGCGCACATAATCCGCCAGACTCAGCCAGCCGAATAGCGAGAGCAGTATCAGCAACAGGGTAATGCTGGGCTGGAAGATGGATGCAAAAATAAGCAACAGATAGAGTTCCGGAAGCGAGCCCCATATTTCGGAGAAGCGCTGGAAATAAAGATCGATGCGCCCCCCGAAATATCCTTGGATCGCGCCCGCAAGCACGCCCAGAAAAACACCGATTGCCGTCAATGCCATGCCGAACAGCACCGATACGCGGAAGCCGTAAAGCGCGCGGGCAAGCACGTCGCGTCCGCGATCATCGGTTCCCAGCCAGCTTTGCGCACTGGGCCGGGCCGGATTAGGCTGCGAGGTGAAATAGTTTATCGTATCATAACTATATGTATTTAAAGGATAAATTGCCCAGTTTCCGGGACGCGAAAACCGGTCTCGAATATATGGATCAAGATAATCCGCACGGGTTGGGAAATCGCCGCCGAATGTACTTTCCGGGTAATCATGCAGCAAGGGGAAATAAAGCGAGCCCTGGTAGGAAATGATCAGCGGCCGATCGTTGGAAAGCGCTTCGGCAAACAGGCTCAACACGAACAGCGAAGCAAAAACCAACAGGCTGGCAAAGCCCAGGCGGTTCTGTCTGAAACGCCGCCAGCGCTGCTGATTGGGCGACATTGAACGGGAGGCCGGCTTTTCAGCTTCGACCACCCTTTTGCTCACCGCTTGACTCCTTCGAATTTTACGCGCGGATCGACGAGTACATAGCCAACATCCGAAATCAGCTTGGCGAACAGCCCGGCGAGCGTGAACAAATAGAGCGTTCCCATGACGACCGGATAATCGCGCTGCATGATCGCCTGATAGGAAAGAAGTCCCAGGCCGTCGAGCGAAAAAATCGTTTCGATGAGCAGGCTGCCCGCGAAGAAGGCACCGATAAAGGCTGCGGGGAAGCCTGTCAGCAGCGGCAGCATGGCATTGCGGAAAATATGACCATAAAGCACTTTCCGCTCGGGCAGCCCTTTGGCGCGCGCAGTCAACACATATTGCTTGCGAATTTCCTCGATGAACGTGTTCTTGGTCAGCATGGTGATCACGGCAAAGCTGCCGACCACTTCAGCAAGCACCGGCAAAGTAATATGCCACAAATAATCAAGCACTTTGGCCCCGAGCGGGAGTTGCGCCCAGTTGTCCGAAGTCAAGCCGCGCAATGGGAACCATTGCAGGAAACTACCGCCTCCGAACAGCACCAGTAGCACCACCCCAAGTACGAAACTGGGTATGGCATAACCACTTAGAATCACTAAACTGCTCAGGGTATCGAAACGCGAACCATCATGCACCGCCTTGAATATGCCTACCGGAACAGACACCAAGTAAGTGATGACCAGCGTCCACAACCCGATTGAAATGGAGACCGGCATTTTTTCCTTGATCAACGTCCAGACTGACTCGTGATGAAAGAAGCTGTTGCCCAGATTGAACGTGGCAAATCCCCTGAGCATGAGCCAGAAGCGTTCAGGCGCAGGCTTGTCGAAACCATACAATGCCTTGATTTCACGCATGCGATCAGGGCCAATCCCCTGCTGGCCGCGATAGATGCTCTGCCCGCCTCCGCTTGCTTCCTGTCCGCCGTGGCCCTTGCCGCGCAATTCGCTGACCATCTGTTCGACCGGCCCACCTGGAACGAATTGGATAACGGTAAATGTCAAAAGGAGTATGCCCAGCAAGGTGGGGATCATCAGTAATAGGCGTTTGCCTATATAACGCATCATGACTTGTTCTCCTTTCCATCAGGCTTCATCCACCACGTCATCACCGACCATTCCTCGATACGATAAAAACGCGGCAACACTTTCGGATAGGCCAGGGTGTGGCGGTATGACACACGGTGCACATTGCTGTAAAAATGCGGCACGATGTAATACCCCAGGCGCAGCAGGCGGTCGAGCACGCGCACAAGCGTCACCAGCTCGCCGCGCTTCTCAGCCTGGACGATGCGTGCGAGAAGCGCATCGACCACCGGATCAGACACGCCCATGGCATTATCCGAGCCAGGTTGGTCCCGACTGACCGATGAGAAATAGCTGAATAACTCGTTGCCCGGACTTTGTGAGCCGGGCATCAGCGCCCACACCATGTCGTAATCGAAGTTCTCGCTCTTGCGCTGGTACAGGGAGGCATCGTAAATGCGATAGTTCATCTCGATCCCGAGCTTTTCCAGATTGCGCGCATAAGGCGCAGAGGCGCGCTCCTGCATGCGATCTTCCAGCATCATTTCGAACCGGAAAGGCTCGCCCTTGGCATTACGCAAAGCGCCATCGCGATAGGTCCACCCGGCTTCAGCCAGCAGCATGCGGGCATGTCTCAGGTTTTCACGCAAGGAATGCGGCGGCAACGTGGAGGGCGGCTCCGGAATCGATTCGAATGCCTCACCTGGCACCTTATCGCCAAAACGTTTCCGCAGTTCGCGCAGCACCTTCGACTCCTGTTCATCGGGCTTGCCTTTGGCCGCCATCTCGGTGTTGGTGAAATAGCTTGGGCTGCGGGCATACAGGTTGAAAAAAAGCTGGCGATTCATCCACTCGAAATCCATCGCAAGGCCCAAGGCCTCGCGCACCCGTTTGTCCTGAAACAGGGGGCGGCGCAAGTTCATCCCGAATCCTTGCCATCCGGCGCCGTTCTGGTGAGGGAATGTCGCCTTGACCAGTTCCCCTTGATCCCAGCGTCTGCCTTGATGGCTGCGCGCCCAATTCTTGGAGGAATTTTCCTGTATCAGGTCGATCTCCCCGGCTTTCAAGCCCTCCATGCGCCCCAGCGTATCTTTGTAATAACGGTAAGTGATGCGCTCGAAGTTGAACATGCCCTTGCGGGTTGGGTGCTCATTTCCCCAGTAGGCCGGGTTGCGGCGATAGGTAATGCGCTTGCCAAGATCGAAGGATTCGACCACATAGGGGCCGGAAGCCAGCGGCAAATCCTGCGATATCTGGTCGAAAGGCTTGCCCTTACCCCATTTGTGCGAGAAGACCGGCAACTGGCAGATGCTCATGCGCAGCTCTCTGTTTTTGCGTTTGAATTCGGCGCGAACGGTACTGTCGTCGACCACCACCACCTGTTTTACATCAGCCCAATACTGGCGATATATGGGCGCGGCCTGCTTACTCATCAACTGGTCGAAAGAATATTTCACATCATAGGCAGTAACCGGATCGCCGTTGGAAAACCGCGCCGCCGGATTCAGACGAAAAGTCATCGACAGCTCGTCCGGCGCAAGCTGAATATCTTCGGCGAGCAGTCCATACATGGTATCAGGTTCGTCCCATGATGGCACCGCGAGGGTCTCGAAAACCAGGTATTGCAGGCCGTCTGCAACCAGGCCTTTGAGGATGAAGGGATTGAGCTTCTCGAAATTGCCCATGCTGGACGCGAGCAGCTCGCCGCCTTGTGGCGCATCCGGATTAACATAATCAAAATGGCGGAAGTTGGCGGGATACTTGTACCCGCCATACAGCGCAATGGCATGCGCGGCGAAGACGGTCTGCGGACAGAGCATGCCCGGCAGCATCAGCAATACCCACTTCATGCGCAGGAGCGTGGCAAAACGGCGCAGGCAGATCATACCGCATGCAAGGGGAATCAATGACCAAATTTTCATAGGCTACAGTTTAGCCCAATCGAAGGCCGGACTGCCATACATGATACAATTGCCCATCCAATAACCAAGGGAACGACATGGGATTTCTAACAGGAAAGCGCATCCTTATCACCGGACTCCTGAGCAACCGCTCGATTGCATACGGCATTGCAAAATCCTGCCGCGAACAGGGAGCGGAACTCGCATTTACCTATCAGAATGAACGGTTCATGGAGCGCGTCAGGAATCTGGCAAATGATTTTGACAGCCCACTGCTCTTTCCCTGCGACGTATCGAGCGATGAGGAAATCGCATCCCTTTTCCCGGAGCTGGGCAAACATTGGCCCCAATTCGACGGCCTGGTCCATTCCATCGCTTTCGCGCCCAAGGAAGCGCTTTCGGGGGATTTCCTGGAAGGGTTGTCGCGGGAAGCATTCAGGATCGCGCATGAAGTCAGCTCCTACAGCTTCGCAGCGCTGGCAAAAGCAGCATTGCCCATGTTGACGGGCAAAGGCGCGCTGTTGACCCTGTCCTACCTCGGGGCGGAGCGCTCGATGCCCAACTACAACATGATGGGGCTTGCCAAGGCAAGCCTGGAGGCCAATGTGCGCTATCTCGCCCAAAGCATGGGGCACAAGGGCATACGCGTCAATGCGGTTTCCGCCGGCCCCATCAAAACCCTGGCTGCAAGCGGCATTGAGGGATTCGGGAAAATCCTGGATCTGGTCGAGCACAATGCCCCTTTGCGGCGCAACGTGACCACGGAAGAAGTCGGCAATGCATCGGCTTTCCTGCTCAGCGATCTCGCCTCGGGAATTACCGGCGAGATCACCTATGTCGACTGCGGCTTCAACACCACCGTGGGCGGAATGGGCTAATCCGCCGGCTTGGGTGACGCGAGATCGCGGTTCACCGTGATCTTGGCTCGCCCCTTGAGCCCCATGAAATAATCGGACAGTTCCTGCTGCACAAGGGACTGTTTCACCCTCTCCTCCATATTCCGGCGTTCCGTCAGAATCGGCTCAGGCGCTTCCAGAACGCTGTCTATCCTGACGAGGGTGTAGCCCTGCGGGCCTTCCACGCCGACATAGGCCGGCAATCTGGAGACATCGGCCTTGAAAATAGCCGTCAGCATGTCCGCGTTCACGCCATGCGTATTGCGCCTGCTCACGCTCGCACCAGTCTGCCATGAGATGCCGTCGCCCTTCCCTGCCTGCATTTGCGCCAGCTTTGCCTTGCCTTGCTGCAGCGCCATGTCCATCGCCTTCTGCTGCAGAAGCTTATTCTTGATGTCCTGGCTGACTTCAGCAAGCGGGCGCGTCGAGGCGGGCTTCTCTTCGATCACATGAGCTGAAACCAGTGTATTGGGGGAAAGCTCTATAGCCTCCGTATTCCTTTTCTTCTTCATGGCATCGTTCGAGAAAATCGCCTGAAGCAGCTTCTTGTTGGCTGAAAAAGCCGGATTTTTTCCTGATGCATCGATCCAGCCGCTTTCCAGAATGGGCAGCTTGAACGCATCCGCGGCAGGCTTCAAGCTGTTGTTCTGCTCGTAAACCATGTTGCTGAAGCTGTCCGCGCTTTCGCTGAATTTCTTTCCGGCCTTCTGCGCCCTGACTTCCTGCACAATACGGTCATGCGCTTCGGAAAAAGATTCCGTTTTCCCTGGCTTGATGGTGTCCAGCCTGATGATGTGAAAGCCGAAATCGCTGCGGACAAGATCGCTGATTTGTCCGGGCTTCATCGAAAAAACCGCATCGTCGAAAGACTTGACCATCATGCCGCGCTTGAAAAAACCGAGACTGCCCCCGCTTGCAGCCGAGCCGGGGTCCTGGGAATATTGTTTGGCAAGTTCCGCGAACTTCCCCGGCGATTTCCCGAGTTCTTCCAGTATTTGCCGGGCACGGGAACGTGCAGCTTCAACCTGAGCACCGGATGCATCCTTCGCTAGCGCGATCAGGATATGGCTGGCATTGCGCTCTTCGGGGAGCGAAAAATCAGCGGGATGCGCCTCGTAATACTGCTTCGCCTCATCCTCTCCGACCTGGATTTGCGATTGCAGGGTCTCGGGCGAAAGCACCAGATAGCTCACGCGCACCTGCTCAGGCACCTTGAATTCGTCCAAATGGCTCTGGTAGTATTTTCCGATCTCGTCGCCCCCCACGCTCTGCAGGGACAGGAACTGATCCGGAGTGAACAGCGCCTGACTGAAAACGCGCTGCTGATCGGCGATCTTCAGCCACCGGGTCGCGGAAGTATGCGCGACGAATTCGTTCTGTTCCACGAAATTGAGCAATTGCTGGCGGGCGAGATCCTGCTTCACCTCCAGCTCGAAACGAACCGGCGTCAATCCCTGGCTGCGCAGCAGCGCAACATAACGATCGCTGGAGAAAACGCCGTCCTTCTGAAAGGCGGCAATCGCCTGTATCGCAGCGACAAGCTGGGAATCCGTGACGGCGATCCCGGCGCGCTGGGCCTGGTTCAGGAAAAGCTTCTGCTGGATCAGGCGCTCGAGCACGGCAAGCTTGAAAGCGGGGCTGTCGAAAAGCGCCGGATCCGCATTCTTTCCGAGCGACTCCCTCATCCTTTCCTGCTGCTGCCTGAGGGCAACATCATATTCGTTCGCGCCGATAGTTTCGCCATCCACGCTGGCAATGCTGTTTGCTCCGCCGCTTCGATATGATTCGATACCCCAGAACATGAAAGTCAGAATGACGAGTCCAAGGATGATTTGAACAAATTTCTTGTTTCTGTCGACGAAATCAAACATTCGGGTCACTTATCAAGGATGGGATTCCAAGCAAAAGGGCGAACTTGCGTTCGCCCTGATTTTGGCGGAGTGGACGGGACTCGAACCCGCGACCCCCGGCGTGACAGGCCGGTATTCTAACCGACTGAACTACCACTCCATTAAGCTTTTGCAACAGGGTCCAGCAACAACAGAAGCGAGATTCTACAAGAGAATACCCTCTCCCGCAAGCCAGGAACCGATCTTTCCGTTATAAATCTGTCATATGAGCGTGAATAGACGTAATCGGCGTCCATTGCGGCAATTTGCTTCCATGGGAACACATGCTCAACGAAAAAGCCCTGTAAAAATCAGGGCTTTTCGTGGTATTTCCTGGTGGGTGCTGAGGGGTTCGAACCCCCGACATTCGCCTTGTAAGGGCGACGCTCTACCAGCTGAGCTAAGCACCCTATCGCGATTTCGCGGAGCCTCTTTGCGAAAGGAGCGTCAGTTTACAGCATCCTTCAGGCCTTTTCCAGCACGGAATTTCGGCACTTTTGCCGAAGCGATCTTGATTTCCGCCCCGGTACGAGGATTGCGACCGGTGCGGGCAGGACGCTCGCCGACATAAAACGTACCGAATCCGACCAAGGTCACCATATCGCCACCCTTCAATGCCCCTTTGACGGCATCCACCACGGCATCCAGGGCGCGCCCTGCAGATGCTTTCGAAATATCGGCGGAGTCAGCAATAGCATCAATTAGCTCAGATTTGTTCATGTAATCCCCTTTTACGTTCTCTACACAGTTGACAAGTATCCCGCATCGCCAAGCACATGGATTCTTCATATGCATGCACTGACGATTCTAATATGTTTTTTACAGCCCCACAAGCGCCGGTTTCTGCGCTTCTTGAGGCGTCAATGCTTGATCAGGGCTGGCTGAACCAATTCGTCGATCTTGGCGGGCATGGTCTCCACTCCGGCCTCCTCGGCAATTCCGACAAGCGCAACCGGCTTGCTCTCCAATGCAAAATCGATAACCTGATCGATCCATTTGACCGGATGGATTTCGAGCTTGTTTTTGATGTTGTCCGGAATTTCAGCAAGATCCTTGATATTCTCGTCCGGTATCAGGACATGCTTGATACCGCCCCTGTGAGCGGCGAGGAGTTTTTCCTTCAATCCGCCGATAGGCAACACTTCTCCCCTGAGCGTGATCTCTCCCGTCATTGCCACATCCGCCCTGACCGGAATGCCCGTCAGAACCGATACAATGGCCGTGCAAATCGCAATGCCTGCGCTGGGACCGTCTTTCGGCGTCGCGCCCTCAGGGAGATGGATATGGATATCGGTCTTCTGATAGAAATCTTCCGCTATGCCAAGCGTCTTGGAGCGATTCCTGACCACGGAAAGTGCGGCCTGAATCGACTCCTGCATGACTTCGCCCAGAGTTCCCGTCGTGATCGTTTTTCCTTTTCCCGGCAGAACGACGCTTTCGATCGTGAGGAGATCCCCGCCGACTTCAGTCCAGGCGAGTCCGGTCACCTGCCCGATCTGATTTTTCTTCTCAGCCATGCCGTAGCTGTAGCGCCTGACGCCGAGAAATTTGTCCAGATTGCGCGAGGTGATCGTAATGGTTCTTTCCGATTTTTTCAGAAGCAGCATCTTCACCACTTTGCGGCAGATTTTCGCGATCTCGCGCTCAAGACTGCGCACACCCGCTTCGCGCGTGTAATAGCGAACGATGTCGCGCACGGCGCTTTCGGATACGGACAATTCAGTTTCCTTGAGGCCGTGGTACTTCATCTGCTTGTTAACGAGGTAACGCATCGAAATGTTGATTTTCTCGTCCTCGGTATAACCCGAGAGCCGAATCACTTCCATCCTGTCGAGCAGCGGCGCAGGGATGTTGAGCGTATTCGCGGTCGCCACGAACATCACGTCCGAAAGATCGTAATCGACTTCGACATAATGATCCACGAAAGTGCTGTTTTGCTCAGGATCGAGCACTTCGAGCAGAGCGGAAGAAGGGTCGCCCCTGAAATCCGCTCCCATCTTGTCGACTTCGTCGAGCAGGAAAAGCGGGTTCCTGACGCCGACCTTGCTCATGTTCTGCAAAATCTTGCCCGGCATCGAACCGATATAGGTCCGCCTGTGCCCGCGAATCTCGGCTTCGTCCCGCACCCCGCCCAAAGACATTCTCACGAACTTGCGGTTCGTCGCACGGGCGATCGACTGCCCAAGGGAAGTCTTGCCTACACCGGGAGGGCCGACCAGACACAATATGGGCGCCTTGAGCTTGTCGACACGCTGCTGAACCGCGAGATACTCGAGTATGCGTTCCTTGACTCTTTCCAGTCCGTAATGATCCTGTTCCAGAATGGCTTCGGCCGCGGCAAGATCCCGTCCAATCTTGCTTTTCTTTTTCCATGGAAGCGTGACCAGGGATTCGATGTAATTGCGCACGACGGTCGCTTCAGCCGACATGGGAGACATGAGCCTCAGCTTCTTCAATTCCGACTCGGCCTTGGCGCGCGCTTCCTTCGGCATTTGCGCAGCCTCTATCCGCTTCGCGAGTTCGTCGAGATCGGCAGCTTCCTCGCCTTCGCCCAGTTCTTTCTGGATCGCTTTCACCTGTTCGTTGAGATAGTATTCGCGCTGGCTTTTCTCCATCTGGCGCTTGACCCGGCCCCTGATGCGCTTCTCGACCTGGAGGATGTCGAGCTCGGCTTCGAGCAGGCCAAGAAGGTGCTCGAGGCGCTTCTGGACATCGAAAATCTCAAGCACTTCCTGCTTCTGTTCGAGCTTGAGGGGCAAATGCGCGACAATGGTATCGGCGAGCCTGCCCGATTCGTCTATCGATGCAAGCGAGGTCAGAATTTCAGCCGGGATCTTCTTGTTGAGCTTGACGTACTGGTCGAACTGGGCAAGCAGCGCGCGCCTCATTGCCTCGATTTCGTGATTTTCGACATCGTCCGCCGGGATGATGCTGACTATGCCTTCGAAATGATTCTTCCGATCCAGCACTTCCAGAATTTCGGCGCGATGGGAACCTTCGACCAGGACTTTCACCGTTCCATCCGGCAATTTCAGCATCTGCAGGATATTGGCCACATTGCCGATATGGTACATGTCGTCGGCGGAAGGCTCGTCCTTCGCAGCCGATTTTTGCGCCACGAGAATGATGCCTTTCCCGGATTCCATTGCAGAGTCAATGGCCTGGATGGATTTTTCCCGACCGACAAAAAGCGGAATCACCATATGAGGGAACACCACCACGTCGCGTAAAGGCAGGAGCGGCATAAGGAGCTGACTGGGTTTATTCTCGACTGGATCGGACATCATGCACACCTATCAATATTGGATAATGGTGGAATGGGGGCAGCATCGACTTATTTCAAGTCCATGCCGCCATTCTTTTTCGGATTCAGGCAGAACCGGCCAGTTTTCCCTGGTCGGAATAAATCAGGATGGGCTTGATTTCCCCCCCCACCCCGACGTCGAGCACAACCTTGGCCACATTATTGAGCGAAGGCAAATCGAACATGATATCCAGAAGCGCGTTCTCGAGTATGGAGCGCAATCCGCGAGCCCCGGTTTTCCTGGCAAGGGCTTTTTTCGCGACCGCATGCAGGGCCTGGTCACGAATTTCCAGCTCAACGCCTTCCATGCCGAACATTTTCTGGTATTGCTTGGTGAGCGCATTTTTCGGCTCGGTGAGAATCTGGATCAGTGCGGCCTCATCGAGTTCCTCGAGGGTTGCCACTACCGGGAGCCGTCCGACGAACTCGGGGATCAGACCGTATTTGATCAGATCCTCAGGCTCGACTTCGCGCAACACGGCACCCACATCCTTGCGGTTGTCGCGGCTTCTGACTTCCGCGCCGAAACCGATCCCGCCCTTCTCCGATCTCGACCGGATAAGCTTGTCCAGTCCGTCAAACGCGCCGCCGCAAATAAACAGGATATTGGTAGTATCGATCTGCACGAACTCCTGATTCGGATGCTTCCTCCCGCCCTGGGGCGGGACCGAAGCGATCGTGCCTTCGATCAGCTTGAGGAGCGCCTGTTGCACCCCTTCCCCGGAAACGTCACGGGTAATCGAGGGGTTGTCGGATTTTCTCGAAATCTTGTCGATCTCGTCGATGTAGACGATGCCATGCTGTGCCTTCTCGATTTCGTAATCGCATTTCTGGAGCAGCTTCTGGATGATGTTCTCGACATCTTCCCCGACATAACCCGCCTCGGTCAGGGTCGTGGCATCCGCCATGACGAACGGCACGTTCAGAAGCCTTGCCAGCGTCTGCGCAAGCAGGGTCTTGCCCGAACCCGTCGGGCCGATCAGGAGAATATTGCTTTTGGCAAGCTCGATGCCGTCGTCTTTCCTGGAAAGATTCTTGAGCCGCTTGTAATGATTGTACACCGCGACGGAAAGGTTTTTCTTCGCCTGTTCCTGCCCGATCACATATTGATCCAGGATTGCCCTGATTTCGCGCGGAACGGGAAGATCCGACTGGGCCATCTTCGCCGACTGCTCCTGAGCCTCCTCCCGGATGATGTCGTTGCATAATTCGATGCACTCATCGCAAACAAAAACCGAAGGGCCTGCAATCAGCTTGCGGACTTCCTGCTGACTCTTGCCGCAAAAAGAACAGTACAGCATTTTTTCACCGCCGTTTTTACTCGACATTGCCAATCCCCTCCATTTTCAGGACAATCAACCGGTCACCCGATTTGCAAGAACACTGTCGATCAATCCGTAGCTTACCGCTTCTTCGCCACTCATGAAATAATCCCTGTCGGTATCACGCTCGATCACATCCATGCTCTGTCCGGTGTGTTCCGACATCAGCTGGTTGAGGCGGCTCTTCAAATAAAGAATTTCCTTCGCGTGAATTTCGATATCGGTGGCCTGCCCCTGAAACCCGCCCATCGGCTGATGGATCATCACGCGGGAATTGCTCAGACAATGGCGCTTGCCCTTTGCTCCGGCGCTCAACAGGAAAGCACCCATGCTTGCCGCCTGGCCGATGCAAAGCGTGCTGACATCGGGCTTGATGAATCTCATCGTGTCATAAATGGCGAGTCCCGCAGAAACCGACCCACCGGGCGAGTTAATGTACAAATGGATGTCCTTGTCCGGATTTTCGGATTCGAGAAACAGCAACTGCGCAACGATCAGATTGGCGGAAACCTCGTTCACCGGCCCAACCAGGAAAATGAGCCGTTCCCTGAGCAGACGCGAATAGATGTCATAGGCCCGCTCCCCGCGGCCACTCGTCTCGATGACCATCGGGACGAGACCGAGCGATTGCGGCTCGAAGCATTCAAACTTGGACATGTTCATTTCCCCATCAATTCTTCGAAGGTGAGCGCCTTGTCTTCCACCTTGACCACACCCAGCACCCATTCCACCACGTTGTCTTCGAGCGCGAGCGACTCCGCATCATTCAGGCGGGAAGGCTCGGCATAATGCCATTTCACGACTTCCTCGGGATGTTCGTAACTCTGCGCCATGTCCTCGATAAGCGCCCTGACCTGCTCGGCTTTTGCGTGCAAACCATGAGTCTTGACGAGTTCCGAAAGAATCAGACCCAGACTGACCCTGCGCTTTGCCTGCTCATCGAACATTTCGAGCGGAATCTGCATATCCTTCGTCGCCAATCCGCGCGCCTCGAAATCCTGCTTCGCCTGTTCGACAAGGCGATACACCTCCATTTCGACAAGCGAACGGGGCAGATCGATTTTTGTCGAATCGAGGAGCACCTGCATCACCTGATTCTTCAACCTCGCCTGTATCCTTCTTTTGGCTTCCCGCTTGAGGTTGCCTTCGACCTCCGCACGAACTTCATCCATATCGCCGCTCTCCACACCCAGGCTTCTGGCGAATTCAGCATCGAGATCAGGCAACCTGGGGGACTCCAGGCGGTTCAGCGTAATGTCGAAAACCGCCTGCTTCCCTGCGACTTCCCGCCCATGATAATCCTCGGGAAAAACGATCTCGACAGACTTCGTCTCTCCCGGATTCATGCCGATGATGGCCGACTCGAACCCTGCAACCATATTCCCCTGGCCGAGCACGATTTCCACGCCTTTACCCGTACCGCCCTCGAAAGCCACCCCATCCATCTTGCCGACGTAATCGATATCGGCCTTATCGCCTTGTTCCGCGGCATGCTCGGCAGGCTCGAAAACGGCGCGTTGCTTGCGCAGGGTCTCGATCGTCCTGTCCACGTCAGCGGAACCCGCCTCGAAAACGGGCCGGGTGATGCTCGCGGCGCTCAAGTCGCCCAATACCACTTCAGGGTAGATCTCGAAAGTCGCCCCGAATGTAAGATTCTCCGCACCCTCGCCTTTCGCCTCGAATTTGGGATAACCCGCCACTTTCAGCGATTGTTCCTTGACAGCATCCCCAAAGCGCGACTTCAACTCGTCTTCGAGCACTTCCTGTTGAACCTGGGGTCCGAATTGCTGAGCCACCACCTTGAGCGGAACCTTGCCGGGGCGAAAGCCGTGCAGCTTGACCGTGCGCGCGAGACGCTGCAATCTTTTTGATACTTCCTGGTTGAACAACGCAACAGGCACCGTCACATCGATACGCCGCTCCAAGGAGCTGGAATTTTCGCTCATCTGCATTCAATAATCCTTAGATCTTAGAAACCTTGCCCATGAAATCACCGCTGCCACATGCCCCGGAAGATCACGCACGCCATTGGGGCGACAATCGTTTTCTGTAACAGGGATGGTTCGATTATACTTGATGTGGCGTATTTATGGCGAATATTCCAGTTCCAGCGCCAATGCCTTGCGGTCTATCTTTCCGTTCGGATTCCTCGGCAGGCTCCCCTCCCGGATCAGGATGCGGGCAGGCACCATGTAAGCCGGCAGCCTGTTTTTGCACTCCGACAGCAAGACCTCTGCGTCAAGAGCAGCGCCTTGCCTCGCGGCAGCAATGACGACGATCGACTGCCCAAGAACCGGGTGAGGCACGCCCAATGCCACGGCCTCCCCGACCATTTCCGTGGCATAGAGCACCTCCTCAACTTCTGTTGGACTCACCCGGTAACCCGAAGTCTTGATCATTTCGTCGCGCCGGCCGATGAAATACAGGAAACCCTCTTCGTCAAAGCGCACCGTATCCCCGGACCATACCGCCATTTCCTGCATGGTGAGGCCGCTTTCCCGATTTGGAACAGGCTTGAAGCGCTCGGCGGTCTTTTGAGGATCATTCCAGTACCCCAGGGAAACCAGCGCCCCTCGATGCACCAATTCGCCCGGCTCGCCCGGCACACAGGGAGAACCATCCTCCCGCACCACCAGAATTTCGGCATTGGGAATCGCCCGCCCGATCGAATCGGGCCTGCTATCCACTTCCTCGGGCGGCAGATAAGTGGAGCGGAAAGCTTCCGTCAGCCCATACATGAGGTAGGGTTTCGCTCCCGGCAATTTACTGCGCAGTGCATCGAGGGTCGCCCGCGGCATCGCCCCACCTGAATTCGTGAAATACCTCAGGTCGCTCTGCCACTGCAACTGGGCAAGCTGTATCCATAAAGGCGGAACCGCCGCAAGACCTGTAATGCGTTCTTTTTCCACCGCCTTGACGATATCCCTGGGCAGGAGGTAATTCATCAGGACTGAAGTCGCCCCCACATGAAAAGCCGTGGTCAGTTGACTCAAACCATAATCGAAACTGAGCGGCAGCACGGAGAGAATGCGGTCCCTTGCGCTGTTTTCAAGGTATTCCGAGACGCTCCTTGCGCCGGTCACCATATTCAGGTGAGAAAGCACGACTCCCTTGGGTTTTCCGGTACTGCCCGAAGTATAGAGAATCGCCGCCACATCGCTGCTGATAGCGCGGTGCGGCATGACCGAGGCATGAAGCGCGTCGTTCCACGACACAAGCCCGATTCCTGGAAGCTCCGGAAGATCATCCGCTGCCCCCACCACGAGCACGGCATGAAGATCATGACACGCTCCCAGGACACCGGACAGAAGCTGCAACCTGTCACTCGATGTCACGAGGATGCGGACATTGCAGTCCCTGAGTATATACGCCACCTGTTCGGGTTTGAGGATGGGGTTGACGGGAACGAACACGCCGCCCGCCCTCGATGCGCCGAAAAGCGCCGCTACGGTTTCGATGCGCTTTTCGAGGTAGACCGCCACGCGCTCGCCGCGCGCGAGTCCCATCCTCAGAAAAGCGCCTGCCGCCGACTCGACCCTTTCAGCGAGCGCCGAATAGCCCAGGCATTCATCCCTGTAGACGAGCGCATCGGCATCCGGCGTGGTTTGCACACTGTCGTAAATCAGTTCATGCAGTAATTCAGCCATAAGGCGTAGGCCTCCCGTATCGTGTGCGCAGAACAACCCGATCTCGCGCCCTCAAGATCCAATTTTCCGCTCCATCTTGCGCCGCAGCCATGCCCAACGATAGCTATTGAGGTGGTACATCGTGCGCGATGCTTCCGTCAAGCGTAGCTGCCAGTCGCGTGCTTTCCCGTAAAACTCGAAACGGTGAAAATCTTCCGATTGCATCAGCATGCGCAATATTTCCTGATGCAACAGCATCGCCGGAGAATATTCGCCATAGCGTTCATCATAGGTTGTCTTGAGGACAATCACCGTACCATCGCGATGCAGGCACAAATCCATTGCCACGACTACATCGTTGAAAGTCAGGTAATACACGCATCCCGCCCCAAGCCGACAGAACGTCTGCAACAAATTAACATAGAATCTGCCCTGTACGCCATCGAACTGAACGGCTGTGCCTTCCCCGCCTTTCCAGCCCGAACTTTCCATCCGCGCAAAATTCTCGACGGCAAAATCGACCTCGCCCGGATCGGTAAGCACCCTGAATCGATACGCCAGCCCATTTTTTTCCAGCCGGTTGCGCACGGTACGCATGTTTTGACGCAGATTCTTGCCGCGAGCCTGCCAATAGGCATCGTAATCCACATCCAGTTCGATATGCATGGTATCGATGTACTTGAAAGTGAGCATCCTGGCAAAATTCCGGGGTCTTGCAATTGCAAGGGGATCGATTTGCGTGATCCCCACTGCAAGCGGAAAACCGGGCAACGCATGAATCAAGCCTGCCAGCGCAGCATCCAGGTTCATATCCGGGCGCATCAGCCAGAAACCCATGGGGGCTTGAGACGGCTGGAATGTATCCCATGCCAGCCTGCTCTGCTGCACCAATATGCACATGACATCCGGGCAGTCCAATTCCCCCAGAATGGCGATCCGTTCCCTGCCGGATTTGAAGGCATGCAGGCATGACAGCACAAAACAGCTGCTCAGGAGAGGCGAGTTGAAGCCCCGCGCATTCAAGGCGTCCCACGCTGCGGCATGCTGCTCGAACGCATGCACCGGATAAAAAGTCCATTTCACTGCATTGACTCCGGAACAGCTTTCTGCAGGAGCGCATCCCTGACCCGGCCTATCATCCAGTCCAGTTCTTCCGGTTTCAAATCCTGATGACAGGGAAACTGGAACACACGCCTGGAGTAATTTTCGCTCACCGGACACAGTCCCTTTTCCATACCCTCCCATAAATATTCCCCGAAGCGGATGATCGGCACACCCGCAGCCTTCAGGACAGGGAATATCTCTTCGGGCCGCTCCATCACGAGCGGAAAAACCTGGGGCACGACATCTTCGGGAAGCGCGTCGAAAAGCGGACGGCACCCCGGAAGATCGCCCAGGCTGGACAACAGCCTGGAATAATTCTCCCGCCTGTTCCTCGCTATCCTGGATTTCGACGAAGCTCCCATGATCAGCCTGGACAACCCTGAACTTCCCTGCCTGACCCTGTTTCCGTCAAAACCGGATGCGCCCCCGGACTGGGCCGGCACATTTGCGCCGGGATTCGCCTTCACCCTGTTCCATAATTTATCCTTGAATTGCAGTATTCGGCAAATCAAGGGATTCATGAAGCCCATGCGCCCATACCTCACCGCGTATTCAAGCGTGTTCACGAGAGACTTGATTTCGAAAAAAAGTCCGCCCGGTCCGGTTGCAGCGCCCGACAGATGGCCTCTGGAGGACACGATGCATGCGCCTTCGTCCACGGGGAAAAACTTCCAGGCGCTCCCTATTGCATAATCCCCGTAATACCCCATCGGCCGCCCGGCCACACTCCCGAAGAAGGCGTGCGCGCAGTCCTCGATCAAAACGAGTCGATGGTCATCGCAAAATGCGCGTATTGCCATCATGTCCTGATGAAACCCGAAATAATGCGGCGCGATCAACACGCGTCCGGCAGGCGTCAAGCGGCATCCGATATCGGCCAGATCAAGCGAGGTATCTTCGCCTATGCGGTAAAATACGGGCTTCGCTCCGGCCCACAGCACCGGTTCCACCATGGCAAGGCAATGGTATGCCGGCATCAGGACTTCATCCCCGCAGGAAATTCCGATTTGCCGCAAAGCGAATGCTATGGCAAGACTGCCCCGATTGAGATACAGCGCTTCCCCCGCATCCAGGACAGACTGGGGCGATTCGCCCCGTTCACATTCGAATGTCTGCCAGGACAACACCGGGTGTTTGGGTATTTTTTCAACATCGCTCATTTCAGGCGCACATCGGTTGAGGCGCGCTTTCGATCGCCCAGGAATCTTCTTGCAAAACCCGCCATCTGCAAGGCTGTTCCCATGCAAAAGCCACGCAAGGTTCTCCTGTTGTAAGCGGACAAGCCCCACCTTTCCCTGCGATGGCTCATCCAGTCCCGCTTGTAATCGTCATCGCCGGTAAGATAGTCGACTTCGTTCACTCTGTCGACATCGATGACATGCCGCATCAACCCGGCAGTCAGGATCGAACCTGCGGAAAGTTTGGAAAAGCGCTCGTCGTAGGCAAGCTTGTATATCGCGGCGATGCCATCCTTGACAATCCAGACCTGCGCCGCAACAGGCTCCGCCCCGATAAAAACCAGCCCCAGTCTGAGCCATCCCTGTTCAGCGCAGGTTCTGATCAAACCGGGCATGAATTCAGGGTAGGGCTCGGGCACTTTCCAACTCGAATTGTAGACTTTTTCATAAGCGGCTATCGCTGCATCGATTTCGCCAACTTCAGTGACAATTTCCATCCTGGCCTGGTTCGCGGCATGGAGCTGTTTTGTCTTGCGCTTTAGCGTATTTTTCAGCTTCGAAGGCAGGGTTTCGAAATATTCGCCGTAAGAGCGCCCATCGAGCTTGAGATACCAGTTGCCAAAGCAGAAATAAGGCAACACGATCATCCCACAAGACCTGAATGCCTCGGCGCATTGCTCGAAAACGGGCGAATCCGCATCCATCGGGTGCAGATCGATCCTGTCCCAACGTTCACTCGAAACTGCTTCAACCAGAGAACCTAGCGCTGCATCATCGGTCTCGCCAAGGATGGGCATGAAAAGCGATGTATAGTAGTTGGAGACGGCTTCCAGGCGCCGCGAACCCGCCGCAGACATCATGGGAAGCACGCCTTTCACGCCGTTTTCCCCGTTTGCCACGTAAATCCTCAAGCGCGCCGCTTCAGGCAGTCCGGTTCTGACGAGATTCCGGCACCAGGGCAACGTAAGGAAAAAGCTCGTTTTCCCCGCAGCATCGAACAGCGACTCGCAAGCCTGAGGCAGATCATCGAGATGCTCGTAAATTGCAAGAGACGACATTATTTCAAGTCGAAGCGATCCAACAGGTGGTACAGGGCTGCGCGGCTCACCCCAAGCAAGTCCGCAGTCTGGCTGACATTGCCGTTCGTGCGTCCCAGCACCCGGATGATTGCCTTGCGCTCCGCCTCCTCCCTGATCTGCCTGAGATTGATCGGCGCGGCTTCCTTTTGGGCGGCATCGAGCGAAAGATCGGACAAGGTGATTTGCGTGCTCTCGGCCATGATCACCGCGCGCTTGATGACGTTTTCCATCTGCCGCACATTGCCTGGCCATTCATGACTTTCGATGGCCTCCATGGCATCGGGCTTGAACCCCTTCAATGAACGCTTCTGCTGGCGGCTGAATTTATCCAGGAAAGCATGCGCGAGCAGGGCTGCATCCCCCTCGCGCTGCCGCAAGGGGGGGATATTCACGCTGATTTCGCTCAGGCGATAATAGAGATCTTCGCGGAACCTGCCCTGCTTGATCAAATCCTGAAGATTTTGATGCGTCGCGCACACCACGCGCACATCCACAGGAATCTCGCCCCGCCCGCCCAAACGCTCGATCACCCGTTCCTGCAGGAATCTCAGTAATTTTGCCTGCAGGGGAAAAGGCAAATCCCCGATTTCATCCAGGAACAAGGTTCCGCCATTGGCATACTCTATGCGCCCGATCGTCTGCTTGGCAGCTCCGGTAAATGCCCCTTTCTCGAAACCGAACAATTCGCTTTCCAGAAGGTTTTCCGGAATGGCCGCGCAATTGATCGCAACCGAACGCTTGTCGGCGCGGCTGCTCAACTGATGCAGCGCACGCGCGAGCAATTCCTTGCCCGTTCCGCTTTCCCCAAGAATCAGCACCGTTGCATCCGAAGGCGCCACCTTCTCGATGGTCCGGCATACCTTCAGCATCTGCGGATCGCAGGTGATGATGCCCTGCATCGGCGTATCCGATTGCTTGAGGCGCAAGCGGTAATTTTCCTGCTCCAGCTTATGCAATCTCAGCGCGCGCCCGACGATCAGCGAAAGCATTTCGGACTCGAACGGTTTCTGGTAAAAATCATAAGCGCCTATGCCTATGGCCCGCACGGCATTGCCCATATCCTGGTTGCCTGTCACGACAATCACCTTCGTTCCGGGCGCAAGCATCAGGATCTGCTCCAGCGTATTGAGTCCCTCGCTCGCGCCATCAGGATCCGGCGGCAAGCCAAGATCCAGAATCACGACCGATGGCTCGAAGCGGCGGATCTGCGATAGGGCACCCTCCCTGTCGCCGGCGACCTGGACATCATAGGCATCCAGGCTCCAGCGCAACTGTTTCTGGATGCCCACATCGTCTTCAACCAGCAGCAAAGTATCTTTAGAAGTATTCACACCCTTACCCCAACGCCGACAGCATCTATCTTAACCGAAACGGGAATGATAATCCGAAATGTTGTGCCGCGCCCCAAAGCGCTGACAACTTCCACATCCCCGCCCAACTCACGCACATATTCACGGCATTCATGCGCCCCTATCCCCATTCCAGAAGATTTGGTCGAATCGAAGGGACGGAACAGGCGTTCTCGAACGAAGGTTTCATCCATGCCCTTCCCATTGTCTTCCACCTCCATGACAGCCCAATTATCCCGGCTCGCCAGACGAATTTCCACCTTCCCGTCATAATGCGTGGCCTCGCATGCATTCTGAACGACATGCCCCACAACCCGGCCCAGCCGCTCCCAATCCGCCGACACTGCGACATCCTGATCGGGAAGTTTCAGGGACGGATGCGGTTTGAGCACAGACTTGTCCTCGAGGACCGCTTGCAGTAAAGCAGTCAGCGACACTTCGGCAAGCGGCGCCTCACCGCCTTTGCCGCTGCGCAACTGCGACAGCAAATGATTCATTTTTTCCACGGAATTTTCGACAGTAATCAGCATATCTTCCTGGAACTCCGGGTTGTCCCTGTATTTTTCCGCGTTGGACAGCATCAGGGAAAGCTGCGCCACGAGATTTTTCAAGTCATGCACCACGAATGCCGACATCCTGTTGAAGGAATCGAATTGCCTGGCCACCAGCAAGGCATCCGTCGCCTGCTTTTGTGCAAGGCTGTTCGCCAGTTGATGCCCTGCCGCCTTGAGCAGGTCGCAGGCTTCCCAGTTGAAATGAAATTCGCTTCTGGGCTGCATCAGGATAATGAATCCGATCAGCCGCTCATTCAGGATCAATGGCACGACAAGCCAAACCCGCGGCAAATCCAGAAGCCACGCAGGCACTTCCAGATCGCCGTAAAGCTCGCGGTTGGGAACATACTCGTCCAGATTGATCACCCATTTCGAACGGGTCAGGAAGCGAATCATGGAATCGTCGTCAGGCACCATCACGTCTGGCATGGCGATATTCCACCTTGCCGCACAAACGAATCCCCTCTTTTCTTCCCTCATCCATAATGCGCCGGCCGGGCTTTCCACCAAAGCGGCAATCGCCTTGATCGCCACCTCGTAAATCTGTCGCCCGGGATCGGAAACAGTCAGCGTGTGGGTGAACCTGAGCCATTCCTCCCGATAATCATACTTGTAACTGAAAAAATGCTTGCTCAACAATACTTTCAGCTTCGAGCGTATGCTTCCGGAAAAGAAAACCGTCAGCAATACCAGGGATGCGCCGAAAAGGAATGCAATTTGCAAGACGGAACCCCAGGTTCCGCCGAAAATCCGGATGTAGTAGCCCGCCGCCGCCATCACGATAAGATAAATGCCCGCGCCGAACAGGGATGCCGTATGGAATACGACATGGCGCGACATATGGACGCGCAACGACCATTGTGGATTGCGCGCGGCAGAGACCATGATAAGGGGGGCAACTATCGCATTCACGATCCCCCGCGCCGACCAGAGATTCATGTTGACATGCCGGAAAAGCATGGCTTCCGAATAAAGGAAAAAGTCGTAGGCGAACATTGTCCCGACTGCCATGCACATGAACTTGATCGCCCACTTTGAATCAGGATGGGTATTCCTGTAAAGCTGCTCGATCAGAACGATCCCGATCACGGCCAGCAACACATGCCCGATGATATTCGCCAGGAAATATTCCGCATTGGGGTGCAGATACCCCGACTGGATGAAAATCACGAAAACCAGGAGACCCGCGGAAACCGCGATCGCTATGTATTTGAATGAAAGCAGATCTGAACCGGCACTGCCTTCCGCCTGCCTCGCCCCGGTCAGAACATCCCAGACAAAAGCCAGCCAGATCGCGCTGCGCAGGACATCCATCGCTTCCACGGGCAAATCGGGGCCGTATCCGGCAAAAGCGCTTACGCCTGCCCAGACCGATGTGACAAGGCATGCGGCTGCCAGCAATGCTCCGCGGTAGCGCCCTCGCCAGCCAATGAGCAGGAACACCCCCAGGAAAGCGAAGACGATCGCAGTCGCAAGATAGCTGACGGTCACTATGGGTATGTTCATCTATGCATCGAGGCTATCTTGCGCCCTTGCCCCACAACACAACCTGTATGGTCTGGAACAGGATCATGAAATCCAGGAACATGCTGTGGTTCTTGACGTAATACAAATCGTACTGAAGTTTCTCGAGCGCATCCTCTATCGACGCGCCATAGGCATAGCGTACCTGGGCCCATCCCGTAATTCCGGGCTTCACGCTATGCCTGCATTTGTAGTATGAAATCTCGTCGGCAAGCTTCTCGACAAAATAGGGCCGTTCCGGGCGCGGCCCGACAAAACTCATATCCCCCTTGAACACATTGAATATCTGCGGCAACTCATCGATGCGAAGCTTGCGCAGAATGCGTCCCATCCGGGTGATACGGTCATCATTCTTCGCAGCCCACTTGGGCACCCCGCCCTTTTCCGCATCGGCCCACATGCTCCGGAATTTATATATCGTAAACACCTGGTCGTTTTGCCCCACCCGTTCCTGGCGATAGATCACCGGAAAACCGCTCTCGACGATGATGAGCAAAGCCGCTATGGCCATCACGGGCAAGGTGAGGGCAAGCAGCAATCCGCTCGCGCACAGGTCGAAAATGCGCTTGTTGATATCGCGCGTCAGTCCGTTTTGAAACCCTTCGGAGTGGATCATCCAGCTCGCATTGAGGGTCTCGAGCTGCAATTGTCCGGCTTCTCTTTCGAAAAGAGTCGAAAGCTCGGTAATTTTGATGCCCATCAGCTTGCATGCCAGCAATTCATCCAGGGGCAATCCGCCTCGCCTGTCCCGGATGGCGATAACGATTTCCGCGATTTCGTGGCGTTTCGATATGTCCGGCAGGGTGCCCTCATCGGACAGGATTTTGGAATTATCGACGAAATGATGCGTCCCTCCCAAAGGCAGGTAACCCACGACATTCAATCTCCGCGCGACATCCCGCTTTTCGATCAATGCGCTTATTTTTGCGGCCCTGCTGCCGGTTCCGAGAACGAGTATTCTCCGCTTCAAACTATCCAGATCCGCCCATCTGAACAGAAGCAATCTGACAATTGCCGAGCCGGATATCGCCAGGATATAGGCCAGGACGAAAATGCCGCGTCCCAGAAAGAAGCCCGGGATCAGATAAAAAACCAAGGTCATCAGAACAAAGCCCAGGGTGGCGCTCCCGGCAAGGCGCAGCATCATCCCCCTCAGCCCGCCTTCCCACTCCCAAAAATCATACAGGCCGAACATCATCATGCTCGAAATCATGACTGCGGTAAAAGCCAAGGCTTTCGGCAGGAGATCGCCAATCGTGGCATAGGGGATCTGACCGACATGGAGCCAGCGCAAAGCGGCGCCCGCATAGATCGACCCCACGAAAATCATTGCCTCCAGCATGAGAAGCAGCAGGATGCTTCGCGGAACATAATGGCGGAAGAAACGTATCATCAAAACCGTGCAGAATTGTCAATCCTGCGGATTCTACCCCATAACCCGCCAAAATTGACACTTAATTGCTGCATTGAAAACAATACCGCGGCGCCGGCACCTGCAAATTTGAACTATCAGGGGATGCAAAGTAGAATATGCCATCTTTCGGACTCGATTTAGGCAAACCCTGCCGGTCGAAACGCCGGTTTTCTTGCAATATTACTCGCTGGAGGCGATGCTGTGGACAGGATGCAATCTGGAATCAGGCTGGCATTAACTGCATGCATCCTTGCGATCCTGCTCGGGGGCTGCGCGGGCAGCCATCCGCCGGCCCCGGCCAATGTAGGGGATGCCCATGCCCATGACTATGTGATCGGACCGGGAGACAACCTCAGCATCGTTGTATGGCACAATACTGAAATATCGGAAACCATACCGGTCAGGCCTGACGGAAAAATCTCGACGCCTTTGGTGGAAGACATGATCGCCGCGGGTAAAACCCCCACACAACTTGCGCGCGATCTGGAAAAGGCGCTCTCCAAATACATCCAGGACCCCATCGCCACAGTGGTGGTGACAGGCTTCAACGGACCCTATAACCAGCAAATTCGCGTCATCGGCCAGGCTGCAAAACCACAGGCTTTGCAATATCGGGACGACATGACGCTGATGGATGTCATGATAGCGGTCGGGGGGATAACCGAGTTCGCCGCAGGCAACAGGGCATCGATCCTGCGCAAGATCGATGGCTCGGAGAAGCAGTTTTCGGTGCGGCTCGACGACCTGATGAAAAATGGAGACATTTCGGCCAATGTGCAGATGCGTCCCGGAGACGTGCTGATCATTCCGGAAAGTTACTTCTGAGAGTTCCAGGATTTTAAACATGCATGAAATTCTTTCCCTGTTATTGGTGCACACCCTCGCCATATGGCGGCACCGCTGGTATATCATCGCAACGGCATGGGTCGTATCCATAGGCGGATGGATTGCAGTACATTATGTACCTGACCGCTTCGAGGCTTCCGCACGGGTCTACGTGGACACGCAATCCCTGCTCAGGCCGCTTATGGCCGGAATTGCCGTGCAGCCCAACACCAACCAGCAGGTCGCAATCATGGCCAACACCCTGATCAACCGGCCCAACCTGGAAAAAGTTGCCCGAATGACGGATCTCGCTCTGGATGCGAAAAACCCTTCCCAGATGGAAGCCATCCTCAACGATTTGTCCTCGAGGATCACCCTCAAGGGAACGGGATACGAGGACAACCTGTACACGATCGCCTACGAGAACCAGAATCCTGTCCTTGCAAAAAAAGTCGTGCAATCCCTGCTCAATATTTTTGTCGAAAACGGGCTCGGCAACAACAGAAAGAATATCGCCTCCTCGGAAAAGTTCATCGAGGATCAACTGCAAACTTACGAATCCAAGCTGGTCGACGCCGAAAATGCGCTGAAGGAATTCAAGCGAAGCAACATAGGCAGCATGCCGGGGCAGGCAGGACAGGACTATTATTCCGAACTCGGCGCAACCCAGGACAAGATGAACCAGGCCGAAATGTCACTCAGGGAAGCCGAGAACCGGCGCGACTCCCTGAAACGTCAACTCTCGGGCGATGACCCGACTCTCCTTGCCGATACGTCCACGACAAGTTCCACGCCTGAAATCGATGCCCGTATCCAGGCATTGAAAACGAACCTGGATAACCTGCGGCTGAAATATACGGACCTGTATCCCGATGTCGTCGCGACAAAACGGCTCATTGCCGAACTGGAAGCCACAAGAAAAAAGGAAGCAACGCTCAGGAAACCTGTTTCCGGACTCTCCCAGAATTCCTTCTACGAGCAACTGAATCTCTCCCTTTCCGAGGCGGAAGCCGATGTCGCATCCATGCGCGCCAGAGTGCAGGGATACCAGATGCGCTACGACCAGTTGAAAGCCCAGGCAAACAGGATACCCGAGGTGGAAGCCGAGTACACCCAGCTCACCCGGAATTACGACATTTACAAGAAAAATTACGAATCCCTTCTGTCGAGGCGTGAATCCGCCAAGATGTCGGGCGAAATGGAGGCCAAAACGGATGTCGTGGATTTCCGCGTCATCGATCCCCCACGCGTTCCGCTCACCCCATCCTCACCGAACCGTCCGCTGCTGATGTCCGTTGTGCTTCTCGGCGGCATTGCTGCAGGTATCGCGCTCGCATTTCTGAGAAGCCAGATCAGGCGCACTGTCGACAACCGCAAAGACCTGCTCAACCTGACGGATATGCCCTTGCTGGGCATGGTGACGATGATCGATTCGCAGGATGTCCTGACGAGGGAACGAAAAGGCTTGATGGCCTACATTGCGGTCACAATCAGTCTGTTTGTCACCTACGGCATATTGATTGCGCTGAATTTCATCATGAGCAAACCAGGTTAAAACATGAGCACAGATCAAACAACCTCCTCGCAGGAGGCGACATCCCAGTATCGGGAAATCAATCTGGAAGGGCTGCGGGCGCGCAACATCATCACGCCCCATGGAGATCACACCCGCAGCGCGGAAGAATTCAGGATGATCAAGCGCCCCCTTCTGGACAATGCATTCGACAGCACCATCCCGAACGGCAATCTGATCATGGTGACAAGTTCCCTCCCCGGGGAAGGCAAAACATTCTGCACAATCAACCTGGCGATGAGCATCGCGATGGAGCTGAACCGCACCCTGCTGCTGGTCGATGCGGATGTCTCCAAACCGTCGGTGCTCCGTCAACTCGGCATCACCAGCGACAAAGGGCTGCTCGACCTGTTGCAGGACAAGAACCTGAAACTGGCTGATGTCCTGATCAGGACGAATATCGAGAACTTCTCGGTTCTGCCTTCAGGCCGCCATCACAAGAAGGCCACTGAACTCCTCGCCAGCGAAGCCATGGCAGAACTGCTTCAGGACATGGCCCAGCGCTATCCTGACCGCATCATATTGTTCGATTCCCCACCGCTTCTCGTCACCACGGAAGCCAGCGTGCTTGCCTCGCACATGGGTCAGATCGTCATGGTGGTCGAAGCCGAGAAGACGCCGCAGCCGGCAGTCAGGGAAGCCCTTTCCCTGATCGACTCCTGCGACATCGTCGGCATTGTGCTCAACAAAACCACCTCCATACCTGGGGCCGGACATTACGGGTATGGGTACGGATATGGATATGGCCAACATAACTAGGTTCCCCAGAGCCTTGGCCATATTCACCATTTCGATCGCACAGACTTCGCACGCTGCGGACTGGAAAGTCACGCCGCATGCCCATGCATCCGAAACCTATTCGGACAATCTGACACTCGCCGGCCCCAACCAGGAAATCGGGGATTTCATCAGCGAAGTGACGCCGGGCATCAATCTCCAGGAAACCGGCAGCAGGACAAAAGCAAGTCTCGATTACAGCCTTCAAAGGCTCTCATATAAAAACCAGAACCGGCTCGACCATGTTTACTCGCATCTGGTTACGATGGGCGAAGCGGACTTGATCGAAAAATCCATGTTTCTCGATGCAAATGCTTCCATAAGCCAGCAGCCCATCTCCCTCAATGCAGCAATCGGCGCCAACAACAGCAATCCGACGGGAAATATCGTCAATGTCGCCACCTGGAGCCTGAGTCCCTATCTGAAGCACCGTTTCGGTTCGGCGGCCCAGGGGGAAATCCGTTTCACGCATCAAGCCCAAAGCTACAGTTCAGGCGGCCCATCCAACACGGGGATCGGCACACTGTCGAATTCGACAAACAACAGCATGAAATTCGCCCTGAGCAGCGGCACCATGTTCAACAACCTGCTCTGGGGGCTAAGTTACAACAATTCGAAAATCGGGTACACCGCCAGGCCCGACTCCAGACTGACTGACTATTCGGCCAGCATCGGATACATTTTCACGCCGAAATTCAAGATCATGCTCACCGGGGGCAATGAGAACAACAGCTATGTTTACATCGGCGCCAAACCCCAGGGTGCATACTGGAGTACGGAAGCCACCTGGGCGCCGACTTCGCATACGAAGGTCTCGGTCGCCATGGGCCAAAGATACTTCGGCAAAACCCAGTCCATGACGCTCAACCACGTCACCCGCCTCACATCGCTGCAGGCGGCCTACAGCCAGGATGTCACGGCCGGCGTCCTGCAGCAATCCATGACTCCGGCAGCCGTTCTCGATCAGTTGCTCAAGGCGCAGATCCCGAATAATGCCGCGCGGCAGCAAGCCGTGCAATCCATGCTCGCATCCCTTGGAACGCAAGCTGCCTTGCTGGGGCAGAGCATTACGACCAACCAGGTCTATCTGCACAAGAAATTCACCACCACGATGGGAATCAACCTGCCCAAAAGCATCATCGTTTTGACGGCTTTCAGCAGCAGCAGCAGTTCTCTGGAGCAGGGCGGATCATTCCTGCAAGGGAGCGTCAATTATGGCGCAGTCAACCAGCAGGGCGGCACCGCAAGCTGGAATTGGCAAATTTCCCCCAAGCTGAGTTCCAATATCAGCGCCACGCTGACGGCATTCGACTTCCCGGGACAAAACCTCAAGGAGAACAGCAGCCTGTATCTTTTCGGGCTGACAAGAAAATTCGCCCATGGCATGAGCGGCAACATCTCGTACCGGCGTCAGGCTTTCGATTCCAATCCTGCAATCTTGAATTATGCTGAAAATGCGATTATCGCCAGCCTGAGTTACCAAAATTGAGACGGCACAGTGGCCAAAACTCAATGACACCACAGCCGGAATCCAACGAAAGGGACTTGGCAACAATGGACAATCAAACTAGACTGAAAACCATATACGCGGTCGGAGCTCGTCCCAACTTCATGAAAATTGCGCCGATCATGGCAGCGATCAAGTCTTCCACAGCGAACATCGAAGCCACACTTGTCCATACTGGCCGGCATTACGACAAGGCCATGAACCACCAGTTTTTCACCGCGTCCGGCATTCCCTGCATCACCCCGCGCAACAACACCGAGCGGCAAATCACCGTGGGCGAAGGCACTAATACCCTCGTGGGACAGGACAGGGACAGGATCCTGTCGGTATTGAGATTACCGATTCCGGAGGCAAGAGCGGAAAGATTCCCGAGTTCTGGGATGGACAGGCCGCCAAACGCATCGTCGACATCATGGGCAACTGGCTGCGGAAAAACAGGATTCAATAGATGCTGAAAAATGCAATGACCATCGACGTGGAAGACTACTTCCAGGTTTCTGCCTTTGCAAACCATATCCCACGCGAGGATTGGGAAGCGCTGCCATGCCGGATCGAACGCAACATGGAGCTGATCCTGTCTCTGCTTGACGCCCATGATATCCGCGCCACATTTTTCACCCTGGGCTGGATCGCCGAGCGCTATCCAGCCATGGTAAAACGAATCGTCGAGAACGGCCACGAACTTGCAAGCCACGGCAGCAGCCATTTCAGGGTCAGCGACCAGACTCCCCAGGCGTTCGGGGAAGATGTCAGTACGAGCAAAAAGCTGCTGGAAGACATAGGCGGGCAGGAAGTGAAAGGGTATCGCGCCCCCAGTTTTTCCATCGGAGAGAACAACCTATGGGCGCTCGACGTCCTCGAGGAAGCGGGATACCGCTACAGTTCCAGCATCTATCCGATCCGCCACGACCATTACGGTATGCCGGGAGCACCCCGTTTCAGGTTCCACCCCAGGGGCGACAAAGGCTTGCTGGAATTGCCGGCCACGACGCTTTCCCTGTTCAACCGGAACCTGCCCGCAGCAGGGGGCGGTTATTTCAGACTGCTGCCCTATCCCCTGTCGCGCTGGATGATGGAGCGGGTCAACCGCGAGGACAGGCAACCCTGCATATTCTATTTCCACCCATGGGAACTCGATCCGGAACAGCCCCGCCAAAAGAACATCGGTTTCAGAACCCGTTTCCGCCACTACACCAATCTGTCACGCATGGAAGGAAAAATACGCCGGCTTCTGGGCGATTTTTCCTGGGGCAGGATGGACAGCATTTTTCTGGAGCAAGACTCATGACGCTTACAGTGCGCGAGATGCAGCAGACGGACAAGGTTCGCTGGGATGCCTTCGTGGATTCCTGCCCCGATGCGACTTTCTTCCATCGCTCCGGATGGAAGGAGGTCATCGAGCGCGCATTCGGCCACAAAACCTATTTCCTCCTCGCGGAGCAGGATGGCGTAATCCAGGGCGTGCTGCCGCTTGCCCAAATCAGGCATTTCCTGTTCGGACATTCCCTGTCTTCCCTGCCATTCTGCGTCTACGGCGGCATCGCGGCAACTTCGATGCCTGCCAGGGAAAAACTCGATGCCGCCGCGCAGGATATCGCCTCGAAACTGAACGTGGATTACCTGGAATACCGCAACATCAGGCCGCATCACGAAGACTGGCCATCCAAGGATCTTTATGTCACCTTCCGCAAGCCCATCGACCCCGATGTCGAGCAGAACATGAAGAACATTCCACGCAAGCAGCGGGCCATGGTGCGCAGCGGCATCAAGAACAATCTGGTGAGCGAACTGGATGACGGCATTGAGCGCTTCTTCGGCGTGTTCTCGGACAACATGCTGCGGCACGGCACCCCGGCCCTTTCGAAGGGATACTTTGCCCTGCTCATGGAAATTTTCGGTCAGGATTGCGAAGTGCTTTCCGTCACGCATGACGGCGAAGTCGTGAGCAGTGTCCTGTCTTTCTATTTCAGGGACGAAGTATTGCCCTATTATGCCGGCGACACGGTCAAGGCAAGGTCGCTTGCGGCAAACGACTTCAAATACTGGGAACTCATGAGACACGCATGCGAGCGCGGGTACAGGGTTTTCGATTACGGCCGCAGCAAACGCGGCACAGGTTCTTTCGATTTTAAGAAAAACTGGGGGTTCGAAGCAACCCCTCTGAGCTACGAATACCAGCTTCACAAGGCGCAAGCCGTGCCCGACCAGAATCCGCTCAATCCGAAATATCAGTTGTTCATCAAGGCATGGAGAAAACTGCCTCTTTCGGTTGCCAATTTCATCGGCCCGCACATCGTGAAAAACCTGGGTTAGGATAATGTCCGAGGATCTGCTTTTTCTCTCCCACCGTATCCCCTACCCCCCGAACAAGGGGGACAAGATCAGGTCGTTCCATCTGCTCAAACACCTGAGCAGATTTTACAAGGTTCATCTTGGGACGTTCATCGACGACGAAGCGGACTGGAAACATGTCGAAGACGTGAAAAAAATGTGCGGAAAGTGCTGCATTCTCCCGATGCATCCGCGTTCATCCAAATTTCGAGGTCTCTCCGGTCTCGTTTCCGGCAAGGCGCTCACCATACCCTGCTACGAAAACAGGGTATTGCAAGCCTGGGTCGACAACCTGATGCTCAATCTATCCGTCGAAAGAATCGTCGTATTTTCTTCGGCCATGGCGCAATATGTAGAAAAATTCGAACAGGCTTTGCGCATCATGGATTTCGTCGATGTCGACTCCGACAAATGGACTCAGTACGCAAAAGCCAAGGCCTGGCCGCTCAATCTGCTATACCGCCGCGAAGGACGATTGCTGGAAGCGTATGAACGAAAAATCGCGGGAGCATTCGATGCTTCCTTTTTTGTTTCCCCCCATGAGGCCGATCTCTTCAAAACGCTCGCGCCGGAATCATCGGACAGGATCCACGCCTATTGCAACGGCGTGGATGCCGACTACTTCTCGCCGGACAGGACGTATCCGAACCCTTATGCAGCCCATGAACAGGCGATCGTATTTACAGGGGCAATGGATTACTGGCCCAATATTGATGCCGTGAAATGGTTCGCACAGGACGTTCTTCCGCTTGTCCTCACGAAAAAACCCGAGGCGCGCTTCTACATCGTAGGATCCAATCCGTCCAGGGCCGTCACGCAGCTCGCATCCCTCCCAGGCATAGCCGTCACGGGCCGAGTCGACGATGTCAGGCCGTATCTTGCCCATGCCATGCTTGCGGTTGCGCCGCTCAGGATTGCACGAGGCATACAGAACAAGGTACTGGAAGCCATGTCCATGGGGAAGCCCGTCGTCGCCACCCCCCAGGCGCTCGAAGGCATAGCGGGCGGGGAAGGCTGCCTGGTGGGCCGCGATGCCGGAGAATTCGCCAGCCTCGTGCTTGACCTTCTGGATTCCGTCCGGAGCATGGGAGAAGCAGGCCGCTCATGCATCCTGGAACATTACGACTGGGACAGAAATCTGACAACACTTTCCTCTTATCTGGATATCGGAACAGCATGAATCCGAATGCTTCTATGCATACATGGAAAATCGCCGCATTCGGCCTGTTCATATCCATTTTCGCCATACTCCTGCTTAACCTGGGGGTCGTCGCCTTCACGGTGGACACATGGACAAACAATCAAACCTACACGCATGGTTTTCTCATTTTCCCGATCAGCGCATGGCTCATCTGGAGAAAACGCAAAATCCTGTCCGGAATGCTCCCGGCACCGCAATTGCCCGGGCTCGCGCTCATGCTGCTCATCAATCTCGCCTGGCAACTGGGGCACCAGGCCGATGTCATGGTGGTGCAGCAGTATTGCCTGATCGGAATGCTCATCGTCACGACATGGACGCTGTTGGGCACGAAGATTTTTCATCGGATATCCTTTGCCCTTTTCTTCCTCTTTCTTGCCGTCCCGATCGGAGAAGCGCTGATTCCGTCCCTGATGAATTTCACCGCGGATTTTACGGTCGATGCGCTGCAACTGACCGGCATCCCCGTTTACAGGGAAGGCACGTTTTTCAGCCTCCCGGACGGAAACTGGTCCGTGGTCGAAGCCTGCAGCGGATTGCGCTACCTGATTTCTTCCCTGACCCTGGGCATTCTGTACGCCTACCTGACTTACCGCAGTTTATCCAGGAAGCTGATATTCATCGCATTCTCGGCAATAGTCCCCATCCTGGCCAACGGAATACGCGCCTACATGATCGTCATGATCGGCCATTTGAGCGGGATGCGGCTTGCGGCAGGAATCGACCACCTGATTTACGGCTGGATTTTCTTCGGCCTCGTGATGCTCCTGCTGTTCTGGATCGGCTCCTTTTTCAGGGAAAATGAAACCCATTCGGAGGAAATCCCGGAAACCGAAACCGGGCAAAAACCGGCGAACGCCTTCCTTGCAGCAGCCGGGGCAATCGTGGCGGTCATCGCGTTGAATGGCGTTTATGCGGGGATTCTCGACAGCAAGCTGCAAACCCCGCAGCCGATCGATCTTGGCATGCCCGCGGTTTCCGCATGGCAGGAAAGTTCCCGCCCGCTGTTCGACTGGGTTCCACACTATCTCGGCAGCAAGGAAAGATTCATTCGCAGCTACCGCAGGCAAGGAGAAACAGTATCCCTGTTCGTTGCCTATTACCGCAATCAGCACCAGGGAGCCGAACTCGTTACCTCCGGAAACATGCTGGTTAAAATCGCGGATGCGAACTGGGGCAATGTAGGCGAAACGGAAAGCCTGATCGGCATCGGAACGGAGCAGTTTCGCATCAGGCAGGCTTTGCTGAAATCTACGCGAGGACGACTACTTGCATGGGAATGGTATTGGGTGGACGGGCGCTGGACAAGCAATCCCTACATGGCCAAATTGCTGGAAGCGAAATCCCGCATGCTGAGAGGCGTCGACGATGCCGCAGTAGTCGTCGTCGCAGCGCCTTATATCACGTCTCCCCAGGAAGCATCGGGAACGCTAGGGAATTTTTTACGTGACTCGCTGCCGGAAATAGAGCGTATGCTCAAACATGCCGTAAAGCGGCCATAAAGCATGGAAAAACAGCCCCCGCTCGTCGCCCACGTCATTTACAGGCTGGATATCGGCGGCCTGGAAAATGGCCTCGTCAACCTGATCAATCATATTCCGGAAGACCGCTACAGGCATGCCGTCGTCTGCCTGACAGGCTATTCCGATTTTCGCCTGCGCATCAGGCGAAAAAATGTCGAAATCATCGATGTCGGCAAGCGGGCAGGACAGGACATGGGAATGCATCTGCGCCTGTGGCGCATATTCAGATCGCTCAAGCCTGATATCGTGCATACCCGCAACCTCAGCACGCTGGAAGCTGCCGTTCCTGCCGCCATTTCCGGGGTCAGGGTGCGCATTCATGGCGAACATGGGCGCGACATCGGGGATCTTGACGGAAGCAACAAGAAATACCAGTTTTTGCGCCGGGCCTATTCGCCTTTCGTGAATCATTACATCGCTCTGTCGCGCGACCTGGAGTCCT
This sequence comes from Burkholderiales bacterium, assembly GCA_019753155.1. GTDB lineage: Bacteria > Pseudomonadota > Gammaproteobacteria > Burkholderiales > JABEVD01 > JABEVD01. Next base: position 33,679 of record JAIELG010000025.1, read on the forward strand.
ATCTGGAACACAAAATCGGCGTGGCTGCCGGAAAAATCACTCAAATCTATAATGGCGTCGACACGACAAAATTCCATCCTTCATCCGCAGAACGCACGAATTGTTCGTTCACGAAACCCGGCCAAATCGTCATCGGAACGGTCGGAAGGATGCAGGCGGTAAAGGATCAACTGACCCTGGCAAGAGCTTTCATCCGGCTTCTGGACATTGCACCGCAATTCCGGGCGGTGGCGCGCCTGCTCATCGTCGGAGACGGGCCTTTGAGAAGCGAGTCGCTCGCCCTGCTGGAATCCGCCGGTTGCGCGGATCTCGCCTGGCTGCCGGGGGCAAGGGAAGACGTGCCGGAATTGATGCGCATGATGAATATTTTCGTCCTTCCTTCGCTTGCGGAAGGCATATCCAACACCATACTGGAAGCCATGTCGAGCGGATTGCCCGTCATTGCCACGAACGTGGGCGGGAATCCCGAACTCGTGAGCGATTCAACCGGGATGCTGATTCCTTCTGGCGACCCGGAAGCCATGGCACGATCCATGCTAACATATCTGGCGGACCCGGAGCTTGCCGCCCGCCACAGCGCTGCAGCGAAGCGCGAAATCGAAGCGCGTTTCAGCATGGAGGCGATGGTTGGCGCCTATATGCGGGTATACGACAACCAACTTGCCATTCGATAACAACGGAAAATTAAAACATGTGCGGAATTGCAGGCATTTTCGACACCCGAGGAAAATCCGAAATCGCGAGGAATACGCTCCATGCCATGAACGAGTCCCAATTTCACCGGGGACCGGACGAGGGCGGAACGCATTTCGAACCGGGCCTTGGACTTGCTCACAGAAGGCTTTCCATCATCGATCTTTCCTCGGGACAACAACCGCTTTTCAACGAAGACGGCAGCATAGTCGTCGTCTTCAACGGGGAAATATACAATTTCGTCGAGCTCATGCCTGAGCTCAAGGCGCTCGGACACAAGTTCCGCACGCATTGCGACACTGAAGTCATCGTGCATGCCTGGGAAGAGTGGGGCGCCGCCTGCGTGCATCGCTTCCGCGGCATGTTCGCCTTCGCGCTTTGGGACCGCAACAGGAACACCCTGTTTCTTGCCCGCGACAGGCTGGGCGTCAAACCCCTCTACTACAGCCTGCTGCCCAACGGCCTGTTCCTGTTCGGTTCCGAACTGAAAGCCCTGCTCGCCTATCCCGGCTTTTCGCGTGAAATGGATCATCGCGCAATCGAGGAATATTTCGCCTATGGTTATGTTCCGGAACCGCGCAGCATTTTCTTCGGAACCCACAAGCTGCCTCCCGGACATTGCCTCACCCTCCTTCGGGGAAAGCCGCTCCAGAACACCGTGCAATACTGGGATATTCCCTTCGCTTCTCACGGCCCGATCTCCGAAACCGACGCCCAGGAAGAACTGATCCTGAGGCTGAAGGAAGCCGTGAAAATCCGCCTCGTCGCGGAAGTGCCCCTGGGCGCATTCCTCTCGGGCGGAGTCGATTCCGGCGCCGTGGTCGCGATGATGGCCGAACTCTCACGTGACCCTGTCAACACCTGCTCCATTGCTTTCGGGGATCCCAACTATAACGAAGCGGAATATGCTGCCAGGGTCGCCCAGCGCTACCATACCCGGCACAGCGTCGGGCAGGTCGAGTCCGACGATTTCGCCCTCCTCGACAGGCTCGCTGCGCTTTACGACGAGCCCTATGCCGACAGTTCCGCCTTGCCGACCTACCGCGTCTGCGAACTCGCCAAAAAAACCGTCACGGTGGCGCTGTCGGGCGACGGCGGTGATGAAAATCTCGCGGGTTATCGCAGATACCGTTTTCATATGGCAGAAGAACGGATGAGGGCCTTGCTTCCGCTCGCCATCCGTCGCCCCCTCTTCGGCATGCTCGGTGCGATTTACCCGAAAGCCGACTGGGCGCCTAGAATCTTCCGGGCAAAGACCACGTTCGAAGCGCTGGCGAGGGATTCGGTGGAAGGCTATTTCCACAGCGTCTCGATACTTGGAAGCACGTTGCGGGGACGACTCTTCAGCAAGGCTTTCATGAGGGAACTTCAAGGCTATAGGGCCGTGGAAGTATTGAAGGGCCATGCCGCGAAGTCCCCGACCGATGATCCGCTTTCCCTGGTCCAATACCTTGACATGAAGACCTATCTTCCGGGGGATATCCTCACGAAGGTCGATCGGGCGAGCATGGCCCATGCCCTCGAAGTCCGGGTTCCCCTGCTGGATCACAAATTCGTGGAATGGGTTTCGGGACTTCCTTCATCATATAAATTGAGGGGCGGGGAAGGAAAATACATCTTCAAGAAATCCCTCTCGTCCCATCTTCCGGAAGACATCCTCTACCGCCCCAAGATGGGCTTCGCAGTACCGCTTGCAGGCTGGTTCAGAGGGCCCCTGCAGGAACGGGTGAAAGCTTCCCTGCTCGGTGAGCGCCTCGCCGACTGCGGCCTCTTCGACGGGAATTTCCTCAGGCATCTGGTGGACGAGCACATTTCGGGACGCAGGGACTACAGCGCGCCGATCTGGTCGCTCCTGATGTTCGAATCCTTCCTGAAAAACACCCATGAAGGCGATCAGGCACAGTGAGAATCCTTTATCACCATAGAATTGCATCGAAGGACGGGCAGAACGTCCATGTCGACGAGATCGTCAATGCATTGCGCGACCTTGGCCATGAAGTGCTCATCGTGGCGCCCGCCTCCAGCACCGAACAGGATTTCGGGGCCAGCGTGGGCTGGGTCGACAGGTTGAAGGCCAGCCTGCCCAAAGCGCTCTATGAAGTGCTCGAAATGGGGTATTCGCTGCTGGCCTATGCCCGGCTGTGCCGGGCGATACGCGCATTCCGGCCTGACGCCATTTATGAGCGCTACAACCTTTTCCTGTTCTCCGGCATATGGGCAAGACGCCGCTACGGCATTCCCCTGCTGCTGGAAGTCAATGCGCCGATCGCGCAGGAGCGGGAAAAATACGATGGGATCGCGCTCAAGCGCATGGCCGACCGGGCGCAGCGACACATCTGGCAGGGAGCGGATTACGTTCTGCCGGTCACGCATGTGCTCGGCAAAATGATCGAAGCTGCGGGGGTGCCGGAAAAGAAAATAATCGTCATTCCAAACGGCATCAACGCAGCGCATTTCTCGAACGTTCCGGGGTCGAACCAGGTCAAGGCTCGGCATGGACTGGAAGGCCGCGTGGTACTCGGATTCACGGGTTTCGTGCGCGATTGGCATGGTCTCGATCGCGTCATCCGCTGGATGGCGTTGCAGGAAAGAACTGACCTGCATCTCCTGGTAGTCGGAGACGGGCCTGCGCGGCCCGATTTGGAGAAGCTGTCGGAAAGCCTCGGCATCAGCGGGCATGTCACGTTCACCGGGCTCGTGCAACGGGACAGCATTCCCGAACTGGTGGCTGCATTCGACGTGGCGTTGCAGCCTGCCGTAGTGGCTTACGCCTCCCCCCTGAAGCTGTTCGAATACCTTGCGATGGGGCGGGCAGTCATTGCACCGCGGCAGGAAAACCTGCTCGAAGTGCTGACGGACGGCGAAAATGCAGTGATGTTCGACCCTTCCGACCCGCAAGGACTGGAGACGGCTTTGTCGCAGGTCTGCTCCGACCCTGAACTTCGTGAAAGGCTGGGCGCTGCCTCGAAACGCGCCATCTTCGAAGGCGGGCTGACTTGGCGAGCCAATGCGCAGCGTATCGTCGAATTGTTCGAATCCTTGCAGAAATGAACTCTAAAATCAGAACACTGGTGTTCTCGACACTCTATCCGAATGAAATTGCGCCCCGTCACGGCATATTCGTGGAAACCCGGCTGCGCCACCTGATCGCAAGCGGCGGCATCGAAGCCAAGGTGGTGGCCCCCGTTCCCTGGTTTTTCTCGACCAACCCCCGCTTCGGTAAATACTCGGAGTTTGCCAAGGTGCCTAAAATGGAAAACAGGCACAACATCAACATCCATCATCCACGCTACCCGCTGCTGCCGAAAATAGGCATGAATCTCTCCCCGATTTCGCTCGCGGCGGCCGCCATGCCCCTGCTGCATCGGATGATCCGGCAGGGGCGCGACTTCGACATCATCGACGCGCATTATTTCTATCCGGATGGGGTGGCTGCCGCCTTCATAGCGCGACAGCTCGGCAAGCCCGTCGTCATCACGGCGCGCGGAACGGATATCAACCTGATCCCGCAATACAATATTCCGAGAAAAATGATTCTATGGGCCGCCAATCAAGCGGCTGGACTCATTACCGTGAGCGCAGCACTCAAGGACGAACTGGCCGGTCTCGGCGTCGATCCCGGAAAAATCACCGTGCTCAGAAACGGCGTGGATACCGGATTTTTCCAGCCCACGATGAGGATGGCGACGCGCGAGGCTTTGGGCGTATCCGGCCCCCTACTCCTCTCCGTAGGCAACCTGATTCCTTCCAAGGGACATGACCTTGTCATCAAGGCCGCATCCTTGCTCGACGGGGTGCATCTTGTCATCATCGGCGAAGGCCCCGAAAGCGCATCCCTGCAGGCGCTCGCATCCGGCCTGGGGCTCGCCGGGCGCACAAGCTTTCTGGGCAACCTTCCACAGGAGGAACTGAGGCGTTATTACAGCGCTTCAGATGCGCTGATCCTGGCTTCCAGCCGCGAAGGATGGGCAAATGTCCTGCTCGAAGCCATGGCCTGCGGCACACCCGCAGTTGCAACCCGCGTGGGCGGAACGCCGGAAGTAGTGAACTGCCGCGAGGCAGGCGAACTGATCGTTGAGCGCACGCCGGAGGCGATTGCAGCCGGCATAGCGAATCTTCTTGCAAACCCGCCGGGACGCGACAAAACGCGATCCCATGCCTGCAAATTCGGCTGGGACGAAGTCAGCCTGGGACAAAAAAAGCTGTTCGAGCGGATCCTTCACCGGCAGGATACATAAACGGTGTCAGGAAACTTTACACTTGCCCCATCAAGATTTTCAATAAAAATAAAGTAATCTTTAATAAACATATGCATAACAAACGTGGCACGCATGTTGCTGTATAAGGCCCAGTACCGCAGGAAACAGTGAAGTGTCGGATTTATATACACTGCGAACTGCATGCATTGCGCACATGGAATACGTTTTTATTGTTATCAGGTAGTTACGCAAACTGGCACGATTACTGCTTAATCAATTGCAGAATTTTTGAATTTAACTTGAATCTCTTTAGAGGACTGCTCAAATGAAGAAAATGACCATGGCGCTGCTCGCAATCGGTTTTACCGGTTTCTCGGCAATTGCCTCCGCCAACACCATCAGCTACACCAGCAACACGATCGCGGATGCCGTGAATAACTGGAGCAACACCCTGTCGCTCACGAAATTCAACACCAACCTCGGAACGCTGACCGGCATCACCTTCACGCTCTACGGCACTGCGCAGGGTTACGTGTACGTGCAGAACATCAACACGACCGTTACCGCGACCGCAACGCCTACGGTTTCTTCGCAGATCACCCTGAAGGATCCCGGCAGCCTGGCCACTCTGGTCGTGACCACCCCGACCCTGGCTTCCGGCCTCGTCAGCCTGACCACCAAGATAAACGCGACCGGAGTTTACGGCGGGACCGATTCGGCGCAGCTCGCTGTGGGTACCGTAAGCACCCCAGTCACCCCCGGCGTCAACGTCACCACGGCGCCTGCCGCGACGGCGAACGTTGTTTCCGCATACAACACCGCATCGCCGCTCTGGTCATACATCACGAGCCAGTTCACGGCTGCCGGGGTTGCAAGCGCACTGCTGCCGACTTCCGCAGTGGGCCTCACCACCGCCAACCTTTCCGGAGGCACGCAGAACCTGACGACGCAAACTTCTTCGAGTGCGTATGCAACGGTGACTTACTCCTACAATCTCCCGACCGTGATTCCCGAACCCGCAACCCTGCTTCTGATGGGCGTGGGCGTTCTCGGCATGGGATTCGCAGCGACCCGCCGCAAAGCCTGAGTCCGGCAGTTCCCAAAACCCCTTGCATAAACTGCAAGGGGTTTTTTCATTTGCCCGCAAGTTTACTATTGACCGGTCACATGGATTTACCCTAGCATTCAGAACAATGCGAAAGTGGCGAAATTGGTAGACGCACTGGATTTAGGTTCCAGCGGGCACCCCCCGTGAGAGTTCGAGTCTCTCCTTTCGCACCAGCACGGCAATCACGATGGAAAACTCATGGCAAGCATGAATGCAGTAAAAACACTCCTGGGCACTGTGCTGCAACTGGGCGACCGGGCGCAGGCATTGAATCCTGAATCCCCCCTGCTGGGGAGCATTCCGGAACTCGATTCCATGGCCGTGGTCAACCTGATCGCAGCGATCGAGGATCATTTCGGTTTTACCATCGACGACGACGAAATCAGCGCCGAATCGTTTGCCACACTGAAAAGCCTTACCGATTTCGTCGACCGTAAACTGGCTTCATGAATCGCGCGAACCCGTTTTTTCTGGATGCCAAACCCGGAAAACGCTTTTGCCTGTATCACCCGCCCCAGGGACCATGCCGCGGATGCGTGCTTTTCGTCCCCCCATTTGCGGAGGAAATGAACAAATCCAGGAGAATGGTTGCCATTCAGGCGCGCGCATTATCCGCGCTCGGCTATGCAGTGTTGAGCGTGGATCTGTATGGTTGCGGAGACAGCAGCGGGGATTTTCGCGATGCGCGATGGGAAGCCTGGAAGGAAGACCTGGCGCTCGCCGTCAAATGGCTCGGGCAACAGCATGATGCGCCTGTAACATTATGGGGATTGCGCCTTGGCGTCCTGCTGGCGCTGGATTTCGCCAGGAATGCGGCCGAGCCCATCGAGCGCTTCATTCTCTGGCAGCCTGTGCATGGCGGCGAGACCTACCTCACGCAATTTCTCAGGTTGCGCGTGGCGAACGCAATGATCGCCGGCAAGGAAAAAACCAGTTCGAAGGATTTGAGGCATGAACTCGCTTCAAATGGAACATTGGAAGTGGCGGGATACGATTTGCCGCACGAGCTGGCCTGCGCCATTGACCGCATAAAGCTTGCCGATCTGGGCATACCCGGCGCCATGCATCACTGGTTCGAAATTGCCCCAGGCGTCGAGTCCGCCTTGTCCCCTGCCGTGATGCGCGTCATCGAAGCCTGGGAAAGCCGGGGGATGCCGGTGCAGACTCACAAGGTGCCGGGCGAACCCTTCTGGTCCACCCAGGAAATCACGGACTGCCCCGACCTCATCGACAGGACGTCGCTGCTTTTTTCCGGAGCCCCCTGATGGAATTCACGGAAACCGCACTGGCATTCGAGTGCAAGGATGACAGCCTGACGGGAATAGTATCCCTTCCGGAATCGCCGCTTGTCACAGGCGTGCTCATCATCGTGGGCGGCCCGCAATACCGCATCGGCAGCCACAGGCAGTTCACGCTCCTGGCGCGGGATCTCGCATGCGCAGGCATACCTTCGATGCGCTTCGATTACCGGGGCATGGGGGATAGCGAGGGGGATTTGCATACATTCGAAAATGTCCGCGAAGACATCCGCGCGGCGGTCGATGCGTTCTTCGCGCAATGCCCCGGACTCGAAAAGGTCGTACTCTGGGGATTGTGCGATGCGGCTTCCGCAGCCGTCTTTTACGCTCATCAGGATCCCAGGGTATGCGGCCTCGTACTCGTCAATCCTTGGATCAGAACGGCGGAAAGCCGGGCCAGGACCCAACTGAAACACTATTACTTCTCCCGCATGACCGATCCCGCTCTGTGGCGAAAACTGCTTGCAGGCGCATTCGATTTCCGCGCCTCATTCCGGGATTTCTTCAAAACCGCATCCGCACTCGGGGCCCCTGAACAGAACGCATCGCTGCCTGACAGGATGAAGCATGGACTGGAGCAATTCTCCGGAAAAATCCTGCTCATCCTGAGCGGAAACGATCTGACCGCCAGGGAATTCGACGACATGACGCAATCCTCGGCATCGTGGCGAGAGTTGCTGAAAAAGGCGGAGCGCCGGGATTTACCGGAAGCCGATCACACTTTTTCATGCCGCCTCTGGCGGGACCGGGTGTCGGCATGGACCGTACAATGGGTATAGGCGTTGCAATTTATGGCATTTTTGATCGAATTTACAATGTCGGGCGTTTCGGAAGGCATATAACCATGAACATTGCGGCAATTCTCGGGTTCGTTCTTGCAGTTGCATCCTCCGCGGCTTCTGCATCCGCTGTTTGCCCGCCCGCCACCGTGGATGCAAAATACGGCCCTTTCGACTATACCGATCCGGATGCCAAGGCCAACAGGCTTCCCATCGTGGAAAAAGGTCACTTCAAACCCCAGGTGGAACAACTGATCCGGGGAGAATCGAGCGATCTCGGAAGCGACATCGATTATGTTCTCCGTTCGTTCCCCAATCATCACAGGGCGTTGAACTCGATGGCGCTCCTCGCCCTGAGGGAAAAGACGGACAGGCCGGATCATTCACACTTCACGGTGGACTGTTACTTCCAGCGCGCAATCGGTTTCGTGCCTGGAGATGCGATTGTGCATCTGCTTTACGGCAATTACCTCTATCAAGTCAAAAAAGAGCAGGAAGCGCTGGAACAGTACCAGCAGGCCGAAAACCTGGACCCGGAAAACCCGAACATCCTGTACAACGCGGGACTCCTTTATTTCGGACTCAAACAGTACGACAAGGCGCTGATGTATGCGAAGAAGGCCTACGCTTCAGGTTTCCCGCTGCCCGGCCTGCGCCTGAAACTGCAAAAAGCGGGGCAATGGAAGGACGATTGATTTTTGAATGGCTACAGGCATGCGCCGGCGCATGCGTTGCGCCAGGCTCGCGGTCCGCTGCAATTGAATCGGGTTCGGCGTTGACGGCCCGCCGGACAATTCCTTCTCGACCAGGACCCTGGTCAGGAGCATGATCGCCAGTTCATAATAGGGCAAATCGAAATAATCCAGGCTCAGGAAAGTGCCCCCCGTTGCAAAGGCAACCTGGCTGACCTGAATCATCCTTGCCAGGTTCGTCGCCCATAAATAGTCCGGATTTCTTTTCGTCCTCGCTATGATCCAGCTGCCGTTTCGCCATGTCAGGAAGCCGAGCGACAGAAACAGCCCAAGGCCCACGAAACCGTGCTCGCCCAATGCCTGGAAATAAATGCTGTGCGCGGCATGGACATCCCTGGGATTGGGCGCATAGAGCGCGAATACGCCCTTATCGTAGATCTCGAATCCGCCGCCGACCAGGGGCCTGTCGAGGGCCAGATGCCATGCCATCCACCAGGCATTGATTCTCCCCATGGCGGAGGCGTCCTCCTGATAGGTATCGATGGTATGCATCCTGTTTGTCCATTTTGCGGGCATGAACGTGATCAGCAAGGGCAAAACGATGATCATGATGATCCCGAAACTTCCCTTGCGCGGGCTTTTGAGCCATAAAAACAGGCTGGAAAATGCAACTGCAATCAGCGCTCCCCTGGAATAGCTGCCCAGGGCGGAAAATCCGCACAGCAGCATGGCGACCCCGAGGCCTTTGCGTATCCTGGAGTCCGTTTCAGTAAGCTGCAGATAGCGCATCAGAGGGATGGTCATGACGAGCGCCAGCGCGAGCGCATTGTTTTCTTCGATGTACGATCCAGGCGGCCCCCAAACCGTGAAAGACCCGCCGTGCAACACGGTAAATATCCCGCCCTTCGTCCCGAAAAAGCCGAGCGATATGACCAGCATCCAGACCAGCCAGCGGATATGCTGCTTCGAGTGCATCACCGTCATGGCTATGAAGATCATCAACAGCGTCTTCATGATGGTGATCCAATGGAAATATACTTGATCCGGGTGGATGGCGAACAGGGAAGTGATGTTCATCCAGATCATGTACAGGAACAGGCAAATCGTTACTGGCCTCACGGGAAGGTACTTTTCGTCCTTCGTGAACAGCAGTCCAAGCATGGTCGATATTGCGATGATCTCGGCGAACGGAAGATCATAGGCAAAGCCCCAGGCAAGCCTGTGGGGATTCATGACGCTGATCCAGACCCACATGATGATGCCGACAGACGGTTTCCTGAGCATGTAGGGAATTGAACCCAACACCAGCGCAGTAATTATGATATCTCTCATCTTGCCTGATTCAGAGTGTGCGGCATGGAAACGCCCAACCCAGGATGGTACGCAAGGGGAAACAATATTGCAATGCCGCCGGCCCTCTGTGGAAGTTGAGCTTTGAGTACGCCGAGGTGTTTTATAACCGGAAACGGCTGCATTCGACCCTCGGATATAAATCGCCGGTACAGTTTCTAACGGGCTGGCGGCAATATCATAATGCGGCAATAAACTCGTCTGGAGATATATCGGCCTGACGCAGAACACCGGCAAGGGTGCCAATCTTGACTTCGCTGTGCATAGGAACGACACAGCCTTTGGAACCGCGCCGCATGATGGCATGACTACCAGATTGACGGATTTTCGCAAACCCCAAGCCGTTCAAGTGCTTTAACTACAGCTGCCCCAGAGACGTGTGGTAGTTTAGGCATGCGCTGGAACGCTGAACATCGTGACTAGCGGATGACCTGGGGCAGGCAGAGGAAATTCGGACAAATACAGTGCTGTCGCCTCCGTTAAGTTGGTAATAGCCTCCTCCACTGTTTCGCCTTGAGTTGTGGTGCCAGTTTCGGGATTGAGGGCAACATATCCGCCTTCTTCGGCTGGGGTAAGGACTGCGGTCAGTTCCATGGCTAAACTCCTAGGAAATAAAAGCTGATTGTCTCGCATCCATCTGTCGGTGTCTAACGAGTCTGTAAAAAAGGCCCCTTTTCTCAAGAGCGAACTTTAATCACGCAAAGGGAAATGTCCCCTTTTTACTTTTATAATTATCGGCCCTCAACGTCATTCAAATGATACTCAACGTGCCTAAGTTCTTCCCGAATATCCCAAAGTATTTCACGCTCATTGCGGGAGGACTCAGTACGTACCAGTACTTCCGGTAATAGTTTATTAAAAATAACCTCATAACTATTTTGTATGTCAATCAGCGCGTGAACCCAAGCCTCGCTATCTTCTTGGCTTCGACCAGCTCTCTTAATAGAATCTAAAAGATTATCAATATGGTGTTCATCTAAACGCATTTTTCTAGTCCAAATTATTAAATACCTTTATCTTTTATAAATTGTTTAATTGTATCAATTTGACTCTGGAATGTTCTGATTTCGCGCTCAACAGAACTCTTATACTGCAATGAATCCAGCTTCCCGACATGCTCTGCAAGCCTATTTTCGAGAGACTGGAGAGATTTAAAGATGCTTGATGCGCCATCTTTGCTCAACTGAACTTCGAGTTGTGCAGCGAACTTAGCCCCCTTCCCCTCGACGCCTCCGACAATGCCTATGGCAGAATCGCCTGCGGACATTCCCCATTGTGCCGCAGTGCATCCGCCGTCGTTTAGACAAGTACCGAGCTTGTACCCAGGCCAATAGTCGTACAGGGCCTGTTCCAGTTTCGAGGTGCATGCGCCAGCAGTGGAACAGTAGTTGAACAGGTACCCGAACGCTGCCGTTTCCGCCCCGTTGGCGAACTTCCCGCCGCCGATCACCGAAACAGTGCCGCCCGCCACCATTGTAGCTACGAAGTTGCCGCCCGTAGCGTTCGTCGCCCACTTTCCGGCTACTGCGGAGAATGCGCCCCTACCGCAGCCGCCGCTGCCGATCTCGCCGCTCAGGCAACCCGCAAAAGCATGAGCGGCATAGCGCTCGAAGCTTGCCGGGTCACCCATGCCGCCCGCCCAGCCGAACATCGCGCCGCTTGCCGCACCTTGCAGCCCCGCATTCAGGTCTCCGCCGGAACCGACAACCCCCGCGGCAAATCCACCGGCGGTACCTGCGGCAATGCCACCCCAGGCAGCCCCGCTAGCCGTGCAACTCGCCCAGGCACTGCCTGACACTAGACCGCCAGTATAATATGCCACAGCAATCGAAATGGCTGTTCTTCCCACATCGCTGTGCCATGTGTCTTTCCACGCGCTCTGTACTGAGTGGAACACTCCGCCTATCGCATCGCCGACGCCCCCAAACACATCCCCCAGGAAGGAGTACCCGCTCGGATCGATCCCCCCCATCGGGTCGTTCCATGCATAGGCATAGCGGTTATAGCTCTGCAGGTTGTAGGGCGACTGGATGGAGGGATCGGCGCTCATGAACCGCCCCAGCAGCGGATCGTACATCCGCCCGTTCATGTTGATCACCCCCACCTCGTCCAGCATCTCGTGGCCCGTATACCCGTGACGCGCCGTCACCCCCACGATCGTGTTCATCCAGAAATGGTGGTCTGTCCCCAATACTCCTGCAATACCCCCTAAAAAGCTGTCAATACACTAAACCGCTATCCGCATAATATCTATTACGCTATACTCGGACAAGCGTGTTCGATACTGGGGGTTACAGTGGCGACTTCGTTTCAATTGGCTTTCTGTAAGATGGAATTCCCTGAACGGCTCGCCCGTATGCACAAGGAGCGCGGGCTTGCGCAGCAGCAACTGGCCGACCGCGCCGGTGTCCATGTGGTGCAAATCCGCCGCTATGAAGGCGACGTGAGCCAGCCCGCCGTCGATGTGTTGAAGCAGCTCGCCACCGCCCGATGAGCGCGCCTGAACTGGATATCACGTGGGACTCGGTCAAAGCCCTCTCGAATATCGTCAAGCATGGCGTAACATTTGCCCAGGCAGCGCTGGTGTTGGTTGATCCTCTGGCGCTGACGGTGTTCGATACGGCGCACAGCGAGAACGAGGAGCGCTGGTTTACGCTGGGGATGTCGGATGGCAAATTGCTGGCGGTGTCGCATACCTACAGAATGGCGGAGCCGTCCAGCGTGCAGGTGCGCATTATTTCGGCACGCGAGGCAACACGCCGCGAACGCGAACAGTATGAGAACGAACCACGATAGGTGAAACCATGAGCCCAACACAATCAGCACACGATGACGACATGCCCGCCGAGATTGATTTCTCGAAGGGAGTGCGCGGCAAATTCTTTCATCCCGGCGCCAAGTTCAATCTGCCGGTATATCTGGATGACCAGGTGCAGGCGCAATTGACCGCGCTGGCCAACGCCAAGGGGGTCGACTTTTCGGTGCTGGTCAATGATCTGCTCAAGAAGGATCTCGAACTCATCGAGATGGCGCGATAGGCGGCCAACTCCACACCACCAGAACGAAAGAGGGCTCAGGCTGGCCGCTAAGGAAAGGAGTGCATATGGAACGCATTGTCAATCTGCATATCGAGAAGCTGCCAGAAGGCGTTTATCTGGCTACCAGCGATGAAGTGCAGGGTTTGGTCGCCCAGGGGCGCACGATTCAGGAGACCATAGAGATCGCGCGCGATGTGGCGAAGAAACTCTTGGAGGCGCAAGAGGAAGACCGGGGAGAGCCACCGCCTGCCGCCCGCGATGTGTTTGATTATCCGCTCATCGTAAGCGCTTGATGGGGCGGCTTGCCGGTTTCAGTTACAGAGAGATCGTGAAGCGCTTGAAGCAGTTGGGGTTTGAGTTCGACCGCCAGGCAGCGGGTTCCCATGAGATTTGGCACAATCCTGGCACAAACCGGTATACCACTATCCCCAACCATCCGGGCGATATGTCGGAAGGGACGCTCAGGGCCATTCTCAAGCAGGCGGCCATCGAGCCGGAGGCGTTCTTGAAGCGGTAATACCTCTGCGGGGTATGACACAGGCGAAGGGCACAGGCTATGCTTGTGCCCTCCATATAGCGATCATGGGTTTCACCGATCAATGCCCCCCTGAGTGAGGTTCCCTCGCATCAGTCAAATCGCGCTTCCGACCACTGCCCCTCATAGCAATAGAACACACGCTGGACACCATCGTAATCAATTACCAGGGGACGAAACTGGGTAGATTTGGAGGCATCACGGTTCTTGATTTCCAGCTTCGCGTTATCGAATGTCCGAAACACAGACAACGGAAGTCGACGAGGGAACACTCCAAGCCCGCCAGGCATGGTACGCCCTAGCCCAAGCTCTCGTTGTTTACAGGTACCGCCTGAGTCAGCAGCAAGCAACACCAAGAAGTATTGTTTCTTGCGCTCACATACATATGCGGCAGAATATTCCCGGTTTTCCGGCTGCTCATCAAAGAAGAATGGAGGAAGCGTAATTCCATCTCGATCAAAGAAATCTTTTATTGGGCCGCAGTTTCGCGCCATAGCATCATGGAGTAAGACTGACGGCATCCCCCCATCCATAGGTCCTGCTAACACAACAGGGCAAGCCGTAAGGCACACGCAAACCAATAACCATCTCTGAAAACGATTCATCTGTGGCTACTCCGATGGAGAATAGTAGAGACTCTTCCGGTTATACAAATTGACGTGAGTATGTGGAGCATTAGGATAGTCTCGGCCTGTCGAAGATGGATCGAACTGGGTCGATCTTAGAGCAGTATCGAAATCCGTTTTAGAAACGCCGCGCACATCGAGATCAACGGCTCTAGCTCCACGTTCATACAAGTGAGGGCTTCGGCTGCTAGCACCTTCCACAATGGAATTATCTGTCGCTGATCGAATGTTCCCCTCACTGTCCCTGTACCTATCACCACCAGTAACCGACAATTCAAATTTGGCATCGTCATAACCCATATTAACGAGCTTTTGATTTAGCGCATTTAGATTGCGTAATACATTGGGATTCCTCAGAGTGAATCCATTGTGCGCTACATGATTGAACAGATACCCGAACGCGGCGGTTTCCGCCCCGTTGGCGAATTTCCCGCCACCGATCACCGACGCCGTGCCGCCAACAATAGCATATTTAATGACATTGGCGTTGCCCCAGTTGCCCAACTTCGGCCCTGCAAACTCGGAAAAGCCCGCCGATATCGCACCATTACCACAATCCCCTCCTCCCGCCGAAGCGCCCGCGCATCCAGCGGCGGCATGAGCCATCGCTCGTCCAAAACTCCCATCGCCCCAATGCATGGTGTCGGAGAGCGATCCCGCCCCGTAAAACAACCCAGCAGTGATCGCACCCCCCGCCGCCCCGTTCCAGCCCCCGGCTATCCCGCCGGATATTCCGCCTACCGCCACCGCGCTGCCGAAACCTCCGAGACTGTTTGCGAAAAACCCAGGCCCCATCCACGCCGCTGCAGCTACGCCGATTATGGTTCGAGTAGTCTGAGTATTGATAATACCCGCTTCATGCCCGACCAGCGCCGCTGCAATAGCGAAAACACACCACGGACATTGGCCACTCGCATCAGTATATCGGAGCGGGTTGTCGACCACGTAGGCATAGCGATTATAGCTCTGCAGGTCGAACGGAGCGGGAATCACGAAGTCCGCGCTCATGAACCGCCCCAGCAGCGGATCGTACATCCGCCCGTTCATGTTGATCACCCCCACCTCGTCCAGCATCTCGTGGCCCGTATACCCATGACGCGCCGTCACCCCCACGATCGTGTTGTTCGGGTCGTCCGCCCCCGACACGAAACGCCGCTTCGATCAATTCGATATTATGTCCCCGGAATTTCGGCCCGGAATTTCGGAATTTCGGCTACATATCGCGATCATGGGTGACATGCCATGCAAAGCAATTGGCGAGTTTTAAAGGAATCTTCGGAGCATTCTTCAGCACCCATTCTTTGATTTGTTGTTCTTCGTAAATTGTCGCAGCGCCTCCCCACAGAGTGACGTAATGGCTTGTCAGCGGGTCCTTTTTATAAAAAAGGAATGTTTCATCGGAGACATGAGTATCGATATAGATAATGCTCCAACCATGACTCTTAAACGACTGAAGCACGTCTACAGATGAAACGTGCAATTCTTTTGCGATCTTAGGTGCAAGTACCAATTTGCGTTTGCCACTTAGGCTGCGATCCACACCATCACATGGCGATGCGCTCACACCAGATAATGAAACGGCACTATTATAAAATTTATCAAAATAATTCTGGATCTTCGGAGGTAATTTATGCCCAAGCGTATTAAACAAGTACGCATAAGCTGCGGTAATCGCCCCATTCTCGAACTTCCCACCCCCGATCACTGACGCCGTACCACCGATGACCATCCGGCTGACCCCTTGACCTACGGGCCCGAAGCCGCTCGTCATCGGGCCGGCAAGCTCGGCAAAACCCGCAGCCATCGCCCCGCTCCCGAAATTCCCGCCCTGCGCAATGCTCATCATACCACCGCCGAAAGCATGAAGCGTGGCACGACCTATTCCGCCATCAGCGAATGTCGAATAACCCTGGCCTGCCAAACTGGTCGAATAATCACCGATCGCCCCGAACATCGCCCCGCTTGCCGCGCCAATGAGCGTACTTTGTGGCGTTCCCCCGGTTACATAGCCGAGTATGGCGCCTCCGACTATCCCGTTGCCCACAGCCACGCTTGTACCAAGAGTTGCCGCTACAGAAGTTCCGAATCCTCCCGCGCCAATGAGTTCGGGTGCATATACCACTGCGGCAACAGCCACAGCCGCCCTGAAGAAATCTCCCAAGCTGAAGTACCCCGACGGATCGGAGCACACCATCGGATTGTTCCAGCAGTAGCTGTAGCGATTATAGCTCTGCAGGTTGTAGGGCGACTGGATGGAGGGATCGGCGCTCATGAACCGCCCCAGCAGCGGATCGTACATCCGCCCGTTCATGTTGATCACCCCCACCTCGTCCAGCATCTC
>JAIELG010000045.1 GCA_019753155.1 Burkholderiales bacterium
CTGAAGCAGCCTCAATGCAAATGGATCAACCAATTACATGATCACCCATTTTGCACAACTTGACGCACACAACCAATCTCTCCGAGTTCTCCGCCCCTTGGGGCGCAGGCCGTTCATGCCCCGCTGCTTGCAGCGGGGTGCTTGATTGTTCCGAGTTCTGGTTGCAATATCCAAAATGTAACATTGGAAATATAGAATGGCGTATTCAATAGGTTAATCCCATAGAGTATATGAGAGATGCGTGAAGGAGGGGATCGCGTTCACGGGCCTGGTGCTCCAGGTATAGACAGACGATCGGAATTTATGGGGCATTCGTTGAATCATTCACCTGGCGAAGCCGTTCGGGACGCAGGAGTCGGTCGTGACCAGAAGGAACGGATTCTGCGCTGGCCTGCGGTATTGTTGTACTTTTATATTTTTGTGCCGATATTTCTTTATGTGGGCATAGAGACTTTCCTCTTCATTTCATTCCTGCTGTTCGTTTTCATCTGGTGGGTCGCTTCCAGGGAAAAGTTCCCAGATGATCTTCATCGAGTCATCGGCCCGCTTTTGCTGATCCTTCTGGTGGGGTTGCTGCAAGTTTCCGGTCATGAACGTTACGATGTGTTCAAGGACATATGGTATGTCTCGAATGCGGCGCTGGCATTGACTGCCGGCTATGTGTTGATGCGCAATTTGAGGGATCTCGGACGTTTTTTTTCCATATTCATCATTGCGGCATTTTTTGTGGCGCTTTTGCATCTGGTTCGCTTTGCCTTGCATCCTGAATTGCTGTCGTTCGACATGGAGGACATCAGGAAATATGCAGGTGTAGGGTTCTTCGAGCCTGGTCTGGGGCTGACCTTGCTGCTTGTGGCGAGATTGATCGGCCTGAAGATTTTTCGGCGCAATATCTGGTTTCCATTTTTGGCAACTCCGGTATTTGTTGTATCAGTTGCGCTGTCCTTTTCGAGAACCCAGATCGTTTCGCTCGCTCTGATGTGGTTGGCGGTTTTCGGGTGGGTTAATTTCAATAATGGCCGGAAAACTGTGCTTGTGATCATGGCTACGATTTTGTTTCTAACTATTGGATTTCTCTTTCCACAACAGGATTTTATAAGCGGTCATGCTTCCATGCTGGACAAGTTTCTCTTTTCGTTCCAGGAAATCAGGGTGGTGGACTACAGGTCCATGTCCATGATTAACGAGCACTGGAGAGGTTATGAAACTGCCCGTGCGCTATATACCTATTCTCTCGGAACACCGTTGCAATACCTTATAGGGGGAGGTTTTGGGGCCAACGTGGATCTGGGACTCTTCATGGATCTCGGCGGCGAGCGGATTCGATTTGCTCCGATTCTGCATAACGGCTACATGTATCTTCTAGTGAAGACAGGAATGATAGGGTTGTTTCTTTATTTGCTATTGCTTTACAGGATGACCCGGAAAGGTATTTTGCTCAGCGTTTCAGAGTCTCGGGAGATAAAGTTTTGTGGACGCTTGATCATCGGTTTGAGTCTGTCATTTGTATCTACTACGTTTGTGGTTGCAGGCATGTTCAATAAATCGGGATTGCTGTCGATGTCCATATTGTTGGGCGCATTGCTGGCATATTGCTCCGAAGGGTCGCCACATGCGCACAACTTTCAAGCCGAGGGCAGGAAATAATGCAGTGCAGGATTTGCAATAATGAGGCGGACAACCTGAAATACGAGGCTCGGGAATCGATGTTCGGGTCGAGGGATGTGTTCGATTACTTTCAGTGTTCGAAATGCGGTTGCCTGCAAATAGCGGAGTTTCCATGGGATTTGTCGAAATATTATGGCGACGATTACTATTCCTATCAGGTGAAGCAGAAACAGAACAAGGCAAGGCGGCTTCTGATCCGCATGAGGAACCATTACGCCGTATTCAACAGGGGCGTTCTGGGGAAACTCATATACGACAAGAACCCGGCGACGCCGTCGGCAAGGGCGCTCAGGTCGCTTTATTTTCTTCGGCCAACACGGGATATGCATATCCTCGAAGTCGGATGCGGTTCCGGGATCCTGCTGCAGTCGCTTTGCGAGTTGGGCTTCAGGAACCTTCTGGGGGCCGATCCATTCATTGACAAGGATATCGAATACGGGAATGGTCTGACTATACGGAAGCTTTATATCGAGGAAATTCAGGGGAAATGGGATGTGGTCATGTTTCACCATTCGTTCGAGCATGTCCCCAATCCCAGGGAAACCTTGCAAAGCGCAGGCAGGTTGCTGAATTCCGGAGGATATTGCATGATCAGAATTCCAACTGTGTCTTCCTACGCCTGGAAACACTATGGGGTCGATTGGATTCAGCTCGATGCACCGAGACATTTTTTTCTGCATTCCTGCGAAAGCATGGGAATCCTTGCCGGGGAAACAGGACTCGAACTGGTCGATATGGTATATGATTCGACCGGTTTTCAATTCTGGGGAAGCGAACAGCTTAAAAGGGGCATGTCTCTCATGGACGAGCGTTCTTATGGGAGGAATCCCGAAAACTCTGTCTTTTCAGGCGAAGAAATTGCCGGATTCACCCGGCGTGCAGAAGAAATGAATGCAGCCGGGCAAGGAGATCAGGCCGTTTTCTATTTGAGAAAACCCTGAATTAAATCAAGCGGGGGATCTGTGTTCAGAGAAATCATCGCTTATGTGACATATGGTGGGTTTATATAACAATGGCTAGTCCAATCGGCAAATTTTTCCGCACGTACAGCCTGGAAATCGAAGCGTTGAGTCTTCCCTTCGATATCATGCTGATATGGCTCAACCTCGAGTTCATGTACTGGCTGTTCGGCGTCACGCCCGATACCGACTATGGACTGGTTTCCATACTGGCGACCACCTCCTTTTTCCTGATCGGGATGGGGCAGTCGATTTATACGTCATGGCGCCTTGTCTCGTTCAAGCGCATGAGCCTGAGGGTTCTGCTGGTCTGGTTCGCGATAGTCATCCTGCTCGTCAATATCGCTTTTCTGACCAAGACTTCTTCCGATTTTTCCCGCAGGGTGATGCTGGCCTGGTTCTTGTTTACCCCTGCATTGCTGGTGTTCCAGAGGTTCTGCATCCAGTCGCTCATACGCTATTTCCGCAGCCACGGACGGAATACCCAGACGGTGGCCATTGCCGGGGCCGGGGAGACGACCCTTAAAATCATGAAGGGGATATCCGAATCGGACTGGATGGGCTTGAACCTGCTGGGCGTCTACGATGACAGGAGAAAATTGAGGTCGCCCCTGCAGGTCGACGGCAAACCCCTGGAAATCATCGGAAACCTTGCCGAACTGGTGCAGGAAGCCAAATCCGGACGGGTTGAATATGTGTACATCGCATTGCCGATGAAAGCCGAGAGCAGGATCATCGAACTCATAAACGAGTTGTCCGATACCACGGCTTCGTTTTACGTGGTTCCGGACATTTTCGTTTTCAATTTGATGCATGCCCGCTGGCTCAATGTGGGAGGCATCCCCATGGTGAGCATTTTCGAAAGCCCGTTCTACGATGTGGACGGCTGGTTCAAGCGGGTCGAAGATGTCGTTCTCGGAGTCCTGATCCTGATGCTCATCGCCATCCCCATGCTGTTCATTGCGATCGGCGTCAAGCTGACTTCCCCCGGGCCGGTTCTGTTCAAGCAGCGCCGCTACGGGCTGAACGGAAAGATAGTCGAAATCTGGAAGTTCAGGAGCATGAAGGTTTGCGAGGATGGGCAGAATGTGCCTCAGGCGCAGAAAAACGATCCCAGGGTCACCCGTTTCGGCGCGTTCCTGAGACGGACATCCCTTGACGAACTCCCCCAGTTTGTCAACGTGTTGCAGGGCCATATGTCCATCGTCGGACCCAGGCCCCACGCGATTTCCCATAACGAGCAATACAGGAAGCTGATTCGCGGCTACATGCAGCGCCACAAGGTCAAGCCCGGCATCACCGGCTGGGCTCAGGTCAACGGCTGGCGAGGCGAGACGGACACGGTCGATAAGATGAAATCGAGAATCGAATGCGATATCTATTATATCCAGAACTGGTCTCTCTGGATGGATATCAAAATCATATTCATGACCCTGTTCAAGGGATTCGTCGGCAAGCAGGCTTATTGATATGAGGGGCCTGAGAAGGCTGATGGTTTTTTACGATGAGGTTTACCGACGATCTGATCAGTATTTTTCTGCTGCCGCCGTTCAATCTGATCATCCTTGGCGGGGTCGGCTTGTTTTTACTCGGGTCGAGCCCCAAACTTGCACGGGTTCTGGTTTTTCTTTCCCTGGCTTTTCTGTATCTTGTGTCGACCCCGGCGATCGTGGATTCTGCGCTGAGTTATTTCGAGTCGTCGCAGCATAGCCTGTTGTCGAAGCCTGCCGATGCGATCGTGGTTATCGGCGGCGGTCCCGATTATTCTCCGCAAAGGGTCAGGCACGCGGCGCTTCTGCATAAACGGAGCGGACTGCCCATTCTTGTTTCCGGGGGCGGACCCAATGGAGATCCAGGGTCGGAAACGGGGGCCATGGTGGAAGCTTTGACCCAGGAATTCAATGTCCCGGTGAAATGGCTGGATGCTTCGTCCAGAACGACATACGAGAATGCAAGCAACAGTTTCGCCATATTGAGTCGTGAAAAGATCAGAACGATCGATCTGGTGACCCATGCATGGCACATGCCCCGCGCCGCACTTGTTTTCAGAAGCGCCGGCTTCGAGGTCGTCGAATCTCCGGTTCAAGGCGGCATGCAGGCCATGACCGTGCTTTCGTTTTTGCCTGATGCCGAATCGCTGCTCAAGAGCAAGATATTGATGCGTGAAATGATAGGACTCATCTGGTACAGGGTGGTTTTTTTGAAAGCATCATGACTTCGTAAAAACCGGGTTTATGGAAGCTGAACGATGAAACTGGCAATCCTGGGTACAAGAGGCATTCCCGCGCGTTATGGCGGATTCGAGACCTTCGCGGAGAAGCTCTCCGTCGGCCTGGTTCGGCGCGGGATCGATGTCACGGTTTATTGCGAGGATGCGCAAGACAGGCCCGAGTTTTTCGAGAATGTCCGGCTCGAATATTTCAGGGTCCCGAAACTGGGGCCCTTGTCTACCATCGTTTTCGATGCCAGATGTCTCTGGCATGCGAGAAGCGACTACGATGTCGTGTATATGCTGGGTTACGGGGCCGCCCTGTTTTGCTTCATTCCCCGCTTGTGGGGAAAAGTGGTCTGGATCAACATGGATGGCATAGAATGGGTCCGGTCAAAATGGAGCTGGCCGGCCAGGTTCTGGTTGAGATCCATGGAAGCTGTCGCGATGTGGACCCCAAGCAGGGTGATTGCCGATGCCCATGGCATTCGCGATTTTCTCGAATCTCGACATGGTAGGATGCCCCCGACGAGCGTCATTCCTTATGGTGCGCCGGTGACGGAAACGCCGCCCGATGCGGGCCTGCTGGGGGACTGGGGTTTGGAGCCGGATTCGTATTATCTTGTCGTATGCCGGCTCGAACCCGAGAACCATGTGCTGGAAATATTGCGGGGCTACAGCCTATCCGGAACTGCGAGGCCATTGATCATCGTGGGCAACCACGAGACAGGAACCCAGTATGTGCGCAAACTCATGGAGACTGAAGACGATAGGGTTCGTTTCGTCGGGGCGGTCTATGACCAGAATAAGCTGCTCGCATTGAGATATTATTGCAGGGCATATTTCCACGGTCATTCCGTGGGTGGGACCAATCCATCCCTGCTGGAAGCGATGGGGTGCGGCAACGCGATCATTGCACACGACAATCCGTTCAACCGCGAAGTGGCGGGGGAGGCGGGCATGTATTTCGAGTCGGAAGCCGATATCCCGGCGCTGGTCGACGAAGTCGAACACCATGATGCGGACAGGCGCAAACATTTATCCGGTCTGTCCATGTCGCGCATCAGGGAATGTTATTCCTGGGAAGCTATAGTCGACAAATACTGCGCACTACTGCATTTCCTCTGATATGGCTTGTTCCGGGAGAGATGCCGGGGAATGCAGCACCAGCCACTGCGGGCAGTTGAATTTGACTATTTGCCGATAAAACCAGACGTAGAACACGATGAAGAGGCCCATGGAAATGGCCAGCAAGTGCGGGTTTTTCCAGAATATCATGGCGGGAATGATGGAAAGCGAGGCTATCCCCCACAGGTAGGGGGACGTCAGCGAACTCCTCTGGATCAGATGGTTCGGGTTTTTGGATCCGGTTTTCCAGCGCACCAGGCGTTTGTAAATCATTTGATGAAGATGCATGGCGTCCGGCGAATCGACAGCCCTGTTCTGCAGAAATTTCCTGCGGTAAATCGTAAATACCGTTTCCCATACCGGATAGGCTACGAGAAGCAAAGGGAACAAAGGCGATATTTCAGTATGCCTCGCAACCAGCATTACGGAAATTTCGGCGATGATGAAGCCTAGAAAGTAAGCGCCGCCGTCGCCTGCGAACATCAGCCCCTTCGGATAATTCCAGACGAGGTATCCTGCTGTGGCGCCGATTGCCGCCAGGCACATTGCCACCAAGGCCGGATCGTTGACCTGGAACGAAACGTAAGCCAGCGCAGCGAATATCATCATGGAAACCATCCCGCACAGGCCATTGTAGCCGTCCACGATATTCATTGCGTTGGTCACGCCGCCTACTGCCAGGAATGTCAAGAAAAGTGAAAATGCCGGATAGCTCACCAATATTGCATCGATGGCGGGAATGTCCAGCCGGACCACCCTGCCTCCCAATAAATACACGCCCAATCCGACGGTAATGAAAGTCAGTGAAATGCGCGTCAATGGGCCGACCAGCTTGGTGAGGTCTTCCGCCAATCCCCCGATGAAGATCGGCAGGGAACTGAGCAGCAAGGAGCCGAACCCCCACAACGCCACACCTTTGCTCCATGCGCCGAGTTTCAGGGCGAAGAAGAACCCCGTGAATATCGCAATGCCTCCAATGCGAGGTACCGGGTGGGCATGGAATTTTTGCGGCCTGTTTTCGAGATCGTCATAGGAATAACGCCCGTGCCAGTGCCTGAGCCGTATCAGCACGAGCGCAATGGAGAATGAAGCCAGAAACCCGATCAAACCTATCGCAAGCATGGAACAGATGTCTTGGCCGGATTCATGAAACGGCGATTATGCGGCAAGTATGTGAAATTCTGATGAAATCGATACATTTCGTCACATCCGGACTAGAAGCCGCTATCCAGATAGATTTTTGCGGTGATGCTCGCCAGGGTGTCGTCGTACTTGAAGGTGGAATTGTTGGAGCTTCTCCTGCTTTGCTGCACGGACGAGGAAAGCGAAAGATAACGTGTAGGCGTCCAGTCCAGGCCAAGGGACAGGGACTGGGTGGTGTCATGCTGCTGTTGCAGGGGAATGAGTCCGGCAATGGGAACGGGATTTTTGTAATCCCGCGAGCCGAAGTCGGCGGCCATGTGCAGCGATGCTCTGGGCGTGACAGCCCATATGGGCTGGATGATGATGTCGTTCTGGACGATATTGTTGCTGTTCGATACGAAGACGATGTTGCCGTTTCCGTCCCTGTAAATGGCGTTGGGGACGAAATAGGGCGAGAAGCTCTGGTTCAGGGAAATGTTCAGGGCGCTTTTCCCGCTGAAAGTATAGCGATAGCCCAGGCTGGCCGAAGTGCCGGAAAGATTGCGTTGCGGCAGATGGTCGTGCGAACGGTTCATGTAGGTCAGGTTTCCGTATAGGTTCGATTTTCCGGTTGGCAGCCATGAGAAATCCAGCGTCATTTCGCGCTGTTTGTAGCTGTTGTCTATGAGATTGGCAAGATCGAGCGCCTGTCCTGAATAGATGCCGCGAAGATCCCGGATCTTGGCCGTCACCGAATTGCCCGGACTCGATTCATATCTCAATCCCAATTCGGTTCCGGTCATTTTCGTGCTGAGATTCTGCAGGGTGGGAGCGCTGCTCGATGAAGTGCTTTGATTCACGCCGAAAAGCGCATGCCAGCGCGCTGCGAGCCACCAGTCCATATTGAAGGATAGGCTGTCTGTGGTGCTGATGTTTCGCACATAGGATTGGACATCGGCGTAATTGGCCAGCGACTGATTCCTGGATGCGTTGAGCACACCGGTTACTTTGGGCGTGAGCGACCAGTTCCATGCTGCGCTGAATGCAATGTCGTCATGATTGAGCCTGCTGAAGTTGCTGTACTGGTTCTTCGTTACCGATGCATTCAGTGTGAGATTCTGCATTTTGTAGGATTTGTCGATCTTGATGCCGACCGAGGCGCTAGCGATCGTATCGGATTTCGTCGCGCTGCCGATGCTTGTGACCGGGTTGGCGTTTCCCGCAAGGCGAAACAAATTGTTGTCCTGGGTCACGGAGGTGGAAGCAATGAGGCTGACGGCAATATCCTGTCCGCCGTATACCGAGGTTCCCGGTCCAATCGACTGCTGGGAGAAACCGGAAGAAGCAAATGCCGAAGCAGGCACCATGCTCATGAAGAAAAGGGCCAGAATCCGCAGCGTCATGGCGTGATCCGGAACAACATGTTCGCAGTGAAGGGCATCGTTTCGATAACCGGGTAGTTTGCTGTTAATTAGTCTTGTGTGAAAACCGGTTGAGCCGCGAGTTCACGACATGTGTCTTCGGGGCGGATTGGAAAGCGGGTGTATTCCGACGATGAATTCCCCCCCACTTCAAATCCCTTTCAATTCGATTATTGACACGGCGCAAATGGCAGGTCGGAGACGATCCGGCCAATTCCATCCCATATGATAATCCATATATTTTTCAGAAATGTGAATCCGGGTCATGCAATCGGCGTTTTTTCGGATGGAGAGAGTCCCGCCGGCAGGCGGAACCCCTTCGGCATGCAGGGTCAGGCTATGGCTTGATGCTTGAATCGTCTTGCAACGAAACTGATGACACCGAATCCTGCCAGCAATAATCCCATTTCGCCTGGCTCTGGAACGGGTGAAATGATCGTAGGTCCTCCCGGGACATTAAGGGCGATATTCCCCGAATAGGATCCGCCAAGAGGGCTGTTGCTTGTTCCCGCGACATTCAGCGCGTAGGTGATGCCTTGGGAAAGCCCGCTGAACGACATCGTGGCAATCGTGTTCGGATAGGAAGTCGTTCCGACCGTCAGCGGCCCCAAAACCCCCATTGAAACAAGGGTCAGTCCGCCCTGAGCATTGACCGAGTCAAGTTCGAAATTCGAAAGCCTGACGTTGGGGGCAATCCCGTTCACCGAAATATTGATGCCCGCAATCGTATTGGTTGCGCCTGAACCCGCTGCATAGGACGGTATGGCGAAGGAAAAATAATCGTTGAAAGCCGAATTTGCGGCAATGTTGTTGCCGAAGTACGCAGTGTAGCCGTTGTTGAAGTTGAGCGTGGCGACCGGGGTCATCGCTTCAGCCGCCCCCGCATCGAGTCCGACGACCAAGGCAATAACGGCCAGCGCCATTGATTTGCGTAGAGATGCCATATTAATTTCCTATCCATATCCGTGTTGTCATTGCGCTGCGACGCACAATGACATTGATCAGCATGGCAATTCTAATATCTTTTGGACGAATTTGATATGGTCCGTTCGGACTAATTTGGTTAAATTATTGTGACAACGTGATGTTTGACGCAGCGGTTTTACGCTTGATGAATCTTGCGAGGAGATTGACGAAACCGAAACCAGCCAGCATGAACCCCAGTTCGCTCGGTTCTGAAACCGTCATGACATTCAGGGAAATATTTCCGGAATAGGAGCCCCCGAGAGGATTTATGCTTGTTCCGGCAATATTCAATGCGTAGGTGGCGCCTTGTACAAGTGATTGAAAAGGCAGGGAGGCTATTGAATTGGGGGATGCCGCCAATGGTGAGTAGGTTCCCTGGGAAATCAGTTGCAATCCGTTTGTGGAGCCGACCTTGTCCAATTCGAAGTTTGTGAACTGTACGTTGGGGGAAACGCCGTTCGAGGACAAACCTAGTCCGGCAATCACATCCGTTGCCCCGGAACCGGTTGAATAGGAAGGGAGGGTAAAGGTGAAATAATCGCTGAAAGTCGAATTTGCCGCGATAACATTGCCGAAGAAACTGGTATAGCCGTTGTTGAAGTTCAGCGTGGCGACCGGGACAAAAGCTTTCGCCATCCCTGCGCCGAGGCTGAAACCAAGGGCAAAAACAATCGACGCCATGGTTTTGTAAATAGACTTCATCCGCTTTTCCCGTTCAAAAATCCATACTCAGGCTCGATCTACTCAGCAGCAAGCTTCATAATCCAGTACGGCATTCTATCATCGCAGCGAAATATGGTGATATAGTCTGTTCGGACTGATTTTGTTAAATTATTGTGACAATATCCGCAACTGCTTCAGATGGTTTTGTTGAATTGGTTTTTAACTGCTCGGGCAAGTCGAGTCAATGTTCGAACACCTGCCCAGCGATCATACCAGCGCAAAGTATGGACATCTGTTCTTGAACTTCTCTGAAACCCAAGCTCGGGAACGGTGGCTAGTGTTTCCATATCGGGATTTGCCCGCCTGAACCAGCAATAAGCTCCATCCACATGCATGGGTCCCCCATCCGGATCGCCTCCCGGGCGTGTCAGCATGGTTTCCAGATAGTCGACAAGCCTGTTTATGGCGGGCTGCCTGAATCCGATAAAGTGCGTTGTTTGTATCGCCATATCGGAAGGCACAATCACTAACTCGGAATTTTGCAATGTATCGGGCGGGGAGAGGGCTTGATAACCGCCATAAAATACTGCCCAGCTGAGATTTTCCAGGCTGCGAATGATGGCAGATATCCTCGACAGAAAATCCGAAGAAAAATTCAGATCATCTTCAAAAATCAGAATACGGTCTAAGCCGCGCAAGCGGGCATCCTTAAGAACACCCAGGTGACTCAAGAAACAGCCGCGTGCGCCTATGGACCCAAATTCACCGGCATCATCCGGACGAACGGCAGTAAAAAACACAATTCGCGGGTCATCGACACTCAAGCCAATATTCTGGAGTTGCGTTTGCATTTCCTGCCTGCGGTCAGTACGAGCGGCAAGATTGATGATGTAAATTTGCTGAAAATAATCCAATAAATTGTATGGCTGCATTTGCACGACCTTGGTTTTTACTGCATTACCCTTCACCTGAAAACCAGTGCGACACGATAACTGGCGGGATGTCGGCGGGAAAGATAGTGCTGGAGAATGCAGGGTTTGTCAAGAATGCGTCTTGTGCCGTAGCGCCCGGACTGGGTGGTCATATCTTTGACATTAAATACTGGTAATATTCCGGGATTTATTTCTTATTCGAAATGCGCTGCTCAATGGCGGAGACGGAGGATGTCTTGTTTGCTACTCATTTCCCGGAACTATTCGACTCCTGAGGATGACAGTGACTTCAATTAAAAGCGGATCATTCAAGTTTACCTATATCCCGGAACTGGATGGGTTGCGCGGGGCTGCAATACTGGTGGTGATGCCATGAAGATCGCTGCTGAAGTATCACAACGAATTGATGTTTCAAGATTTCTGTTGATTTTTGATACGGCCGTCCCGCTTTTTTACCCGACTAACCGGGAGCGATTCTAAATGAGATTGTCGGACTTTACTCAGGGGCGAGACAACAATTTCAATCTTATCCGTATTGTTGCTGCCCTTGCCGTGCTGGTTACGCACAGCTTCGCATTGACGGTAGGTTCCGGCAACGCAGAGCCATTGCGGGCAAGTCTCGGCATGACAATGGGGTCGATTGCGGTCGACGTGTTCTTCATTGCCAGCGGGTTTCTCGTTACGGCCAGTCTGTTGAACAGACAAAGCGCCATCGATTTTGTTTGGGCCAGGGTTCTCAGGATATTCCCGGCTTTGTCGGTCATGCTTTTTTTGACTGTTTTCGGTCTCGGCGCTTTCTTCACGTCATTGCCAGCGCCATCCTATTTTACCAATCCTGGCACATACGTTTACCTTGTAAAGTGCATATCGTTGATCACTGGCGTTGCCTATAGCTTGCCTGGTGTTTTCGATTTAAATCCATACAAGAATGTGGTCAATGGGTCGCTTTGGACGCTGCCTAACGAGATAAAAATGTATCTGATTCTGGTCGTGGGCTGGATAATGCTCGGAGTGCGGAAAAATTCAAGGCCGAGCATATTCAGATTCTCGATTGTCGCGGGCGCCATATTTTCCGGTATTCTCGTAACAATCCGGCACACGCCGGCGGAGGGGCACTTTCTAATGCTTTTCTTTATGTTTTTTTGTGGGGCAATGTTTTATGTCATGAAAGAAAGAATAATTTTATCACGCACGCTGTTCTGGCTGTTTTTATGTACGCTGCTGATATCCGCTGCCATCGATAAGCAGATTTTTTATTTTGTATACTTGTTCACCATTGCGTACCTGCTGTTTTATGTCGCTTATGTTCCGGGTGGATTTTTAAGGAAATACAATAGCATGGGAGATTATTCGTATGGTGTTTACATTTATGCTTTCCCTGTGCAACAGTCTGTCGTGGCGTTGATTCCCGGCGTACCGGTTTTGTCTATGCTGACGATCTCCGCATCCATAACTCTTTTGTTGGCTGTACTTTCGTGGCATTTTCTGGAGCAGCGTGTTCTCGGCCTGAAAGGGGTTTATGTCGGCCACACCAGAAGAGTTTTTGCTGAGTTCATGACAAGCTCGGCAACCCGGGGAGGATAAGGCGCATAATTGAGTTCGTTGCTGGATATTGGTGAAAAAGCCGGATGCCGATCTTTCAGTCGTTTTGGGCTGCAGGATTCACGATTTTTGCTGGAATGCCGACAACAGTGGCTCCAGGGGGGACATCGTGGAGAACGACGGCATTGGCGCCGATCTTTGCGTGGTCCCCGATAGTTACGGCGCGAATGATTTTCGCACCGGCTCCGATGTCCACGTGCCCCCCGATTTTAACGTCTGCAACAACAGTGACTTGCTGTAGAAACAAGCAATTGCATCCGATGTCTGCGTCAGGGTGGATTACCACCCCGTTAGGGTGGATAAGCAAGAAGCCTCCTCCGATTTGGCAGTTCAGCGGGATGTCTGCGCCTGTAACAATGCTCCAGAAGCGATGCTGCAAGATACTTGATTTGCAGAAATAGAATCTCAGAATTCCATTTCTTTTTTGCCATTTTTGATATTGCCGTATTGATTTGAGTAGCTGGCGTGCGGGATCCCACCACTGGCGAAGTTCTTCACGACTCCAGTCCGGGACGGTTGCAGATACTAGGGGCAGGTTTCCATTTTTCATTTTGCCAAGGCACATGTCAACACGTTGGGTATTTATCTATGGGCTGTTCTTGTCGTGAGATCCCATCGTTCCAGCGGCGATGTAAACAGCATTCGCTTTGGGCGGCTTGAAACTTATTTCCCAAGCAAGTTCCTGACCGCAGTTTTGAATGGCCACTTGATATGCAGAACATAAAAGTCCGACAGGGCCAGTTTGAGCAATCCATCCGTACTCACTCCGAATCGCCGGTAAAGCTTGCGAAGTTGCGCCGTGTAAGCGAATGAGGCTTCTCTTGCGGCGAAATGCATCATGTGAGGCTCCTGAACTTGTCCTGTGACAACGGCATTGAACCGGCAGCGCCCGACGGAAGCGTCCATGTCCATGGTTCCCCTGACGGCGCTGAGGTGCCTGGAAAAGAAGTTCCCATGAGGCATGGGGCGAAGGCCGAGAATCGTCATGGCGATATTCATGACATCTTCGTCAGCATAACGGATATTGCCGGCGTAATCGGCATAGTTCGCCGTGATTTCCCTGGCCAGGTCGAAAATACTCTGGCATTCCGGTTTTCGAAAATAGGCATGCCCGGCGCCATCGATCTGCACCAGCCTGTCCTTGCCGATTCGCTTCAGGACAAGCGCTTTATCCAATCCGAAGGCGCTGAACCCATCCGTGGCATAGCTGCCGCATGCGGTATAGGGCTGTGTTTTCCAGTCATCCAGTATCCCACTCAACGGCTTGAATATCAGGACATCGGAATCGAAAAAAAAAGTTTCCTGGAAAGGAGAGTATCGATCCAGGTTGACTTTATGTTCGAACCCCTTGATGGAAGGATCCTGCTCGAGCACATGATCGAAATAGGGTTCGAGCAATTTGCATACCGATGGCGGCCAGCAGGCGACGGCAATGGGAACGCCCGGGTTGGAGATGCGAAGCGAAAGGGCGAGCCCGATGGCTTTCTGGTAATCACTTGGGGTGGACAGGGTCAGTACGCCAAAACTCATATCACGTCTTCTCGGGGGCTTCTGCAGTAGGGCGTTTGCATGGCATTTTACTCAGAAAATATTACAAGGCGGTTAAGTTAGCCGGAAATCAGTCGGCGAAATGGGAACAAAGCCAGTTTCGCCGCCGCTTCCAGCGCGAACCTCACCGGCGTCAACCTGCCCTGAAAATTGGTGCCATCCGTTCCCCTCCGCCCTACAATGAAGGGCGGCCAGAAAAATGTGGTCACGATCCTGCATGGGGTGCGAGTCGTTGCAAGTATTTTCTCTGCAAGAATCAGCTCGGGTGCCTTGCCGGTGGCAAATTTTTGCCAGAGGCTCTTGATGTGGTGTTCGTAGCCATGCCGGCTCCATGCCATGAATCCCATCTCGGCCCATCCATGGCTCACATTGCAGTAGAGGTCGAACGATGGCGGCGTCATCGCGATGACCCGCCCCAGGTTTTTTACCATGTAGCGCCCGGTGACTTTCCATACCCGGTCTGTGCCGTCCATATGCCTGAATGTTTCGGCATGGGTAAAAGCATGGTCGATCAGGCGGAATTCCCCATAGCCCCGATGGTAGGACGGGTCGTAATCGAGGTCGTAGAAACTGACCCACTCGATATCCGGGGAAGGATAGTGTTCGGACAAGCAGCTCAAGTCGAAGCCTGAGTTGTCCACGTAAACGATTTTGTCCACGATTCCCTGCTCCAGAAGATGGCAATGGAACTCGAGCGCTTCGTCGTAATCCTTCAGACGTTCGGCAGGATCGGCCAGCTTCAATTGAGGCTGGTTGGGCTTGGGGCGAATTGTCGAAGTGAGCAGAAGAATGTTCTTCATAATGGGTGGAGAATCGGATTAAAGTGAAAGCCTGCCCAGACAATCGCCGCAGACGCCAGAATGGCGACCGCATCCAGCCAGGCTATCCAGACGGAATACAGGCGTTGGACGTAGATATTGGCCAGGTAAACGAGCAGATTCTGCGCCGCCAGAGCGACGATAATGCCGGTTGCGCCGTCGAGCCAGCCGCCGATCAGGATAGCGCCGACATAGAAGATAAACTTTGCCGTTTCAAGTTTCAGCGCCAGCAAGGAGTTGCCCATTGCCAGATAGAATGGGCCGATCCCGGAAATGATCACCGGGATCAGGCCTGCCGCGTAGATGCGGAACATCCAGCCGGCATTGTGGTAGCGTGAATCGAACAGCAGATCGATGAGTTGCTGTCCCATGACCACGATTATCCACAGCATCGGCAAAAATGCGGCAATTGTAGCGCGGCGGACTTTACCGATGCGCGCCCGCAATTCTTCGGCTTGCATGTGCTTGATGTGGGCATACACCGGGAGCAATACCTTGTTGCTGACCTGATCATAGAGATTTTCCACCACCTTCGCCAGGGTCGCGGCGATGGAAAAGAGTCCCAGGTCAACCATATTCATGAATTTGCCGAGAATCAGACTGGCGGCACTGTTGATAAAGAAGCTCAGGAAGGTGCTGACAAAGATCCAGCGGCCGAACTTTACCATCGCGTGCAGCGCAGTTTTGTCCCAGCAAAAGCGGTTTGAAATTCCCGGGAGCCACCAGTGGCTGGCAAGCATTTTTACGATCCCGGCGAAGAGCGAACCTGCTACCAGCACCCATACGGAGGGGTGAATGAGGGCGACGCTCACCATGAGCGCAATCGCAGCGATCTGTGAACCGATCTCCAGCAGCGTCAACTGGCCGAGAGCCAGATTGCGATTCGTCGTGAATATGCTCGTCGCATTGAAGCCGGAAATGACGGAAGTCAGCCCGGCGACAGGAATGAGCCAGAGCAGCATGGGGTCGCCATAAAACTTCATGAATGGCCACGCGCCGACTATGCAACAGAACCAGATGACGAAACCCCGTATGACCTGCACTGTCCAGGCCGTATTGAGAAAATTCTTGTCTTCGCTCCGGTCGCTCTGGATGATGCTGGGCCCGATCCCGACGTCCGAGAACATGGCAAGGCCAATCATGAACACATTGACGAGGGCCATGAGGCCGAAATGCTCCGGCGCCAGCAGGCGCGTAAGCACCAGATTGCTGGCCAGTCGCAATACCTGACTGGCGCCATAGCCGGCCACGATCCAGGTGGCTCCGATCACGGAGCGTTTCGTGAGTGAAGAAGGGATCTTCCCTGTGTTTTCAGTGCTGGTCGCTTGTTCTTGCATGATGGGAAGCGGAGTTTGTCATTATTATAAACAGCCGGATCGTCGGATTCGAGTGCGCCACTGCTATGTGGTGAAAACCCTCACGATTTTGTCCCCTGCAGGAGTTCCTTCACAATCAGCAAAATAAATTGACTGTCCTGCAAAATGTAGCGTCTCCAAAGCCTGTCCGGCTCCTGCATTAATCGCCAGAACCATTCCATGCCGATGCACCGTACCCAAAGCGGCGCGCGTTTGATCGTTCCGGCTGCAAAATCAAATGCTGCGCCGACTCCGAGAATCGGCCCGACATCGAGGTTCGCCATATATCGGGCGGCCCATTTTTCCTGCTTGGGCGCCCCCACTCCAACGAACAGAATGTCTGCTCCGGAGTCGTTGATCATTGCCACAATCCGCTCCGATTCTGCATCGTCTTTTTCGAAACCGAAGGGCGGTGAGTAGACGCCTGCCACGCGCAGCAATGGATTGTGTTGTTCGAGCTTGAATGCCGCCTTTTCAGCGACACCGGGCAATCCGCCAAGGAAAAAAAGCTTCAGGCCATTCTGAGCGGCGAGCCTTGCGACTTCAGGCAGGAGATCCGCGCCCGTAACCCTTTCCGGCAGACTCTTTCCTCTCAGGCATTTGCTGAACCACACCAGAGGCATGCCGTCTGCAAAACGAAACATGGCGCGATGGTATAGTTCGAACATCGCCTCGTCTTTTTGCATGCCCATGACATGATCGACATTGGGCGTCACCACCAGCCCCTTTTTTTTCTCGATGGCAGCATCCACAATCATTTGCGCTGCTTCCGCCAAAGTACATGCGCAATAATCCAGCCCGAACATTCTGACTTGGGCGCAATTATTGGCGAGATTACCTTGGTGTTGTTCCTTCATTCAGTTCTCCGATGCTTTCCTATATCAGGCTAACTACCCAACCGAATCAACCTGGGCGGTCTTAGCAGGAACTCAAATCTTATGTTATGAATCCATCGTGTCGCCAATATCGGCAACAGAACGCCTGCAAGCGTTCCCATGATGAGATGAGGAAGCAATGCCTCGACAGCCAATCCTTTCTGGACAAGAATCCTCATTCCGCTGCCGAAAATAACGTGCATCAAATATATTTCCATCGAATACAGACCGAGCACCGAAAAAAAACGACTGCGCTGGGCAATGCCGATCACGGTGAGTATTCCAATGCTGGCCAACAGGATAACCGTTAATTGTTGCTCTAATATTATTGCGCCGGTAAAAAACACGGCATATTGCATGACGATAAACAGCAGGGCTAGAGGGAGAAGCGCCTTGATGTCGATGGCGCCTTTGTTCAGAAACCAGAATATCGTCCCGAACGAAAAATAGATGTCATAGTCGGCAATGGATTGAAACAGGAATAAAGCGGGCATTAGAGGCTTGCAGATGGTCAAAATTACGGCTATTGCCATCAGGATGAGTGGCCACGTTTTTTTCAACGGCGCAAGACGCTTCAACATGAACAGCACGCCCGTGTTCAGCAGAAAGACAAAGAACAATGTGTATAAAAACCAGAATTGCGCTCGCGGCTGCCAAAGTATTGCGAGCAAAGACTCAGGTGATACATGCTGATTGGTGAAATTGCTCATGGCAATTTCTACCGAGCCCTGAATCAATGACCACAGAATGTAAGGGTAAAAAACCGTGTCGATTTTATTGAACACCAGCTTCATGCCTCGTTTTTCGAAGCTGCTGATGCAAAAAATACCGGAAAGGAAAAAAAAGAGCGGCATGTGAAAGCTATATATGATTTTGTCTATCAGATCGAAACTGGTTTGATCTTGATAGATTCCCGCGTG
This sequence comes from Burkholderiales bacterium, assembly GCA_019753155.1. Taxonomy (GTDB): domain Bacteria; phylum Pseudomonadota; class Gammaproteobacteria; order Burkholderiales; family JABEVD01; genus JABEVD01. The sequence goes on from JAIELG010000045.1 coordinate 18,187, forward strand.
GAAAAGTCCTCTGGCAACGTGGCCGTAGACCACCAGGATAATGCCGATGCCTTTGGCGACATCCACCCAGTCCCACCGCTCGCCTGACACGGGTTTAAGCGTTCCCATATGCTGCCTGTTTCTGCTCCCATGCCCAGGCATGTGCAATGATCAAATCCAGCTCGGCATATTGCGGCTTCCAGCCCAGTGTATTTTTTGCCAATACCGCATCGGCCACCAGCCTGGCAGGGTCGCCATTGCGGCGGGCGCTTTCGACGACCCGGAGCTTGACGCCGGTTACGCGTTCCACTGCCGATATCACTTCGGCAACGGAAAAACCTGTGCCGTTGCCGAGATTGAATGCTGCGCTGGTATCCGACTTTTTTAAATGCTCGAGTGCCAGCAAATGCGCCTGGCATAGATCTGCAATATGGATGTAATCGCGAATGCATGTCCCATCCGGGGTGTCGTAATCGCGCCCGAACAGTCGCAGATCTTTGCCCCTGCCTGATGCGGCCTGTAGCGCCAGCGGGATCAAATGAGTTTCAGGATGGTGGCGCTCGCCAAGTTCTCCATCGGGGTCAGCGCCGCAGGCATTGAAATAGCGCAGGCAGATGGATTTCAATCCATAGGCATGATCGTAATCGCGCAAAACCTGTTCGACGATGGCCTTGGAGGCGCCATATGGGTTGATGGGGGCCACACGATGCCTCTCGTCTATAGGTACATATTGAGGCTCGCCGAAGATGGCCGCCGTGGATGAAAAGACGAAGTTGCGCACGCCATGATGCACCATTGCATTGAGCAGATTGAGCGTATTTGAAACATTATTGGTGTAGTATTTTGCGGGCTGAACCACCGATTCGCCCACCTGTATGAAGGATGCGAAATGCAGTACGGCACCGAAACGGTGGGACGCAAACACGCTGTCCAACAGGGACTCGTCCGCCAGGCTGCCATGGATGAATTTTCCGCCGATCACGGCTTCCCTGTGACCGGTCGAAAGGTCGTCCAATGTCACGACCTCGTGCCCGGCCTGCAACAGCGCCTTGACCATGTGCGAGCCTATGTAGCCCGCTCCGCCTACCACCAGATAGTTTAAACTCATGTTTTCATCCTTGTTCGAAATCGTATTACCGTTTGGTCTTGACCCAGTTTTTTTCTCTCGAAAACAGGTAGGCTACATAAACCGAGATTTTCGAAAGCATATACACAGGGATCCGTATGACATGTTCAATGCCGATCACTTCCCTCGCGTATCGGTACCAGGCGGCCATCAGCGCCAGTCCGAACGAAATGCTGCCCGCAAGCATGATCTGGAAGGGCAAGGCAAAACCAGACCATGCCGCCAGCCCGGATATCCCCAGCCCCAGGAGCATCAGCATCGATTGCAGCGCAAGCGGCGGCACCATCATGTCGAAGACAAAGAAGATCCCCCTGAAATCGCCGCGCTTCAAGACAAGTCTCAGCAGCGATGGGAAATAATTGAAGATCATGCCGATATGTCCATGTTCCCAGCGCCGCCTTTGAGTATGGGCATCCTGATCGGAAGCGGGGAAGATGCTTGTCACGCAGGCGCCAGGGCAGAACCTGGGCGCATGACCTGCGGCGACCAGTTCTCCTCCAAGCAGCATATCCTCGACCAGGGCTCCCGTCGCCAGATTCATGCGGTTGATGATATGCCATGGAAACGCCATGCCGGTTCCCATGAGCGGGCAGGGCAACCCCATGCGGAACATGCCCAGCGCCCGCACATGGTTCTTTACTACCCAGGCAAATGCAGCAATCTTCTGCTTGACAGAACTTTCATTGCCCGCAAGCATGAGGTAAAGCGCCTGCACGGGCGCATCCAGCCTGGCCGCGGTCCCGGCGAGCAAGTCCAGCGCTCCTGCCTGCAACTGACAGTCGGCATCGATGATGAGCAGCACGTCCGGCGGATTTTCGCGCAGCGCATCCATGCCGAAAGCCAGAGCGTATCCTTTGCCTCGAAGCGCGTCGTTGAATCGCTCCAATACTTGAGCGCCGGATGCCCTGGCGATAGCTGCTGTATCGTCGCTGCAGTTGTCCGCCACAAGCAAAAGCCTGTCGCCTTCCGCCATCTGCGGCATGACCGAAGCCAGTGTTTCCGCGATGACGGCAGACTCGTTGTGCGCCGGCATCAGAACCGCCAGAGACGGTCTCGGCATCTTGAAATGGTTTTTTTGTGCGAATCCCGGCAAGCAGGCGACCAAACACTCCAGCGCCACTATAGCCGCCGGCATCGACAGGAGAATAACCATTGCCCAGAGCAGGAATCCCATGTCAGGCGCCTTCCAAAGCCGACTGGAACAGGTTTTTCAGTTTCGCGCATTCGTTGCGAATATCATGTTGCGAGGCAACCCGTGCATAGGCCTGTTCCCCCATGCTATCAAGAACTTCAGGCGCCGTCTCCAGCAGTTCCCGCAAGGCATCCACAAGTTGTCCGGCAGAGCCAGCCGGCACCAGCCAGCCGGTTTTTCCATGTTGCACGAGTTCCGGGATGCCGGCGATGTAGGTGGTTACCACTGGTCGCCGCAAGGCGCAGGCTTCCATCAGCACAACGGGTAGTCCCTCGGCGAAGCTTGGCAATACCAGTGCGCGGCTTGCCGCGATTTCTTCCAGAACCTGCTTTCCGGAAATCCAGCCGGTAATGCGCACACGATCCCTCAGCCCGTAGCTTGCCGTCAGCTTCTCGATATCCGCCCGCATCGGGCCGTCGCCTGCCAGAACCAGCTCGACCTGATGCAGATCCAGAGTGAGCGCGCGGATGGCCTCGATAAGAAGCAACTGTCCCTTCTGTTCACACAGGCGACCCACGCAAACCAGCCTCTGGTTGTCCGGCACCGGCATGGCGGGCGCCTGCAAAAATTCCGCATCCAGTCCGCAATGCACCACTTTTATCTTTTGCCAGTGCTCATGATCGCACCAGCGGAAAAGCTGGCTTCTGCCGAATGAACTGATGGCCACTACAAAGCCGGCGTGTCGGATCTTTTCTCCGAGTGAAAGGGCCTCGGGCTTGTCGAATTCTTCCGGGCCATGCACCGTAAAGCTGTAGGACAGGCCGGAAAGTTTATGCGCCAGCAATACCACCGATGCGGGATTGGTGCCGAAATGTGCGTGGACATGCCGTATCCCTCTGCGCTTTAACAGATTCAACAGCACGCATGCTTCTACCAGGTAGAGGACATGTTTCATTAGACCCATGTGCGAATGGAGCCCCATTCGAATTGCGCAATGCAGTGCTTGAATCCAGCGCAGGGGAGAGCTTATCGCCGTCTGCAAGGTCATGAGCAGGATCCGCAGTTTGCCTACCTCGGCCAGATAGATGGTTTTCGCCAATTCGTCCCGATCTCCCGCGTCGACAATATCGATCCCATCGCGGCGAATGGAAAAACGTGCAACCTCCACTCCCTGATTTTCCAGTTCGATAATTTCCCGGCGGATGAAGCTGTGGCTGACCTTCGGATACTGATTGATGAAATAGGCAACTTGCATCTTGGAATAATCAGTCGCAAGGTTGGGAAATGAAGAGCCTGACGCCATTATGGACTGTACTTATGTTTTTACAATTCCGAGCAGGTTGCGTGCCCTATCTCGAACTTCAATGCGTCTCTCTCTCGGTATTGCAAAGTAATTCGTTGTTCGTCTTGGGTAAACGTGACTCTCGACAAATCCTTCTCGACCAAGGCCTTGGTCATTGTGCGCAACGCGGTTAGGGATATGTATCGTGTAGTTCAGTTCGGTAAGAAACTGCCATAGATCTTCCTTTGTGAATCCTGATCCATCCGGATCACCTGGTGGGGCACTTTCAAACATGATTATTGGGCAACTTGTCTCGATAATTTTTCTGCTGCCACGGAGAACTCCAAGTTCTGCCCCTTCGACGTCTATTTTGATGACATCAATGTCATTTGGCGCCACCAATTCATCCAGCCTTTTGATGGGGACTCGTACCTCCCTTATGAATGAATCGCCCTCCACGGCAGGTTTTCCAAGCGAGCTGTAACCTGATTGCCTAGTGTTTATATAGAAAGATACCTCACCGTCCTGGTCACCGACCGCACATGCATGAACCTTGATAAATGGGAACTTCTTCCGTAGGTTGGTTGCCTTTTCCGATACTGCCTCTATTGCAACGATATTGATAGAGGGATCATTGTGCGCCACAGAAGAGATTATCGATCCAATATGCGCTCCAACATCGATAAATGTCCTACCAGATTGGCATATCCGGGTTACAAGCAACGTAGCCAACTGGTCATTGGCGGCTGTTCCTACGCTTTCAGGTGAGTTGTATGCCGCATGAAATAAATCTATGGCATCACGTGCTGACATCAGCATTCTGCCAGCGGTGCTTCCGAGAACAAATTGCTTGAGATTTAGCATATGGACCTTAAATTTGTATATGGTTGGACATAATATAGCGTTTCCGCTGAACATTCTCTACGCGTTATATTGCAATAATTCGAGACCAGTTCCACAAGTTATTTGTATTCGATAAGCCGGGATGTCTTTCCGCTCATGGAATTCAGATGGAACTTCAACTGGCCCAGCATCTGAGGCAATTTGGCCGCTACGCAATAAAAAGCAAATAACCTGCGCTCGCGAGACGTTCTGTGCAAATGGGCATGCCGATAAATTCTTATCATGAGCAAGGGGTAAGCCAGAGCCAGGAGCATCATGGGAGGACTGAGCCACGCGCTTATCGCTATCACGGGAAGGCCGGCTCCCCAGAACCAATTGCTGCGTACTTCCCTGACCCAGTGTTTCTCGGGCGAGGCGCCATGCAGTCTGGCGCCTTCCGCGTAGGCGTGACCGGCCCGAAAGGCGCGCTTCCACCACTGTGAAAAAAACAGGATGTTCGCATCGTGCCATGCCATCTCATGTTCGATGCGAACTACCGAATATCCGGCGCGCCTGACTCGCAGACATAATTCAGGTTCCTCGCCTGCGATGAGAGATTCCCTGAATCCGTTCAATGCATCGAACAAATCCGCCCGTATCATGAAAATTCCGCCACACTCCTTGACATTGCCGACGGCGCCATTCCATTCGATATCGCATAGGGTGTTGTAGACGGATCGTTCTGGATGCCTTTCTTTCAATTGACCGCAAATTATGCCTGCGTCGGTATGATCCTGCATCGCCTGCAAAGCGGATTCCAGCCAGCCGTCGATAAATTCGCAATCACCGTCGAGAAACTGCACGAATTCCGTTTCCGGGAACAGTGTTTTCAATTTGCGAAAGCCGGCATTCCTGGCTCTTGCCGCGGTGAAAGGGCGCTGCATGTCCAGTTCGACCACAGCCACATTTCGCCTTGCAGCTTCGATTACGCTGCCATCCGTCGAACCCGAGTCCACGTAAACCACCGCCCTGCAAAATCGGGTTGCCGAATCTATTGCCCGCACAAGCCGCTCTCCTTCATTTCTGCCTATGATGACAATGCCTGTTGCCTGGGTCATGGCAGCATGCTCGATTTTTTATTCGGGCTGAGGAAATTCAACCAGATATCTGTTCCCTTGAATTCGGGGTTGCCAGTGATTTTTCCTTGCAGCCATTTGCGTAACAGAGCAATTCCCAGGCCCGATACGCAACTCATGTTGGCGATCAGCAACCCGCCCCATCCGAATAAAGTATGGAAATACCTTGTCCTGGATTCGTAGTAGTACTTCGGCAAACGTTTGCGGGCGCGGACGCTTTCCTCGAAAGAGGAACTGCCGCCATGGAAATGCACGACTTCCGCAGCAGGGTTGTGAACGATAGTCCAGCCTGCCTTTCGCGTGCGGTAGCAGAATTCCACGTCTTCGAAGTACATGAAGAATTCATCGTCCAGCAGTCCCACTTCTTCGAAGACCTGCCGACGTACCAGCGCGCAGGCGAAACTGGTCCATTCCGGTTCCATTACATCCATGGTGGGGGGCAAACGTATGACGAAATCCTGCATCAGGCGGTCTATGATCGATGTCTGCGCCGAATCGACCAGTTCACCTAGCGGACGATGAAATTTGAAACAGCTCATCTGGATTTCGCCGGATGCGCCAAGAAGCCTGGGGCTGACAATGCCCGCTTTGGGGAACTTTGCCGCTGTCTCGAGCAGGATCCGGATCGCTCCGGGATGCACGATCGTATCGCTGTTGAGCAGCAGATAATATTCCGCTGAAACGGCCCGAATCCCGACATTGTTCCCTCCCGAGAAACCGAGATTCCCAGGCGATTCGAGCAACAGCACGAGAGAAGAGGGCAATCCTTGCTCCTCAAGCCATGTCTGGATACGCGACACCGAATCATCGCCCGACTGATTGTCGACAATGATTATCCGGGCATCGATTTCGCTTATCTCGGGCAGCAAAGATTGAACACAGTCGATTACCAAATGCGCGGTTCTGTAGTTTACGATGATGACCGCCAGGACTATGCGATTTGCCATTATCACTTGCTCCTGATTTTTGTGGATTGGCTTGTAAGCCATAGCATTCTCAGGGGCCCGTCAATCGATAAGCGGATTGGTGCCCTGACAGTTTGAGCAGGTAATGCCCATCGCTGTACGATATTTTTTCTTTGCCGCTTGGATTGAGTCCCTCCGGAGCTGCAATGCTCACAGTTCCGGAAAATGGCTGTGCATAGTAAAACTCATGCATCCGGTCATTGATTCTGGAGGGGCCCGCCACCGTGATGACAACATCCTTCGATGCCTTGATGGGTTTCCCGTCCATACTCTGCACTGCCACTGTTGCATTCTTATTAACGATATCGATTTCCACATCAGGCAACACTATTTTTTGCCCGCCTATCCAGCCCATTGCGGCTTGCGTGCGTGGCGTGTTGATGGTGTAGACGCCTTTTTCCCAGTTGCGCTTGAGTTCGCCCGTGTCGCTGATTGCTTCCTTTGCCTCTGATGGGAGAAGCGACCGTTTCGGGTCTGTGATGACTTTGGTTCCTGGGAGGATTTTTCCTGGTTTCAACCAGGGTAGCTCCCTGGTTTGAGGCATGGCAACAGTCAATTTGCCCAACTCTACTGCAGTGCGCAGGGCGACGGAGTTGGGCGGAGCGGTATTTTGATCGAAAAACTGGCCTGCTGCAGGGGCAAAAGCATATGTGGTTGTAGCCTCCCTGACATGACCCTGCCGAAACATCAGTGCGGCAGCAGGCATTGTTGCCAGCAATGCCGGGTCGTTATACGACTCCCAGTTGGAAGGGTTTCCAGATCCTGTTATTGCCTCTACCGAATAGGCATATTGCATGACTGCATCCCATCCCTGGTGGCTCGCCACGGCAGCGATATATATCGGAGCGTCATATCGGTCGGTCACAGGATAGGGCGACACGTTCCATTCCGAAACGGTCATGGGTTTTCCGGCGACCTGGCCGGCTGCAATCCAGTCCATCATGTTCGCCGTATAGACCGGGTTTTTCCCGATCTCTTCGCTGCCGCCGTAGCTATGCACATCGATCATGTCACCCGTGGTCAACGCAGGGAGCGAATTCAGCGGATTGCCCCCCCATGTGTTAGTGGTGACAATGGGTGCCTTGACGCCCATGCCGTGCAAATAGGCTATCATGTCGGCATCGAACCGGTGTTCGAGATCATTGAGGAAATATTTCGACGGGCCGGGTTCCCATGAGCGCCAAACAAGGTTTGCATTCATCCCGTTTTTAGCTGCGAATTCTTTTGCTTCCCGCATATATTGTTCGTCATGCCAGGGCACATTATTGGCTGGCAATAGTGCATTGCCGAAATGATTGGTGAGGTCGTTTTCGTTGGTGATGAGTATCGCTGCGATGGCCGGCTCATCCTTGTAGGCCATGCCAGTGTATCGATTGACATGATTCAGATAGGCCAAGCTGAAGTTCTTCATCGCCTTTTGTATGCTGGGGTTGACATAGTTGTAGCCTTTCAGATCGGCGCTGGAATTCCCATGGCTGATTTCATCGAATGCAGTGATTTTGTCTTCCCTGTTGAGAAAGCGCTGGGCATGCATATCCAGCCAGACATATATCCCTTCGTCTTTCAGGCATTTGATCCACCAGTCGAGTTTTTCCAGCATCACGGGATCAGGCGTATTGGCGTGTTTTGCCTGGTTGCCGAATATATTGGGGTCTACCCAGGGGGAGTCATGATGATGCAGCCTCACCAGATTGAAGCCGAGCTGGGATAAGCGCCTCGCCTGCTGCCGAACAGTTTCTTTGGGCGTACCAAAGAGGGCATAAGCTGTAAGATTGGTTCCCCAGAAGCGCGCCTGTGTGCCATCGCCAAATACGAGCTTGTCGCCAACGGCCTTGAGAAATCCATGCTTTCCTGCGGGAATTTCCGGAAGATTCAGGAAAGACATATCGATAGGGGAATGTTTCCAGTTGATTCCCTGCGTGGTCCAGGCGCCACCATCGGCACCGAAGCGCTCCGCCTGAGTGGGCGCGATCCCCACGTTTCCGGTAAGCGTTGCCACATAGTGCCGATGTCCGGCGCTTATCGCCTTGTTGTAAAAATAGGCGCGTATCTCGTTGACGTTTTTCTGCTCGAAAAAAACCGCAGCCAGTGCAGGCTCGAAACGCATCTCGATGTAGTCTTTCGCCCCCGGCTTGCCCCATACCCATCCGTGGTTGTTCGAAAGCAGCCTGGGTTCGCCAAGAACATCGCGATAGGCATTCAGGTCGAATCTGAATACCATGCCTCCCCCCACGACATCCGGGAGAGACTCTTTTGCATCGAGATCGATATCCCATCGCAATCCGTTATTGCCAAGACGGGCAATATGCTCATGGAGTGAGAGTCCCAGATCAGGATCATTGCCATTGACTTCATATTGAATGGGACCCAGATATTTAAACCCGGATTTAAGCTCAGTCCATTTCCATTGGCTTCCCCAGAACACGAACTGGCTGCCCATGGCTTCCCCTCCGCCTATGGTCACGGCAGGCAGGCCTTCCGGGTCATTCGCCATGACTTTTACTTCCGCAGCGAAAGCGGGCAGAAAAGCCATGAGGGATAGCATACATAAGATTCCATGCATAACTGCCTTGACGATAGTGGGTGGCATTTTCAACATTCCTTGATTTGTCGCGGCATCCGAATATAGGCTACCCCCATGCCTGCCACAGCCCAATACACGGTCGGGATGACGGTAATGCTGCTGACGGTGTAAATGGTGATCAGGATGGCAAGCAGAACCGCAAATAGCGCCAGTCCCAACAGGTAATGCTCGTCTTCCAGGGAATTGGTCCTGGCCCTGAACAATATTGCCCCGAAGAGATAGTGTTCGTTCTGCTGCGAACGAAACTGGCGCAGTGGTTTATAGAGCCCCCAGAGAATGCTGAGGAAGAAGCCTGCGAACAGACCCAGGCCGATCAGTCCATATTCGAGCGCGATGCCAAGATAACTGTTGACGATATCGATGATGCCCTGTCCTTGAATCATGGATTGCATTTCTGGGGTATCCAGAAAATTTACGGAACCCATCAGGGGATTTTGCTTGATGACGCTCAACGCATTGACAAACAGACGTTCGCGGTATGCCACGTTTTCACTGTCTACGTGCCCAACAAACGGCAGCAGGTCGATGATCTTCTCACCGCCCGGCAAAGTTAATGCCAGTATTACTCCAGTCATGCAGCCTGCAGCCAGCTTGGTCAAATTCCTTTTTGCGTTGGGTCCCATGCTTGTGAACACAATCAACAGGAACGCAGTGCCGATCCAGGGGCCGCGCGATAATGCTGCGAATGAGCCGCATGCAAGCAGCATAAGCGACAAATTCCGCATGAACCTGTTCGAAATGTAGCGCTGCAAGAACAAATATAGGCCGATACCCACCATTACAACAAAACCCAGAGGAATCGGCTGGCCCGTGGTGGCCAAGGCGCGCAATGAATCTCCCCTCATCAGGTAATTCGACATGTCGATTTTTGCGCCCAGAGATTCGCCTATCGAGGAATAAAGCAGTTGGTGGCTTGCATATTCATAGATTGCAGCGCCGGACAATAGCAGCACGGCAAGGACAAACGCAGAGCATGCCTTCTTGAACTGGTCGATGTCGCGCAGGGATCGGCTGATCACATAATAGGGCAGGAAAACATCGATGAATGCATAAAAACCCTCACGCAATGCATCGGTAAGCGTCCTGTTGCGTATCTGCAATATCAAGGTAAGCAGGATATAAGCCATCAGCAGTTTTTCCGTTGGCGATCGCCCAAAAGGGAGTTTGTCATCCTGCTTTGAAATGGCGAGGAACGTCGGCAACAGGATGGCAAATTCCAGCAACCTTGTGGGATTCATGACAAAAAGATGGTCCATGAAACCCAGCCCCGGAACCTTGTCCCATACCGGTGGCATGACGAAAAGCAGCGAGAAATAAAGCGCGACTGCATTACATTCGCGCAGCCGGGTGAGGTGAATGGCAATGGCGCTGAGAAGAATATAAAGCCAGAAGTTATGGGAAAGAAATACAATAAAGGTGATGGCGAGCCACAGATTCCTGCGTCGATTGAATTCATCATCGGGTAGCAGGCCTGCAAAGGCCGGTTTGACGACCATGAATATCAGGATCGATATGGCGGCAATAATGGAAAGCGCTATTAAACTTTCTGACATGGTTTTGTCGACCGTCTGCGTTTCGCGCGATTATCTGTGCGGGCAGCCGCTAGGATGATTGGCCTTCGAAATGTCCCACAAGGTGAGCCCGGTCTTCCTTGCTCATGGCGGAGAGCATTTTTCGGATGAAATCATCGTGGACTGGATATGCGCCCTGCGCATCCGGGCTTATGGACGAAACGCGAACGAGCATCCCGTCCGGCACTTCCCCAGTCAATCCATAGCGCAATTGCGCAAGCTTCACTTCCATGCCTACTACGGCTTCATCACCCACCCTGACCCAGTAAGTGATAGGTTCCTTGCGGTCCTCTCGAACGGCGAACAGGCGCTTGACCGGTAAGCTCCCGAATGTTGTGACCAGCGTATCCTGATGAACTTTCTGCATCTGGAATCCATTGGCAGCGTAGCAGGTCTCCGGGTGATGAACCTGAAGTTCCTTGCTTTGGGATCCGCCATAGGCGATCGTAAGCATGATGAGCGTGCCATGGGAGTTCTGGTAGTTCCTGGTCAGGATTTGCCCATATAATTTGTTTTCTTCGGCTGAAATTACCGGGTTTACAATGCCTATAAATGTCGGTGCCATCTTCCAGTCGCCGAACTGGGTGGGGACGATCTTTTCGAGGCGCCAGGCAGGAATTGGACTCGCCAGTTTTTTTGTCGGTTTCATGTATTGGACCGATGCAGACGCAAGAATCATCAGAATGCCAATCAAAAAAACTTTTTTGCTTGTGCCCGATATCATTTGTTTCCTTCCGGCAGCAACTTTCGAACCTGGAGAATCAGTCCATCCAGAAGGACAAATGACATGAGTGCAGCCAGGAAGAGGACAAATCCGGCTGCCTTGTGAGCAAAGCCCTGGCCGACTTCGTCCCCGAAATAATAGGTGATCAACACCAACAGGACAACCCGTATTACATTCGAAAAAAACGCGATGGGGATAATGCTTCCCAGCAGAAGACCGTTGTGAAGCCAGCCGGGACGCTGGGCAACGTAGATATAGAACAGACCCAACGCGCTCAGGCTGAACATCGAATAAAGTCCGGAACAGGCATCCGCAACGAGAAGTTGATAGGGGCCTATCGACAGAACCACCCCATCTCTGGCTATGGGATAGCCCAGCCAATACATGGTGTTTTCGGCCAGTACCGAGACATTCTGCTTGAGTGGTCCGGTCAGGCCTTCAATTACAAATTGTGGCAGTGGGATGAGAAACAGCAGAAACAGCAGTGGATACCAGAATTTTTTTGCAGTGCCTGCCCCATATATAATCAACAGGATTCCGAGAAGCAATGGAATTTGCGATCCCAGCTCGAACATGTAAACGCTTTGCGAGCGGCCAAATATGTAAAGAATCAAACCGACAAAGAGCAGCGCATATCCGGTTGCAGGGTTTTGTTTCTGTCCTGTGGCAAACAGATTCGATCGCAGCTTCCAAACCAGCCATAACGTTACGATCAGTACGATAGGCCCATGTGCATTTTCTTCACTGGGCCAATATTGCTTCGCAAGGGTCAGGTAAGTCGGCACATATAATGCGAGCAGTCCGAGCAAAATCGGCCATGACCTCATTAAACCATCTCTTAAATCCACATGAGTTGTCATGGGTAAAGTCCGCTAAAATTCATTTAATATCGCCCCTATGACCTCAATGCCCGAGCGAGTCATGCTTTCAGCCTGAAGTTTTATCTGCGAGACCAGGGTGTGGTTTTTGCGCGCCAGTATCATGGCTGCCCCGGCTCGTGCGGCAACAACGTGGGCATCCGAAAAATCGGAAGCGGCCGGCGTATCGATAAGAATGACATCATATTCCTTGTTGATGCTGCCCAGGAAATCCGTCAATGCCGGGCGCCCCAGAAGCTCCTGTGGATTCGGAGGGGTCGGCCCCGAAGTCATGATGGAGAGGTCGACGAAACTGTCGACCCTCTGGATCTCCGCAACGGCATCTCTTCCCGCGAGAAACGAAGAAAGTCCCCTGCGATTATTCAATTTGAACAGTTCATGTTGAAAGGGATGCCGCATATCCGCGTCGATCAGCAGCGTGCGCTCTCCCAACTGGGAAAAAACAATAGCTAAATTGGCCGCAAGAAAGCTTCGCCCTTCCCCGCGTTCAGGGCTGATGAATGAGAGCATCTTGCGGCCTGGCCGTTCCGTTGACAGCCTCCTTATCATCAATTGGCTGCGCAGCTTGCGCAATGTTTCGACTTGGTGGCAATAGGGGTCATAGGCTGCAACCAGCATGTCTGAAACCCTTTTGTCATCCTTCAGCAGGTAGGGGTAGTCGTATTGACTCGCAAGGGCATACTGTATATCCGCATGGGTCAACAGGCCAAGATGGATTGCTGCATCGCCAAAACGGAGGTTCTCAGCTTCCTGCAGTTGTAATATTTTTTCCATTTCATCGACCGAGAGCTTGCCCGAATCAGTCAGGATTGCGCCGATCGACCTGCCATATGATGTTGCTTGCGCTTTGTCTGTCATCTGGAACCTGTCTTTGGCTTCAACCTGAGTTTCCTGAGCCTCATCGTGCCGAAATTGAATTTCATTTTGCTGATAAATTTCATGAGCCATGCTTTTGTCGGCTCCGAATTCGATGTGAAGTGAATCAGCACGGGTAGGCCTGTAGACATTCCGAGTGTCTCGGCGGTCCTGACGCGGTAGTCGAGCATTTCCCATACGAGGATGGCGCCAAGTCCCCCCATGGTTCCCAGGAAAATAGAGACCAGAAAATTCTTGAGCATTTTCGGAGAAGAGGGTTCCGTCGGTTCTATCGCTGATGACAGAAGCGAAATATTGGTTTGATTGGATTGGCTCTGCAGATTGCTTTCCGTATAGTGCAGCATGACCATGTCATAGGCCTTTTGGGCTGAATCCACATCATTCTTGAGTGTTTCCAGATGGTTTCTCTTTTTTGAGTCTTCAATGACCTGCCGTTTGTGAGCCTCAATGGTTGCCTTGAGTTCGAGTTCTTTTTGCTTGTTGACCGTATTTTCAGTCTTGAAGCTATCCATGATTTGCTGTGACTCTTCCTTCAATTGCTGCTTGAGAACCGAGACTTGCTCTTTGGCTGCTTTGTACTGCGGGTGGTTTTTACCCAGAGTTTGTCCCAGTTCCTGCAATTTGCCTTCCTGGGTGTCGATTTTCTCCTTGATACTCTGGATGAGGGGATTGCGGATGATATCCGGCATGGTATCTGCCGAACTCGCGTACATGCTCCTGCTCCGGACATCGACAGCCTCGCCTTCCATCGCGGATAACTGACTGGATAGCTGCGAGATTTTGTCATGATCGACGCTGGATTGATGCCCATCGGGAAGCACGATGCCGGTCTCTTGCTGGTACTCCGTAAGATTGGCCTGTGCTTTTAGCAACTCGTCCCGAAATCCCTTCACCCTGTCCTGAAACCAGGCGGCATACTGCTTTGCCGGTTCAACTTTCAATTCGAGATTGGTGTCGATATAGGACTGCGCGAAAGCATTGGCCATTGCTGTAGCAAAGGCCGGGTCTTTTGCCATGTAGGTGATGTCGATGATGTTGCTCCCCTGCACGGGCTTGACGCTGAGTCCGCGCTTCAAAAGCTCTCCCAGCCACACGATCAGTGTGCCTTTTCCTTTCGTCTCGCTGATCCACTGCTTTCTGATCGCCGGGTTCTCATCGAGCTTGAGTTGCCTGACAACCATTTGTGCAACCCGGTTGCTGCTGATAATGTTGACCTGTGTCGGCATGTAACTTTCCGTTCTGCCGCTGGGCAAGTCAGTTCCGATAAGCGAGTCGGGGATTTTGACATCCAGCAGCACGGATGTCGTTGCCTCATAGCTTTTGGGACGTGTCACGCTGTAAACGAGCATCGCTGCCACGGTTACGATCAAGATGAAGACTCCAAGCTTGTAGCGAGCCTGAAGAATCAGCAGGAACTGTTGGAGGTTCATGAATGTCCCCGTGTCTGAACTTAGAAAAGACTTTCGTGAATATAGAGGACATCGTCAGCATGAATCGGTTCCAACACATCGGGGGACATTTTGACGGTTTTCCCATTGTCGTCGGAACGGTATATCGTCAATCCCCGCTCGGTTCCGCGCTGGGTCAGGCCGCCGGCTTCCGCTAACGCACGCATCACGTTCATGTTTTTTTCTATGCGATAGGACCCGGGGCGCTGGATTTCGCCGTAAATGTAAAATTTAGGAGCGCGATGAACGTAGATGATATCTCCACCCCTGAGCAGGATATCATCGTCTCGTTTGTTATCGAGAAACATCCCGACGATATCGATTTCTTTGCGGAATGTCTTGCCGTCGCGTTCCCCGACCAGGATGATTGAATCAGCCCCGCCTGCCGATATCCCACCCGCATCAGCCAGGATATTGCTGACTTTCATGTCGAAAGTCTCGAGCGGATACAATCCGGGTTTGTTTACCTGCCCCAACACAGAAACCCGATTGCCCAGTATTTTTGTCGGCACTATGTTGACCTGCGGATCCTGGACGAAGCCCCCTGCCTGAAACAGGCCGGCTATTTTCTGTTCCGCGGCAAAAATTGTCATGCCACCCAGTGCGACCTTGCCTATCAATGGGTAGGAAATGAAGCCGCTTTCCGAAACTCGGACTTCCTTGGTAAGGTCGGGATTTGGAAAAACAGATATATGGATGATGTCGCCCGCCCCCAGTCTGTAATCATTGGATTCATCGGCATATCCCGAAATCCCATGGGTCATGACGCACAACAAAAACAGCAGGCGAAGGATTCTATTGCAATTCATAAATGCTCGGAGGTGGAGTCTTAGGGTTGAGCACACAGGTGCTTTGAGTGTTCACTAACAGGCTGCTGCAAAACCATTGCGCTTGCCATCAACTGTGTTAAAAAATGGCTTAAAATGCGGGGTCGCGAAACGATAAACTTCGCTTCTTCGCCATCTTCTGCCTTGTCCTGCCTGCGCTCATAAGCTTTTTCAGCAGCCTGTTTAATGCTTGTCCTGAACGTGACCGGCCAAGCGCGCCGCTCATGGAACCGAAAAAATGCGAATGCCCGGTGGTTTCTCATCAAGTGAATCACACGATATTGAAGCCATTGTTTGCTATCTCCAAGCGACATTTTCGCCATAAAGTTTAAAGCTTGTCAAATAGTTCCGAAGGCGAATCAGCGTTCGCATTCTATATCGGGAACATGACAGCTTAATGAAAGATTTGCCGGGTTTTTGCCCGTGCCGGTCTCGATCCCCGGCGTTACAAGAAGGCTGCCCCGATTACCAGGCGTTACAAAAAGTTACGGAAAATACATAAGCCATCGAAGCGGGTGGTTTATCGTGTTGCTCACCAGGGACACGGATCGAAATACATCGATCCGGTTTCATCGCTGTACCGGAAATTAGAGCAAGGGGCAAAGCATGCATCGCAAATTACCTGTTTTCCTGGTTGGTTCCGAAAGGTCCGGGACTACACTGCTGCGTTTGATGCTGGACCATCACCCGGAGATTGCTTTTAATCTCGAATCGGATTTCCTGACAACCCGGATTTCGGATGACGGGGTGTTTCCTGAAGTTGGTGATTATATCGAGTTCTTGAGAAACGACCGCGTTTTCCTGCACAGCCGTTTCGAAATCAGGGATGGTCTCGACTTCGTGGGCTTGGCGCATGATTTTCTTGAACAAAAGCGGATGCGCGATCGAAAGGCGATTGCTGGTGCGACTGTTCATTATCAATTCAGCAAACTTGGCGGAATCTGGCCGAGGGCGAAATATATCCATCTGTTTCGGGACGGACGTGATGTCGCCCATTCGGTGGTGCAGATGGGGTGGGCAGGAAATGCTTATGTTGGTGCGGACTGGTGGTTGAAGGCGGAAACCGAATGGGAAAATTATCGCGCAACCCTTGGGGAAGGATCATGGATAGAGGTGCGTTACGAGGAGCTCATTGCAAATCCTGTGGAGCAGTTAACCCGGATTTGCCATTTTATTGGGGTCGATTACAGTTCCCGCATGTTCGACTATGTCAAGCATACCTCTTACAGGATGCCTGATCTTGCCTTGACCTATCAATGGAAACATAAATTGTGCAAGGAAGAGATTCAGAAGCTTGAAGCAAGAATCGGCGACAGGCTTCTGTCGAAGGGGTATGGCCTAAGCGGGTACCCGAGGATTGAACTGTCGAGGGTGGAAAAACGATACCTCCGTATGCATTCGAAAGTCGGGGCGTTGGGCTACAGGTTACGGAAGTACGGCGCAATGCTGCTGATTCAGTACAACATGGCAAGGCGGCTTGGGCGTAAAGAGTGGAGCAGTCGCATTGGCTATATGCTGAATGCAATAGATGATGCCTATATAAAATAGTTGCGCAGAGCATACATCACAAATGATTCATAATCCTGAGCTATACTTTCCAGTCACCATCCAGATGATGACCAAGACATGGGAAGCGCTCAATTTGTAGAACGGACTGCGTGCATCAGTTGCAATTCCAGCAGGCTTTCGGAATTGTCCGGGGGATTGTTCGACGACAGCCCGTTGCATGACTTCATATCGGCGGATCCATGGGGCGAGAGCCCCGTCCCATATCTGCATGGCAAACGGTGGAGTTATGTGCGGTGCGATGAGTGCGGGCAGGCATTTCATAGACACATCCTCGATCCGGACTGGAATGAGCGGCGATTTTCGCAATGGATGACGCAAGAGGCTATAGAAACTTTCGAGCGCTGCCTCAAGACGCCCGATAAGCTGTTCGAGAAGGCTGCGCAGAACACAAGGCATGTTTTGCAGTTGGAGCAACTCACCAGGAATTTGCGCAATGGTGCGCCGGTCCGCATCCTCGATTTTGGTTGCGGGTATGGGGAATTTCTTGCGCTGTGCGAATTGTATGGATTCGAAACGTATGGAGTGGACCGCTCCTCCGCAAAGCGCGACAACGGACGATTCGGCAGGGTGGTCCCGGAGATTGACGATCTCAGGGAGGCGGGGATATCTGCCTTCCACGTTCTTACCTTGTTCGAGGTTCTCGAGCACCTCGATGATCCCAGATCGCTTCTCGAAGCGCTCAGGGAATATCTGGTCACAGGTGGCATACTGGTTCTCGAAACGCCGGATTGTTCCGGAGTGGATGGGATTAGAACGCGCGAGGATATCTCAAGATTCATCCGCTTGAGCACATTAACGGTTTTACGGCTGCAACAATGCGTCAGTTTGCCGGGCGATTGGGGTTTACGCCGATCAGCAAACCCGTCAGCCATGTTACAAGCAGTCCGGTTCGCGTGGCCAAGACCGAGATCAAGCGCGTTCTCGGCGGCGCATTGAAGCGCACCACTCAACAGTATTTCAGAAAACTTTAGGCTTGGCTTAGCGTTTCAATTCTGCCGTCGCTTCGATGTATTCGATGAATTCTTTAGGGCAGATAGTCTTCGCCTTGACGAACAGGCTCCTGGCCTTGCCTGTGTTTTTATGCAGCAGTTCCCATTCTCCGGCATAGAAGTTCGCTTCGCAATGCTGGTCGCGGTTCTGCGCCGAAGTCAGCAGCGCCTCTGGCGTGATTTTTCCGGTAAAGAGGTTTTGGACAAGGGGCGTCCATTGCCCCTGACTCTGAATGTCCAGATCGCCTCTTGTGTCCGCCCCGGATCTGGCGTGCGCAAGATATAGCCATATGGCCGAATAGCTGTCCGGCTTGAGGCGAGCGGCTTCGGCAAAATCTGCTGCGGCTTGCTGAAACTGGCCCCGGTTGAAAAGGATGCGTCCCCGGTTGCCGTGGGCGATGGCAAAGTCCGGTTCGATCCTGAGCGACATGTCGAAATCCTTCAAGGCCAGATCGTCATTTCCCTGCAAGGTTTGCGCGAATCCCCTGTTGTTGTAGGCGTCCGCATATTGCGGATCGATGCTGACAGCCGAATCGAAATCGAGCATGGCGCGCTTGTAGTCGCCCTTGTCAGACCATGACGTGCCGCGGTAGTTGTAGGCTTCGGCATATTGCGGACTGATTTTTATCGCGGCATCGAAGTCGGAGATGGCGTTGCCGTCATCGCCTTGCCGTTTCCGGAGCAGGCCGCGGTTGAAATAGGCTACCGCATATTTCGGATTGATGCTGATGGCGGCGTTGTAATCCTTTACGGCGCGGGCATAGTCTCCCTTCATCGCCCATAGAAAACCGCGGTAATTGTAGGGTATCGCAAATTTCGGATAGATTTGGATGACGGTGTCGAAGTCGGAAATGGCCTTGTCGTAATCGCCCTTTTTGTACCAGGCATTGCCCCGGTTGAAGTAGGCGGATGCATATTGAAGATCGATTTTCAGGGCGGAGTCGAAATCCGCAATGGCCTTGTTGTAATCGCCCATGTGCGCTCTCACGTTGCCGCGATTGTTGTAAGCTTCGGCATATTCCGGATTGATTTTTATGGCTGCATCGAAATCGGCGATGGCGACCGTGTCCTGGCCTTTGCTGTATCGGGCGTTGCCGCGCTTGTTATAGGCTTCTGCGAAGCGGGGATCGGCTTCCAATGCGGAATCGAAATTGCTGACGGCGCGATCGAAATCGCCCTTCTCATACCAGGCATTGCCCCGGCTCAAAAATGCAGTCGCAAGCTCCTTGCCTTTCAGGTTCCCGGACTCGATGGCCCTGGTGCAGGAAGAGATGGCAATATCCGGGTCATCCGATAGCTCGCTGCATTTTCTGTCGAGCGCGCAGGCCTCCCCCGCATGGATGACCGTTGCCGCCACAAGAACCCACAAGAAGAAACTTTTCATGCGTCTGCCCCTTTCCTAGCTGTAAATCGTACCCGTTATAACATTCCGGGAGCATCGAGTTAAGGTTTTTCGCAATGCTGCCGTTATGACAGTATAATCGCTCAATGTGCCGTTTTTTGTGAACGGACATCAACAGATCGGGGTAATTATGTCTGCCGCAATGAAAATGTTGGCATTGCCGCTGTTGGCTGTCGTTGGGCTGTTTTCGGCTTTGTCCGCATTCGCTTTCAGCATCGATTCTTCCACCCATACCCTTGTTTTTGTTCTCGTGGCTGCCTTGGTTTTCGTGCCGCTCGCGGGGCTTTTTTTCGGGCGCAGGATGCTTGTCAGTATTCTTGGCGGCGCTCCCGATCTTGTCATCGCGTTGGCGGATTCGCTGGCTGAGGGAAAAAATCCGCCCGGTATCGGTTCTCCTTCGCATGGCTCGGTTGCCGCTTCGATCTTGAAGCTTTCATCCAGATTCGAGACGATTTCGGGAGGACTCTCTGCCGGCGCGATGAAGGTGAATTCAAGGGTCGAACAGTTGTCTGCTGAGGCCAATGAAATCCTGTTCAATTCCCAGATGCAGGCTGCGGCAGTCAACGATGCAAAACAGGTGATGAACGACATGTCCGAGAGGATTCATACTGTGTCTGATCTTACCCAGGATACCGAGGCGCTTGCCAGGCATGCAACGGATCTTGCCGCGAATGGGGAGGCCGTTGTTCAGGATGCGGTCCAGGAAATGAGGCTGATTGCAGAGGTCATGGAACGCTCCTCGAATCAGATCGATGCGCTTACAAGCCATGCCCGTGAGATCAACAAGGTCGCCACAGTCATCAAGGAGATCGCCGGCCAGACCAATCTGCTCGCGCTCAATGCGGCGATCGAGGCTGCACGCGCTGGCGAGCATGGTCGTGGTTTTGCGGTGGTTGCGGACGAAGTGAGGGCGCTTTCGGAAAGGACGATGCATGCCACCAAGGAGATCGAGGAAACGATTCGAATGATGCAGGACCAAACCCTGGATGCAGTGCGGGGGATAGGTCAGGCCATGCCGCTCGTCACGGAGGGCGTGGAGAAAGCGAATCTTGCCGCAGACGTTTTGAGGCGCATCAGCGAGGAATCCGGAAATACGCTGGAGAAAGTGTCCCGGCTTGCGACAGAAATAGGCGAACAATCCCAGCTCGCCGGCAACGTCGTGGAGAGTGTGTCGCAGGTTCTCGACATGGCTTCCAATACGGACAGCGTGGCGGACAGGGCCATGCAGACTGCCGTTTCCCTGTCGCACATTGCAATGGAGTTGAACGATCTGGCTAACGACAAATCAATTTAAATTCTGAAGGGAGGTTGCAAATGGCGCTTATCACCTGGACTAACATGCTGTCTGTCGGGGTCAAGGAAATCGACGACCAGCACAAGAAACTCATCGATCTCATCAATCAGCTCAACGATGCCATGCATGAGGGGAAAGGGCATGAAGCTCTGGGCAAGGTGCTTTCGGAACTGGTGAGCTATACGCTTTATCACTTCGGTACCGAAGAGCGACTGATGGGGCAGCATAAGTATGAAGATTCTCCCACCCACAAGAACGAACACCACAAGTTCATACAGACCGTGGGCGATTTCAAGAAGAAATTCGATTCCGGAAGCGCGATGATCTCGGTCGAAATCATGAATTTCCTGCGCGACTGGCTCTCCAACCATATCATGAAAACCGACAAGAAATTCGGGCAGGCGCTCAACAAGCTCGGCGTCAAGTGATTTTATGATGGGCTGGTAGCTAAACCTTGCCGTTTCCGTTATAATACTGCGCTTGCGCCCGTAGCTCAGCTGGATAGAGTACTTGGCTACGAACCAAGGGGTCAGGAGTTCGAATCTCTTCGGGCGCACCAATAAATCAATGGGTCAGGTGATGTTTGCCTAGCCCATTTTCCTTGCTTGCGTGGATTTTGCGTGACTTTGCGTATCTGTCGTTTTAAGCAACGTCAAAGTAGGCATACTCACACCCGATTCACACACCTTCTCGACCGCACTGATCAGTTCCCAAATCTCTGCGGACGAATAATGCGTAGTGATGTCACCATTGGCGTGACCGAGCAAAACTTTTCTTGTTTCGAGCGGCACGCCAGCAGCCCGAAGCCTCCGGCCAAAGGTATGTTTCAAATCATGCAGCCTCAGGTTACGGAATGCCCAGGAAGCAGGCTTTCTATCTTCCTGCTCCAGCCTGTCGGCAGCACGATTCGTTGCTGAATCCCATGCGCTGTTATTCATCCGGTGCATTGGTTTCTTGTCAAGCGGAAACACGTACACTGAATCTTTCCCGCGCTGGGAATCAATTACCGAACGCGCAATTCGATTCAACACCACGACTCGATCCTCCCCATTTTTCACACCACACCTATTGCTGCGGCCACCAAACTTGGCCGGAATAACAAATACGCTGGTGTTCAGTTCAGGGATTTCGATTTCCCAATCCCACTGCAACTTACAGACTTCCTGTTCCCTGCAACCCGTATTGACCTTGAACAACACCATCCCGGCCAAGTGCGATGGAAGTTCTGCGATCAATGCCTTTTGCTCCTTCCAGGAAAGCGGATAAGGCTTACGTGCATCCGACTCATCCAGGAAGGTAAGCAGTGGTGCTGCTTCCAACCAGGTTTTACCGGCATCATCCCGCCATTTTCTGGCCGCCAAATTAAGTATGCGGCGCACCACCGACAACGCAAGATTGATGCTCTTCGCCTTGCGTGGCCGTATGGTTTCTATGGCATTCTTGCCATTTTTGCGAACGGTCTTGACGAATTTCATCGCCTTGATGAACGGGGCGAGTGTGCCGTCATGGATCAGGTCAATCGGCAAATTGCCGATAAACGGATCGAGGGCCTGAAGATGATAGGCATCGCTTTCGATTGACGACTTATCTTCGTTCTCGATCAGATAGCGAGTTGCCGCCTCCCTGAACGTTCGCTTTGCACGGATACCGAAGAACTTGGCTTTCCTGATTTCGCCTATGTATTGCGCGAGGATTGCTTCTGCTTCTTCCCGGTCGCTCGTTCCACTGCTTTCGCAAATTCTCTGGCCGTCGATGATTTTGTCGATGTGCCAGATGCCTTTGCGGAGCTGGAGACCGGGGATGTTTCTTTTGCCCATTGCTGATTACCTCCTGTAACTTGTTCAGCGCCGGGCCGTCCGTGGCAGGATTTATAATCCTCCCACCAACGATCCAAGTCAAGCCGATCATATCCGATCGAATGCGTGCCCAGCGGAACTGCCGTAATGTACGGCTTCACGATTTTGTTGAACTTGTTCTTGTCGAGCCCCAGGTAGGCGGGAGCTGCCGATGCACGAATCACGCGTGGCAAAGGGTTGTGGGTAGACATTTTTACCGCTCCGGCCTGATGAATTACCTATATTCAGCAGGGGCGGAAATTTTGAAATCGGGTGAAAGTGTCAAGGTTATTGGGTGGCGCAGAATAAGCAGTCGGGCCTCTGATGCCGTTGCCTTGGATAAAGTCACCCTTTCCGGATTTCAAGAATGGGTATCCAGAACCCGAGATGGAAACCGACCTCCTGCGCAGTACTTGTTATTGTGACGGTCACATAATATAATAATGTGACTATCACGCTTTAAAAGAGGCAATCGTGACCCAAAAACCCGTACCCGAAAGCAGGAACAAACCCGGAAGGCCGTCGACAGGCAAGGCCAGAAACGCAGCCCAGCGCAAGCGAGACCAGCGGGCGAGAGACATGACGGCGATACTCGAAACGGACAGCGAAGCCTGGACAGATTCGCAATGCATCATGGTGCTTTCTGGATCTCGATTCCCGAAGGGTTCGCCGCTGCAAAAAGCGGCATGGGTACAGATCGGAAAGCTTCGCTTGTTTGCGTGACGGTCACAATATATTCGCTGCTGGAAAACGCAAATCAAACACGGATACCCGAAAGCCAACTGCCCGTTGCGTGCAAAATAGGGTTGGACGACGAAAGGCCCAATGACGGCAATTGCAGCGTTAAGAGTAATTCAGGTTTGAATGTCAATGAGTGCATCGTGCCATCTGCGGACATTGCCATCTTGAAACTGACCGGCAGCAGCGAACCTGTTGCGGTCCCTCGTCCACCGAGCTACGCTGTCATTTGAACGGCTGCTGTACTCACGAACCTGCCGCAAGGCCAATTCACACTGCTTGACCAATGCAACCATTTGGGTGACAGACCGCACCGGTTAGCAATTCAACCAAAACCCACTGTTCAGCAAGGTATTACTCTGAAAGCTGCTTTACTTTTAGCCGAACTGCTCTGGGTCGCAGGCATTGAATGGATGAGCTGCCTGCATTGCGGGACTGGGTATTTCCATGTCGTGTCGCCGATCGTTCCTGCAGAAACCCCTGGAAATCATGGGCAGCCATGAACATAATTTGTAGTGCCACTCGAATTCGATCGGGCCATGCTCTTCGGACGCTGCTGCGTCCCTCCAGCAAAATGTGTCTGTTCGGCAGGCTCTGCGACAAAAATCGAGGCCAAAATGCCTGTTTAGGGTCGTTGGCTCCATCTGACCGAGGGTTTATACTCATTCCAATCACGCAGTTGCAGTTGACATCGACGCCCATAGGCCTACAATCTCCATAGGTTCGCCGTTCGGTCCAATGAGGTTTATCCATCACCAGAATCGCAGCGGCTACGCCCACTGTTTCGTGGTGGGGCAGATAAACGCTTTTCGTTGGATCTACGTCATGGGGCATTGTGATGCGATGCTACTTATCCTCTTGGGGCGCAGCCAATATGAAAGTATTCAAATTACTCTTATGTCGCGCACAGACTTCTTAAATATTCTTTGCCTGACAGATTTCGGCAAGATCATTTGCATCAATCTGTATCGGAGCGTGCGTCTTGGTACGCTTGCAGCTGATACTGTTAAAGATTTCTTGGATGCATGTACCTCCAAGTATTTGGCACACTTCGCCTCATCGGTTGGTGACCTTCCTAAAGAAGTAGCGCTCAATGTGGCAACGTACTGGAATACCCGGTCGATTCTCGTAGCTGGAAATATGTTCACCTCCCCTCCGTCCACGCAAGACCCAATTCAGTATGCTACTATCCTTTCAGTTGACGCAGTCACAAGAAATGCATCGTCTGCGAAAGCTGCGACGTATTCAGCTTGGAAAGTGCGCAATCAGCCGGATTTCGATGTGCTAATTAAAGAATGGCTACGCGGTGGTGCGATGTGGACGTTTGGCTTGGGCAAAGATTATTTCTGGCTGGCGAGGCCGGTCGATTTTTCCTCAATCCATCCTGCCAGACTGGCGAAAGGATTGGCTCAGTATCACTTGGAGACACTGGGTCTCTGTCATTTCGGCAACAAAAATAGCCTTGTGCGCGCATTAGTGCCTGCTGCTCTCACAGTCCATGTTTCGCCATTACTTCGACCAACGGCGCTGGACGGAATTGATAATCCGGCATTTCGTGCGGCAGCAGACTCTGAAGTTGCCCCACCCGCAGCACACCCCGGTTCAACTATTGATCTGGAATTGGTTCGTTCTAATGCACCTACGGCCGATGGTCAGCACGAATGGCTAGGCAAACCGTTGGCCATACTTGCCACATCAGTGGTGTGGGAGTTCTTGGGAGTTCCTGTCGATGCTACTTGCAATGAGGATTCCTCATTCCATGCGCAAGTTCTACAACAGTTCGAGAAGAACACACCGCTTTCATCTGCACGTAATTATCTGGATGCCATCTCATGAGAATGTTGAAATCTTTCCTAGAAAAAATAAGGAAATCCGACACGCCCGCGTTAAGGAAATGGATTACTGGCGGATTAATTGCCTATCATGATCCGCAATCGCCCGCCTTTCGCTGCTCTGAAAGTGCCTTTGAAGGTGCTGATTTGTCGTTTGGGCATGGCGGCCCACACGCAACGGCGGTCACGGATTTAATCCGGCTTTTTGAGAATCTTGATGATACTACGAGGGAAAATTTCAATGAGGCGCTGGCGCGCTCAATCGAACTGCTTCCCATCACCGACGAAAGAAAGCACGAAACGCTACGCGATATGATTGAGATCGCGCTTGAAACCAAGAACAGTTACGCCTTGGGAGCCGTTATTCAAAAGCTTTCGTTACCGGATGCAGAAGTACGCCGCATCATCTGCTTGGATGCGGTTTACTTCCTTGAAGAATCACATGCCCAAGCCGACATGCTGAAATTAGGCCGCGAAATTCTGGAAAAAGTGGATTTTCCCTATGAAATCTCCGCGCATCTACTGGTCGGTTTGTGTCGACTTGATGTAAATCGGAGCGTCGAATATGCAACAAGTATTGAGATCAAACTTAAAAAACAGTTGGATACTCTGCGCAATTACACGGAGCAATACGAACGATTTCGCGGTGATTTTGCCAAGGCGGTGTTGTCTGCTCCTAATGAATCGGAGGTCGTCGCTGGTCTCCTGTGCAGCCCGTTGTATGCCACTCTGCTAAAGGGGAAGCTTGAAGAGAAACCTACAGCCGTGACAGAATTTGCACCTAGGGAAAGCGGGATATTTGTTCCTGAGCAATCTCTGGAATTAGTCAGGGCTTGGAATATTCCTTGGGTAAAGATGTGTTCTAAGGCAATGCGCATTTGGGGATTTTATGGGCAACAGTTAAGTATCGCCGATACGATTGCCGCACTAGATGAGGCACCCCACACATATCGCGCATTAGGGAGGCAACACAAGTCAGGGAATTTGATCGGGGGTTTTATATGAGCCAGCATGTAATTCCCGATGATTTGACAACAATTTCCTTTGCAGGCTTGCGCAATGCTGTACTCCGTATGCATGAAGGAAGCACTGCCCTGCGCAAACATCGCGAGTTTGTCGAAAGCGGCGGGAGGATTCGTTGGGTTGTGGACACGGACGTGGTGAGATTGTTCATGAACCCAAAGGATAACGCGCGTTATGCCAACGTATTTCCCGTGCGAACCATTTCCGAAGCATCGCCGGGACTTGTGTCTCTGGCATCTCTGTTGGCGGATTTCCTGTTCAGCAAGCGCTTCAATCTGGGTGGGGTGGTTGCAAATAGTGACGGTGCCAATTGGCACTGCAAATTGGTGCTGGAACCACACACGGATGAATTGGACGGTGTGATTCGAGGCATTGCCCGTGACGCTGCGACCGATATGCATGGGGCGAGAGGAGCTGTCGCTGGCAAGCTGGAGAAAGAAATTCGAGAGTTGCTACGCTCGTTTGCAACAGGCGGAACAGAGAAGTGGTCGAATGAGGAGTTCGTCGATAAACTTCTTTCAACGATTGAACGTGGAATAAAGTCGATTTTGCCTGATGGCCCATTCCAAGAACTCAAGCGCGCACGCGATTTACTTAAAGATCGCAAGGCCATCAAGTATCAAGTCGATGTTCCCGAATTGCACACAATGATTTCCGCAGAAGAGTTTGAGGAATTTGTCGATGATCGGACCGATATTTGGCTTAATCGTTTGCGGGATATGTTTTTTGATAAAGATCGCAATTTAACGGAAGAAGAACAAAAAATACATCGCCCCAATGCGGAAGATAGGAATTTGCGTGATGCGCGTGTGCTGGCTAAACTTGATTGCCTCAACCGTAATGAGGCAGAAGGCACAGAGCGTTACGTGATGATTACCGGAACCGGGCATCTACACCGTTTAGTGCGAGAAACATTCAAAAATCGTCCATCGACAGTTCATTTGTTGGAACCTAGCGTCTTTCTAGGGAATCCGCACTTGCTTGAAGTTGAAGGTGTCAAGCCAACAGAAGATCATGGTTCGCATTGGATGCGTATGACGCAAGCGGTAAATTTGCTGGGCACACGTTTCGATAGCGAGCAGCAAGAAGTAAAAAAAAACATAGTCGTTTTGATAGATGAGTGGGAGGCGTTACAACGCATGGCGCTTCCCTACTTGCCGTCGCAGTCGACCGAGAAGACCCTCCGTGCTGTTGCCGCAGATATTTTTAAGGGAAAACCGCTGGAAGCGCTGGAAACACAGCTTTATATCGCGCTAAGTGATTTTTTCGTAGTCACTGCCGAACTTGGTTTGTTGGCGCATCAGGATCAAGCACCAGCAACGATCAAGCGGAGGTCTCCTCCACTTCGAATGGCTTTTTATCCGCATGCCGAGAATTTTATTCTGGCGCTTATCAGTCGCACGATCTGGAACGACGAGGGTAGCGCGAGGGTCAATGTCATCGCGAATCTCATCGAGGCCGTCAAGAACGAGCAGCGGGAAGAAAGCAAAACCGAAAAAGGGCTTTCAGATTTTAACTACCCGTTACTCCTTTGCTTGGCTTCGCGTTTCGCCATACTCGGCGATTGGCATGCCTCGCGTGTTCTCGCCGCGCACGCAAAGGCGGTAACCAATGTGACCGAGCAGAGCTTGCCGTTTGTTACCGGACGTGAAGCGGCTTTGCTTGAAAGCTACAGTCGGAGATTAGAAGCGAAGAATGCTGACGATCTGGATCGCGCTCGTGAAGTGTTGCAAGAGTTTCGCAAAGCCGTCGATAAGGAAGAAGATGCATGGAGCAACAAACAACTGCGGGTGACTCGTGAAGAAAAATGCAAATTGCTCCGGTTCAATCCTCAAGCTGAATTTCCGTTGCACAAGTTGCGCGCCGATGTGGATGATTTAATCATAGACTTTACGGAATCGATGTTTGTTTGTTTCGTGCCCAATGAGTCTTTCGAGGGCACGACAATTCGTTTACGTGAGCGCCAGCCGCAATTCACCGATATGGTGAACCGATCCGAAGCCTGCTTGGCGCGTCTCGATGAGCTGGGACTTTATCGGCC
This sequence comes from Burkholderiales bacterium, assembly GCA_019753155.1. Taxonomy (GTDB): domain Bacteria; phylum Pseudomonadota; class Gammaproteobacteria; order Burkholderiales; family JABEVD01; genus JABEVD01. The sequence continues at coordinate 46,260 of JAIELG010000045.1, forward strand.
TGACACTAATCATGCAAGCCGTGACATATTGATGTCTATTGAGAAATTCTTGCATACGCAACTTGAACTTTGCGCACTGCAATGCGCTATATTTCTTGTCGCTGCTCAGAGCGATTTGCGCGAAACCGAGCTATGTACCCGGTGGCGTGATCCCGGAGTGTGGGAACGGGTGCAGGGACACGATACGGTTATTGCGAAAATTGCTGCCTTGGTCGCATGTTGTGTTTGGGGGAGCAAGGAGAATGCTGAGCAGGCCGTCGTCAATTTGGAGTCGCTTGGTGATGGTGACCTGCTTCCCTATGATAAGTTTAAACACAGCTTTCTTAAACAGTTTGCCCTAGCACTGTAAGCGGCTGGCGCGCCCACGTTGCCATAAGTCATCCGCAGTCTGCCGCCTCAAGCCCATCTTCGATGGGTCATCCGTAGGGAATTGTATTATTTAGAATAATGTTCAAATCAACGTCAGCAAATCGGCGCACTACTGACCTACTGGGCGTAGAGTGCCACCGACAGCAAAGGCCGACCTCCTGTCGGTGGGAGGGCGCGCCAAGTGACCGCTCGACTCAAATACCTGCCTTTGAACCCACGACAGTCCGTCCGGCGGCTATGAGGCGGCAGCCGTCCGTGGAATTGCGAAGGCCACCGTCTGCAACGGGTCGGGGGCTGCCGCAGGTTGCCGACAACTGAATGTCTCTTGTCAGTATAAAGCAGGCATAGCCCACTGGTTCAATTCCAACCTATTGGAGTTTCGAGGTAGATGC
>JAIELG010000012.1 GCA_019753155.1 Burkholderiales bacterium
GGCAAGCGCAAGCTTTGCCGACATGAGCAACGCCAACAAGCCTATTTTGCAGAATGCGTTCATCTTTTCCATTTGGGCACGCAATGTCCCGATATATCGAAGCGGAAACGTCCTTCCAGCCAGCCTTCGCCGAACATCGACAGCACCCGGTCATAATACCTGATCGAGTCGACCGTTTTCATCCGCTCCTGCTGCAATCGAAGCAGCCGCTCTTCCCCAAGCGCCTTCAAATAGGGCAGCAGTGATGCAGTATAGCCTATCGGGCCGCTCCCTTCTGCAGCGCCGCTTGCCGCATGAATGATGGCGGGCGGAACCAGGTTTTTCTTCAGTTCGCCGCGCATTGCCGAGAGGGACGACAGCAGGGGATGACGCAGCCTGTCCCCGTCCGCAAGCATGCCTGCCCAGAGATAGACCCTGATCGCGTCATACCCGCCGACATCCCCATTCACGGGGTCAATCACGAAACCTTTGCCCACCCGGTATGCCGCCCAATCCGGCGCGAGCCGATGCGGGCTCGACGATTTGATCAGCCTGAGCGAATTTTCCGCGATTTTCTCCCATGGACCCTCCGGCTCTTCCTCGGCGAAGCGCCTCAATATCTGGATAGGCATATAGCTCGGGTTGAGGCGCCAGACTTGCGCATCCGGATGAAACCCCTGCGGTCCCGGAATCAGCATCGGCCCCAGGCCGGGCAGGTCGACGACTTCCTCCTTCCCGATGCGCGCCACGAGGAGCGCCCCGAGCGCCCTGTAGCGCGCCTCACCCCAAAGCTGCCCCGCCTCCAGGAGCGCATAGGCGAGCCACATGTCGGCATCGCTCGCGGCATTGGGGTCGATCACGCCCCAGCTCCCGTCCACGCGTTTCCCCCAACTCCAGGCCGGAAGACGCGCGCTCAAATCCCCTTGCGCAAGATTGTCCCTTGTCCAGCCGAGGATCCTGTCGAAGCGCGCCCTGTCGTTCGCGACAAGCGCAAAAAAAAGCGTGTAGGCCTGCCCCTCCGACGTGGTCTTGTCCGCGGCGGAATAATCTATCGTCCTGCCGTCCTGCTGCACGAATCTTTCGGCATAGCGGTCCCACATATCCCAGTCCTGCGCCTGCGCAGCAGCCGCAAAAAAAAGCGCCAGGAGGCAGAGCGCTCTCATGCTCAATCCCGTTTCAGCCTGGCAGCCGCACGCCGCTTCAGCGCGCGATAAAACACGGTCGAAATCAGGAATCCCGATGTCAGGACGAGGAACATCAGAAGCAGGGGCTGGCCGGAGAGGAACCAGATGATGCGGGTGAAGAGCGGCAGGTGCCCCACATTGTAGGTCGGCCCTATGGTGAATCCGCCCAGGTCGCTGCCGTTGACGAGAACCAGATCCCCCTGGATTTTCCGTATCTTTTCAGCATCGTAAAACGGCTTCGCCGCATTCAGGAGACTCGCATCGTTGTCCCCGGTGATGACGACCACGCTGCGCCCCTTGTCCACGGGCGACTCGAACGCCATGACCGCCCCGAGCATGCCGCTTCCCTGAAGCACGAGTTCGCCGGCCTTGCGCGTATTTTCGTCGATATCCCGGCCTTCCCAGCGCGCCAGAAGGCGCTGGAAGGGGGACGGAAGGTTCACCCTGCGCTGCCCGTCGAGCATGCCGAAAGGCATGTATTGGGTCCAGCTTTTGAGGAGGGGCGCATCCGCCCTCGTTCCGATGACGATGATATCCCGCTCCTTCAGGTTATCCGCTTCTTCCGCCCTCACTACCGCCATTCTGGTTGCAGGATAGCCGGTGGAATTGCCCATGTGCCCGAGCAGCGTCAGGTAGGTCTCGATCTCGGCGGGAGAAGGCCGCTCGGGCATCACGAACGCGGTTTCCGCAAGATCGGCAAGACGTGTGTAGGGAAACCCGGCATTCGCGAAATAGGCGAGATTGGGCATGGCGGCGTAATGCGGGAATTTCGAGAAATCCAGCGTCGAATCCGGATCGACCGCCCCCCTCAGGTTGTCCAGTATGGCATCCCTGCACTCGCCTTCCTTCCTGTACTCGAAATAATAATGAAATTGCAGCTGATTGTCCGCCCCGACCTGGTAAGGCGGGATGAACAGAACCTGCCTCGTCGTCACCAGACCCTTTTGCAGAACCGGCAGCATGACCTCCTCGGAGAGTTCGCCGCTCATTTTCCTGCCCAGCGGCACCGATCTCACGAATTCGTCGTTGATATTGATATTGAGCGTGGACTTGGTCGGGGATTGCTGCGGCGTATAGCGGAACTTGATGTCGACCGGAACCCCTTTGCTGTGCCAGGTGAAAATGTCGGGGGAGACCCTGAAATTGACCCGGATCAGGTCGGGGACGAGTCCCGCGACCTGCAGGTCGGAAGCTGGCGCAAGTTCGCCGAAATGAACGGGCCTGTCGGAGGGCAGCCATCTCGGCGCATCATAGGGTTGCCTCGGCGGAACATCCTTGAGCGAGCTGATCAGGACGCTGCCTCCGGTCAAAGTCACCCCGCCCAGCGTCAGCGCCTGCGCGGCTCGGGCAAGCTCCGCAGGATCGCGTCCCATGACGAGCAGCAGCTTGGCAAGGGGATTGTTCGGGTTGTCGACGATCGCAAGCGTCGCCCCATCCATCCTGGGAAGAACCAGGCCGGAAGGCGCATCCCCCGTGGTTGCGAAAACCACCGCGTTGCCTTGCGGCAGCGCGTTCAACATGGCCGGGAAACGCGCCCCGCGATAATTGGCGAGCATGCCGAACCAGGACGCGACGGTGCCCGCCGCCTGGAGCGTGGCAGGCTGGGGCTGTCCGGAAAAAACCATGGGCAGGACGAGCTGGCTGCTGTCGCGCTTGTCGAAAAACGGATTCGGAAGGTAGGAGAGGTCGTTCTGCACGTTGAGGCGGGAAACGTCGAGATCGAGTTCGCTCAAATTGCCTATGCTCGCCCAGAGCGACGAATGGAGCGGATCCTCGCATTGCGTGGTGTAATGGCCGATCAATTGCAGCGAGACGCGGTTGTAATCCTGCAGCAATCTGGTATCGATGGGAATCTCCCTGACCGCGCCGGAAGCGCCTTCGCGGGGAAGCGGAATCACCGCGACGACCGTGCCGTTGACCATGACCTTGAGATGGCTGAGTTCGGGTATGAGGGATGGGGAATAGGCGTAGCCGAGCTTGAGCTTCGCCCCGGTCACGACTTCGTCGCCCCGGATCGAAAAGACGAAGCTTTGCGAGCCGTCGACCCCTCTCAGTTCCATGGGCTGCCTCAGTCCGAGCTGCTTCAAGGTGAGCGCCTTGATGAATTGCGCCTTGGGCGCCTCCATCGCATCCTGGGCGCGGACATCATGCAGGCTGCCGGCAAGCGACAGCGCCAGCAACAGCGCTCCGCCGCTTTTGTGCGCTTTTCCGGCTTTGGGGCCGGCTTTCCTGATTTCCGCGACGATGCTTTTCAACAAGCCGACCGCCCCCTTCCCTGCGCTGATCCCTATTTCCCTGAATCCAGCCATGATGTGATCGACATCCCTCGATTCCTCCCAGTCGGTCCAGGCATCCGCCCTTGCCAGGGTGAAATCGACCAGCGCCTTTTCCTGTTCCAGCGTCAGCGCTTCGAACTGCCCCCTGAGCGCACCCTCCCGGCTGTAGGTCACGGTCATCGGAAAGGCATGCTCGTTCTCCCCGCGATAAAGCGACACCCATATTTTCTCGCCGACGGGCAAATCGACGGACACGGGCAGGACGAGCGCAAGCCCGCCCTCGGAATAATTATCCGTATGACAGGCGATCGTGCGTCCGCTGGGCAGCCTGACTGCCGCCCTGATCCTGAGGTTGACCCTGTGAGAGCGCCTGATCTGCTTTTTTTCGAGCGCCACGGCCAGTGTCGCAAACAGCAGCGTCAGGTTGTAGAACGTCCAGATCAGGTTCAGCACGACGGTCCCCGTCTCGAAGGTATTCCACCACAAAAGCCGCCCCATGCCTATGGCGAACCCTGCAAGATTGAGTCCGATCAGCACGAGATAGGGCTTCGTGATCTGCCAGTCGAAATAATCCTGTGCGATCAGTCCGCCTTTTGCGGTCACGTTGAACTTGCCCAGCCTGGGATTGATGAGCGCCATCAGGGTCGGGCGGAATATGTACCAAGCCAGCGTGGATTCGTAAATCTCGGCCCAGAAGGAATGGCGGAAAGCGCCCTGAAGGCGCGAATTGGTGATGTTGGCATGCGCAAGATGGGGCAGCGCGTAGGCTGCGATCAATATGGCCTGAGCATGAATGATGTGCGCCTGGAAAAACAGATAGGAAAGGGGGGCGACCAGGAAGATGATGCGAGGGAAACCATAGAAGAAATGCAGCATCGCATTGCTGTAGCACAAGCGCTGTGCGAAGCTGAGTCCTTTGCCCAACAGGGGATTGTCTATCCTGAAAATCTGCGCCATGCCCCGCGCCCAGCGGATGCGCTGCCCGACATGGGCGGAGAGGCTTTCCGTGGCGAGTCCTGCCGCCTGGCGGATGGAAAGATAGGCCGTATTGTAGCCCAGCCTGTGCAGTCTGAGCGCGGTATGCGCGTCTTCGGTCACGGTATCCACTGCGACCCCGCCGACTTCCAGCAGGGCATTCCTGCGCAAGATGGCGCAGGACCCGCAGAAAAACGTTGCGTTCCACAGGTCGTTCCCGTCCTGGATCAGTCCATAAAACAGCTCTCCTTCATTGGGCACGGAGCGGAAGGTTCCCAGATTGCGCTCGAAGGGGTCGGGCGAGAGAAAATGATGCGGGGTCTGGATCATCGCCAGTTTGTCGTCGACGAGAAACCAGCCCATGGCAAGCTGCAGGAAGGAGCGGGTCGGCATGTGGTCGCAATCGAAAATTGCGACATATTCCCCATGCGTGACCCCAAGGGCATGGTTGATATTCCCCGCCTTGGCATGCCTGTTGTCCGGCCTCGTGATATAGCCCACCCCGGCCTCTTTCGAGAAATTGCGAAAGTCTTCCCGCCTGCCGTCGTCGAGTATGTAAATCGCTATCCTGTCTTCCGGCCAGTCCAGCGTCAGCGCCGCGAGGACGGTCGAGCGCACGACATCGAGCGGCTCGTTGTAGGTCGGGATGAATACGTCCACCGTCGGCCAGAGCGCGATGTCTTCGGGCATCGGGACAGGCTTTCTCCTGAGCGGCCAGACCGTCTGGAAAAACCCCAGCAACAGCACCAGCCAGGCGTACAGTTCCGCGCCCAGGAGCACGATGCCGAAGGCAAGATCCACGTTGTCCCCCGAACCCAGGGTTTCCGTTGCGCGCCAGTAAATATAGCGGCTCGATACTGCAACCGACATGACGATCATCACGAGCGTCACGAGGCTCCCGGCGTAGCGCCTGAGATAAAGCGCACAGGCGAACATTCCCGCGGCAAACAGGCTTTGCCATGCCAGATCGAGCGGAACGATGACGACAACAACGAGCAGTAACACCCCCGCCGCCACAGCGACCAGGCGCGTCACCCGGCTCGTCCATCCCTCCCATTCGAGCAGGCGGCCGGCCAGTTCGTTGATGGGGCCGTACTCATAGCGCGGAATCGTCTTCGATTTCATGCCGTTTTGTCCTTCAGCTTCTGGATCAGCCACTTTGCAAACTGTTCGAAATCCTGGGAAGCCTGGGCATATCGATCGTAATCGAGCACGGGCTTCTGGTAAGCGAGCGATTCGCTGACCGCCTCATCGCGATGAATCGGAAAAGGCATGAGCCTTGCGCCGAGATCGTGCCTCACCACTTCCATCACATCCCGGCTCAATGTCCTGCTCGCATCGACCTGGTTCAACACATAATACGACCCCAGAAATCCACGCCTGAATGCGCCGTAATGTTTGAGGAGCGTCTCCGTTGCGGGTAGAACCGCGTAGGAACCGGCATCGGTGAGCAAAACCACGAGCACGATATCCGCAATGCTGAGCGCCTGCTGCAAATAAACGGACGGGCCGGGCGGAGTATCGAGCAGGATCACGATATCCTCGTCGAGTCCGAGATTCGCCAGATTGTCGCCCAGCCAGCCCGGATGTTCCACAAGATGACGTTCGATCACCATGCACTCCTCATCCGAAACAACGCCGAAAGGCAGTACCTGCACGCCGCCGGGACTTCTGAAATCCAGATTCTCCCAGGAAACGCCCTGCAAGGTATCGCGTCCGATTCCCCCGGTTTCATGGACGGGAATACCGCAATGCAGGCGCAATGCATTTTGCGGGTCCAGGTCGATCACCAGAACACGCTGGCCAAACCGGGTCAGCGTGGCGCTCAGATTGGATGTGACAGTAGTTTTCCCGACCCCCCCCTTCATCGAAATAACTGCAATAACGGTCATGATTTTTTGAGTTTATCGAACATGGATTGCCAAAAATTTCTTGGAGGGGGCTGGGGTTCGAAGAGGCGGTTGAACGGATTCGGCGCCCCCGCCTCCGGAAGCTTGCGAAATGGGCCGACCGCAGCTTCCCTGGGAAGCGGCTCCGCCTCTTCTTTCGGGGGTGCCTTTCCGCCTTCCAGGGATTTGAACAGTCTGGAAAGCTCGGATTTTTTCGCGGAACGCTTCGCCTGCTTTACGGGAGCCGCCTCTTCTTCGGCCTGCAATGAATTAAGCAGGGGCCAGCGCTCGCGCGCCTGATCGGTTCTCGACTCGCGCCTGAGTTCCTGATAGGCCGGTTCGTCAACGCCTATTTTCTTGAACAGATTCTTAACATCTACATCAACATCAGACATCTTGCCCCCCGTCCGACTCAAAGGCTTACGTGGTTAAACACCCTTTCCGAAACGGAATTCCAGGGGCTGCCCGATTCCGCCCGGCGCGCCAAACTGCCTCAAACGCAAGGAGCTGTCCGCCCCCAGGACCGAGAGCCAGTGCGCATAGACTCCCTCCAGGAGGGCCGGCGTCCAGGACAATGCCGATTCCCCGAAGGATTTTCTGAGCGGGGACGCGAAATGCTCGATGCAAAGGTAATTCTGCATCTCCTTCAGGCGCACCCAGCCCCAGTCCATGCCGAACCATATGCCGTTGATGGAGGATTCGAGTTCCTGCAGGGAGTCGCCCGGGGTCAGGACAAGGGTTTTGGCCATTTCGCCCCCAATCCTGCGCATCAGGGCGCGCAATTCGGCTTCTTCGATTTTCCCCTGAAATTCGGAGGAGAGCGCCAGCAGGAAAGCATTCCATTGACGCGAGCATTGCTGTGCCGCGTGATACTCCAAGCAGGATTCGATATCATTCATGGCAGCTTCCCCGGAAACTTGAGCATTCATACGTAGTAGAAAAGATTATAGCGACAAACCAAAATTAAATAAAACCGGGACGTAACCGAAAAAGCCTGAGAAAGCAAATTACCCGATTTACCCATGATCGCCCCATACTGCTATTATATATTGCAAAGCTTGAGCGCTTTGCCTGACAAATGGCATGGATATTGCTCGTACTTTAGCGTTATGAATTACAGACCAGATTAAAGCGATGCCAGAATTCACCAATCCGTCAGAAATTGCGCGAGAAACGCTGAAAGCCCTGTCCACTCGGCGCATCGCACCCACGCCGGACAACTACCAGACGATTTACAATGAAATTGCCGGATTGCCTTCCGAATCCGGGAACCTGGAAGTCGAAAAAATCCTGGAGCGGGTGCTCAAGGACTCGCCCCCTGCTTCCCCTGAAATCGCCAAGGCTGCGGACCTTCTCAGGAAAGCGCTTGCGGAGAAGGATGAAGGAAGCATGGAGACCGCCCTCTCCATCCTCTTCAAAGCAAAGCCGCTCCCCTGGGGAAGCCTGATTCGCGACTTCCTGAAGGTATGGGAGCAAAAGCATAGCGGCTGGACGATGGCCAGAAAACGGGAAGGACTGGATACCGTACTCAATAATTTCGGCTCGAACCCCGAAGCGCTGTATCCCAAGCTGCAATCCCTGTTCAAATCCTGGTCGGCAAGTCCGGCATTGCAGTCGGAACTCGTGGATGATACGGCGGAAAAAATTGCCGTGCCGGGCGGCAACAATGTCGACATTGCCGGTGCGCTCAGGGAACTGCTGGCGCAAACCTATTCGACGGGATTCATGGCGCTTCTGCAGCACTCCCCGGAACTTGCCGAGGAAGCCCATCTTTTGTCAAGGAAAGCGAAAGAAGCGGCGGATGCGAAGGCGCTGGCAGCGCTTACATCCAAGCTGAAGCATTTCTGGTTCAAGCTCGAAATCAGGGCCGGAGACAATGCCGAAATACAGGAAGGGCTGCTGAGGCTGCTCGGCCTCGTTGCCGAGAACATCCACGATATCGTGGTGGACGACAAATATCTACAGGGGCAGATGGATGTCGTCAGGAACATCATTGCCAGTCCGCTCAAACGCTCTGTCCTGGATGACGCCGAGCGCAGCCTGAAAGCCGTTGTCTACAAACAGAGCGCGGTGAAGCAGAGCGTCAACGAGGCGAAATCCAGCCTCAAGTTCCTGATTGCGAACTTCATCGAAAGGCTTGGGGAATTCTCCGAAAGCACGGGAGAGTATCACAGCAAGATCGACCTCTACTCGCAAAAACTCAGCCAGAGCGACGATATCGCCCAGATCACATCCATCCTCGACGACGTGCTGCGGGATACCAAATCCATCCAGATCGACACCCTGCGCTCGAGGGACAGCGTGCTGGATTCGCAGGGCCGCGTGAACGCGGCAAACCAGCGCATCATCGAGCTCGAATCCGAACTCGAGAACCTCTCCGAAATGGTGAGGGAAGACCAGTTGACGAGAACCCTGAACCGGCGCGGCATGGAAGAGGCTTTCGAGCGCGAGGTTTCCCGCTCGGAGAGAAGGAAAACACCGCTTTGCATCGCCATACTCGATATCGACGACTTCAAGAAGCTCAACGACTCGCTCGGGCATCAGGCCGGGGACGACGCGCTCGTGCATCTTTCCCGGACGATCAAGGAAACCACGCGCCCGAACGATGTCGTTTCGCGCTTCGGCGGGGAAGAGTTCCTCATCATACTCCCCGATTCCGAACTCGAAGATGCGGTGCTCGCCATCACGCGCCTGCAGCGCGAATTGACCAAGCAAATATTCATGTACAACAACCAGAAGCAGGTCATCACGTTCAGCGCCGGCGTCGCGCTGAAGCAGCCCCATGAAAGCCGGGACACCCTCATCGGCCGCGCCGACAAGGCCATGTACGAAGCGAAAAAGGCAGGCAAGAACAGGGTGTTCTCGGCGCCCGTCGAGCGGCCTGCATGAAACCGGAAGGCGCATCATGTTGAACGACAAATCCATCCTGATCACAGGCGGCACGGGTTCCTTCGGCAGGGAGTTCGTAAAGGCGATCCTGGCAAAATACCGCCCCAGGCGACTTGTCATCTATTCCAGGGACGAACTCAAGCAGTTCGAGATGCAGCAGACATTGAATGCGCCCGCCATGCGCTATTTCCTGGGTGACGTGCGGGACGGACAAAGGCTCGTACAGGCAATGCGCGGCATAGATTTCGTCGTGCATGCGGCCGCCCTGAAACAGGTTCCTGCAGCCGAATACAATCCGATGGAGTGCATCAAAACCAACATATACGGCGCGGAAAACGTCATCAATGCGGCGCTGGAAAACAATGTGGAAAAGGTGATCGCCCTCTCCACCGACAAGGCGGCGAACCCCGTGAATTTATATGGCGCGACCAAGCTTGCTTCGGACAAGCTTTTCGTCGCGGCCAACAACATTGCCGGAGGCCACCGTACCCGTTTTGCGGTAGTGCGATACGGCAATGTGGTGGGTTCCCGTGGTTCGGTCGTGCCCTTTTTCAGGAAGCTGATCGCGGAAGGCGCAACCGAACTGCCCATTACCGACCCCCGCATGACCCGGTTCTGGATCACGCTCCAGAGCGGGGTGGATTTCGTCCTCAGGAATTTCTACAGGATGCGGGGGGGAGAAATTTTCGTGCCAAAAATTCCTTCCGTCCGCATCACAGACCTCGTCAAAGCGATAGCCCCTGAAATACCGATGAAAATCATAGGTATCCGACCCGGCGAGAAGCTTCACGAAACCATGTGCCCCAGGGAAATGGCCCACCTGACACTGGAATTCGGCGACCATTACGTGATCCGCCCCGCAATCACCTTCGTCGTCGAAGTCAATCATGAAATCAATGCGATGGGAGAACATGGCGCTCCTGTCGAAGACGGGTTCGACTACAGTTCCGACAACAACAGCCATTTCCTGACCGTGGACGAATTACGCGAACTGGACGGAAAATCGTGATTCCTTATGCTCGCCAGGACATTTCAGGGGCCGACATCCAGGCCGTGGTGGATGTATTGCGCTCCGACTTTCTCACCCAGGGCCCTGCCGTTCCCGCCTTCGAAAAGGCAGTCGCCGACTATTGCAAAGCGGAGCATGCCGTGGCAACCAACAGCGCCACGAGCGCCCTGCACATTGCCTGCCTGGCGCTTGGCGTCGACCGGGGCGATCTGGTCTGGACCAGTCCGATCACTTTTGTGGCAAGCGCCAATTGCGCGTTATATTGCGGCGCGCAGGTCGATTTCGTAGACATCGACCCGCTCACTTGCAACATCAGCGTGGAACATCTGGAAACAAAACTGGCGCATGCAGAAAAAACCGGCAAGCTGCCCAAAGTCGTGATCCCCGTGCATCTATGCGGGCAACCCTGCAACATGTCCGGAATTCACGCGCTGAGTCTTCGGTACGGCTTCAAAATCATCGAGGATGCATCTCACGCCATCGGCGGCAAATACAGGAATGAACCCATCGGTAATTGTCGTTACAGCGACATAACCGTATTCAGCTTTCACCCGGTCAAGATCATCACAACAGGCGAGGGCGGGATGGCGCTGACCAACAATGCGCAAACAGCCAAACGCATTCGGCTGCTGCGCTCACATGGCATCACCAGTGATGCAGCCGACATGCACGCCCGCGAACCTCAAGAAATCTGGAACTATCAACAGATAGACCTGGGGTTCAATTACCGCATGACCGACATCCTGGCTGCATTGGGCCTGAGCCAGATGCAGAGGCTGGATGAATTTGTCGCCAGACGCCATGCCCTTGCCAGGCGTTATGACGAACTGTTGGCCGATATGCCGGTCGTTACGCCCCGGCAACACGCGGACAGCTATTCCAGCTTCCATCTTTACCTTGTTCGTTTGCAGCTGGACGAGATCGGCAAGACGCAGCGCCAGATATATGATGCGCTGCATGCAGAAGGGATCATCGTAAATTTGCACTACATCCCCGTTTATCGACAGCCCTACTACGAAAAAATGGGCTTCACCACAGGTTACTGCCCTGAGGCGGAAAAATATTATTCGGAAGTCATCAGCATACCCATGTATCCTGACCTGAGCGAAGCTCAACAGAACAGCGTCGTGACGGCATTGCAAACGAGCCTTGCCGCATGAAAGTCGCCGTCATTCCCGCCAGAGGCGGCAGCAAGCGCATCCCCCGCAAGAATATCAGGGATTTTTGCGGCAAACCCATGCTTGCCTGGTCGATTGAGGCCGCGAAATCATCGGGATTGTTCGATCACATCATTGTGTCCACCGACGACGACGAAATTGCCGGAGCGGCTTTGGCCTGGGGTGCGGAAGTGCCATTCAGTCGGCCAGCCGCGCTGTCCGATGACCATGCGGGAACGACAGACGTGATTGCCCATGCCGCCCGATGGATGCTGGACCAGGGCTGGACGGTGCGCGCAGTATGCTGCATTTACGCCACCGCACCATTCATCCTGGTTGAAGACCTCAAACGCGGCATTGCCGCGCTCGAGTCTGGAAACCGGGCCTATGCATTTTCGGCAACCGAGTTTGCCGCACCCATTTTCCGCGCTTTTCACCAACTCGCCGATGGGGGTATCGAGATGTTTTTTCCTGAACATTATTCAACTCGATCGCAGGATTTGCCGACGGCACTGCACGATGCCGGACAATTCTATTGGGGACGCCCATCAGCCTGGATGGAGGGTAAGCGGGTATTCGACCGCCATTCGGTACCCATCATCATTCCTCGTTGGCGGGTGCAGGATATCGATGATGAGGATGACTGGACAAGGGCCGAGCTTATCGCCGAACAACTGGGGGCCGGAGAAAAATGACGCGCACTTACCCAACACAGCAGGAAGCATTCTGGGCAGGGGAATTCGGGAACGAATACGTGTCGAGAAACCGGAGTTCATCCCTTGTCTCGGCGAACCTCGCGCTGTTTTCGAAAATTCTGTCCCATACGAGGGAAATTCATTCGGTGATCGAATTCGGCGCAAACATCGGACTCAACATCATTGCACTGAAGCAATTGCTGCCCGATGCGAAGTTCTCGGCCATAGAAATCAACGACAAGGCCGCAGAAGAACTCGGAAAGCTGGAAGGGCTGCGCGTTCATCACCAATCCATCCTGGACTTCACGCCCATTGAACAGCACGAATTCGTATTGACCAAAGGCGTACTCATCCACATCAACCCGGACATGCTCGCCGAAGTTTACGAACGCCTCTATCAGAGCAGCAGCCGTTATGTTTGCCTGATAGAATATTACAACCCGACGCCGACAGGCATTCCCTACCGGGGGCAAATGGACAAACTGTTCAAGCGGGATTTCGCAGGGGAAATGCTCGACAGGTTCAAGAATCTGGTTCTGGTGAACTACGGCTTCGGTTATCACCGTGACGCCTGCTTTCCACAGGATGACATCACCTGGTTCTTAATGGAAAAGAAATGCTGAAATACTGCACCCGCTGCGTGATGCCGGACACGAAACCCGATCTCCATCTCGACGATGAGGGCGTATGCAATGCCTGCCGGAGTTTCGAGCGCCGGACTGAAATCGATTGGGCCGCTCGCAAAAAGGATTTGTTGGAAGTGCTCGAACGATACCGCCATCAAGATGGCAGCAACTGGGACTGCATCGTCCCCGTTTCAGGCGGCAAGGACAGCACCTATCAAGTCGTTCGCATGCTTCAACTGGGGTTGAATCCCTTGTGCGTAACCTCCACCACATGCGACCTCTCCGAAATAGGACGCAAGAACATCGAGAATATCAAACATCTCGGTGTCGATTATATCGAAATGACGCCAAACCCCAGGATACGCGCAAAACTCAATCGTATCGGACTCACACAGGTTGGGGATATCTCATGGCCCGAGCATGTCGGCATTTTCACAATTCCGGTCCGGGCTGCCGTGCAATTCAATGTTCCCCTCATTATTTGGGGCGAAAATTCCCAGAATGAATACGGAGGACCGGCCTCTGCCGCCACAAACAACGTGCTGAATCGTCGCTGGCTGGAAGAGTTCGGCGGATTGCTCGGCATGCGGGTCTCGGATTTGATCGGAATGGAACAGATCGAAGCGCGGCATCTCATTCCCTATTCGTACCCAAGCGACGAAGAACTGGCCGCAGTGGGGGTAACCGGGTTGTTCCTGGGGTATTATCTGCCATGGGACGGTCTTTCGAACGCACTCATTGCGCAGGCAAACGGGTTTACCACCTACCCCCGCGCAGTCGAAGGATCGATGGTCAACTATGAAAACCTGGACAATCATCAAACCGGGATACATGACTATTTCAAGTTTCTCAAGTTCGGATTCGGCCGCGCCACCGACCTCGCATGCCTCCATATCCGTCGCGGACGGCTGACGCGCGAAGACGGCCTGGATGCTGTAAGGCGGCTGGATGGCAATTTTCCATGGGAGTATCTCGGCAAGAAGATCGAAGATATCCTGGATCCGCTGGGTTTGAACGTGGATGAGTTTATTCGCATCTGCGACAAATTCACCAACAAGAAAATCTTCATGCGGGACGCGGAAGGCCGTCTGCTCAAAGACCGGCATGGCAATCTTGCGAAGATCAATTACGATAACGCATGAAAGTTGCCATCATCGACTATGGCATGGGAAATCTCGGCTCCGTCAGGAGGGCCATAGCCGAAATCGGGGGAAGCCCCATCCTCGTCGAAAAGCCGAAGCAACTTGCCTCCGCAGAGCGCATGATTCTCCCCGGCGTGGGCAGCTTTGGCGACGGCATAAGCGATCTCAGACGCCTGGGATGGGCAGATGAAATCCATCGCCAGGTCAATGAACTCGGCAAACCCTTGCTTGGAATCTGTCTTGGCATGCAGCTTCTCGCCGATCGCGGACTGGAAGGCGGGGAATTCCAGGGGCTGTCTCTCATACCCGGCGAAGTCGTGCGTCTCGACACAGCCGGATGCGGGCTGCGTATCCCTCATGTAGGCTGGAATTCGATCACGCTGACAGGGTCTCCGTCACGACTATTCGACGGCATTCCCGATGATACCGACTTCTATTTTGTGCACAGTTATGCCTTTCGGGCAGTCAATCAAGCCGATATTCTTGCATACACTGAATACGGCATCCCGTTAGCAGCCGCAATCAGTCATCGACATGTTTTTGGCACCCAGTTCCATCCCGAAAAAAGCTCGAGGGCAGGATTGCGTTTGCTGCAAAATTTCATCGAGTACAAGGCATGTTGAAGGTCAGAGTCATACCCACCCTGCTCTGGAAAAACTTCGGTCTTGTAAAGGGCGTCCGCTTCGACAGTTGGCGACGCGTTGGGCCGGTGCTGCCGGCCATCAAGGTTTACAACACCCGCGATGTGGATGAACTGGTGCTGGTCGACATCATTGCCAACCTGGAAGGGCAGGAAATAGACTACGAATCGGTACAGGATTTTGCCGACGAGTGCTTCGTTCCATTTACCATAGGCGGCGGAATCACCCGTCTCGAACATGTACAGCGACTGCTGCATGCGGGCGCCGACAAAGTCAGCGTCAACACGGCCGCCTATGCCGACCCGCACCTTGTCGAAGCAATAGCCCATCGATTCGGAGCACAGTGCCTCGTTGCCAGCATCGATGCAAGACTGATGGAAGATGGCGACTATCTTTGTTTCAGTCATTCAGGCACCGTGGCAACGGGCAGGCTTGTCGAAGATTGGGCAAAAGAACTCGAAAACAGGGGCGCCGGTGAAATATTGATCACATCCATCGACCGGGACGGCACAATGCAGGGCTACGATCTGCGTCTTGTCGAGCAGGTCGTTCGTGCCGTCAATTTGCCTGTCATAGCATCCGGCGGCGCCGGATGCTATGAGCATATGCGCGAAGCCGTTCAGGAGGCAGGCGCATCGGCAGTCGCGGCTGCGAGTCTGTTTCATTTCACGGAAAGCACGCCTGCAGAAGCGAAAAAAGCGCTCGCTGCCGCAGGCATACCGGTGCGGAACAATTTCCGGAGCCCCCGTCCGTGACGGTCGCCTTCCGCGCCGATGCTTCCAGCCAAATCGGCACCGGCCATGTCATGCGTTGTCTGGCCCTGGCTTCCGCGTTGAAGGAAAAAGCCGTATTTCTCTGCCGTGAATACCCCGGACATCTGTTCGAACAAATCGAATCATCCGGTCATCTCCTGATTCGGCTGCCCACGCCGGAACCGCCGGACAGAGCGCATCACGATGCGCGCGATACCCTGGCGGCGCTGGAAAAAACCGGGGGCTGCGACTGGCTGGTAGCCGACCATTATGCAATCGACGCCTGCTGGGAAGAGAGCATGCGCAGCGTCTCCAAAAAAATCATGGTCATCGACGATCTTTCGGACAGAAACCATGATTGCGACCTGCTGCTCGACCAGAACCTGCACGCGCAAAACCGTTATAACGAATTGACGCCCTCGACCTGCATCAAGCTGCTGGGGCCGCAATACGCCCTGCTCAGGCCGGAATTCAGGCAGGCCCGTGCAAATTTGAGAGCACGCGAGGGCAAATTCGAGCGCATACTCGTTTTTTTCGGCGGCAGCGACCCCGGCAATGCAACCACCAGAGCACTTGAGGCCATTCAGGGGCTGGAAGCGACCGATCTTGCAATCGATGTCGTGGCCGGAAACGCCAACCCGCATCTGGAAGACATCAGGCAGTCATGCGAATCGATGCCGGGAGCGATATTTCATCGCCAGGCGAAGAACATGCAGGAACTGATGATGGAGGCTGACCTCGCCATCGGCGCCGGCGGCATCGCCACGTGGGAGCGATGCTGTCTCGGACTGCCTTCCATCGTGATCAGCATTGCTCCCAATCAGGAGAGCATAGCGCAGTGCGCAGCGGAATTCGGAGCGCTGCGATATCTGGGGAAAGCCGACGAAGTTCCGCTCGCAGACATCATTCAGGCCCTTAAGCAAATGATGGGAGACCGGAACCGTCTGCTCGGCATGTCCGAAAAGGGGAAAAGCCTGGTCGACGGGCTGGGCGCGGTCCGGGTTGCGCACATCATGAATTCCATATCGCAAAATGGGATCTTGCTGAGGCATGCCTTCGAAAACGATGCGCGCAAGCTTTTCGAATGGCGCAACGCCCCCGAAACGAGGCGACATGCGTTCAATCCCGATCGCATCGCATGGGAAGACCACCTCGCCTGGCTGAAAAACTCACTGTCCAATCCCGACAGGCACCTGCTGATCGGCGAGCAGGACCATCGCCCCATAGGCGTTTTGCGCTATGACCTTGCAGGCAGCATAGCCGAAGTGTCCGTTTATCTGGTTCCGGGATTATACGGGAGAGGATTGGGATCGCGTCTCATCGAAGCGGGCACTATCTGGGCCGGACTCAATCTGCCGAATATCGCCACCCTGCGCGCGAGAATACTCACGGAAAACATCGCTTCGCGCAAAGCCTTCGCCAAGGCAGGTTATATGGAATCGAACGGCATTTATGAATACCATCTCCCTTCGAACAAACAGGATAGAACATGACGGCATTCAGCATTTCAGGTCGTGAGGTCGGTACCGGGAAGCATCCCTTCGTCATTGCCGAAATGTCCGGCAACCACAACCAGTCGCTCGATCGCGCGCTGAAAATCGTGGAAGCCGCAGCAAAAGCAGGAGCACATGCGCTGAAAATCCAGACTTATACGGCGGACACCATGACCCTCGACATCGACGAAGGGGAATTCGTCGTCGGCGAAGAAGGCAGCTTGTGGAAAGGAGAGCATCTTTACGGCCTGTACCGGAAAGCCTGCACCCCATGGGAATGGCACAAGCCGATCTTCGAACGTTGCCGGGAACTCGGGATGATCGGATTTTCCACGCCTTTCGACGAAACCGCCGTGGATTTCCTGGAAACGCTGGATGTTCCCTGCTACAAGATCGCATCCTTCGAAAACACCGACCTGCCGCTCATCAGGAAGATCGCGGCCACTGGAAAGCCCATGATCGTCTCGACAGGCATGGCAACGGTGGCCGAACTCGACGAAACCGTGAGAACGGCCAGGGCATCGGGATGCAGGGATCTGATCCTGCTCAAGTGTACCAGCACCTATCCTGCAACGCCCGAAAACACCAACATACTGACCATCCCCCACCTGAAGGATCTTTTCGGTTGCGAAGTGGGGCTTTCGGACCATACCATGGGCATAGGCGTTGCCGTGGCAGCCGTAGCCCTGGGCGCTTCCGTCATCGAAAAGCATTTTACCTTGAGCAGGGCGGACGGGGGCGTGGATTCGGCTTTTTCGCTCGAACCCGAAGAAATTCACGCACTCGTCGTCGAATCATACAGAGCCTGGCAATCCCTGGGGAAAATCAGTTACGGCCCAACGGATGCGGAAAAGGCGTCTCTGAAATTTCGACGATCGCTATACATAGTAAAAGACATGAAATCAGGCGAGGCTTTCACACATGAAAACCTCAGGGCGATCCGCCCCGGCCTCGGATTGCCGCCGAAATACCTGGAACGGTTTCTCGGCAGGAAAGCCGGGCAAGACATCGAAAAAGGCACCCCACTCCATTGGAACCTGCTGCCATGAAACCACAGAACCAGACCGAACGCCTGTTCCGGGAAGCCTTTGCCGCGCATCAGGCGGGAAAGCTGAATGAAGCACGGGAGCTCTATCGCCAGGTTTTACGCAAGATGCCATCCCATATGGAAACCCTGTATCTGCTTGGCACGGCTTGCAGTCAACAGAAACGATACGAAGAGGCGGAAAAACACCTCAGAAAAGCGCTCGGTTTAAAACCAGACCATCCGGAAGCGCTCAACAATCTGGGATTGACGCTGCGGGGACTAAACAAGATACAGGAAGCCGTAGACTGTTACCGGCGCGCCCTGGCCTTGTCGCCGGATTATGCCGATGCCCACAGCAACCTCGGCGGCGCGCTGGAATTCATGGGTGAACTCGACGAGGCCGAAAGTCATTTACGGCGCGCGCTGCAACTCAATCCAAATCATGCCGACGCACATTACAACCTAGGACTCGTCCTGAAGGAAAAGGACCGCTTCGAGGAAGCTTCCCAGTATTTTTTGCGCGGCCTCGAACTGAAACCCGATTTCCCCGGCGCCTATTGCGACCTGGGCGTGATCTACAAATTGTGGGGACGCAACGAAGAAGCGCTTTCCTGCCTCTTACGCGCCCTTGCGCTGGATGCGGATTTTTACAGCGCCCAATCCAATCTGGGTGCAGTGCTCGAAGAAATGGGCCGACTGGATGAGGCCCTTGCTGCCTACAAACGCGCCATCGAGTTAAATCCGGATGAAATCATCGCCGGATGGAATCTGGCTTTCCTTTACTTAAAACAGGGCATACTGGATCGCGGCTGGGAAGCCCACGAAATGCGCTTCCAGATGGGGATGGCTGCCAAACGCTTTTCCTTCCCGGACTGGGACGGCTCATCCCTCGAAGGAAAAAAAATCCTGATCTACGCCGAACAGGGCCTGGGGGACGAAATTCTTTTTGCCTCCTGTTTTCCGGATGTCATTTCCATGGCAGGACACTGCGTGATCGAATGCGCCCCTCGCCTCGCCTCCATTTTTTCGCGTTCATTCCCTTCAAGCACAGTCGTGGGTTCAAGCAGGGATCAAACCAATTGGCTGGCTGCGGAACAGGATATCGATGTGGCAATCCCCGCAGGCAGCCTTCCGAGATTTCTGCGTACGACACTGGAAAGTTTCCCTGGCAAACCAGGCTATCTCGTCGCTGACCCACAGCGGGTCGAATATTGGCGTTCGCGCACTGCGATGCTCGGGCCGGGACTCAAGGTGGGTATTTGCTGGCGGAGCGGCTTTCTCAAGGGAGAACGCCACAAGTATTACAGCGAGCTGTCCCAATGGGGGAATATTTTCAAGATCCCCGGGGTGCATTTCGTCAACCTCCAGTACGATGAATGTTCCGGGGAGCTAAGTGAAGCCGAGGAGCAATTCGGGATAGATATAACGGTTTTTCAGGATCTCGACCTGCGGAACGATATAGACGATTCCGCAGCGCTCATCGCGGGACTCGATCTCGTCATTACGGCGGCCACGGCAGTTTGCGAAATCGCGGGTGCATTGGGGTTGGAGACCTACCGGCTTAATGCATTCGGCAAGCAATGGGAATACCTGGGCACTGACGAAATGCCCTGGCACCCGTCCGTGAAACTATTCTGCCAGCCTGCGCCCGGCGACTGGGATACCCCGCTGGCATTGATAAGCGAGGCACTCAAGGAGAAAATCGAGGGGCATGCAAGCATAGTGGAATATGCATCCCTCCCGTCGAACGTGGAAATCGCGGTGGACGGCTCGCTCGATGAGCTTTACACCTATGTTCTGAAAGAGCAGCAAGGTTTGTTCGACTCCGAATACGGGTTCGTGCTCGGCCTCGCAAAGGGCGGGATGAACATGGTGGATGTCGGCGCCGGCATCGGCGCGTATTCGATTCCCATGGCGAAAAGAGGGGGGAAACTGCTGGCCCTCGCTCGGAGCGCGACGGAAATGAATCTTCTCCTGAAATCCAGAAAGAAAAATGCTCTGGAGAAGCAGGTCGATTTCTCCATTCCGGGCGATTTCCCATCGCTCGACTCGGAAATGGATCGATACGGACTCGAAAACGTTTCGTTCGTGCGCATCTCTGCCGAATTCTCCTTGCCTGCGCTCATCGGGCACGGCGCAAGATTCTTTTCGGTCAATTCGCCCCTCGTCATGTTCAGCATCAAACCGGAACAGGCCATCGACCTTGCCATGGCCTGGCAGTTCAAGTCATCGGGATTCGATCTCTATCGCTTCATACCCGGCCTCGATTTACTCGTCCCCTTCTCTTCCCCGGACGAACTGGATGTATTTTCCCTGAATCTCTTCGCCTGCAAACCGGATCGCGCCGGAATACTCGAAAAGGATGGCATGTTGATCCGGCAAACTCATGCGCTCGAAAGCTTCCCGGGAATCGACCTCCCCTACTGGCAGAACTATCTGGGCGCCGCACCTTATGTCTCGAAAATGCTGGCGGGATGGTTGTCCGCTCCCGAACAAAAGGGCTGGGAAGTGTACTGGATGGCGCTGAACCTGTTCGTGCTCTCCAGATCGGCGAACCGAAGCATGACCGAGCGCCATGCCAGCCTGCAGGCTGCCGCCGGCGTCATGACCACGTTGGTGAACGAGGCGGCGAACCTGCCAAGGCTGTTGAGCCTTTGCCGCATCCTGATCGAACTCGGCAGGCGCGAGGTGGCGGTGAATCTGCTGAACCACATCTGCGCCCTGCTCGACTCGGGGCAGGAGATGGCCCTGGACGAACCTTTCCTCGCCCTATCCATCGAACACGAAAAATCCGAACCGGGGAACAGTCTTGCCCAGTGGCTTGCCGCCATGGTGCTGGAAGAGCGCGAAAGACTGCGCGCCTTCTCGAGCTTCTTCACGGAAGAGGAATCCCTTCCCGTTCTGGAGGAGCTGCATGCGTCGGGCTTCCTGAGCGAAGCCATGGCAGGAAGGATAACCCTCATCAAAACGCGCTTTGGCAATCCGCAGTGACGGGAGGCAAGATCAATCGAGTGGCGAAGCAGAACCACCGCGCAATCGGCGATCTTCAATAGGCTGGTGGTCTATGCCTGGCGGATGGAATTTCCGGAGTGAACCGTGGGTATCATTGGAACCAGACTGATTCTGTCCAATCCGGTCAAACCCGAACCGGCCCCGTCGAAGTCCGTTTCGGCAACCGCAGATGTTTTGTCGGCGCAATGATGATGGGCGACGAGACGCTTCTGGGTGCAATTCCCATGGAAGACCTGGATTTGGTGATCCACCCGCTGACACAGGAAATCACCGTCAATCCCGAGAGCCCCGACATGCCGTCCTCCCTGGCAAAGCAGCTCTTCCCGAAATAAAGCGAAATTTTCCCCTAAAGTTGCGCGTTTTTCCTCCGATAACTGTCTCAAAGGCGGACGAGATTATTGACCGCTCGATACAACCCATCAAAGGAGAACTGAAATGCCTTTCTATATCAATACAAACATCTCGTCCCTGACCGCGCAGATGAACCTGTCCAACACGCAAAGCTCCCTCTCCACGTCTCTCCAGCGTCTCTCTTCCGGCCTCAGGATCAACTCGGCAAAAGACGATGCAGCAGGGCTTGCGATTTCCCAAAGGATGACTTCGCTCATCAGCGGCCTCAGTCAGGCGCAGCGTAATGCGAACGACGGAATTTCGCTTGCACAGACCGCTGAAGGCGCGCTCGGCACCATAGGCACCAACTTGCAGACCCTTTCCGCGCTCGCCGTGCAGTCCGCGAACAGCACCAACACTTCCGTCGACCGCGCAGCAATCCAGACGCAGGCCGCACAGATCATCGCGCAGATCCAGCAGACCGCGACCAGCACCCAGTTCAACGGCGCGAACCTCCTGGACGGCACTTTCCAGAACATGGCATTCCAGATCGGCGCGGGCGTCGGTCAGACTGCAAGCCTCTCCATCGCCAGTTCGCAAACCAGTTCCCTCGGCAGCACGCAAACCGCCGCGCTCACTGCATCCAACAACGGCACGGCCTTGTCGCAAGGCGATCTGGTCCTGAACGGCACGACGATCGGTTCATCTCTCGCATCGTCCGATACCGCATCCACCACCGGACAGTCCGCCAGCGCGATTGCCAAGGTTGCCGCGATCAACGCATCCTCCATCCAGAGCGGCGTGACGGCCCAGGTGAATACCAATACCGCAGTCGGCTCCGCACAGACAGCAACGGCAGGAACCGGAACGATCACCATCAACGGCTTCACCACGGGCACGATCACCATGGGCGGCACCAACGGTTCGGCAGACCGGGCAGCCATCGTCGCGGCCATCAACCTGATCTCGGGACAGACCGGAGTAACTGCCGTGGATAGCGGATTGTCGGCAAACGGCATCCAACTGAATGCAGCGGACGGACGCAACATCGCCGTATCCATCACTTCCGCGACAGGCTCGTTCGTCTCGGGCACGACCGGCGTATCCACCGGCACGACCTACGGCACGTACACCCTGAATTCGGCCAACTCAATCACGGTAACCGGCTCCACCACCATCGCCAACTCCGGCCTCAATGCAGGCACCTACCAGACGCAGACCGCTTATGCATCGACCACCGCCGGCGCGGCAGCAGCATTCGCAGCAGGCGACTTTTCCATCAACGGCATACTGGTCGGCGCATCGCTCGCAGCTTCGGACACGGCTTCCACCGTCAACCCGACTTTCAGCGCCATCGCCAAAGTTGCCGCGATCAACGCCGTATCCAGCCAAACCCGCGTCACGGCAACGGTCAACGCCAACACGGCAAATGGTTCGGCCCAGACAGCGACGGCCGGGACGGGAACGTTCACCATCAACGGCGTCACCACCTCCACGGTTACGATGGGCGGCACCAACGGCACGACTGACCGTGGCGCAGTGATAGCGGCGATCAACGCGATTTCGGGACAGACCGGCGTGACTGCGGTCGACGGCGGCTCCTCCGCATCCGGGGTCAAGCTGATCGCAGCGGACGGACGCAACATCAACGTGACCATCACGTCGGCGACAGGTTCCTTCGTCTCGGGCACCACGGGTGTGACTTCCGGCGCGACTTACGGCACGTTCACCCTGAGTTCCGCTGCACAGTTCACCATAGCAGCAGGAACGACAGGCGCCAGTCTCACCGGCGAGGGCATGCTGGCGGCAGGCGTGTACGGATCGGGCAAAACCGGGCAGGCGCTGTCCACGGTGGATCTCTCGACAGTTACCGGGGCAAATAATGCGCTGGCTGCGATCACCAACGCGATCAACACGGTCAACACCATCCGCGCCAACCTCGGCGCCATGCAGAACAGGTTCACCAACGTCATCACCACGCTGCAGAACACGACGACGAACCTGAGCGCGGCGAACAGCCGGATCATGGACGCGGATTTCGCCACGGAAACGGCCAACCTGAGCCGCTCGCAAATCCTGCAACAGGCAGGCACTGCGATGCTGGCCCAGGCCAACCAGTTGCCCAGCACAGTGCTTACCCTGCTGAAGTAAGGTAAAATGACTATCGGATATCCTGGCTGGTGCTATACTCTGGTCAGGATATTCCGTCGTTTAGGAGATGAACCATGAGTATCTCACCTGTTACTATGACAACACAGGCAGCGGATTTCCAGTTCCAGCCGTCCGCGGGCCCGGCAGTGGCAAATGCGGCAGCTACTGCAACCACGGCAGCCACTGCTGCGGCAACTGCGAATGCGTCCTTGCAGCAAAGCCAGGCCGAGCCTACGCTCGATCAGTTGAGGCAGGCCGTGAACCAGATCAACCAGGAGATCCAGTTTGCCAACAAGGACATCAAGTTCTCTCTGGACAACCAGAGCGGCAGGGTGGTCGTCAAGGTCATGGACACGCAAACCAACGAAGTCATCCGCCAGATTCCGAGCAAGGAAATGCTTGCGATCGCCGATGCTATGGGTAAACTGCAGGGGCTGATCGTCCAGCAGAAAGCTTAGGGAGGACGCAGATGTCCACATCGTCCGTAGGTTCGTCCATCCTCGGCGCATCGGGAATTTCGTCCCCCGGGATCGGGTCCGGGCTCGACGTGAACGGCATAGTCACCAAACTGATGGCTATCGAATCCCAGCCCATCACGCTTCTCAACAACCAGCAGCAAAGCTACCAGACCCAGCTTTCCGCCCTCGGCAGCGTAAGCAGTTCGCTCTCTTCCCTGCAAGGCGCACTCTCCGGCCTGACGAACCTGTCCCAACTCCAGTCGCTGAGCGCAACCCCTGCGGACCCGACCGTTCTGACGGCGACGGCGGGAAGCGGCTCGATTCCCGGAAGCTATGCTATCGGCGTCACCACCCTTGCCCAGGCGCAGACCACGGTTGCAACGGGCCAGACCAGTTCGACAGCTGCAATCGGGACGGGAGCTTCGACCACGCTCACCTTTTCTTTCGGCACGACAACGGGAACGGTGACGGGCGGAGTCTACCAGCCCGGAACGACCTTCACCCAGGATCCGACCCAGCCCACGAAAACGGTCACGATCAACAGCACCAACAATTCGCTCCAGGGCATAAGGGATGCGATCAATGCGGCCAATATCGGGGTGACGGCCTCCATCGTGAACGACGGCACCGCCAGCCCTTACCGCCTGACATTGTCTTCTTCCAGCGGATCCAGCCACAGCATGTCGATCGCAGTGGCGGGGGATGCAACGCTCACAGGCCTGCTCAATTACGACCCGACCAAGACGGCCGGGGCGGGGCAGAACATGACCCAGAGCGTCTCTCCCCAGAATGCCGCCCTCACGGTGAACGGCCTTGCCATATCGAGCGCCTCGAATTCGGTGACTTCCGCGATTTCAGGCGTAACCCTGAATCTCGCGAAAATCGGATCAACCAGCCTGAGCATGGCTTACAACAGCGCATCGGTTCAAAGTTCCATACAGGGTTTCATCGCCGCCTACAATAACGTCAACAGCACGATCAGCGCCCTGACGGCCTACAACACCACGACGAAAACGGGCGGGCCGCTTCTCGGCGACTTCACCACGCTTTCCGTGCAGAATGGCCTGAGAAATCTGCTCTCGCAACCGCTCACAGGCCTCGGAAACGCGTCGATCAAGAACCTGACCCAGCTCGGGATCACGTTCCAGAAGGACGGTTCCCTCGCCCTCAATACCGCCACGCTCCAGAGTGCGATCAACACCAGTCCGCAGGACATAGCCGGCATGTTCGCTTCCCTCGGGCAGTCGACGGACTCCCTGGTGAGCTATGTCAGTTCCACGAGCAAGACGCTGCCCGGAAGTTATGCCGTCAACGTCACCCGGCTTGCCACTCAGGGCAATGTTGCGGGGAACGTCAATCTCAACGCGGGGATCACCATAAACGGCACCAACAATGTGCTCAATATCACATTGGACGGCACCGCCCAGGCAGTCACCCTTGCACAGGGAACCTATACCTCCGCCCAGCTTGCTTCCCTGGTGCAATCGACGATCAACGGCACCGCCGCATATTCCGCGGCAGGCTCTTCGGTTGCCGTGAGCATCAACGGCGGCACAGGCTTCATGACCATCGCATCGAACCGTTACGGCTCGGCATCCAACGTATCGGTCACCAACACGAGCGCAGGAACCGCGCTGCTCGGCGGCACAGGAACATCGACCGCCGGACTCGACGTTACGGGAAGCATCAACGGCGTGACGGCTTCGGGTTCCGGACAAAATCTGATCGGAGCGACCGGTTCGAGCACGGAAGGGCTTACCCTCAAGGTGGCGGGCGGCTCCCTGGGCGCAAGGGGGACGGTCAATTTCTCGCTCGGCTATGCCACCCAGTTGAACAATGCCCTGACCGGATACCTCTCCAGCACCGGACTCATCACCAGCGCAACAAACGGCATCAATACCAACATCCAGAACATCAATACCCAGATCACGAAAATAAACAGCCATCTTGCGGTGATCCAGCAAAACTATCTGACGCAATTCACCGCGCTCGACACGCTGATCTCGAGAATGACGCAAACCAGCAATTACCTGACGCAGCAGTTGACGGCGATGAGCTACACGCAGAAAAATTACGGTTAAAGGACAATCATGAACACTTCCCGCATGGCAAGCGCCTATACCGACATGGGCATGGAAAGCGAAGTCGCTTCCGCCAACGCCCACAAACTGATCCTGATGCTTTTCGAAGGCGCTGTGCTGGCCATATCCGCCGCACGCATACACATGGCCCACAAGGAAATCGCCTCGAAAGGGAAATCGATATCCCACGCCATCTCCATCATCGACAACGGTCTCAAGGCGAGCCTCGACCTCAACGTGGGCGGCGAAATCGCACAGAACCTCTCTTCCCTGTACGATTACATGAGCATGCGCCTCCTCCTCTCGAACCTGAACAACGACGCAGATGGGCTCGAAGAAGTCAGGAAACTCCTTCTGGAACTGAAAGGCGCATGGGAATCCATCGCCACAGAATCCGTCCGAGAGGAAAAAAGCGCACCGCGCATGGCGGCAAGTTACGGCAAAGCCTGACATGCAGGGCGCTGCGGATTATGCCTTCATCCTGGAAATTTCTGGAAAAATGCTGGCTGCGGCGCTGGAAGGCAGGTGGGAGGATGTGATCGAGCTGGAAAAGGACTATTCCTCCGCCGTTTTCGCCGCTGAATCAAGCAAAGCACAGCCCGAACTGGTGACAGCCATCCTGGACAACGACGCAAAAATCAAATCTCTGGCAAAGGCCAGGATCGAGGATCTCAAGGGCGCGGGAGCGAGCGCAGGCCAGGCGATCAAGCTCAACGAAGCATACCGCCCCTGATGACGCCGCTCGATGCGCTGGCCCGGATCGTTCTTCTCAGCCAGTCCCTGGAGCGGACTTTCAGCGCGGCGCCGGAAGCAAAGCTCCCCCAGGTTTCAGTCGGCCAGCAGGTAAGCGCGACGGTCGAGGAACGGCTCCCCAACGGCAATTTCAGGGTAAGCATCGACAACCAGCCGCTGCAGATGAGCCTGCCGCAAGGCACGAAAGCTGGGGATACCATCGATCTGGTGCTCATCAGCCGCGAACCCAGGCTGACCTTCAGGCTCGACTTGCCGCAGCAGGCATCCCCCGCCCTGAGCACTACAGGCAGGCTGATCGCGCAGCTTCTTCCGGATGCGTCAAAACCGAATCCCCCATTGACCCAGGCCAATCCCATCCTCGAAACGCCGCCCTCCGATCCCGCCCAGCTTGCGCAGTCGCTCAAAAGCGCGCTCTCGCAAAGCGGGCTGTTTTACGAATCGCACCAGGCACAATGGGTGATGGGGGAGCGCCCGCTGTCCCAATTGCAGCAGGAACCCCAGAACAGGGCTATGGCTACGCAAAACGGCGCCTTGCAGGAACACACCCAGGGCGATGCCCTGCCCCGGACGGTTTTGCACACCGTTCTCGCACCGCCCGCACCGCAGTCATCCCCGGCCCCGACATTGCAGCAGATTATCCCGCCTGCCGATGAGGCTTCCCCCAAGGCCGCCGCAGCCTCCTCCGTAACGGACATGGCAAGTCAGGTCTCGCCCAGGCAGGATATATTGCCCATCGTCCGCCAGCAGATCGAAACGCTCGAATCCCGCGAATTCAACTGGAGCGGACAGGTATGGCCCGGACAGAACATGGATTGGCAGGTCAGGGAGGAAGGGCAGAGGCAGAGCAGCGAACAGCCGGACACCTGGCAATCCCGGCTCAGACTCGTTCTGCCGATGATGGGAGAAGTCGAGGCAAACCTGAGGCTCACCCCTTCCGGCGTGCAGATATCGCTCCAGGCGGCGAACCAGGAAACAGGAAGCCGGCTCAGGGAAAGCGGAAAAATGCTGCTGCAATCCCTGGAGGCCGGCGGCATTCCCGTCGTTTCCATGACGGTGAAACAGCATGGCTGAAGAAACCCGGCAGGCCGCCGTGGCTCTTGCCTATCATGCGGGAGACCTCGCGCCGAAAGTGGTCGCCAAGGGCCGCGGAATCGTGGCCCAGATGATCATCGAACGCGCAAGGGAAGCCGGCATCTACGTGCATGAATCCAGGGAACTCGTTTCGCTCCTGATGCAGGTCGATCTGGACGATCGCATCCCCCCCGAACTCTACCTCGTGGTAGCCGAACTTCTTGCCTGGCTTTATCGCCTCGAACACGGGATATCCGGATAGATGATCCCGGAATCCCCCGGGGCAGGCTTCTTCGTTTGTCGCTTCGCCCCTCATTTCGACCGAAGCGGAGAAATCCCAAGATCCCTCGACAGCCCCTTCGGCAAGCTCAGGGCGCCGCCCAAAGGGCAGCGGCTCGGGATGACAGCTCTTTTGAGACGGGAAGTTTTGGGATACAATTCCCATGCAATCCAATTTCGAGCGACCCCATGTCCATAAGCGATCCGATACCCCTGAAATTCGAACTGTCTTCGGTCGCAGACGACAGCCAGTATCATATCCATTCGAGAACCGAAATCCTCTCGATCCTGCGCAGGCTGCTGGAGCGCAACGAGCAGGCCGCGCTCTATTACGACGAGGGCAACCACGCCATCCTCACCTTGGTACTGGAAGTGCGCGCAAGCCAGGATCAACTCGTTCTGGACTGCAGCGCCAACGAACCATCGAACAGACATGTCGAACTCAGCAACAAGCTGGTTTTCATTTCGTCCCTGGACAACGTCAAAATCCAGTTCGTCATCCCCCATATCCAGAGAATCGAATTCGAAGGAAAGTGCGCCTTCGTGGTCACCCTACCGTCGAGCCTGCTGCGCCTGCAAAGAAGGGAATATTACCGCCTCACCACCCCGAACCTCAAGCCGCTGACCTGCACTATCCCCATGCCTGGGCGCGAACATACCGAAGTCAGCATCATCAACATCAGCGCGGGCGGGGTCGCCATCATAGGCTACAAGGGGGAACTGAATCTCCTGTTGAACGAGGTCTACCATAACTGCGTGATCACCCTTCCCGATGTGGGAGCGGTTCACGTGAACATCCAGGTCAAGGCGACTTTCGACATCACGATGAAAAACAATGTCGTCAAGAAAAGAGCCGGATGCAAATTCGTCGACATGGCGGGACACACGCAAACCCTGATCCAGCGCTACATCATGAAGCTGGAACTGGACAGAAAAGCCAGCCTGAAGAGCTAACCGAATATCGTGGTTCTGTTTCTCCCCTGTTCCTTGGACTGGTAAAGCGCCTTGTCGGCACGATCCAGCGATTCGGTAATGCTGCTGTCGACGCTCGACGCGGCAATCCCGATGGAAACGGTAATCCCGCCGATCTGTCCGCCCTGGCGATGGATTTTCCCTTTTTCGATGCCCTGGCGGATGTTCTCCGCGAGCACATAAGCACCCGACACCGGCGTTTGCGGGAGCAGCACGGCAAATTCCTCGCCCCCGAAACGCGCAACCAGATCGCGGCCCTTTACGATCGACTTCAGGCTGTCAGCGACACCGCGTATCACCTTGTCGCCAAACAGGTGGCCGTAAGTGTCATTCACTTTCTTGAAATGATCGATGTCTATCATCAGAACGCATGAGCCATCGCCGATCGCCTCCTCGTCGCCGAACATCTCGCCAGCCCTGGCTTCGAAACCACGCCGGTTGAGAAGCTCGGTCAACGGATCGATCATCGCTTCGCCGCGGGCGGAATCGAGCTCCAGTTGCAGCTTTTCCACTTCCTTGCGGCTCTCCTCCAGCTTCGACTGCATGTCCTGCACGGAATCCCGTACCTTGCCGGTATCCTTTTCCATCTCGCCGATCAGGGCATTGAGCGATGCCTGGTCGAGATTCTGCTTCAGCTTGTCCCCATAAGATTGCAGATTATCCCCGAAGCTGCCGGCCTGCTTGCCTGTCTCCTCGGTAAATCCGGAAAGCCTCTCCAGCAGTTTCTGGATTTCCATGTGCATATGCTGCGCGCCATGGCTGGAGGAACTCATGTGCTGTTCGATCAAGCCGGCAATGGTTTCATTGTCGATTTTCCTGCCGGCATCGAGCAATTTACGCATGGCTTCCGAAAGCGCGGGATTGATGCCTGCCGTACATTCATACCATACCGCATAAGTCGGCGGGGTGAATGCCGCCGGATGTGCAGCCATTTTCTGGATAACCAGCCTCAGGATTTCTCCGCTCGCTTCCCGCGTCTGTCCCTTATACATCTTGCATACCCGCTTTCGATTTTGGCTTCTTATACCGATTCCAGATTTTGCAGGCTATCACGAATTTCCGGCCCATGGCAAAATTCGTAACAGAATTGTAACCATATCAATGGAATACCGAATTCGATATGGGATGATGCGAAAAGGGGGCGCGCTCGAAACATCAGACCTGCATGTTCATGATATCGTTGTAGGCGGTGACCAGCCTGTTTCTGACCTGCACCATTTCCTGGAAGGAAATATTCGCTTTCTGCAGAGACAGCATGACCTCGGTCAGGTTCGTGCTGGAAGCCCCCGTCTCCAGAGATTGGGCAAGCTTTTCGGAACCCTGCTGCGCGGCATTGACCTGATCGATGGATTGCTTCAAAACCGAGGCGAAATCGCCGCCCGGCGCAACAGTCTCGGGCGCTTTCCCGCCGGCGGCGCTCGAAGTCGCCTGCAACTGGCTGAGCATCGCATCTATTCCGGATAAATCCATTTCGACTCCTCGCAAAAATATACCAATAAACAAGCAATATGCGTGCCAGATCAATCCTTGCTGTCCAGCCGGTATTGCTGCAATTTATACCGTAGCGTCCTCTCGCTGATGCCCAGCTTTTTCACGGCCAGTTTCCTCGATCCGTTGACGGATGCCAGCGTTTCCATGATATGCTTTTTTTCCAGCGACTTGATGTCTTCGACTTTACCCCCTGAATCGACCTTCTCCTGCGATTCGGATTTTTCCGGCACGTCTTCCAGCAAAAGATCCTCCGCCTCGATTTCAGCCCCCGGCGCGAGTATCATTGCCCTCTGAATGACATTCTCGAGTTCCCTGACGTTGCCCGGCCAGGCATAGCGCATCAACCGGGCTTCGGCGGAAACGGAAAGCTTCAGGCCGGTTCTCTCCAGAGTCCCGGCCATCTTGCTCATGAAGAAACGTGCGAGCGGAACGATATCCCCAGGATGTTCGCGCAGGGGCGGAATGTTGAGCGGAATGACATTCAGCCTGTAATACAGATCCTCCCTGAAAGCGCCGTGGGCTACAATTTCTCGCATGTCCCGGTTGCTCGTGGCCAGCACACGGATATCGAGGGCAATCGCCTTCCTGCCCCCTACGCGCTCCACTTCACGCTCCTGCAACACGCGCAGGAGTTTCGCCTGGAGCGCGAGCGGCATTTCAGAAATTTCATCCAGCAGCAAGGTTCCGCCTTCCGCCTGCTCGAATTTTCCGGCCTGCGGCTGGGTTGCGCCGGTGAAAGCGCCCTTCTCGTAGCCGAAGAGCGTCGCCTCCAGAAGATTTTCGGGGATCGCCGCGCAATTGATCGCGACGAAAGCCTTGTCCGCCCGGGCGGAATTGCGGTGCATGAAACGCGCGAACACCTCCTTCCCGGTCCCGCTCTCCCCCGTCAACATGACGGTAGCGGAGGACTTCGCCACCCGTTTGGCCAGTTGCAGCAGCGCGGCGATCTTCGGATCCTGGGCGATCACCCCGGAATTTTCGTCATAGGGCACGGGGAGCTGGTATTTTTCGACGTACTCGATCAGGCTGGAAGGCTCGAACGGCTTCAACAGGTAGTCGCTGGCGCCGCAGCGCATCGCGTTGACCGCTTTCTCGATATCGCCGAAAGCCGTCATCAGCACCACGGGGATGCCGGGAAAGGCGGTATTGATCTCGGCGAGGAGCGTATAGCCGTCCATCGGCTTCATGTTGACATCGCTCACGACAAGCCCCACCTGCTCCCTCTTCAGCAGGGACAACGCCTCGGCCCCGTCTCCTGCCGAGAAGACGGGGTATCCCGCGATTTCGAGCGTCGCCTCGATCGCTTCCCGCAGATCGCGATCGTCCTCCACGATCAGCACCGGCAGCCGCCTTGTCTTTTCGGGTTCACTCATCGATCGACTCTATCCTCAGCATGTCGCTCGCCCGCTTGTTCCACTGCTCCGCAGGCAGCCTCAATCCCGTGGGCAATTCCAATATAAACTCGCTTCCGTGACCGGTCGCGGACTTGACCGTTATCCTCCCGCCATGCGACTGGACGACCGCACGCACGATTGCAAGTCCCAGCCCTGTTCCTTCCTGGCGCGTAGTGAAGAAGGGCTCGAACAGGCGTTCCCGCACCCTGCTCTCCACCCCTCTTCCCTCGTCTTTCACTGCAATAACCGCATACCCGTCTTCCTGATTCGCGCAAAGCGTTATCCTGCCCCCGCTCGTGGAAGCCTGCATCGCATTTTCCAGAAGATTGAGCAGGGCGCCGCTCAGAGCCTTGCGGCTTCCCTTGAGCGCGGCGCCCCGGCTTTCGTCCCTGAGTTCGAAGGCAAGTCCGCGCGCTTTCATCTGGGGATCGATCACCTGCTGAAGCTCCCCCAGCAGGCTGGAAACCTGGATATCCTCATCCCCCACGGTTTCCCCCTTGACGAAAAGCAGCATATCCTTGATCAATTGTTCCAGATGGCGCAACCTTGCCAGCGATTTTTCGGCAAACCGCCCCCGCTCCTCCTGGGACAGGTCTTCCTTGCCCAGGTGGGAAGTGTACAGCATCGCCGTGGCAAGCGGCGTGCGCAACTGGTGCGCAAGGCTTGCCGCCATTTCCCCCATTGCAGAGAGGCGCTGGTTGCGCTGCATCTGCATCTTCATATTGTGCGTCTCGGTGATGTCCTGGATCATCAGTATCTGCCCATCCGAAGCACCGAGACTGCTCTTCGCAATGCTGAGCCGCCGCGCGCCCTGCAATATCCATTCCCCAGGCGTGCCGGTTTGCTGCAAGCCGGATTCCACATCGTCCGCCCATGACTTGCCGACAACATCCCCGAACATGGCAAGGGACGCGGGATTGGCCTCAGCCGCCTTCCCCGATGCATCGAGCACCACCACCCCGCCCGGCAAAGCGCTCAGAATCAGGCTCAAGCGCTCAGAAAGCGCTTCTTTTTCAATGAACTGGCTCCTGAGCTCGCCGTTTGCCACGGCAAGTTCCGATGTCAATTGCTCGACGCGCTGCTGCAATGCCTGGTAGGAATGGGAAAGCTGTTCGGATGCCTGGGTGAAGATAGAAAACGCTTCTTCCAGCCGTTTCTTGTTTCCGGGTATAGAATCCATACTTTGATGACTCAGCCAGTAGCCCCCATCACTGGAGGCATGTAGAATATTCATTGTGGATAACATCATACCCCTTATGCCGGACTTTTTTAAAGTGCGTTTCCACTTTAATTCATTGGGTACAAAGACATGGCGGTAGACACCCCACCTTCTTTGCTGTCCCAGTTGCAACTGCTGAACCGACTGCCCATGCAGCAGAAGTTCGGGCTGATGGTCGCCGCTGCCGCCATCATCGCGATTCTTGTCGGCGCATGGATATGGGAAACCACGCCCGACTACCGGGTGCTCTACAGCAATCTCTCCGACAAGGACGGCGGCGCGATCATCGCCTCCCTGCAGCAATTGAACGTCCCCTATAAATTTGCGGAAGGCGGCGGCGCGCTCCTCGTCCCGGCAGACATGGTTCACGAGGCACGCCTCAAGCTCGCCTCCCAGGGTCTGCCCAAGAGCAGCCTCGTCGGTTTCGAATTGATGGAGAACGAGAAATTCGGGACGAGCCAGTTCCAGGAACAGGTCAATTACCAGCGGGCGCTGGAAGGCGAACTTGCCAAAACGATACAGTCCCTTTCTTCCGTGCAAAGCGCAAGGGTGCATCTGGCCATCCCCAAACCATCGGTTTTCGTCCGGGAGCAGGAAAAACCGAGCGCCTCGGTGCTCCTGGATCTCTACCCCGGCAAGCCCCTGGACCAGGCGCAGGTGAGCGCAATCGCGCATCTCGTTTCAAGCAGCATTTCGGATCTCTCGGTAAAAAACGTGACGATCGTCGATCAGAACGGGAATCTGTTGAGCCAGCCCATCGATGCGCTTTTGAATAGCGGAATGGACCCAGGGCAGATGAAATATATCCAGGAGACCGAGCGCAGCTACATCAAGCGCATCGAGGATATCCTGACTCCGGTGGTGGGCGCGAACAACGTGCGCGCCCAGGTGACCGCCGATCTCGATTTCTCTCAAGTGGAAAACACCTCGGAGAGTTTCCGTCCCAACCAGGATCCCGCCGGCGCGGCGGTACGCAGCCAGCAGGTTTCGGAGACGAATTCGAGCAGCGAGCAAAAGGCAAGCGGCGTTCCCGGATCGCTGTCCAACCAGCCGCCTGCGCCCGTGAGCGCGCCTGTCGCCTCGCCTTCCAAGCCGACCTCCACGAGCGGCAATACGTCGAACACGCAAAAGGATTCGACCACGAATTACGAGCTCGACAAAACGATACAGCATACCAAACACCCCGTCGGCAACATCAAGCGCCTTTCGGTCGCCGTGGTCGTCAACTACGACAGGAAGGTCGACGCCAAGGGGAAAGTCAGCTTCAAGCCGCTCCCACCCGGCGAAATCGGCCAGATCAACGATCTCGTCAAGGAAACGATGGGGTTCAATGCGACCAGAGGGGACACGCTGAACATCGTCAATACCGCTTTTACCGCGCCGGAAACCGAAGTCATCCCCCCGCTTCCCTGGTGGAAACAGCCCGAAATCACGGCGCTGGCAACCACGATCGCGAAAAACCTGGCCATCGCCGCAATCGTGGGATACCTGATATTCGGCATCATCCGTCCGGCCTTGAAGAACATCAAGCTTCAGGCGGTGGAACTGGCTCAAACCGAGGCGGCAGCGAAAGCCGAGGCCGAACAGCATCATCATGTCCCATCCATACCCATGCATGACGAGGGGCAATCGGTGGAAGCCGCGAGGGAGCTTGCGCGCCAGAACCCTCAGCTTGTCGCCAACGTGATCAAAGGCTGGGTGGCAGGAAATGAGTGACGAGGGAATCAACAAAAGCGCCATCCTGCTGCTTTCCCTGGGGGAAAACGAGGCCGCGGAAGTGTTCAAATACCTGGGTCCCAAGGAAGTGCAGAAACTCGGGACGGCGATGGCCAACCTGTCCAATGTCTCCCATGAAATGATAGACAGCGTGTTTTCCGAGTTTTATAACATTGCCGGCGAGAAAACGACGCTGGGGATGGATTCGGACGACTATATCCGCTCGGTGCTCAGAAAAGCCCTCGGGGAAGAGAAAGCGGCAGGGCTGATAGACCGCATCCTTCAGGGCGGCGACACCAGCGGCATCGAAAGCCTGAAATGGATGACCGCAGCCGCTGTCGCGGAATTGATCCATAACGAGCATCCCCAGATCATCGCCACGATTCTCGTCCATCTCGAACCCGATCAGGCTTCCGAAATACTTGGGCACTTTACCGACCGCCTCAGAAACGATGTCCTGCTCAGGATAACGACCCTCGACGGCATCCAGCCTGCCGCGCTCAAGGAACTCAACGATGTGCTGTCGAAACTCCTTTCCGGCGGGGCCAACATCAAGAAAACGACGCTCGGCGGCGTCAAGGTCGTTGCCGACATCATGAACTACATGGGGGGTGGGCAGGATGCCGCCGCCATAGAAAACATCAAGGAGCACGACCCGGACATGGCGCAGCAGATTCTGGATGCCATGTTCGTTTTCGAAAACCTGATGGATGTGGACGATCGCGGCATCCAGCTGCTCCTGCGCGAAATCCAGTCCGAATCTCTGATCATCGCCCTCAAGGGCGCATCGGAAGAATTGCGCGAAAAGATATTCAAGAACATGTCACAACGCGCAGCCGAAATGATGCGCGAAGATCTCGAATCCAAGGGCCCGGTCAGGATCAGCGAAGTCGAGGCGGAGCAGAAGGAAATCCTGAAGGTCGTCAGACGACTCGCGGACGAAGGCCAACTCGTCCTGGGCGGCAAGGGAGAGGAAGGCTTTGTCTAGGCCCACCATTCCGAAAGAAAAATTGAGCGCCTATCAAAGATGGGAGCTCGATTCCCTCGATGAAGATTCGAAAAGCGCAGGCATCACTTTTCCTACCGCCCAGGAAATCGAGCACATCCACCAGAGCGCCCAGCAGGAAGGATACAGCGCAGGGCACCAGCAGGGCTATGCGGAGGGATACAGGCAGGGTATGGCGAATGCGAACGAGAAGGTCGAGCACATCCAGTTGCTGCTTTCCAATCTCAGTCACGCGCTGCAAAATCTCGATCAGGAAATCGCCCAGGACCTCCTCTCCCTTGCGCTTGCCATAGCAAAACAGGTGCTGTATCAGGCCGTAGCGGTCAAGCCGGACTTGCTGCTCTCGATCGTCAGGGAAGCAATCAGCCAGCTTCCTTCTTTCAATCAGCATGCCCACCTGGCGCTGAACCCGCTGGATGCGATCCTGGTCAAAGAGCATATGGGAGATCAACTCGAACATACCGGATGGAAAATCATAGAAGACCAGCGCATCGAGCGGGGCGGATGTCAGATCGAAACCACGACGAGCGAAGTGGATGCATCGCTTTCGAATCGCTGGCAAAGGGTGGTATCGGCGATTGCCCAGAATAACGACTGGCTGGTCAAACCGGAGGATGAGGTATGACTGAAGTCAATTCGCATACCGGGCACTGGAAGGGCTTTTTGCAGGACTGCGCGGAACTCGTTTCGGAATCCCGTCCGCTGCAAGTCAGCGGCCATCTCACCAAGGTCGCAGGACTCGTCATCGAAGCAGTGGGCCTGCAACTTCCGGTGGGAAGCGATTGCACCATCATCCTGCCTGACGGTAAAACCGTGGATGCGGAAATCGTCGGTTTTTCCGGGAACAAGCTCTACATGATGCCGACAAACGATATTTACGGACTCGTTCCGGGAGCAAAAGTCGTACCCATCGAAGCCTTGCCCGGAAAGCCCAGGCTGGGCGCCCCGCTCCACCCCAAAAGGCGGGTTCAGGATCATACCAAGCTTGTGCCTGTCGGCGACGCCCTTCTCGGTCGCGTACTGGACGGCACGGGCCGCCCTCTCGACACCCTGGGGCCGCTCGGCGCAGTTCAAAGCGCGACATTGCAAAGCCGGCCATTCAATCCGCTCAACCGCGAACCCATCAGTGCGCCGCTCGATGTCGGCGTCAGGGCGATCAATGCCCTCATGACGGTGGGAAGGGGGCAGCGCATGGGGCTTTTCGCAGGAAGCGGCGTCGGGAAGAGCGTGCTGCTCGGCATGATGGCGCGATATACGAGCGCGGATGTCATCGTCGTCGGATTGATCGGCGAACGCGGACGCGAAGTCAAGGAATTCATCGAGCAGATCCTGGGCAAGGAGGGCCTCGCCCGTTCCGTAGTCGTCGCAACGCCGGCCGACACCTCCCCACTCCTGCGCTTGCAGGGCGCAGCCTATGCGACGACCATAGCGGAACATTTTCGCAACAAGGGCAAACATGTCCTGCTGATCATGGATTCCCTGACCCGATTTGCCATGGCGCAGCGCGAGATCGCCCTTGCAATCGGCGAGCCGCCTGCCACGAAAGGCTACCCGCCATCGGTTTTCGCAAGACTCCCCCAGTTGGTGGAGCGCGCCGGGAACGGACCGAAAGGCGGCGGGTCGATCACCGCCTTCTATACTGTCCTCGCAGAGGGAGATGACCTGCAGGATCCCATAGCGGACAGCGCGCGCGCCATCCTGGACGGCCATATCGTGCTCTCGAGAAGCCTGTCGGACCAGGGACATTATCCTGCAATCGACATCGAAGCATCGATCAGCCGCGCCTTCACCAGCCTGGTTTCCGAGGAGCATATCGATCTGGTCAGGCGCTTCAAGCAGTATTATTCCAGATACCAGAGAAACCGGGATTTGATCAACGTGGGCGCCTATATTTCGGGTTCCGACCCGGAGTTGGACAGGGCCATCGCCATTTACCCGAGACTGGAGGCCTTCCTCGCGCAGAAAATGCACGAAAGGGAATCCTATCTGGGCAGCATCAACCAACTGGCCTCGCTTTTGACATGAGCAAGGCTTTCCCGCTCCAACCCCTCATCGATCTGGCGAAAAACGAGACGGATATCGCAATCAGAAAACTTGGCGAACTGAACCGGCAGAACCGCAGCATCAGCGGCAAGCTCGATCTGCTGCTGCAATACAGGCAGGAATATCAATTGCGTTTCGAGGAATCGGTCAGATGCGGAATGAATCAGGCCGAATGGCGGAACTACCAGCATTTTTTCTACAAGCTCGATGAAGCCATCGATCAGCAAAGACAATTGCAGCTTGCATTCAGGCAGACAGTCGAAGCCAGCCAGATCGAATACCAGGAGAAGCAGAAAAAACTGAAATCGTTCGAAACGCTTGCACAGCGCCATGAAACATTCGAATATGCAAGGGGCGCCCGCCTCGAACAAAAGGAACAGGACGACCTGTCGAACAAGGCTTTCATGCGCAAACGGAACGAGGAAGAATAAGGGACTGGCACAAGGCTTGCTACGGCTCAGGGTATCCGGAAAAAGGAAAACTCATGCAAGCTACACAAGCCGTCAAGAATACGCCCAAGGATATTCTTTCTCATGCAACCGCCCAGATTTCGGGCGACGGGGTGAATTTCAAGGCGCTCCTCGCCTCGGAAATCGCCGGCGCCCCGAGCGATGCAGCTCCGGCCGATCCGAAAGCCGTTAAAATCAGCAAGGATTCAGACCCCGTCAAGGCATTGAAAGCCGCCGACAATGGCGCTGCGCCCCAGATCATCGCCATGCCGATACTGCCGCCGGTAAAGGCGGATGTCACGGTCCAGGTAAAAAATGGCGATTCGCCCCTGAATGTTCAGCCTGCGATCCCGAAAAACCCGGCGATATCGATTCCGCTGCAGGCTGACCCTTCCATCCCCGACAACGCCCCACCTTCGAAAATTCACGCTGACGCCACCCCGCCTTCGAAAATTCGAGCTGACGCTACCTTGCCTTCGAAAATTCACGCTGACGCCACCTTGCCTTCGAAGACGCTGCCGGATAGCGCATTACCCACGGCTGCAGCCTCTGCACCCGGGGCGCTGCCGGCAGTTTCCGTGACGGCGGGAACAGTCAAACCGGCAGATATTGCCCTGACCGGCAATATTTTGCCGCACAGCGCCGTCAAGGAAGCATCGATCATGGTGGAAAAACCCGTGCTGCCGGAAACCCATAAAATCTCGGAAAACCAGATTACCCAGGTCGTATTGCCGCAGGCGAATACCGCCCATCAGCCTGCCCCTGCCAAACTGACTGTCGATGCGCCGGTTGCAAGTCCTTCCTGGGGAACCGAAGTCGGGCAGAAAATCGCCTGGATGTCGGCATCCGACCAGCATGTCGCTGAATTGCACCTGAATCCCCCGAATCTAGGCCCGATGGAAGTCAAGCTGACCGTCCACAACGATCAGGCCACGATACAGTTCGTTTCGAATCATCATGAAGTTCGCGCGGCGCTGGAATCCGCATTGCCGAGGCTGAGGGAAATGATGATGGACAACGGCATCACGCTGGGCAATGCTTCCGTGGGCTCAGGCGCGTTCCAGCAATCCGCCTTCAGCCAGCAGGAGCATCCGCGGCAGCAATACACGGGTGGGTCATTGCAACAATCGGCAAGCCCTGCGCTCAGGATCAGTAGGCTGATCGGCAAGGTGGATACTTTTGCCTGAAATCCGAGGCCAAAACTCGCCCCGCTATTGATGAATGGCGACAGAGTGCTATGATAGTCGATAATTGAATCATTCAATCTATAACTCAGGGTAAGGTATGGCAAAGGATACTGAAAAAGCGCCGGAAGGGGCGGAGTCCCCGAAAAAGGGAAGCAAGCTCATGCTGATCGTTCTGGCATTGCTGGTTCTGCTTCTGCTCGGCGGCGGCGGATTCGCATACTGGTTCATCATGATACACGGCAAGGAGAACCCTGCGGCGAAGGCGGAAGTCAAGGCGGAGCCTGAAGCCGCGCCCTTTTATACCGTGCTCGATCCGTTCACGGCCAACCTCAAGGATCCCGGGGTGGCGCTGCAAACCGACATCACTCTCAAGGTGCCCGACGAGAAAGTCGATGCGGACATCAAGCTGCGCATGCCTGAGATCCGCGCCCAGATCCTGCTGTTGCTCTCGAACCAGCAGTCTGCGGATTTGATGACTACGGCAGGGAAGGATAAGCTCGG
Organism: Burkholderiales bacterium; assembly: GCA_019753155.1. Taxonomy (GTDB): domain Bacteria; phylum Pseudomonadota; class Gammaproteobacteria; order Burkholderiales; family JABEVD01; genus JABEVD01. The sequence goes on from JAIELG010000012.1 coordinate 39,848, forward strand.
CGGTCAGATCGCCCTCGCCGTGAATAAAATCCTGGGCGCGAAACAGCCCAAGGAAGGGGTCAGCCGGGTGTTGTTCACTTCCTTCATCATACAATGACGCCATGAGCCAGGACTTCCTGTCACAGGACGAAGTCGATGCCCTGCTCAAAGGGGTAACGGGGGAAGTTGACGAGAATCCCGAAAGCGACGCGGACAACGCCGGAGTCAGAACCTACAACATAGCGACTCAGGAGCGCATCGTCCGTGGGCGCATGCCTACCCTCGAACTCATCAACGAGCGGTTCGCACGGCTCTTCAGGATAGGGCTGTTCAATTTCCTGAGGCGCAGCGCCGAAATATCGGTCGGCCCGGTCCGCGTCGTGAAATACAGCGAATTCATCAGGAACATGCCGGTTCCGACCAATCTGAACCTGATCAAGGTCAATCCGTTGCGCGGCACGTCCCTGTTCGTTTTCGACCCCAACCTGGTTTTCCTCGTCGTCGACAATCTTTTCGGTGGGGATGGGCGGTTCCATACGCGCGTCGAGGGCAGGGACTTTACGCCGACCGAACAGAGGATCATCCAGCGCCTGCTGGAAGTCGCATTTTCAGAATACGAAAAATCCTGGTCCCCCATATTCAAGATCCATCTCGAATACCTGCGCGCGGAAATGAACACGCAATTCGCCAATATCGCGACGCCGAACGAGGTGGTCGTCGCGACCACTTTCACCATCGACCTTGGGAACAACAGCGGGGAATTCCATATCTGCATGCCGTATTCGATGATCGAACCGATCAGGGATTCGCTCGCCTCCAGCATGCAAGGCGACCAGATGGAAGCCGATACCCGCTGGGTGAAGCTGCTTTCGAGAGAAATCCAGCAGGCCGAAGTGGAACTTGTCGCGAACCTGAGCGAAGTGCCGGTCACGCTGGGGCAGATCCTCAACATGAAAAAGGGCGACATCATCTCGCTGGATATCCCCGAAGCCATCATCGCGCAAATCGATGGCGTGCCTATCATGGAATGCAAATACGGGGTGCTGAACGGTCAATACGCCCTCAAGATCAGCAAGATACTGGGCAATTCCGAAAGCGATGCGGGAGGAAAACATGGCTGAAGAACCCTCCGACGACTGGGCAGCCGCGATGGCCGAACAGCAGGCCGAAACGCCTGCCGCGGACGACTGGGGCGCCGCCATGGCCGAGCAGCAGGCCACCCCGGCTTCTTTCGAGAAACTCACGAGTTCCGGGGCGGGTACGCTTGCAAACGACCTGGACATGATCCTCGACATACCGGTCCAGTTGACGGTGCAGCTCGGACGCACCAAGATCGCCATCAGGAGCCTGTTGCAGCTTGCCCAGGGCTCGGTGGTCGAACTCGACGGACTTGCGGGCGAGCCGATGGACGTGCTCGTCAACGGCTGCCTCATCGCGCAGGGGGAAGTCGTCGTCGTCAACGAGAAATTCGGAATCCGCCTGACCGACATCATCACGCCATCCGAGCGCCTGAAAAAACTGAACAGATAATGAAATACGGATTTGCGCTTGCCGCTGTTCCATTTCCGGTCTTCGCTGCGCAGGCGGCGCCCATACAGCCGGTTTCCGGGATGCTGCAGATGTTCCTCGGTCTCGTTCTCGTCCTTGCCATGCTGATCGCGGCTGCCTGGCTGGTAAAGCGTTTTTCCGTTCAGAGCAAAATTCCAGGCGGGGCGATCAGGGTCATCGCGGGCGCAGCGGTAGGGCAAAGAGAGCGCGTCGTGCTCATCGAAGTCGGCGAAACCTGGCTGCTCGTCGGCGTCGCGCCCGGCCATGTCAGCGCGCTGCATACCATGCGGAAAGTCGAGATTGCAACGGACGAGTCCCCTCAGCAGGAAAAGGGATTCCCGTCCTGGCTCAGGCAGGTCATGGAAAAACGCAATGTTCGGTCTTAGGGTTGCGTTTCTTTTCGTGATTGCCGCGACCCCGGCCTGGGCGCAGGGCATCGACCTGCCGATGCTGACCACCACCCCTTCCCCGGGAGGCGGGCAAACCTATACGCTGAGCATCCAGACCCTCCTGATGCTCACTGCGCTTTCCTTCCTGCCCGCACTCCTGCTCATGATGACCGGGTTCACCCGGATCATCATCGTTCTGGGCCTCCTGCGTCAGGCTCTTGGCACGCAGGCCTCCCCCCCTAACCAGGTTCTGGTCGGCCTTGCGCTTTTTCTGACCTTTTTCGTCATGGCGCCCGTTTTCGACAAAATCTATGTCGACGCCTACCAGCCTCTTTCCGAAAACAAGATCAACTTCACCCAGGCCATCGAGAAAGCGTCGACCCCGCTCAAGGCCTTCATGCTGAAACAAACCCGCGAATCCGATCTTGCGCTCTTCGTGCGCATATCCCACAGCCCGCAGCTCCAGGGGCCGGAGGAAGTGCCGATGCGGATATTGATTCCGTCCTATGTCACGAGCGAACTCAAGACCGCATTCCAGATCGGCTTCGTCATTTTCATTCCTTTCCTCATCATAGAAATCGTCGTGGCCAGCGTGCTCATGTCGATGGGGATGATGATGGTTTCACCTTCGGTGATTTCGCTGCCATTCAAGCTCATGCTGTTCGTCCTCGCCGACGGCTGGTCCCTGCTGGTCGGCTCCCTGGTTCAGAGCTTCTCCCCATGACCCCCGAAAGCGTGATGACGCTTGCACAGCAGGCCATTGAAGTCACTATCCTGGTATCCGCGCCGCTACTCCTTGCAGCGCTCATCGTGGGCCTTCTGGTCAGCATCTTCCAGGCAGCGACCCAGATCAACGAAATGACGCTTTCCTTCATCCCCAAACTCCTGGTGCTGTTCCTCGTGCTGATACTGGCCGGCCCCTGGATGCTGAACCTGATCCTGAACTACATGACGGGACTTTTTTCCAACATTCCAGCGTTGATCGGATGATCAGTTTCACGCAGGCCCAGATAAATGAATGGCTGACCGCCTTCATCTGGCCGCTCGTGCGCATTCTCACCCTGGTTGCCACAGCGCCGGTACTGGGAAACACCATCGTGCCGGTGCGCGTCAAAATCGGACTTGCCGTCGGCATCACGCTGCTCGTCTCTCCCGTGCTCGGCCCCATGCCTCAAATCGAGCCCGGCTCCATCCCGGGACTCTTCATCATCGCGCAGCAAATCGCGATCGGCGCGGCAATGGGTCTTGCGATGCAGATCGTTTTCGTCGCAGTGGAGATGGCGGGCGACATCACGGGACTGCAGATGGGACTGGGGTTCGCCACGTTCTACGATCCCAACAGCGGCGGCAGCACTGCGGTCATCGCCCAATACATGAATCTCGTCGCAACCCTGGTGTTTCTTGCCGTAAACGGCCACCTCCTGATGATCTCGACGCTCGTCGACAGCTTTTCCGCCTTCCCCATAGGTGGGCAACCCATGCATGCCGCCGGTTGGCTCACGCCCGTCTACTGGGGGGAGAGGATTTTCTTTGCAGGGCTGCTCCTGTCCCTGCCCATGCTGGGCGCATTGCTCATCACGAACATGGCCCTCGGAATATTGACCCGCGCCGCCCCCCAGCTCAATATTTTCGCCGTGGGCTTTCCGATCACGCTGACCGTTGGAATGGGCGTTCTGGCGCTATCCCTGCCCTATTTCATTCCCGTGCTGGACCATCTGATGCGGGACGGATTCGAGATCATGCTGAAAATTGCGAAGCTTTTGGGGAACCCCTGAACAATTCGCAGGGGATGCCGGCACAGTCATCGTTTTTATCTGGAATCGGAATCAGGGCATGTAAGTGAACAGGGAGAGATTACTCGTCTGCACGAACGATTTCTGCGCCGCCTGGAGGGCAACGGTCGCCTGATTCAGTTGCGATATCGCCTGGGTATAATCCACATCCTGGAGCTGGGACAGCGTGGACTTGTATTGAAGTCCGAGATTGCCGCTCGTCGACTTGGCTGTAGTCACCTCGTTGATTCTCGCGCCATTGGCTGCCCTGATGGTCAATATATTGTTCAAATCGTTGGAGAGATTCTGGCTTGCCGTATTCAGGCTGTTGGTGAGCGCAGCATTGCCGGCAGTGTTGTTAATGGGCGTCTGAAGCGCCGTGATCAGATTGTTGATGGTGGTGAACACGCTTTCGTTCGCGCTCGGCTTGACCGTAAAGGCATCCCCGTTCGCCGGAATCCCGTTGATTGTGACGCTTGCGCCTGAAGTGCCCAGCGAGATCGCGCTCCCGCTCGTATAAGGCTGAGCCGACAGCACTGTGGTATTGGTCGAGTTGTCGATGACATTGTAGGTGCTCGCGCTGCCTGAGACCGAAAACTGGATGGTGAAATTCTTGCTGCTTGCACTCCAGTTTGCCTGATTCGTGACCACGCCCGCATTGATCATCGCGCTCCCGCCATTCGAGATCGCCGCCTGGGTGACGAATGAACCGTTCCCGGTCTTGATGTTCTGAAACACATCAGCGCCGGAAAGCGAAACCTGTATCTGCCGCGAAGTGCCGATCTGGACCGTCTGGCTGCCCTGATCGCCGTTGTACTGCACGCCTGAGACCGTATTCTGAAAGGGCTGAGTGGTTCCCATGGCGCCCGAGAAAAGATAGACTCCGTTGCCATCCGTGCTGTTTGCAAGGCCCAGCAACTGCTGGTAAACGCCGCTTACCTGGGCGGCAAGGGTGGCCCTGTCGGAATTGGAAAGCGTGGCGTTTCCCGAGTTGACGGCCTGCGACTGGACGTTCTGGATCAGGGTCGTCACGCTCCCCAGTATGGATTCGTTGAGGGAGAGCCTGCTGGTAGCGGAATTCTGATTCACGCCATACTGGGTATTGATCGAGTCGGCCTGCCCCACTTCCAGCGCGCGCGCTGCGGCAATAGGGTCGTCCGCAGGCGTCAGTATTCTGCTTCCGGAAGAGAGCTGCTGCTGCGTATGGTTGATGGTCGTCGTCTGCTGCTGCATGCCGTAAACGCCCGTATCGAAAATGGTGCTTGTGCTGATGCGCATTTATTCCTCCTAGATCTGAAGAATCGAATTGAAGAGCGAATTGGCCACCTGCATCATCTTTCCCGCCGCCTGGTAGGCCTGCTGGTAACGCATCAGGTTGGCCGCTTCTTCGTCCAGATTCACCCCCGAGACGGATTGCTGGCTCTGGGTCAGCTGGTTCACGAGCGATGTCTGTGCAGTGCTCGTCACCTGCATTTGCCTTGCGGTATTGCCGAGCTGGCTGATGAGCTGGCTGTAAGCGCTTCCATAGGAGGCGGTATTGCCGATCAGCGTGTTTTTCGTCTGTAGCCCGGCAAGGAGTAGTGCATTGCTGTTATCGGTTGCGCCGCCATTGTTCGGACCCACGCTGAAACTGTCACCCGCCCCCGGCGCCCCGGAAATGGAAGCCGTCCAGCCGTTGTAACTGATCGGGCTGCCGGAAACATAGGGCACGGCAGAAGCCAGGACAGCGCCCGTCGTGATGTCATTCACGGTATAGGTCGTGGCCGTGTTGAAGGTGATCGTGACGTTATCCCTGAGATTCGCATTGACTGGCCAGCTCGCCACGGCGGAACTGATGGAGCCGGTTCCCGTATTCGTGGAGCCTGAGGCAACCCTGACCTGGGATGCCGCCGCGATCAGCGAGGTATTGTTGATATTCAAAGCGATATCCCGCGCGCCGTTGATCGTCGGCTTGATCGTGAAACTCGCGGGTTGGGATGCCGTGGTCGGCGGGGTGACGACGAGGCTCATGCCGTCTGCGATGAACGGGGAAGCTGCAGTTCCGGTTCCCGTCATCGCCACGCTCTGGTTGGTCGTCGTATTGGTCAGGGTCCATGTCTGCGTGGCGCCACCGCTGTAATTCAATACATAATCGTTCCCGGTCAACTGGGCGGCCGTGGTCGTTCCGTTCTGAACCACCGAAGTCACGGCGGAAGCAACTGCCAACTGGACCATCTGGCTGAAATTCATGTTGAATGCAAGGGGCGCGGCGCCATTCGCAAGCGTCACCGATTTCGCAAGGTTGGAGGCTGAACTGTAGATTCCTGCGGCGGTGAATTGCAAGACAGAAGGATTGGGCGTACCGATGCCTGACACGCCGGATGCAGTCGATGCCGCTACGATGCTTGCCGCCTGAGCGGCGGTCAAACCTGCGCCCGCCGGCGCGGCAGTGGTCGCGGCAGTGGTGATGGCAGCTGAAATGGCAGCCTGGGAAGCGCCCGGCGGCACCGCCGCTGCCGCAGTGGTAATGGCTGTAATCTGGGCTGCCGTGGCGCCAGGCACCGCCGCCGTGACCGATGCGGAAACCGCACTGGTGATCGAAGCGGCAGTCTGCGCGCTGTCCGATGCCGCGCCGTCGACATAGCTGTAGGCCAGCCATTGATTGGGAGTCGCCGTCTTGACGTAATACAGCGCGGCGCTATGGGATTGCCCCAGGCTGTCATAGATCGTGCCGGAATTCGAAAAGGTATAGGAAGCCGGATTGGCGGGATTGAAAGGCGATGCGGCGGGGAGCGCGGATGCCGAAGAAAGATTCGCGGCAACCGTCAGGCTCGATGTCGGCTGCGAACCCGTCAGGGCGACATTGACGGCAGATCCCGCGCTGTTTCCTGGATTCGCATTGACCACCGGACTTGCAACATTGAAATACGTTCCGCCGGGGTTGCCGTTCAGGTCCTGTCCCAATTGATGCTGCTGGTTGAATGTCTGCGCAAGACCGATCGCAATCCGCCCCAATGCATTTTGCGCGGCGTCCAGCGACTGGGAGCGAAAGGCATAAAGTCCGCCAAGATTCCCGCCGACGATGCTGGCATCAGGAAGAATCGAAGTGCTTCCGTTGGTCGAATATCCCACGACCATCCTGGTTTGATCGGTCGGACTCGGAACTGCGGCAAGGCTCATGGTCTGCGAACCTACGACCATCCCCTGCCCTGAGCCGATGAATACGCTGTAGCTTCCATCGCTTTGCTTGAGGACGGTCGCCTGGATTTCCTTGTTCAATTGAGCGATGAGCGCGTCCCGCTGATCCATCAGATCGTTCGGCGTCTGTCCGCTCGACGAATTCAGTGCGGCCACGATGCTCTGATTGAGTTGCGCGATCTGCTTGGCATAACTGTTGATCGAAGTTACGCTGCCC
>JAIELG010000037.1 GCA_019753155.1 Burkholderiales bacterium
AGTATTCGGTCTGCCAGGAAAATGGCTTCATCCAGATCGTGCGTGATGAACAGCACGGTGATGTCGATGTTGCGCCAGATTTCCAGCAGATGCGTTTGCATCTTGCCCCGTGATTGCGCATCCAGCGCGCCGAATGGTTCATCCATCAGCAGAATGCGCGGTTGGTTTACCAGTGCACGGGCGATCGCGACGCGCTGCTTCATGCCGCCGGATAATTCGTGTGGATACGCGTTGGCGAACTTTTCCAAACCGATCAACTCCAGCCAAAGCTCCGCCTCGCGACCGGCATCGTCGGCGCTGACCTTGTTCATTTCGAGACCGAACATGACGTTCTTTTTTACCGTCAACCAGGGGAAAAGCGTGTAGCCCTGAAATACCATGCCACGGTCACGCCCGGGTCCGGTCACCGGCTTGCCGTCGAGCAACACATCTCCGGAAGTATGAGATTCCAGCCCAGCCAGAATGCGGATCAGCGTGGACTTTCCGCAACCGGATGGTCCGATCACGCAGACGAATTCGCGCCGATGGGTCTTGAAATTGACGTTTTTGAGCGCCGTGACACTGCCCTTGGCGGTTTTGTAGTCCTTGCAGAGATGATTGACTTCAAGGATTACCTCGCGTGACTTCAGGCGATCGAACCGGCTGCGGACAGCTCCGGATTGTTCAAGGTAGCTTGGCAATGGATTGGTCGTATTCACATTTATTCCTTATTGGCCGAAAGATTCCAGCGGAACAATCTCTTGCCCAGCGCAGCAAGCAGCAAATCGCCGCCGAGGCCGAGAAAGCCGATCATGAAAATGGCTGCATAGACGTTATTGAAATGCTGATAACGCGCTTGCTGGGTGATGTACCAGGTTATGCCCGACGAGGTGCCGATGAGCTCGGCCACGATCAGGTAAGTCCACGCCCAGCCGAGCAGGATGCGCTGATCGCGGTAAATGTCCGGCAGTACTCCTGGAAGAATCACACGAAACAGGAGCTTGAACCGGCTGGTGCCCAGAGTCATCGCTGCCTCGATCAGGGCATAGTCAAGCTTGCGCGTCGTATTGGCGATGATCAATATCTGTTGGAACAGCGTGCCGATTACGATGATGGCAATTTTCGGTCCGTCGTAAATGCCCAGGACCGCCACTGCCAGCGCACCGAACGCAGGCGCCGGCAGGTAGCGGAAGAATTCGACAAACGGCTCGCTCAGCCTTGAAACGGCACTATAAGTGCCGCAAAGGATACCCAACGGAACGCCAAGCAGCGAAGACAGCACGAAGCCCCAGAAAATGATCTGGATGCTGTGCCAAAGACTCTCGTGCAACCACTGCCCGTCGCGCTGTTCCGGCGCTGTGGTGAATCCTGTATAAAATGCTTTTGCAACCTCATGCGGCGCAGGCAGATAGATGGGATTGGCCGGCTGACCTTGAGGTATGTGCTTGCCGGCGGTTTGCATATTGGAAAGTTCTTCCCTGAAGGTCGATTTGTCGACCAGCATGCCCACCTGAAAATAATCCACATCGCCTGGGTTGCTTATCAGTACCATCGGATGCCAGATAAAAGGCACATAGCTGACCATGCACCATATCAGCAAAGGGAGCAGGAAAGACCCAATGCCTAATATCGTTCTCTTGTTTTGCGACAGTTCTCGTCGCACCGCAAACCAGGAGTGTATATTCATCCTCGTCCCCTTGCCTTTATGCCGATATCTTCATGGTCAGAAATTCCAATGGTCTTGCCAAAGTCCCGCGATTCCTTGCGGGACACTTGGTGATTTGAGTTGCAGCCGTATTTTCCGGATGATTTCGAATCAGAAGGTGTACTTCAATCCGGCCACGAAGGCATTGTTGCCCAGGAATCTTCCCTTGGTATCGGTATAGAAAGCTCTGCTGGCATTGGTGGTAAGGAAGGCAGCAGTGGCGCTTAGGCCATTGCCGAAGTCCTTGCTCAGGGTCAGCGACATATCGGAATAGTTGCCCAGGTTCCCGGCTTGGTTCGGAATGAGTTGACGTCCGATATGCGGCACGAGCGTAAAACCATTCGATAAATCGATAGCCGCGCTGAGGTCGAAATACTGGCTTCCGGAACTGTTCAAGTTGCCGAGGAAATTGCCGACACTGCGGTTGTATTTGAAAGTGTATATCCCGTAAGATAGATCACCGTAAATCTCGACGGTGCTAGCATTTGTAAACGTCCCGGCGGGATAGAAGCCGGCCACGCCGGAATTGTTGCCGGGGTACCGGTAGGTAATCACACCAACATCGTACGAAAAGTTCGTATCTGTGATTTGCGCCCTATACCCGCCATACAAGTCGAGCTCGTAGCTGCCTTTTGTGGCGCCATTGAACTCCTTTACCCATTTCACATTGGAAGCGGCTGTGCCAAGGTAAAAGCCGCTCTTGGTTGTCAAGTCGATTCCACCCTGAAGGGCTGGACTGCCGGAGGTCTGCGCAATGCCGCGAACTCGATAGTCGGAAACCACTCCCACATTGTAGGCCACGCTGAAATCGGGAACAGGTGCTTCTTCCGCCTGGACGGTCAGAGAAAAACCGAGCGCTGCGATAGGGAATGCCGCCTTGACTGGCGAATGTGAAAACGCTTTCTTCAATAATTTGGATTTCATGAAAGATTCCTTTTCAGTAAGTTGAAACTAGGGGTGAATTTTTCTCGGCCTGTCCGTATCGCTGCATGCAGGGCGCATCTCACCCCATACATGCAGCATCACGACACCACTCTTGTTCCGAGAATGCTGGTGTTGTTCATTGCAATATCGGTCCCAATCAATAGCTTAGAAATGCTCATTCGGCGTTTGTGAAAGATGGATCGATATAGCTGGGCACGTTTTGACTCAGGCCATACGCTTTGTTGTACCAATTGAAGGTATTGGCAATTTCGGTAGAGCCATACAGCGATTTATAGCCCTCAGCCTTGACATAGATCTTCTTGCCTTCTTCGAGTGTCAGCAGTTTGGTGCCCTTGAGAAGAGGCAGATACTCGGCCGGACTCACGCCGGAACGGGCCGCCATGATCTTGACGGCGTCTGCCTGGGTCTCGGGATTTTCAATGTAGGCGACGACCTTGTTCCACAGTTTGACCACCTTCTGCCAATCAGCGCGACGATCCCTGGCACTGGCCGGATTGACCGCCAAAACGTCATAGATCAAGCCCGGTTCGTCAGCAGAGGTATAGATCGCCTTTGATCCCGGAACGGCCTTCCTGGCTTGACCCGCGATAGGCTCCCAGGCACCGATGGCGGAAATGTCCCTGGATGCCAGCATCTGGGGCATTTCGTTGGTTTTTGCACCAACAATTTCGATATCATTGGCTTTCATGCCGGCTTTTTTCATGCCATTGCGCAGTAGCAGATGCTCAACCAGGCCCACTTCTACGGAAACTTTCTTGCCCTTCAGGTCGGCCAGTGACTTGATGCCCGGCTTGGCGAGAATCATGTCATTTCCGTTGGAGTAATCGGTTATAAGAATCATCTTGCTCCTGGCGCCACCGGCGCCCGTAACGAGGGTATCTCCATTGGTCATGAAAACGGCATCAAGCTTGCCTGCCGTGAACGCGTCCATTGAAGCGGAGTAATCGAACCACTGAAACTTCACGTCAACGCCGGCCTCCTTGAACCAGCCTTTTTCGATGGCCACCTGCCATGCCACCCAACCGGGCCAGTCGCTATAACCTATCGTGAGGGGTTGCGCGTATGAGGAAATGGAACAAAGGGCCGCCATCGTAACGAGCGCACCCGCCATCAAAAGCTTCATTGTCTTGCCGAGTTTATTTACATGCATTGTCGTCTCCAATTTGTCGTGGTATTACTGGATATAATATTCGTAATATCCAAGTGGCATCAAGCAATAACGATGCCAGGTATCATGTTCCACAAATTACCTTTGTTTTTATTGAGATTAAGCTGCTTTGATTGATTGGATGTCGTGCCGGATCGCATTTGGTTTGCACCAACATTGAACTCAACACGCACCAAAAAGAGTGCATCTGATGATGTGAATGTCGCGCTCGGAATCAAATATGCGCAGCAGTTTCTGATCGTGCTTCGATTACTGCTGCCATCAGAATAAGGATCCCCCCCGCCATTTCCTGAGCTGAGAAATGCTCTCCTCCGATCAATACTGCGGAGAACACTCCAACTACAAGTTCCGCCAATAACAAGATTGCTGCCTTGCCTGCGTCAAGACGAGCCACACCATAGAAAGTCGCCAATGTGCCGGGCAATATCCAAAGCAAACCGAGTGCAGACAATATCCCGATTTGGAATGCGTCGAGTGTCAACATGGATTTTTCGCCCCAATACATGAAGCCGAGCGAAATAAGCGCACACCCCGCATTGATCGCTACTGCCCTCACCGTGTCCGGCAAACCGTGACCGGCTCGGATAGCCACATTATTGAAGGCAAAAGCCAGTCCGGATGAGAGGGCAAGCATATCCACCATTGAGAGTGGCGTCGAAAATATTTCGGGACCGCCCAAAGTCACGGCCAGTCCTGCCAGCGCAAGTGCCAGTGCAATGAGTCGCAACCGGGTGAACGCTTCGCCCAGGAAAATCCTTGCCGCAAGAATCGTCCACACCGGTGCCAGATAAAACAGCAACATGACGCGCACTACGCTTCCTTCAGCGAGAGAGGTGACCAATGCCGTGGTGGCCCAACCGCCCAGTACGGCGATAAGAAGGATCAATCCGATCTGTCCGCGCAATTGCACCAGACTGCCCAAAACGAACGGCAACAGCAATAGCGCCGACAAACCAAACGCATACACTTGCACAATACCGCCCTGAATGCCGAACATGGCCAGCGATTTGAGCGGCCACCAGAGCAGCCCCCAGAACACCGAGCCTGCAAGCAGTGCCGAGACGGCCTTTTGCTGCGGTTGAAGCTCAAACATGATCGTTTCACCTGCGGTCGATTAGATGGCTACGGCTGCGCCACATCTCGAAATGCTCGAGTTCGGATTTTCCCATCCACGCATTGATCTCCCACAAATCGGCAACCGGCAGCTGCGTGAAGGGCATGACATGCAAATAACCATCGGGACCAAACTCCGGGGTCATCGTGGTGAGGGAATTGCCATTGTCGCGCTGCATCGACCAGATCGTTTCCCAACAGCGCTGATGCGATGCCAGTGCACCCGCATATTCCGCCGCAGCCGGATGAGGTACTTGCGGGCCCTGGTCATAGCCTATGCGGGCATGAATGTGATGGGCGTGCCGCGCAACTTCCTTGACTACATCCCAGTCATCATCCAGCTGCCGCTCCATCACCACTACCCAATGGCTGAAGTCGCAAGTGAGCTGCAATTGCGGCAGGCGCTGCAGAATATCAAGCGTGGTCCACGGGTTGAACAAGGAGCGACTGCGGTGCGTCTCAAAGCTGCATGCGATGTTCATGCGCGCAGCGAGTTCCTGCACTTCGCCGAAGAAGCGCACGCTTTGTTCCAACGGCCAGGCATCACAGCCGCCGATAATGCTTACCCATTGCGGTGCCAGCGATCGTCCGAGTTGTAGCTGGCGCTTAACGTCGGCGACATGCTCTTCCACGGTTGCCTGGCGTCGCGGCACATAGCCGCCTGCCGTCACGATCTCCTGAATGTAACGCAAGCCCCATGTCAGCAAGACAGACTGCAATTCATCGCGACGTGCCTGCGGTATATCCGCATTTCCTTCCAGGCCGACAAAACCCGCTGCAACAGCCTGGTAGGCAGCCTTATTCAGCGAGCCGTCATGACCCCACAGCGTTTTGAATAACTGCAGTTCCATGGGCATCAGCCTTGTTGCCGAAGATAGGCTCGCCAGCCGCCAAAGCGGGAGATATCCTCGGCATCCTGCACGGCATATTGCTCGCACACAAAACCCTGAACCTGTTCGCCGCTTGCCAGCGTAATGGTACCGATACCGAGCGGCGCTGGTATGCCGGCGACGAAAGAGCCGAATTCGCATGCAGGCATTTCCCATATTTCGACTTCGATCGCTGTGCCGGTGCCATCGGCAGATACCCGCACCATCCCAGGCCGATATGGAGGATTACCGGGCAATGCATAAAGCCTGTAATCTGCGCTGCTCTGAACGCGCGCGACCAGATGCGCACCGCGACTCTTGAGCTGGTGATTAAGCGGCAAGCCTTCGAGGTGGGCACCGCAAACTGCAACGCGCACCCTTCCGTCAAGCAATGTTTCGTTTTTCGCAGAATGTTCCTTCGCGCCATGCAGCAAGCGATCGGCCAGATGCAGCAATGGAATATCCTGATGCGCGCGCGCTACCAGCGTGATGCCAAACGGAAGTCCGTTGTCCTGAAATCCAGCAGGGACGGCAACCGCCGCACAATCCAGCAGATTCATGAAGTTGGTGTAGTAGCCCAGGTTCGCATTCAGGCGGATCGGATCGGCCAGCATTTCATCGATGCGATAGATGGTTCCGGCAGTCGGCGTGACGAGGCAATCGATCTTGTTCCAAACCGATGCGGTTTCCTGGCGCAGCGCTTCCAGTTGGTATATGCCGCAAAATGCATCGGCTGCGGAGAATTTCTTTGAGCCGGCAATGATCTCGCGCACCACCGGATGGATGTGTTCCGTTTTCGCATCGAAGAATTCGCGGATCGCGGCATAGCGTTCCGCTACCCAGGGACCTTCATACAGCAAGCGCGCTGCATTCAGGAACGGGACAAAATCAACTTCGACCGCCGTGCCGCCGACAGCACACAACGCGTCGCAACTGCGCTGGAACAAGAGGGCAGCCTGCTGATTACCGAAGAACTGCAATTGCTCGGCGCGCGGCACGCCAAAACGGAAAGTCGCGGCATGTCCGAAATCAAAACCGTGCGCGAGCATGTGGCGCGAATACGGATCTTGCTCGTCATATCCTGCTGCTGCGGATAACACGCTGCCGGCACTCGCCGTATTGACTGCAAAAATGGAAACACAGTCCAGCGAACGACAGGCTGGCACCACACCATAGGTGGATAACCAGCCCCGCGTCGGTTTCACCCCGACCAAATTATTGAACGCGGCGGGTACACGCCCCGAACCGGCAGTGTCGGTACCCAGACTGAAACTCGCCTGCCCCAGCGCAATGGCTACTGCTGAGCCGGAGCTGGAGCCGCCGGAAATATAGTCCGCGTCATATGCGTTGCGGCATGCGCCGTGAGGCGAGCGCGTGCCGTTCAGCCCTGTGGCGAATTGATCGAGGTTGGTCTTGCCGATGGGAATAGCGCCCGCATCGATCAGTCGTTGCACCACCGTCGCATGACGTTGCGGCATATAAGCAAATTCAGGACAGCCTGCCGTGGTTGGTGCCCCGGCCAGATCGATGTTGTCCTTGATGGCGAACGGAATGCCATACAAAGGGAGTTCAGCGGGATCCTTGTCTTGCAGAGCCAGCACGTAGCCTTGGATTTCATCTGGCGACAAACGATGTATCCATACGCGATGCGGATCGTCACCGATGCACGCCAGGATATCCTGCATGACATCGAGAGGGTGGAGCTCACCAGCCAGATAGCGTTTACGCAGTGAACCAATATCGAGATCGTGTTTCATCTTGTCCTCACTCTTCATTGTGGATAACCAGAAGGTCTTGGCCTGCCGAGACCTGTCCGCCCGTGCGGCAATGCAACTGAATGATCTCTCCGTCACAGGGTGACGCCACGGGGAACTCCATCTTCATCGATTCGATGACAAGCAGCGTATCGCCCGCCTTGACCCTGTTGCCGACCTCGACCGGTATGGCCCATACACTGCCCGCCACAGGGGCTGCTATCGCGCGGCTACCCGGTGCGAGATCAAGTTCACTGTCCGTTCCAGCTTCAGCCACCGTATCGTCGGTAGCGTAGTCTGCCTGACCGTTCGCTTTCCACATCTCGCGCTCTGCGGCGAACGCGGCGCGTTGCGTATTGCGAAACGCAGTGATCTCGCTGTCGTTGGTGTGCAAATACTGGTTGTATTGCTTAAGGCTGAAGGTGGTCTCTTCGATTTCGAGCTGGAAACGTCCGGCCACAAAATCCTCGCGTATTTTGAGCAGCTCCTGCTCCGATACCGGATAAAAACGAATCTGGTCGAAAAAACGCAGCAGCCAGGGCTTGCCTTGTTCGAAGTCCGCCGTCTGTTTGTAGCGATTCCACATTTGCACTGTACGCCCGACAAACTGGTAGCCGCCGGGGCCTTCCATGCCGTACACGCACATATAGGCACCACCGATGCCGACGGCATTCTCCGGCGTCCAGGTACGCGCAGGATTGTATTTGGTCGTGACCAGGCGATGCCGCGGATCAAGTGGCGTGGCTACAGGCGCGCCCAGATAGACATCGCCCAGACCCAGAACCAGATAACTCGCATCGAACACGATGCGTTTCACCTGTTCGATATCGTCCAGACCGTTGATGCGGCGGATGAACTCGATGTTGCTCGGACACCAGGGAGCATCCTTGCGTACTGATTGCATGTATTTCCGGATCGCCATCTGTGTGGAGGGGTCGTCCCACGACAGGGGCAAATGCACGATGCGCGTCGGCACTTGCATGTCCTCGATGCTCGGCAATTGGTTTTCCGCTTCGATAAGCTGCTTAACCAATTGCTTGCGTGGCATCAGGCGGCTGTCAAAATGGATCTGCAGCGAACGGATGCCCGGAGTCAGATCGAGAATGCCTTGCAGCTTGCCCTCATTCAGTGCCTGCTGCAGCCATTGCATCAGTGCATGCACACGGAAACGCAAATCGATATCGAGCACCAGCGGGCCGTATTCGATGAGCAAATTGCGGTCGCCGGATTGGCGATAGACCACTTGCACCTGCCCATCTCTGGCTGGAATGCTGTGAATGATGGGGCTACCCATCGTTTCGGCGGAGGGGAGCTCGCCCGGCCCATCCGGCAAGGCAAGCCCTGCGATGCTCTGGTCTTGCAGTTGTTCCAGATGATTGGCTTGCTCCAAAGTCATCCAGTAAAAACGCACTGTGTCGCCTGGGCGCAGTTGGCCCATCTTCCACAGTTCAGCATAGGCGATGGTCACAGGACACACGAAGCCGCCCAGACTGGGGCCGTCCGGACCAAGGATGACCGGCATATCACCAGTGAAGTCCACCGCACCGATGGCATAGGCGTTGTCGTGGATGTTGGACGGATGCAACCCGGCCTCGCCGCCATCTTGCCTCGCCCATTGCGGCTTGGGGCCGATCAGGCGCACGCCGGTGCGGCTGGAATTGTAGTGCACTTCCCATGCGGTGGTGAAAAAGGTCTGGATGTCGGATGGCGTAAAAAAATCCGGTGCGCCATGCGGACCGTACAACACGCCGATCTCCCATTGCTTGCCATATGAAGGGATCAGATTTGACGGTAGCGTCCGGTGTTTCCGGGGAGCGGATTCAACGCCGAGGTGCAACACATCGCCGGTGCGCAAGGTGCGCCCGCCGTGGCCACCGAACTGACCCAGCGTGAAAGTGGATTTGCTGCCAAGATAATCCGGTACATCGAAACCGCCTGCCACAGCCAAATAGGTGCGACAGCCCCCCCCTTGCACCGCGCCCAGCCGCAACACGCTGCCGGATTTCACCTCATGGCTGCACCAGAACTTCAGCGGCTTGCCGTCCAGCTCGGCCTCCATCGCTGCGCCGGTCAAGGCAATGACGGTATCGCAATTGAAGCGCAAGGTCGGACCCGATATGGTCAGTTCCAGCCCTGCCGCATTTTGGGCATTTCCAAGCAACTGGTTGCCCAGGCGGAAGGCCTGCGCATCCATCGGTCCGGATGGCGGCACGCCGATGTTCCAGTAACCCAGACGCCCCGGGAAGTCCTGTATCGTGCTTTGCACGCCGGGTTCCAGCACATCGATGGTGCTCGGTTTGTAATGGAAACCGTTCAGGTAGCGCGTGGTCTGTCGGCCTTCGACGAACACGCGGTCAGCCACGATCTGGCGCAGATATTCCAGGTTGGTCTCGATGCCGCCCACGCGGGTTAAAGCCAGTGCATCCCGCATTTTCTCCAAAGCCGCTTCCCGATTCATCGCCTTGACGATGATCTTGGCGATCATCGGATCGTAGTAAGGGGGAATGTCGCTGCCGCGTTCCACCCAGGTTTCGTTGCGCGCATCGGCTGAAAATTCCACTCCAGTCAGAACGCCGCTGGAAGGCTGAAAATTCTTGTTCGGATCTTCCGCATACAGACGCACCTGTATCGAAGCGCCTTTGGGTTTGATCTGCACCGTATCGAGGGGGGGCAACTCGCCCGCAGCCTGCGACACCATCCATTCGACCAGATCGACACCGGTGACTTCTTCGGTGACACCGTGTTCGACTTGCAAACGCGTATTCACTTCGAGGAAATAGAACTCGCCGCTTTGCGCATCGAACACGAATTCCACCGTTCCAGCCGATTGATACTGAACGGATTCGCCCAGCCGCACGGCGGTTTCCTGAAGACGCTTTCTGACTTCGGGTGTCAAATTCGGTGCGGGGGTCTCTTCTATCACTTTCTGGTTGCGGCGCTGCACCGAACAGTCGCGTTCGCCCAGCGCAATTACCTTGCCCTTGCCGTCGCCGAACAGTTGAACTTCGATATGACGCGCATGCTCGACGTACTTTTCCAGATAGATACCCGCATCCTTGAAGTTGGCTCGCGCCAGACGTTCTACGGATTGGAACGCCTCCTTCAGTTCGTCAGCGCTCCAGCACAGGCGCATGCCGATGCCGCCGCCGCCCGCCGTACTTTTGATCATCACCGGATAACCGATGCGCGACGCTTCGGCATGCGCGTGACCGATATCACCCAGCAGTCCACTGCCAGGCAGCAGAGGCACACCGTTCTGTTCGGCAATTTCGCGTGCGGTGTGCTTGAGTCCGAAGCGGCGCATTTGATCCGGTGTGGGGCCGATGAAAACCACCCCCGCTTCGGCGCACTGTTCGGCAAACGCGGCGTTCTCGGACAAAAAACCATAACCGGGATGGATGGCCTGGACACCTGTGCTGCGGGCGACATCCAGAATGCGCTCGCCGCGCAAATAACTTTCTGCTGCCGCAGCCGTTCCGATGCAAACTGCTTCGTCAGCCATCTGAACATGCAGCGAGCGAGCATCGGCCTCCGAATAAACCGCGATCGAGCGGATGCCCATCCGCTTCAGCGTTCGGATGATGCGGCAGGCAATTGCGCCGCGATTGGCGATCAATACTTTATTGAACATGGCTTACCTAAATAGCAGGTCGTCCTGCATCGTTTTTAGGCATCCGGTCGTCCGGATGCCGACAAATGGTTTTTTAATGACTGGTTTCGTCCCAGATCAACAGCCTCACCGGCGTCGGGTTATAGGCGTTGCAGGGATTGTTCAGCTGAGGGCAATTGGATATCAGCACGAGCACATCTATCTCGGCGCGCATCTCCACATACTTGCCGGGAGCAGAGATGCCGTCGGCGAATGTCAGCTCACCCTGCGGCGTCACCGGCACATTCATGAAGAAATTGACGTTGCTCGTCAGATCGCGCTTGTCCATGCCGCAGCCGCAATGACCGAGGGCATGCAAAAAACTGTCACGGCAGCTGTGCATGTATTTCTTGTCGATGGCATAACGCACGGAGTTGCTTTCCGCCGCGCAGGCACCGCCCAGCGTATCGTGCCGACCGCAGGTGTCGGCGACGATGGTCATGAGCACATTGCCTTCGGTGGACAGCAGGCGCGTACCGGCAGTCAGATACAGATTGCCCTGTTCGCGGATGGTGTCCACAGCGCTGTAACGTTCTTCCGGGCTGTGCGCGTTATAGAACAGGGTATCCACTGCCTGATTGCCTTCCAGATCGAGGATGCGAAATACCTGTCCGCGCTTTACTTCATGCAGCCAGGATTCACCGGCTGGCAAGATGAAGTCGTAACTTGCCTGTTGCGGCGTCAATTTACTTTCAACGATGGCCATGATCGCTCCTATGCTTATCGAAACAGCAATTCAGTGTTGTAGAAACCGCGCCTGTTCTCCGGACGGAAATTGCGGCAGTAGTCATTTTCCTGTGCGGTGCCGCAATGCCAGGCTTGCAGATGGACGGGCTTGGGTTCGTACTCCGGGTTGGGGTCCAGAGGATGCTGGCATGCCGAGATGACAACCAGCACATTCATTTCAAAGCGAAGATCGACGAAGTCACCGGCCCTGGAATGCCGGCTTGCAAAGCTTAAGTTGCCTGCTTCGTCCACGCTGACCTTGCTGAAGAAATTCACGTTGGGCACGATGTCGCGCTTGCCCAAACCCCACTTGCCGAGTTCGATAAGAAAACTGTCGCGCGCATTGCGGTGCATGGCGTTGCGATGCTGCTGGTATTCGGCCTTGCCGTATTTCTTCTCCACCAGCGCCGCGTTGCTCATGCCGCAGATCGTATCGTGCCAGCCGCAAGTGTCTTCCATGATGGATGCCAACACGCGCCCCATGTCCGAATAGCATACGAAGCCTTTGGTGAGATGCGCGGTATGTTGCGCTTTCAGCGTGTCGGCCATGCAGTAGCGTTCCAGTTTTTCTTCCTGGTTATAGAACAGCGCGGACAGATTCGCCCCGCCTTCCACATCGGTGATGCGCAGTGCGGTTCCTCGCTTCATCAAAAACGACCAATGGGCGCTTCCTGGAATGGTTTCTTCCCACAGGATGTTTTGCGTGAGTATGGGCTTGGTCATGGCGTCTCGCTTTTTGCTGGATGAATATCGATGCAAGCGGAATGTCCTGCAAAGCTTGAGCGAGTTGACCGACCTGTTGGATGCTGTAGAAATGACATTGGCGCGACTCCTGAAATAAAAATAGCCCGGGAGGGTGCCAATGAAACTTGGACACATCCTCCCGGGCTTTTATCCCTCCGTGGAGCCTTGCTATCGGCAAGGCCGAGAACTCTCGGACCAGACACCATCGTTTTCGATCGATGGCCGGAACCCTAGTTCTTCTACAAGTGGCCAGTCTGCTAGACCGGCACCCTTGGTTGAATTGTAGCAGCTATCGTGCCAAGGTGCCGAATTATTGTTTATCCTGAGTAACGACGTACGCGAATATCGCATTTACGCCAGATGCGCACTTGTAATGTGCCTGCATGCACCATAATCGAGCGCGGTCCAGATTCGCGAAATATTTGGCCATGTCTTTCCGTTTCAGCTGCTTGCGTACTGCCACCTTGCCGCGCTCATCCACGCCATGAATCTGAAACACTTCCACCTTTAAGCCTGTCAAAGCCAGTAGCCGACCATCAGCAATTGGCACGAATCTGCCATTGGTAAAATGCAGGCGCGGTTTCGAATCCGGCGGATTTTGCCGTTTTTTTCCAGTGGCCATTCCTTCCCGGACCTTCCAATATGCACGCATGGCAGTACATACGGGAGTCATCCATGCTGCGTGGCACATCCATTTCCGCCCCCGGCGTAATCTTCCGGACTTTCCGATAACCAACTAACCCGATCGGGTTGGATCGCAAGGCGCATTTTGATGTTAATCTATTGTTTGATTGCGGAAGACCCGCATTGAATACACCTGAACGAGGCTGGAAATGACTATGGAGCATCCATTCGCGCAATACATCAAAACGCTCGGCAAGGGCAGGCACGGTTCGCGCGCGCTTACCCAAAGCGAAGCGTATGAGGCCATGAAAATGATACTGGCAGAGGAGGTCGAGCCCATCCAGCTCGGCGCCTTCCTCATGCTCCTGCGGGTGAAGGAGGAAACTTCGGAAGAGCTGGCGGGTTTCGTCAGGGCGGCAAGGGAAGCCGTTCCCATGCCTGACGAAACGCCGAAAGTCGATCTGGACTGGTCCTGTTATGCGGGAAAGCGCAGACAGCTTCCCTGGTATATCCTGTCAGCGCTGCTCCTTGCCAGCCGAGGCATTTCCGTCATGATGCATGGCACAAGCTCGGGCGCCGACAGGGTGCATGCGCCAGATGCTCTGAAAGCCTTGGGGATCACGCAGTCGGCTTCGATCCTGGACGCATTCGCTCGGGTGAAGGAGGAAAAATTCGCGTTTCTTGGCTTCGAGACATTGAACCCGAAACTGAAGCAGATCATGGACCTCAGGCCCCTTTTCGGATTGCGTACCCCCGTTCACACGATCGCAAGGATGTTGAACCCATCCTCTGCATCCCTTTCGATCCAGGGCATTTTTCATCCAGGCTATCTCGAATCCCACCAGGGGGCAGGGCTGATCCTGGGCGAGAATATCGTCGTCCTCAAAGGAGAGGGGGGGGAAGCCGAGCGCAATCCCGATCTTCCCTGCAAGGCGAAATCCGTTCTAGACGGACAACTCTTCGAGGAGGAATGGCCGGCGCTTTTTGCCGCGCGCCATGTGAAGAATGAGGAAATGGATGTCTCTCGTCTTTCCGGGCTCTGGTTCGGGGATATCGAGGACGAGTTCGGAATGATGAGCGTCATAGGAACCGCGGCGATCGTGCTGAAGGCGCTCAGGCGGCTCGAAACGATAGCGGAAGCCGAAAGATGGACTCGTGAATACTGGGAGAACAGGGACAAGTCTTTCGTCGAAAGGCTCGCCTGATGGATTTTTTCCCAGTTTTCCTGAATCTGAAGGGCAAGCATTGCCTGGTCGTCGGTGGCGGGGAAGTCGCGCTCAGAAAGGCATCCATCCTGCTTCAGTCCGGCGCGATCGTCAAGGTGGCATCCCCTGAGCTTTGCGAGGGATTTTCCGGGATCGAGCATCTTGCCGAGCATTTTTCGGACTGCCAACTCGACGGCATGACGCTCGCGATCGCGGCGACCGACGATGCCGAAGTCAACAGGCAAGTGTCGGAAGCGGCAAAGGCGCGCAATATCCCGGTCAATGTCGTTGATAATCCGGCGCTTTGCAGCTTCGTCATGCCCTCCATACTCGACCGCTCGCCGTTAATCGTCGCCTTTTCGACGGGAGGCGCATCCCCTGTTCTGGCAAGGCTCCTGCGCGCACGCTTCGAATCCATGATCCCGGAAGGGTACGGCAGGCTGGCCGCATTCGCTTCCCGCTTTCGCGACAGGGTCAAGGCCAGGATCACGAAGCCCTCCGATAGAAGAATATTCTGGGAGGATATTTTCGAAGGCAGAGTGGCCGAGAAGGCGCTCATGGGAGACGAGAAAAATGCCGAGGCACTGCTCGAAGAGCGCATCGAAAAGGGCGTGATGCATCAGGGAGAAGTCTATCTCGTGGGCGCAGGTCCGGGGGATCCCGATCTTCTGACTTTCAGGGCATTGAGGCTCATGCACAAGGCCGATGTGGTGCTCTACGACAACCTGGTATCGAAGCCGGTTCTGGAGATGACAAGGCGCGATGCGCGGCGGATCTATGTCGGGAAGAAAAAGAGCGATCATGCGATGCCCCAGGAGGAAATCAACGAACTCCTGGTGAGACTCGCCCAGGATGGCAAGCGCGTGCTGAGGCTGAAAGGCGGAGATCCTTTCATATTTGGACGGGGAGGGGAGGAAATCGAGACGCTTTCGAGCCACGGGATTGCCTTCCAGGTCGTACCCGGCATCACGGCGGCCTCAGGCGTGTCGAGCTACGCGGGCATCCCGCTCACCCATCGCGATCATGCGCAATCCTGCGTGTTCGTCACGGGACATCTGAAAGACGGCAGCATGGATCTCGACTGGGAAATGCTGGCAAGACCCAGGCAGACCATCGTGGTGTACATGGGACTCACCGGAATCGAAGTGCTTTGCTCGAAACTCGTCGAACACGGTCTTGCCGCTTCCACGCCTGCCGCAGTGATTCAGCAGGGCACGACGAGGAACCAGAAGGTGCTTACGGGTACACTCGCCGATCTTGCCCAAATCGCGAGAAGGGCGAAACTGACTCCGCCCACACTGATTATCGTGGGGGGAGTGGTGAGCCTCAGGGAAAAACTCTCGTGGTTCGAACCCAATGGATAAAGTCAGGCTGTCCAAGGTGATGTCGGAGAAGGGGATATGCTCCCGGCGCGAAGCGGATTATTTCATCTCCAGGGGATGGGTTTTTGTCGACGGGCTGAAGGTGGCGGAACTCGGAACGAAGATCGATCCTTCGCAGAAAATAGAACTTTCGAAGGAGGCGAGGCGGAATCCTCCCGTGACCATTCTGATCAACAAGCCCGTCGGCTATGTTTCGGCACAGCCGGAGAAGGGCTACAAGGCTGCGGTCTCCCTGATCGATGCCGCGTCGAGGTTTTCGGGGGATACGGCGAATCTCAAATTTTCCCAGGAGCAGTTGAAAGGGCTGGCGCCTGCCGGTCGTCTGGATATCGATTCCACGGGGCTGCTCGTGCTCACCCAGGATGGCAGGATTGCGAAGCTGCTGATAGGGGAAGCCTCCGACATCGAAAAGGAATACCTCGTCAGGGTGGAAGGGAAGCTGGACGACAAGGGCCTGCGTTTGCTCAACCACGGTCTTTCGCTCGATGGTTCGGCGTTGAAGCCGGCAAGGGTTTCATGGCAGAACGAGGATCAGTTGAGGTTCATTCTGAAGGAAGGCAAGAAGCGCCAGATCAGGAGGATGTGCGAACTCGTCGGGCTGAAGGTGGTGGGGCTCAAACGCGTCAGGATAGGCAGAGTCAGGCTGGGCGATCTTCCGGCAGGCAAATGGCGCTATCTGGTGGAGGGCGAGGGCTTCTGATCAGGCTTGGTTTGTCGGATGCAATGGATGCGAAATCCATGCATGCTGCGAGGCGTTCATGTCCATCAACCCCTCGATTTCAAGTGCCTGCAGCTTTCCCAAAATTTCCATCGAATGCTCGGAGAGCGTTCTCAGGTGGGGGGTGAGATCCTCGATGCCGGCGCCGTCCCTCACCAGATCGACGAGCAGGATGCCGATGTCGTGAAACTCGCAATGCGGTTTTTCCATGTCCAGGAAGGATTGCCTGTCCTTGAACATTTGTCCGACTCCGTAATACCACAGCCCCAATCGGCATTCCTTGCAGGACAAAGGCGGGATGTTCAGGTATTTTCGATGCGGTGAGTTTTTGGGAAAGGAAACCGCCCTGACCAGCTCGCTCACAAGCTGTTTTCGCCATTGCACATGGTCGACGATCGCCATGCTGATCAATCCGGCTGGCATGCCGGACCAGCGGATGTCTTCTTTTACGAAGGAGATATACCGATCCAGGGGGATCGCCTTGCTGATCCAGAACCCTTGAACTTTCGTGCATCCCGATCCGAGCAGATGCTGGTATTGCCCGTTGTTCTCCACGCCTTCCGCCACGATGCTGATCCCCAGCTCGTGCGCCATGCGGATGGAAGACTCGACGATGGTCGAACATTTGTCCGAGTCGAGCATTCTGCCGATGATGCCCTGATCCAGTTTGATGATCGTAAAGGGCCACTTGCTGAGCGTATCCAGGGACGAATAGCCCGTGCCGAAATCATCCATCGCGAGTCCAAGCCCGACCTGCCGCAAAGGCAGTATATTGTTTCTGATCCTGTCGCCCGCTTCCAGCGCGGCAGTCTCGGTCAATTCCACCTGCAGGCTGTCCGGCGGGATCTGCAAGGTCTCCAGCGATTCGAGCATCATCCTCGCGAAAGCATCGTCTTCGAAATCCCTGGCCGAAGCATTGAAGGACAGGGGTGATTTTTCCACATCCGTCAATACCATCAGGTCGTTCACCAGTTTAGGGAACATGTGGCGGGTAATGTCCTTGATGAGCGACGACTGTTCCGCCACGGGGATGAAAGCGTCCGGCATGACCACCGAGCCTTCGGGTTTGATCCACCTGATAAGCGCTTCTGCGCCGCTCACCTTCCCGGTCACGAGCGAAACTTTGGGCTGATAGTGGAAGACGAACTCATCGTTCTTCATTGCTTCGATGATTTCTGTTTCGGCTATCATGGGCAGCGCATCTCTCGGACTCATTGCAAAAACATAGACCTTTTTTCGAAGCCTGACAAGCGCTTGATTGCCTGACCAGTCCGAATGGACTAATAATCCGCAGTCATTCGTAGCTCAGTTGTCACGTTCGTGCGCTATGCTATTCCGACTATATCAGTAAGGAATGCAAATGAAGCATAAACTCATGCCATTGCTCGCAGCGGGTTTCCTGGGCGCGAGTGCTGCGCAGGCGAGCTTGACCGGCAACGGCAATGGACTGGTTTACGACAATGTCGCGAACCTCACCTGGCTGCAGGACGCCAATCTGTTCGGCACCATGTCGGCCGCCGATCCATCTCTGGTGAGCAAGATCATCGCTGCGGTGCCGAGTGTTGTGAACATGTCCAATATTTATTCGCCCAGCGGCGTTTACACGCTGAGTTCAGCGGATTTCGGTCAAGGCGGCTTGCTGGACTGGTTCGGCGGCAAGGCCTGGGTGGGGTATCTCAACAGCATCAACTACAGGGGCTATAACGCATGGTCCCTGCCGGCGGCGGACCCGTCCTGCGGCGTAAGCTTCAACTGCACCAACAGCCAGCTTGGAAGCCTTTTCGCCAGCCTCGGCGGCGTGGCAGGAAAATCCATCGCCACCGTCCATAATGCCGGTTACAGCCTGTTCCGGAATGTCCAGAGTTCCCTGTACTGGTCGGGCACGGAGTACGCATCGAGTCCCGATAACGCATGGGTCTTCGACAACGGAAACGGCAACCAAAGCGCCAACACCAAGACCAATCAGTATTATGCCTGGTGGGCCGTGCTTCCCGGCAATTTTTCGGCTCCTACGATGGCTGTCGTGCCGGAACCCGGACAGTGGGCGCTGATGCTGGCGGGATTCGCCCTGATGGGTGCGATCGCCAGACGAGGCAAGCGCTAAACCCTGAAGCGGCCTACGGTGGCTTGAAGGGATGACGCCAGTTGTTCCAGAAGCTGGGCGGCGCTGGCGGTTTGTTGTACCGCCATGCTGTTTTCCTCTGTCATTTGGGCGATTCTTTCCACGTTTCTTGCAATATCGTTGCTGGCTGCGCTCTGTTCCTTGAGCGAGTCGGAAATGTCGCTCACCGCTTGAGCTACCAGGGTCGCCTCGTCTTTGATCTGAGTGATCGATTGACCGGCCTGACTTGCGAGCGCTACGCCGCTGCTTACTCTGGAGACGCCGCTTTCCATGCTGTTCACCGCTTCACGGGTGCCGATCTGGATCTTTTCGATCATGGCGGCGATTTCCTGTGTTGACGTGGTCGTTCGTTCCGCCAGCTTGCGCACTTCGTCGGCGACAACGGCGAAACCCCGTCCCTGTTCGCCCGCACGGGCGGCTTCGATCGCGGCGTTAAGGGCGAGCAGGTTGGTCTGATCGGCGATTTCCTTGATGACGTTGACGATGGCGGAAATCTCGCCTGACTGCTGTTCCAGCGCTTCGATGATTTGCGAGGATTCCTTGACGGAGCCTTCTATTTTTGCCATTTCCGTCACCGCATTCTGGATCACCGCTGCGCCTTGTTCAGACATTTCCCCGGAATGTCTGGAAGCATTTCTCGCATTTTGCGCGTTGCCGGAAACCTGATCGATGCTGACCGTCATTTCTTCCACAGCCGATGCCATGGCGGAAGCAGCCTCGGACTGCTGGCGCGAGCCGTCAGCTACCTGGCCTGATGCTGCGGATAGCTGTGCGGCCGTGCTGGATACCTGATCGGCGCTGCCCAGAATCTCCGAGATCATTTCCTTCAACCTGGCCGCCATGTTGCGCATCGCGGCCAGCAGCATGCCGGTTTCGTCTGTGGAGTTCACTTCTATTGTTCCGGTCAGGTCGCCGCCTGCAAGCCGGTTCGCCACCCGCACCGCTTCGCCGATGGGACGGGTGATGCCGCGGGTCACCTGGAAGGCGATGCCGGAACCCAGCAGGAATGCTGCGACAGCCAGACCGAGCATCATGACGCGGGTTGATGCGTAATTCTCTTCGGCCTGCCTTCCCGTCTCTGTCATTTGTCTTTCCTGATACTCGACCAGTTTCTTGATGGAAGCGAAATATGCGGCCTGAGTTTTATAATTTTCGCCATACAACACCCTGGCTGCATCGTCGGGTTTTCCGGCCAATCCAAGCCGGATGACTTCTGCAGTATAGCTGTTGTAAGCGGCACGAGCTTCGTGCATGGCCTTGAGCAGTCCTCTGCCTTCCTCGGACTTGACTGCTTTGTCGAGCTGATCGAACAGTTCGATGTTCCTTGCGATATTGCTGTCGTAGGCATCCTTGTTCTTCGCCTTGATCTTGTCGTCAGGGTTGAGAATGATGTTGAGGATGATGCGCGTATTATCCATTGCCCTGAAAGCGATTTCGTTGGCGGCGGATGTTTTCGGGTAACGGTCATTGAGCACTGATCCCACATTCCGGTTGAGTTCTCCCAGTTGGCCGATGCCGATCAATGCGGTGACGGACAACAGAAACAGGATCAGGCCGAAACCCAGCCCAAGGCGCATGCCGATTTTCATATTTTTGAACATTACGCTGCATCTTTCATGTGAAATTAGAGACTGTTCTCAAAGTGCTTAACGAATACGTTGCCGGAACATAAACCATTTCGCCGGCACTGGCAAGGCCGGAAGTGTTACGGATTGTCGCGTTCTGAAAGGAAAAAGGGCCGCGATCGATCGCAACCCTTTTTCGCATGGGACGGGCTTTCAGTTGCCTGGGTGGACTTCGCCTGTGACTGTATCGACAAAGATATAGGGTTCCGCAGGATTTCCGCCGAAAATGAAATAGGGGTTGCCAGGCTTCGGACCCATCGGATTGCGCAGGGTAACCGCTCCATAGGGATTCGGATAGCCCGCTTTTTCCTTCAGTTCGTTGGCTTGTGGGAGATCCATCTTGATGGGCCACTGGATGATGATGTCTTCGAGCCAGGGCTCAGGGATAAGCTGCGGCTTGCCGAACTCGCCGTAACCGGTTTCCTTGATGATCACGGTGGAATTGTTCACGTTCTGAAAGACCACTCTCAATCGGTCTATCTTTGCCGGATCCGTGGTGGGTCCGCCGGATGCCGTTCCATCGGCTTCATACAGCTTGGCCTTCGGGTATTGCTCGGTCACTATTCTCACTGCAATATTTACGCGACCATCGAAACTAAGAATTGTCATGTCATTCTCCTTGAAGTTGCGGCAATTGAAGGGATGCTGCAAGCTGCCGCCGTGCTTGTCCATGCCGGGCAGGCCCCGGCTTTATCCGCATGCAGTCTGGATGCTTTTCATGCCCATGTCACCTGTCAGAATATACAGCTTGCGCAGTTTGAGCGGTTTGAGCGGGTCGAAAAATCCAGTCGGTTGATGTACCCTATGCTATGTTATTGACTGTGATATGGGGGAAAGTATGGATACCATCCTTACCAGTAATGCAGGGATTGTTATAGCTGGCTTCTTAGGCATCTTTGCGTCTGCTGCCATGTCATCGAGGGAACCGGGGGCTTGCGAAAGCTGCGCCGCCCCGATCCAAAGCGCGGCAAGGGCAAGCGTGGCGGCCTGAGGGTGATTTACTTCTGGTGGGAAGCCGGCAGGCAATTCTGGCTTTTTACCCTTTACAACAAGGACGAAATGGAAGACTTGAGCGCCCAGGAAAAAGGATTGCTCAAGGATATGCTGAAACGTGAACTGGAGGCAAGACGATGAAGAAACGCAACTTGTTTGCAGAGCTTGCGGAAGGCTTCGATGCCATGGCCGAGGAACGGGCCGGGAAGCGCACCTTGCGCACGCATGAAGTTGAAACAATGCCCGTTGCGAATGTCACGGCGGAAGAGCTTGTCGCCTTGCGAGAACGGCTGAATCTTTCCCGTCCGGTTTTCGCCCGGTATTTGCGCACCAATCCACGAACCCTGGAGAACTGGGAGCAAGGCCGCGCCCGGCCAAACGCGCAGGCTGCCTTGTTGATTCGACTGGTTGAGCGTTACCCGGACACGGTTGAGCGGCTGGGGACGCTATGACCCGAATGCACAACCCGGCGCATCCCGCTTGACCCTGCACGATGACGTGCTTCCCGTGCTCGGACTGTCCGTAACCGAAGCTGCGCAACAATTGGGCGTGTCCCGTGTAGCGCTTTCCCGTGTCATAAATGGCCGCGCCGCCATATCGCCGGAAATGGCTTTGCGCCTCGAAGCATGGCTGGGCGTTGAGAATGGTGGACGTGCCGACGCTTGGATTGCCGAGCAACGCGCCTATGACATGTGGCAGGCCGAGCAGCGCATAAAGGAATTACCCCTGCATGTTCAACCGGCTCCACTGGAAAGGCTGTCCGCCGTCTGATATTGCTGTTCACCGCGATAATCGTCTGCGCGCTGTCTTGGCCGTTACGGCGTAACGCCGGACGAACCCGCCTGCATTCCCGTAACCGGGTTACACGGAAGCCGGAAAGCAAAAAGCCAGGTCTTTTTAACCTGGCTAAGTGCTTGTTTTGTTTTGGCTCCCCGACCTGGACTCGAACCAGGGACCTGCGGATTAACAGTCCGTCGCTCTACCGACTGAGCTATCAGGGAATGGAGGGTGAATTCTAATGTCTTGGGGCTTCGAGGTCAATAGGCAAGGGCAGCCTCGATGCGGGAGAGCGCCGTTTTCAGGTTCTCCATGGAGGTGGCAAAGGAAAGGCGCATGTAGCCCTCGAGTCCGAAAGCCGAACCCGGCACCACGGCGACCCCGCCTTTTTCCAGCAGGTATTCGCAGAAGGCGATGTCGGTTCCCTCGGCGATCGTTCCCTTCGCGTGCAGGGAGGCAATCGCGCTCCTCGCGTCGGCGAAAGCATAGAATGCGCCGCCCGACGGGATGCACTTCAGGCCGGCAATGGCATTGAGCTTCTCCACCACAAAGGCATGGCGCTGTCTGAAGGCTTCCAGCATGGGGCTTATGCAGGACTGATCGCCGTTGAGCGCGGCTTCGGCGGCGACCTGCGAAATCGATGTCGGATTGGACGTGCTCTGCGACTGCACGTTCTCCATTGCCGTGATGATGGCCTCCGGGCCCGCGGCATAGCCTATGCGCCATCCCGTCATCGCATAGGCCTTGGAGACGCCGTTCAGGACCATGGTCCTGGGGTAGAAATCCGGGCAGGCATTGAGTATATTGACGAACTTCGAGCCTTCGAGGTTGATATGTTCGTACATGTCGTCTGTCGCGATCAAAATTTCCGGGTATTTGCGCAGAACTTTTCCAAGCGCTTCGAGCTCCAATAGCGAGTAGACTGCGCCGCTCGGATTGCTCGGGCTGTTGATCACGACCATTTTCGTTTTCGGAGTGATCGCAGCTTCGAGTTGTTCCGGGGTGATTTTGAAGCCCTGCTCGATTCCGGCCTCGACGATCACAGGCTTTCCACCTGCGATGAGGACGATGTCGGGGTAGGAAACCCAGTAGGGGGCGGGAATCACAACTTCTTCGCCTTCGTTTATCGTGGCGAGCGCCAGGTTGAAAAAGCTCTGCTTGCCTCCACATGAAACGAGGATCTGTTTTGCATGGTATTCGAGTCCGTTATCCCGTTTGAGTTTCGCCTGAATCGCAGTCTTGAGGCCGGGGGTGCCGCCTACGGCAGTATATTTGGTGAAGCCTGATTCTATGGCGCGAATCGCGGCATCCTTGATGTGCCAGGGCGTGTCGAAATCAGGTTCCCCCGCGCCGAGCCCGATGATGTCCCGGCCTTCGGCTTTGAGTCTGGCCGCTCTTGCCGTGACTGCCAGGGTGGGAGAAGGTTTGATGGCTTGGACGCGCGTCGAGAGTTTCACGATATTCCCTATGTTAAAATCGCTTTTTGCAATCTCCAATTATACCGATGATCGCCACTTTCCCCAATAGCGCATACCGTTTGCATCAGCCCTTCGCGCCTGCCGGAGACCAGCCCGATGCAATCGAGAAGCTGACCGAGGGCGTGCGCGCCGGAATGCGCTTTCAGACCCTGCTCGGCGTAACGGGTTCCGGCAAGACCTACACCATGGCGAACGTCATCGCAAGGCTGGGGCGTCCCGCGATCGTCATGGCGCCAAACAAGACGCTCGCGGCCCAGCTTTATTCCGAAATGCGCGATTTCCTTCCGGAGAATGCGGTCGAATATTTCGTCTCCTATTACGATTATTACCAGCCCGAAGCCTATGTGCCTTCGCGCGACCTGTTCATAGAAAAGGATTCCTCCATCAACGAGCATATCGAGCAGATGCGGCTTTCCGCCACAAAATCCCTGCTCGAGCGTCCGGACTGTGTGATCGTCGCGACCGTCTCGTCGATCTATGGTATAGGCGATCCGGTCGACTACCACGGCATGATCCTTCACCTGCGCGAAAACGAGAGCGCCTCGCAAAGAGAAGCGGTGAAACGCCTCGTCGCGATGCAATACGAGCGCAACGACATCGAATTCAAGCGCGGGGTGTTCAGGGTGAGGGGCGACATACTGGACATATTCCCGGCTGAGAGCAATGAACTCGCGCTCAGGGTGAGCTTTTTCGACGACACGGTGGAGTCGCTCAGCCTGTTCGATCCGCTCACCGGGCATGTCAGGCAGAAGGTTTCGCGCTACACGGTCTATCCTTCCAGCCATTACGTGACGCCGCGCAGCACTACCTTGCGCGCGATCGAGACGATCAAGAGCGAACTGCGCGAGCGGGTGAGTTTTTACCACAGGGAAAACAAGCTCGTGGAAGCGCAGCGGATAGAGCAGAGAACCCGCTTCGACCTTGAGATGCTCAACGAACTCGGTTTCTGCAAGGGGATCGAAAATTATTCGCGGCATCTATCGGGAAGAAATCCGGGGGATCCTCCCCCCACGCTCATCGACTATCTTCCGCCGGACGCGCTCATGATCGTGGACGAAAGCCATGTGACCATTCCCCAGATCGGGGCGATGTTCAAGGGGGACCGCTCCAGGAAGGAGAATCTCGTCGAATACGGATTCAGGCTGCCTTCCGCGCTCGACAACCGTCCGCTGCGTTTCGACGAATTCGAGAAAGTGATGCGCCAGAGCATATTCGTTTCGGCCACCCCTTCCGTTTACGAGGCAAATCACCAGCAGCAGGTGGTGGAGCAGGTCATTCGCCCCACCGGACTTGTCGATCCGAAGGTCGAAGTGAGGCCGGCATCCAGCCAGGTCGACGACCTGATGTCCGAAGTCAGGCTGTGCGTGGAGAAGAACGAGCGCGTGCTGGTGACGACGCTCACCAAGCGCATGTCGGAGGATCTGACCGACTATTTTTCCGATCATGGCATCAAGGTGCGCTATCTGCATTCGGACATCGGCACGGTCGAGCGGGTCGAGATCATCCGCGACCTGAGGCTCGGCCTGTTCGACGTGCTGGTCGGAATCAACCTGTTGAGGGAAGGACTCGACATCCCGGAAGTTTCTCTCGTTGCGATCCTGGATGCGGACAAGGAAGGCTTTCTCAGGTCGGAGCGCTCGCTCATCCAGACCATGGGGCGGGCAGCCCGCCATGCCGGGGGGAGGGCGATCCTCTATGCCGATACCATGACGGGATCGATGCAGCGCGCCATAGGCGAGACGGAAAGGCGCCGCAGGAAGCAGATCGCCCACAACGAAGCCAACGGCATCACGCCGGTCGGGGTTTCGAGGGGCATACGCGACATGATAGACGGGGTTTACGATGCGGAAGGCGAACTTGCCGCCCAGCGGGCCAGAAAATCCGAGGAAAAATACCTCGCCATGAATGAAGCCGAGATTTCAAGGGAAATCAGGAGGATCGAGAAGGAGATGCTTGCCGCCGCAAAAAACCTCGAATTCGAGAAGGCTGCGGGCCTCAGGGACGAGCTTCACCTGTTGAAGGAACGGGTTTTCGGCATTGCGCCAATCGAAGGGTGAATATGGAAAAAATCGGAGTTTTGTTCGTCTGCATGGGAAACATCTGCCGCTCCCCGACAGCGGAGGCGGTATTCAGGCACAAGGTCGAGGCTGCCCGCCTGGGTGACAGGTTCGTCATCGACTCGGCTGGCACGCACGGCTATCATGTAGGGGGATCCCCCGATGAGCGGGCAATACGCGCAGCGAGGAGCAGGGGATACGACATGGATCGTCTGCGCGCAAGACTGGTCGAAAAAGAGGATTTCCTGCGTTTCGATTATATTCTTGCGATGGACAGGCAGAACCTTGCAATCCTGCATCGCATGGCCGAGCCGCAGTTGCAGTCGAAAGCGAGGCTACTCATGGAATACAGCAGGGATTACGAGGAAAAAGAGGTGCCCGACCCGTATTACGGCGGGCTGCGTGGTTTCGAAACCGTTCTCGACAGAGTGGAAAGCGCCACGAACGGGCTGCTGAAGGAAATCCTGGCAGCCCGCTGAATCGCTACTCCGGGTGTTTCGTTTCGACCTGAAGCAGAGGTTCGGCTTCGCTTGGGGCAATGTTGCGCGCCCTGCGACGGCGCGGATTCGTCCTGGCTCTTTCGAAAGCCGCTTCGCTCGCCGCCGAAATGCTTTTCACCTTGTCCGGATCGGTTTCGACCTGCTGCAAGACGGGCGCTGCCATTTCGACCGGCACGGCTGTTTTCTCAACTTCCACGGACCCGACTGTTTCGACGGGCATTGCCGCCTCCACGGGCATTGCCGCCTCCACGGACGCTTCCGCGTGAACTGCCATGGGTTCGGCTGCAGGCAGTTCAACCGGCTTGGCCGCCTCAACCGATTTGACCGCTTCGATGGGTGCTTTCCTGATTTCGGCTGCCTGAGGCATATCCGCCCTGGTTTCCTGCGGCTGAACGTCCTGACGGTCTCCCCTGGAACGATCGCGCCTGCCGCGCCTGCGCCTGCCGCGTCCTTCGCCCTGGGCTTCGTTGCGTGGTTTTTCGGGCTCTGTCGCTTCGACTGCGAGCACGGTTTTTTCACGCTCGGGCTTCTCACGCTCGGGTCTCTCGCGTTCAGGCTTTTCGCGCTCCGGCCTTTCACGCTCGGGGCGCTTGGGAGGAATCGGGCGTTTTGCAGCTTCGGCAGCTTTCGGCCGGGTATCCTGACGGCGGGGTCTTTCGCGCACGGGTTCGGATTTCGCAGGTTCGACAATCTTGGGCGCTTCTTCCGCTTTGAACCAGGAAAACATTTTTTCGAAGAAGGTGGGTTTCTTCGCTTCGACTTTTGCTTCCTGCACCGGGGCGGGCTGATCGGGCGTGATACCGCGCACTGCCGCCAGAGGGCGGGGGGCGCGGGCTTCCTTCGCCGGCTCTCCCAGAGTTTCCTCTAGCGGTTTTTCCACGAGCTGATAGCTTGCCGATGCGATATCGGAAGAGCCGATTTCGTCGTGGCGCAGCCTCGTGATCGTGTAGTTCGGCGTTTCGATGTACATGTTTGGAATCAGGACGACATCGACCTTCAGCCTCGATTCGATCGCATGGATTTCAGCCCGCTTCTCGTTGAGAAGATAGGTTGCGACATCGACCGGAACCTGGGCGCGTACGAGGGCGCTGTTCTCCTTCATGGCTTCTTCCTGGATGATCCTGAGGATGTGCAGGGCCGAGGATTCTATGCCGCGGATATGGCCTGTTCCGTGACAGCGCGGGCAGGGCATGTGGCTCGATTCACCCAGGGACGGTTGCAGCCTCTGGCGCGACAATTCGAGGAGGCCGAAGCGGGAAATTTTCCCTGTCTGCACGCGGGCCCTGTCGTGGTGCAGGGCTTCTTTCAGCCTGGTTTCGACTTCGCGCTGATTCTTTCCGCTTTCCATGTCGATGAAATCGATCACGATGAGACCGCCCAGGTCACGCAACCTCAGTTGCCTCGCTATTTCGTCGGCCGCTTCGAGATTGGTGTTGAAAGCGGTCTGCTCGATGTCCGCTCCCTTGGTGGCGCGGGCCGAATTGACGTCGATTGAAACCAGCGCTTCGGTATGGTCGATCACGATGGCGCCGCCCGATGGCAGCGAAACCGTGCGGGAATAGGCCGTTTCGATCTGATGCTCGATCTGGAAACGGGAAAAGAGCGGAATGTCGTCGCTGTAAAGCTTGACGCGATTTACGTTGCCGGGCATGACATGGCTCATGAACTGCCTTGCCTGCTGGTAGATGTCATCGGTATCGATCAGGAGTTCGCCGATATCCTGATTGAAGTAATCCCGTATGGCCCGGATCACCAGGCTGCTTTCCTGATAGATCAGGAAGGCGCCGTTCTGCTGCCTGGAGGCGTTTTCGATCGCCTGCCAGAGCTGCATCAGGTAATTGAAGTCCCACTGCAATTCTTCCAGCGTTCTTCCGATTCCCGCAGTGCGGGCGATGATGCTCATTCCGGATGGGATGTCGAGCTGCGCCATGATGTCGCGCAGTTCGTTGCGGTCTTCGCCCTCGATACGGCGCGACACGCCGCCTCCCCTGGGATTGTTCGGCATCAGGACGAGATAGCGCCCGGCAAGGCTGATGAAGGTGGTCAGCGCAGCGCCTTTGGTCCCGCGTTCATCCTTGTCGACCTGGACGATGACTTCCTGCTTTTCCTTCAGTACGTCCTGAATCCTGGCGCGACCGACATCGATGTTGTCGCCCAGGAAATTACTCCTGGCGATTTCCTTGAAGGGCAGGAAGCCGTGCCTGTCGCCGCCGTAATCGACAAATGCGGCCTCCAGGCTGGGTTCTATTCGTGTAATGACTCCTTTGTATATATTGCTTTTTCTTTGTTCCTTGCTGGCTGATTCAATGTCCAGGTCAATCAGCTTTTGACCATCCACTATCGCGACCCTGAGTTCCTCTGATTGGGTCGCATTAAACAACATGCGTTTCATTATTTTATTCTCCCGCGCTCGCAACACGGGCAAAACTGCGCAACATTATGCGCTTCAACGGTTAAATATCAGCCATCAATCGGAGTAGGCACGGTGTTTCATGATTCGTGAGTCGCCTAAACCCTGCCCGGAGGCAAGGGATGAAAATTTTACGTGTGCCTTGAGCGCGCAAATCAATTATTATCGCTACTTTGTCTGGTGAGCGAAATTAACCATGGTTCCAACAAAATTCGGGATCGCTTCAATTCGGAGCGTTCTTTCGGTCGCAGAACGCAAACCTTCGAGGTAGTCAAGTATAAGCAAAATGAGCGAGGCTTGCAAAGATTCTGTAACAAGGGTGATCGTAACGGACGAGGATGCGGGGCAGCGCATCGATAATTTTCTTTTCAGCCATCTCAAGGGCGTGCCCAAGAGCCATGTCTACCGCATTCTCCGCAGCGGCGAAGTTAGGGTGAATAGCCGGAGGATAGATGCAACTTACCGGCTAAAGCCGGGAGATATGCTGCGTATCCCCCCTGTCAGGGTGGCTGAAAAACCGGGTGCGACTCGCATTTTGCCGGCGTTCGACATTCCCATCCTGTACGAGGACGATTTTCTTCTGGCGCTCGACAAACCGGCAGGGATCGCGGTGCATGGCGGAAGCGGGGTGAGTTTCGGCGTGATCGAACAGTTGCGCGCGAGCCGGCCCCAGGCGAAATTCCTGGAACTCGTGCATCGCCTCGACCGGGATACTTCGGGCACGCTGCTTCTGGCGAAGAAGCGCTCGGCTCTGGTCGAACTGCACCGCCAGATCAGGGAAGGGGATATCGAGAAATATTATTTTGCCGTAGTCGCGGGGAAGTGGCAAAATCGGAAGCAGGACGTGAATCTGCCGCTCCACAAGTATCTGACGGGTTCGGGCGAGAGGCGGGTGAGCGTGGGAGAAGGCGGCATGCCTTCCAGGACGGTTTTTTCGCTCATCGAGGCGGGGGAGCGCGCCAGCCTGCTGGAAGCGAACCTGAAGACGGGCAGGACGCACCAGATCAGGGTTCATCTTTCTCACCTGGGCTTTCCCATCATAGGCGACGAAAAGTACGGCGACTTCGCCTTGAACAAGGAAATAGCCAGGTCGGGATTCAGGAGGATGTATCTTCACGCCGCGAGGATGATCTTTCTCCATCCGGAAGGGAAGAAGATGACGCTCGAATCTCCCGTGCCGCCGGAATTCGAAGCCCTGCTGCATGATTGATGTATTACATTAAATAAATGAAAAAATGCTTTGATCTTATTGTATTCGATTGGGACGGAACCTTGATGGATTCCGCGGAAATCATCGTGCGCTCGATCCGCAAGGCGAGCCTGGACGCGGATTTTCCGGTGCCCGAACCCGAAGCTGCCCGCCATGTCATCGGTCTCGGGCTGATGGAAGCCATGGCGCATCTTTTTCCGGATGCCGGGATGCCCGATTATGGAAAGCTCTCGGAGCATTACCGGCGTCATTACCTCAAGGCTTGGGATGAAGGTGTTTATCTGTTCGAAGGCGCGCGAGAAATGATCGAACAATTGAGGAATTCGGGCCACCTGCTTGCCGTTGCGACAGGGAAAGGCAGGAGCGGACTCGATTCGGCATTCGAGATTTCCGGGATAGGCCGTTATTTTCATGCGAGCCGCTGCGCCGACGAGACTTTTTCGAAGCCCCATCCGGCGATGCTTCTGGAACTGATGGAAGAGCTGGGCGCGAGCGCAGAAAGAACCTTGATGATAGGCGACACCACGCACGACCTGCAGATGGCCGTCAACGCCGGCGTCGCCAGCCTTGCCATGTGCCATGGAGCCCATCCCAGGGAAAACCTGGAGGCGCTCAACCCTCTTGCCTGCCTCGGGGATTTCGATGAATTGAGGGCATGGTTCGACAGCCATACCTGACGGAGATGAAATGATGGAAAAGGAAAACTGGGAGCGCGAGACCCTGGAAAAACTCGCTTTTCACGCCTTGCAGGAGAGCCGCAGGGCAAGGCACTGGAGCATATTCTTCAAATCCCTGACGTTCGCCTTCCTGTTCGGAGTGCTTTATCTGGCATTCAAGGGTAGCAACGAAATCAGCCCCCGGCTTTCAGGCAGGCATACCGCGTTGGTCGAGCTCACCGGCGTCATCAGCGCGGACACGCCGGCGAGCGCGGATGAAATCAATGCCAGTCTGGAGGATGCTTTCAAGGACAAGGATACCCAGGGCGTCATCCTGCAGATCGACAGTCCCGGAGGCAGCCCCGTTCAGGCGGGGCAGATCAATGACGAGATCGTGAAGCTCAGGAAGGAATATCCCGGAATACCGATTTATGCGGTGGTGGGCGAAATGTGCGCCTCGGGCGCCTATTACATCGCGGTCGCAGCCGACAAGATCTATGTCGACAAAGCAAGCATGGTCGGGTCGATCGGGGTGTTGATGGACGGTTTCGGCTTCACCGGTGCGATGCAGAAACTGGGGGTGGAACGCAGGCTCCTGACTGCCGGGAAAAACAAGGGGTTCCTCGACCCGTATTCGCCGATGAGCGACGAGCAGAAGGGCTATGCGATGCAGATGCTGGAAGAAATCCACCAGCAGTTCATCCATGCGGTGAGGGCGGGGCGCGGAAGCCGCCTGAAGGAAACCCCGGACATGTACAGCGGACTCATCTGGACGGGGCAGAAAAGCATAGAGCTGGGCCTCTCCGACGCATTGGGCACGACGGATTATGTCGCGGAGAAAGTCATCGGGGCAAAGGATATCGTGGATTACAGCCCCAAGGAAAACATCGCGGTCCGTGTCGCCAAGAAATTCGGCGTGACCATGGGAAGCTCGATGCTGCAATCGCTGCAGCTTCGCTAAAACCCCAGGGACCAGGCTTGCGAAGCCGGTTGCAAGGACGCCATTCCCAGCACTTTTGCAGCCTTGTTCAGACGGGTATCGAAGCAGGCGAAGCAAACGGGCGATTGCGAGATTCGGCCTGCGATGCGGC
The DNA here is from genome assembly GCA_019753155.1 of Burkholderiales bacterium. Lineage (GTDB taxonomy): Bacteria > Pseudomonadota > Gammaproteobacteria > Burkholderiales > JABEVD01 > JABEVD01. Next base: position 31,501 of record JAIELG010000037.1, read on the forward strand.
AGGCTGTCGGCCTCTGCCGCCCGAGTCCTCTTGCACGTGCGAGCGCCGCCGCAGGCAACAGCCGGGCGGATCTAGCCCTTGATCAGGAATACCGTGGGGCGTTTTCCGATGTCGAATGCGGTTTTTTTCCAGCTTCCAATCGATTTTGTCAGAATAGACTCTGTTGCGAGCGTGATGTCGGTAGCAAGGCAGAGCAGGGTGTCTTCCCTGCAATGCAGCAGCAGGGCCTCGAACAGTTTCATATTGCGGTAGGGTGTTTCGATGAAAATCTGTGTCTCGTTCCCGGAACGCGATGCCTTCTCGATCTGCACGATCTTCTTCGCCTGTTTTTCGGACTCCACCGGAAGATAGCCATGAAACACGAAGCGCTGACCGCCCAGGCCCGAAGCCATCAAGGCGAGCAGGATGGAGGAGGGGCCGACGAGCGGCACGACCCGGATGCCTTTTTTATGGGCGAGCTTAACGAGGTCCGAGCCAGGATCCGCGACAGCGGGACAGCCCGCTTCCGATATCAATCCGACATCCTGCCCGTTCAGCAGGGGCGCCAGCAGGGCATCCAGATCTTCCTTTTTCGTATGCTCGTCCAGAATCTGCATATCGAGTTCCTGCAGCGGTTTTTTCGTGCAGACGAGCTTCAGGAAATGACGCGCGGTTTTGGGGTGCTCGACGATGAAACTATCCAGTTGCGCGACGCATGCTTTTACGTCCTGCGGAATGACTGTCGAAAGTTTGCCTTCCCCGAGCGGCGAAGGGATGAGGAATAGGGTTCCGGGCATAAGAATTCCGTACACAAAGGCGAAAGATAGTTCAAAAGCGGTGAAGCTGCAATGGCAAGCTTGAATCAAGGCCGTCATGTCGTCGTCGAAATGCCCCACAAGCACAAGCATCAGAGGAAGCGGCTTCGACATGGGAGATCTTTCCCGTCTTTCACCGAAGAACAGGAAATTCCATTTCAATCAGCTTCGCGTTCGGATGAGCAGCAATGCGCCTTTTCGATCAATACCTGTCCCGTCACGGGGTTCGGCCTGAAGGCCGTGCATCCCTTGAGTCCCAGTTCGTAGGCCTGATCGTAAAGCGAAGCGAAGGATTCGAAATCCTCGCACTCGGGAACATAGACCGTTTTCGATATGGCATTGTCTACATGCTTTTGCAATGCCGCCTGCATGAGAAGCTGCTCTTCGGGAGAGATGTCCTTCACCGTCACGAAAGAAGCGGGCAGGGATTCGTCTCCGCCCATTTCGTGCCTGAAGAGCCTGTAGGCGTAATCGGAGACCTGAACGGTGTCGAGGCTTCCGTCCGCCTGCCTGATGGTGCGCTTGTAATCCAGTGCGTAAACCGGCTCGAGACCGCTCGATACGTTGTTCGCCAGGAGACTGATGGTCCCCGTCGGGGCGATGGCGGTGAGGTGGCTGTTTCTTATGCCGTGTTTCGCGATGGATTTGACAATCTCCCCGGGAAGCGAGCGGAGGAATCCTCCTTCCAGATATTCGGGACTGAAAAGCGGAAATGCTCCTTTTTCCCGAGCGAGTTCCACCGATGTCGCATAGGCGCATTCCGTGATCGTCTTCATGATTTTCCCGGCTATTTTCCGCGCGTCCTTGCTGCCGTAACGGATATTCACCATGATGAGCGCATCCGCAAGTCCGGTCAGGCCGAGTCCCAGCCTGCGGCTGGATTTTGCAACCTGACGCTGCCTGGGGAGCGGGAAGTGGGAAAGATCGTAGACGTTGTCCAGCATTCTCACTGCGATTATGGCGGTTTTCTCCAGGCCTTCGAAATCGATCGATGCCTTGTCGGTGAAGGGATATTTTACGAAACGGGTCAGGTTGATCGATCCCAGGTCGCATGCGCCGTAAGGGGGGAGCGGAATTTCGCCGCAGGGATTGGTGGCGCTGACGCGCTCGCAATAGGAGAGATTGTCCATATCCCTCACCCTGTCGATGAAAATGACGCCCGGTTCCGCACAATCGTAGGCAGCGCGCACGATGCGCTCCCACAAGGCTTTCGCCTTGACCCGCCTGAATAATTCCCCTCCTTCCGGAAAAACGAGTGGCCATTCCGAATCAGAACGCACCGCACGCATGAATTCATCGCTTGCAAGTACGGAAAGGTTGAAATGGCGCAGTATTTTTTCGTCCCGCTTCGCCTCGATGAAGTCCATGATGTCGGGATGATCGCAGCGCAGGCTTGCCATCATCGCGCCGCGCCGCGCCCCGGTCGAGAGGATGGTGCCGCACATGCTGTCCCATATTTTCATGAATGAAACCGGGCCGGACGCGATCATGCCAACGCCATGAGCCTGCATGCCGTATGGTCTCAAGGTGGAGAAATCATACCCCACGCCGCCGCCCTGCTGCATGGTGACAGCCCCTTCCTTGAGCGAGTCGAAAATGCCGGAAAGCGAATCCTCAATGCTTCCCATTACGAAGCAGTTGAACAGGGTGACCTTGTGCCGGGTGCCCGCTCCCGCTTGTATCCTCCCCCCGGGAAGGAAGGCGAAATTCTCCAGCACGGAATAGAAATCGGACTCCCATTTTTCATCTTTTCCGACGCCGGCCAGGGCATGGGCGATGCGCCTCCATGTGTCCTCGATGGAGTTATCCATGAGTGCATTCCCGTCGCGCCAGCGGTATTTGGCGTTCCAGATTCTGTCCGATATTTGAAGTGTTCCGGTCATGGCTACGATTGTGACATAATGGATTATGGTCACCGTCACTACGCCCCGCGAAAGCCTTTCGCTCTGGCTCGAATCCCTGTCGCCCGGATACAGTCGACAGGAAATCGAATTCATACGTCGCGCGGCCCAGCATGCCGCAGGGGAGGACAGCCTTCTTGCCAGCGGGGAGGGCGCGCTGAGTCATGCGCTCCTGACTGCTTCAATCCTAGCAGAGATGCATCTGGATTACGAGGCGGTCGCTGCGAGCCTGCTCCTTCATTGCAAGGATATCGGGCAGGATTTAGGGGAAGGGGTGGAAAGCCTCGTCGAAGGCGTCATGCGCTTTTCTTCCGTGGAACTTGCGGAAACCGAAAAGGGGGAACTCGAAGGCCTGCGCAAGATGCTGCTCGCGATCGTGCAGGATATCCGGGTGGTGCTCATCAAGCTGGCCGATCAACTCCAGATGCTGCGTTATCTGGTTGGGCGCGAAAATTTCGACATGAGGCTCAAAGCCGCCATCGAGACCCGCGACATCTATGCGCCGCTCGCCAACCGCCTCGGCATCTGGCAGATCAAATGGGAACTCGAGGATCTCTCCTTTCGCGTCCTCGAACCCGAAATCTACAGGAAAATCGCCGGACTCCTGGACGAGAAACGCAGCGATCGCGAGAAATTCATCGAAACGGCCATATCCGAGCTGAAAGGGGCGCTCGATGCGGCCGGGATCCGTGGGGAGGTTTCGGGGCGCCCCAAGCATATTTACAGCATCTACAAGAAAATGCAGCGCAAGAACCTCGTGTTCGATGCGATTTACGATGTCAGGGCGATCAGGGTTCTGGTCGACGATGTGAAGGATTGTTATGTCGTCCTCAGCATGGTTCACGATATCTGGACCCCCATTCCGGGGGAATTCGACGACTACATCGCGAAACCCAAGGACAACGGCTACAGCTCGCTGCACAGCGGCGTCATCGGACCCGAAGGCAAGGCGCTCGAAGTCCAGATCAGGACTTTCGACATGCACCAGGCCTCCGAAATGGGAGTCGCGGCGCATTGGCGTTACAAGGAAGGCGGCAAGCGCGACTTCCGCTTCGAGGAAAAAATCGTCTGGCTCAGGAAGCTCATGGGCTGGCGGGACGAATTGAGCGAGTCGTCGAATCTTGCGCAGGAAATCAGGAACGGGCTTTTCCAGGACACGGTTTACGTCTTGACCCCGCAAGGCAAGGTCGTCGATCTTCCGGGGGGCGCGACGCCGGTGGATTTTGCCTACCATGTGCATACGGAACTCGGACACCGCTGCCGCGGGGCGAAGGTCGACGGCGCGATCGTGCCGCTTAACACCGCACTGAAGACGGGGCAGCGCGTCGAGATCATTTCCGCCAAGCAGGGCGGCCCCAGTCTCGACTGGCTCAACCCCGAACAGGGCTTCGCGAAGAGTTCGCGAGCGCGCACCAAGATCCGGCAATGGTTCAACAGCCGCAACATCGAGGCGAGCGTGGCGCAGGGACGTCTTCTGCTCGAAAAGGAGTTGAAGCGCTCGGGCCGAAGCGGTTATTCGCTCGAGAAAATGGCGGATCATTTCAAATTCGCGAAAGTCGAGGATTTCCTGGCCGAACTCGGAAGAGGCGGGTTCACAAGCCGCCAGATCCAGTCTTTTTTGAGGGAAGATGCGCCGGAGCCTGAAAAGCTTCCGGTGATGAAACGCAGCGCTTCCCAGAAATCAGGCGAAGTGTTGATCGTGGGGGTGGACAAGCTGCTGACTTTGCTTGCAAAATGTTGCAAGCCTGTGCCGCCCGACGAGATCGTCGGGTTTGTCACGAGAGGTCGCGGGGTCATGATCCACAGGAGAAGCTGCTCCAATGTCGCCAACCTCGATGAAGCGAGGCTGCTGGATGCGCAGTGGGGCATAGCGGAAGGGAAGTTCCCGGTCGAGGTCGTGATCGAAGCTTCCGACAGGCAGGGACTCCTGAGGGACATATCCGATGTCCTGTCGCGGGAAAGAGTCAACGTGACGGCAACCCGGACGCTCAGCAGGAAGGACAGGGCAGACATGCGCTTCACGCTGGAGGTTTCCGATCTTGGACAATTGCGCAAGGTGCTCGGACTGATCCTGGATGTGCCCGGCGTTGTACATGCGGGCAGGCGATAGGTTAAGATTGCATGGGTCAACTTTGAATTCGGTGCCGTGATGGATTTCGAAGCCGTATATATCAGGACAAGCAGGGGCGAAGCGGAACTCGGGAACGAGCAGCTTGCGCTGGAATTGCACGACATTCTTTCCCGTATAGACGGCAAGTCGGATGTGCGCCGATTGATGCAGGATGCTTCATTCTGGTCGGAAGAGACGTTCGAATCCGCTTTGAAGGAACTCCTGGAGCAGGGCTGCATACGGCTCTTCGCAGCCGAAGAGACCGAAGTTCGGGAGCCGGCAACTCGACAGGAAGAAAACCGCAGCACGGGGAAGAGCAAATTCGCCCAATCGAAGCGTACCCTGATCGCCAGCGTGCTTTTTCTGGATATCGTCGAATACACCAAGCAATCCGTCTCCGATCAGTTCAGGATCAAGGAAGATTTCAACCGCCTGCTTTCGGATCTGATCCGCAAGATACCCGAAGACGATCGCATCATCATCGATACGGGAGATGGCGCTGCGCTGGGTTTTCTGGCCGATCCGGAGGAGGTGCTGTTCATCGCGATCAAGCTGCGCGACGCGCTGGAAGCGAACGACCACAAGGATCATCCCGACCTGTATGTGAGGATGGGCATCAATCTCGGCCCCGTCAAGCTGGTTGCGGACATGAACGGGCGGGAAAATCTGATCGGCGACGGGGTCAACGACGCCAACAGGGTCATGGGTTTTGCCAGGGGCGACCAGATTCTGGTGTCGCGCTCCTTCTACGACGTGGTGAGCCGCCTCTCGAACGAGCATTACGGCCTCTTCAAGTATCAGGGCATACACAAGGACAAGCACAGGCGAGAGCACGAAATCTATGAGGTGGCCGGGGGCGAGAAAACGCCTCGCGAGGAAAAGGTCGAAGAGAAAACCGAAGAAGAAGTCAAGGCCGAAAGACTCGAGAAAATGCAGGCGAGGCTCGATGCCGCAGCCAAGGCGGAGGCCGACGCCAAGGCGGCGATGGCTGCCCAGGAAAAGGCGAGAGAAGTGCTCGAAGCCGAAATGCGCAAAAAGGCCGAAGCCAGGATCGCAGCCGAGAAGGCTGGCGTCCCGAAAAAGCGTTCAGGCGTTCTCAAACTCATCCTGATCGCGGCTGCCGTTCTTATCGTCATCGTGGCGGCGCTGCTGCCTTTCGTTCCCCTGGAATTTGTCGCGAAAAATGCAGCCGTGGTCATCGCCGATAAAACCCAGGAAACCGTGACTATAGAAAATGCTTATTTTTCTCTGTTCCCAACGCCGAGAATCACGTTGAAGCAGGTTTCGGTCGGCCAGGATCTGAAGATCGCGAAAATGACCGAAGCGTTGTCCATGCCGGGCTCGAAAGCGGCAGGAAGGTTTGTCCTTGAGGGCGTAACGGCGAACCAGGATACCCTTTCCAGGCTTTCTGGATGGGGCGGCCAGCCGCTCGCCTTGACGATTGAACTGATCAACGTCAATTTGTCCCTGAACGGGGTGGCGCTTCCGCTCTTCGGGGGCGAAATCGATCTGACCGACGAAGGCGCATTCGTGCGTGCGCTGGTTTCGAGCGAAGGCATGAAAGCGCAAATCCTGCCGGGGGATTCCGGCGCGCAAATCGAACTTTCAGCCAAGAACTGGAAACTGCCTATGGGGCCGGATTGCCCCTGGGAAGACGTGCATGCCAAGGCGGTTGCGAAGGGCAACGAAATCAATATAGGCGAACTTGATGCAAGTGGTTATGGCGGAGACTGGTCCGGATCGGCGCGGATTTCATGGGGTTCAGGCTGGCATGCGGAGGGGAGCTTCAAGGGAAAAAATCTCGATCTGGGCGCCTTGATGCCGTTTTTTTCGGCAGACGCGAGGCTCAAGGGCGCCTTGCAATTCAATGCCGGATTCGCTTCTGTCGCGGGCAGCTTCGAGAAACTCTTCGATTCACCCCGCCTCAAGTCGTCCTTCAGCATCAAGGACGGCGAGATTTCCAATGTCGATATCGCCCAGGCCATCAAATCGCCTTCGCCTGACGGGACAAGGGGGGGCGAGACCAAATTCGACAGTCTTTCCGGAATCTTTGCGCGCTCCGGAGTGGAGTACCATTTCGATCAGTTGAAACTTGCCTCCGGACTCCTGAAGGCGGTCGGAAATGTCGATGTGCGCAGCGGAAAGCTGGGGGGCAGAATGGAAGTCGATCTCAACCGCATGCACGCGCCCTTAACGCTTGGCGGCAGTCTTTCCGAGCCTGTCGTTCGCTGATTTTTCGAGGAAGTCCGAGATTTCCTTGTGGATCGCGCGTTCTTCCTGATCGTATGCGAAATTGTTGGGATCGAATGCGCGTGCGAGCATGCCGAGCGCAACGAAATAAATGACGCCGATACCCACCCCCGTCCAGTAGCCCAGAAACATGTCGATGACCGTTGCGATCGTCCCGCACAGATGCAGGACTGTGGCCGCCCGTCCGAAATCCTTCGCGGCATGCGGCATCGAGTAATAATGCCCGTACCGCTCCAGCATGGCGTTCGCAGCCTCCGAAAGCTTCTTCGAACGCAAATCCACTTTCCTTGCTTTCAAGCCGGATAAGGGCATGAGCAGAAGCAGCGCGCAAAGAATCAGGGTCGCCCAGCTCCATAATTTCGAGAAGAAGATCGCGCCGATGGCAAGGATGCCGACAAAGAGTGAGATGGCTAAAAACATTCCTGCTCCTCAAATCGTCAAAACTATGCCAGAGGCTGAAAAAGACGTCAAACCCGATTGAATTATCGGAGCGCTTGGGTTAATATGCCGGTCTTTAGGCGCGTAGCTCAGCTGGTTAGAGCACCACCTTGACATGGTGGGGGTCGTTGGTTCGAGTCCAATCGCGCCTACCAAAACACCGCGTGCGGCTCAATGCCGCACTTTTCTTTTGCACGGGATGGATATGCCGGTCATTCGACTGCCAGACGGATCTGAAAGACATTTCGAACAGCCGGTGACGGTGGGCGAAGTCGCATCCGGTATTGGCGCAGGACTGTTTCGGGCGGCCGTTGCGGGCAAGGTGAATGGCGTTTTGGTGGATATTTCCCATGTTATCGATGCCGATTCCGATCTTGCAATTGTGACCGAAAAGGATGCCGAGGGCATCGAAGTCATCCGGCATTCCTGTGCGCACCTGCTTGCGCACGCGGTGAAGGAGCTGTTTCCGGAAGCACAGGTAACCATCGGACCCGTGATCGACAACGGTTTCTACTACGATTTCTCCTTCAAGCGCCCTTTTACCCCGGAAGATCTCGTCGCGATCGAAGCCCGCATGACCGAGATTTCGAAGCGCGATCTGCCCGTTGCGCGCAGCGTGGTTTCGCGCGGGGAGGCCATCGCCTTTTTCAGGAATATGGGCGAGCATTACAAGGCCGAAATCATAGAATCGATTCCGGGTAACGAGGAATTGTCGCTCTATACCCAGGGCGAATTCACCGACCTTTGCCGGGGTCCCCATGTGCCCTCCACGGGCAAGATCAAGGTGTTCAAGTTGATGAAGGTCGCAGGCGCCTACTGGCGCGGCGATTCGAAAAATGAAATGTTGCAGCGCGTCTACGGCACGGCCTGGGCGAAAAAGGAAGAACAGGACGCTTATCTTTTCCGCCTGGAAGAAGCCGAAAAACGCGACCACAGAAAGATAGGCCGCCAGCTCGACCTGTTCCACACGCAGGAAGAGGCGCCGGGAATGATTTTCTGGCATCCCAAGGGATGGACGCTTTATCAGATCGTCGAGCAATACATGCGCCGCGTTTTTGCAGGAAACGGCTACCAGGAGATTCGCACGCCTCAGCTTGTCGACAGGAGCCTGTGGGAGCGTTCCGGGCACTGGGACAAGTTTCAGGACATGATGTTCACCACGAGTTCAGAATCACGCGATTACGCGGTGAAACCGATGAACTGCCCCTGCCACATCCAAGTGTTCAACCAGGGCTTGAAGAGTTACCGCGATCTGCCTTTCAGGCTCGCGGAATTCGGCTCATGCCACAGAAACGAGCCTTCCGGCACGCTCGCCGGCATCATGAGGGTGAGAAACTTCACCCAGGACGACGCGCATATATTCTGCACGGAAGACCAGATCCAGATCGAGGTCTCGAATTTCATCGATCTGCTCCTGAAGGTTTACAAGGATTTTGGCTTCGATGACGTGCTCGTCAAGCTTTCCACCCGCCCCCAGAACAGGGTGGGTTCCGAGGAAGACTGGGACAGGGCGGAAAGTGCGCTGCAAACGGCGCTCGACGCCAGGGGCATGGCGTGGGAATTGCAGCCTGGCGAGGGGGCGTTTTACGGCCCCAAGATAGAATTCTCGCTCAGGGACTGTCTGGAGCGGGTATGGCAATGCGGTACGATCCAGGTCGATTTCTCCATGCCGGGAAGGTTGGGGGCGACCTTCATCGCAGAGGACAACAGCAAGCAGATACCCGTGATGCTGCACAGGGCGATCCTCGGATCTCTCGAGCGCTTCATCGGTATACTGATAGAACACCATGCCGGCGCTTTCCCGCTCTGGCTCGCCCCGATCCAGGCTGTGGTGATGAATATCTCGGATGCCCAGGCTGAATACGCCGGAAAAGTCGCGTCGACCCTGGTCGAAATGGGTTACAGGGTTCAAACGGACTTGAGAAATGAGAAGATAACCTATAAAATCCGCGAGCACAGCCTTCAGAGGCTGCCATACCAGATCATCGTGGGTGACAAGGAAGTGGCGGCCGGGAAGGTTGCCGTGCGCACCCGCACAGGCGAGGATCTCGGGCAGATGTCGCTGGATGCCTTCATCGAGCGTCTTGCCGGGGAAATCGTTGGGGCGGCTTAAATTTTTTAGAATTGGAGATTAACTATCGCTCAGGATAAAGAGCCGAGGATCAACGGCGAAATTACGGCGCCGCAAGTCCGGCTGATTGGTTTGGACGGGGAGCAGTTGGGCATCGTGAGCCTTTCTTCCGCGAATGCGATGGCGGAGGAAGCGGAAATAGATCTGGTCGAGATTGCACCGAATGCTTCTCCCCCTGTATGCCGATTGATGGATTATGGTAAATACAAGTACCAGGAAAGCAAAAAGAAGCACGAAGCCAAGCTGCATCAGAAGCAGATTCAGGTCAAGGAAGTCAAGTTCCGTCCGAGTACGGACGAGGGCGATTACCTGATCAAGTTGCGCAATCTGATCCGCTTTCTCGAAGAGGGAGACAAGACCAAGATCACCCTTCGTTTCAGGGGGCGCGAGATGGCGCACCAGGAGTTCGGCGTCAGGCTTTTGCAGCGTATACAGGCCGATCTCGAGCCTTTCGGGACGGTCGAACAGTTTCCGAAAATCGAGGGCAGGCAGATGGTCATGGTGCTGTCGCCCAAGAAGAAGTAGCCGCGTTTGGCGGCAAACCAAGGCGTGTTCGGGTTATAAAGCATTCCGGGGCCGGAATCACCCGACGCGGTTTAAAATGAGAAAGGAAGTATCATGCCGAAAATGAAGACGAAAAGCGGCGCTGCGAAGCGCTTCAAAGCATTGGGAGGCGGCGGTTTCAAGCGCTCCCAGGCATTCCTGCGTCACATCCTGACCAAGAAAACCACCAAGCGCAAGCGTCACCTGCGCGGCACGTCCACCGTACATGCCTCGGATAGGCGTTCCATCCGCAGCATGCTGCCTTACGCTTAAGGGAGGAGTGACATGTCCAGAGTAAAACGTGGGGTAACGGCGCGCGCGCGCCATAAGAAAGTTCTCGCTCTCGCCAAGGGTTATCGCGGTCGTCGCGGCAACGTATACCGTATCGCCAAGGAAGCGGTGATGAAGGCGGGGCAGTATGCCTATCGCGACCGCCGCCAGAGGAAGCGCCAGTTCCGCGCGCTCTGGATCGCCCGCATCAATGCGGCAGCACGCGAGTGCGGCTTGAGCTACAGCGTATTCATGCACGGCCTGAAGAAGGCTGCCATCGAGGTCGACCGCAAGGTTCTGGCCGACATCGCTGTTTTCGACAAGCTCGCTTTCGCGAGTATCGTCGAAAAGGCCAAAGCCAGTCTCGCCTGATTTATAAGGAACAAAAAAGGAGGCCCCGGCCTCCTTTTTTATTTGATATGCAGAATCTTGATACTCTCCTGAACCAAGCGCTCGATGATTTGAACGGGATAACCGATCCGGTCGAACTCGAACAGGCGAAGGCGCGCTATCTGGGCAAGGGTGGCGCCGTCACCGAAATGCTCAGGGGGCTGGGCAAGCTCGATCCGGATGCGAGGCGGGAAGCCGGCGCTGCGATCAACAAGGTCAAGGAACGGCTGGAATCCGCGCTTTCCTGTCGTCGCGAAGCCATCCAGGCTGCAAGGCTGGAAAAACAGCTTGCCGAGGAAGCGCTGGACGTCACTTTGCCCGGAAGAGGACAGGGAATGGGCGGGATTCATCCCGTGACCAGAACGCTGGAGCGCATCCAGGGCATTTTTCATTCCATAGGGTTTTCGACCGTATCGGGTCCGGAGATCGAAACCGATTTTTTCAATTTCACCGCGCTCAACATACCGGAAGACCATCCGGCGCGCGCGATGCACGATACCTTTTACCTGGATGAAGGGCATCTGTTGCGCACCCATACTTCACCGATCCAGATCCACTACATGATGGAGAACACGCCTCCGGTGAAGATCATCGCGCCCGGACGGGTATACAGGGTCGATTCCGATGCGACGCATTCTCCCATGTTCCACCAGGTCGAAGGCTTGTGGGTGGACGAGGAAGTCAATTTTACCCACCTGAAGGGGGTGGTCTCGGATTTCCTGCAGCGATTCTTCGAACGCGAAACGTTGAAAGTCCGCTTCCGTCCTTCGTTCTTTCCGTTCACCGAACCTTCCGCCGAAATAGACATGGGCTGTGTGTTCTGCGAAGGAGCAGGGTGCCGGGTATGCAGCCATACGGGATGGCTCGAAGTCGGAGGATGCGGCATGGTCCACCCCAATGTACTCGCGCATGTCGGATGGGACAGCGAGAAATACCTGGGCTTCGCATTCGGCATGGGACTCGACCGTCTCGCCATGCTGAAATACGGCGTCAACGACCTGCGGCTTTTTTTCGCGAACGACATCCGGTTCCTGAACCAATTCAACTGACATGAAAATCTCCGAAAACTGGCTGCGCACCCTGGTCGATCCACGCATTTCCAGGGACGAACTCGCGCATCAATTGACGATGTCCGGGATAGAAGTCGAAGGCATTGCGCCTGTCGCCCCGCATTTCGAAAAAGTGGTCGTGGCGAAGGTGTTGTCCGTGGAAAAACATCCGGATGCCGACAGGCTGAACGTATGCAGCGTCGATGCCGGGTTGCCCGAGCCGCTTCAAATCGTCTGCGGCGCGCCCAATGTGGCGCAGGGCGTTATTGTCCCCTGCGCGCTGATCGGCGCGGTCCTGCCCGGAATCGAGATCAGGGAGGCGAAGGTCAGGGGAGTGAAATCCTTCGGCATGCTGTGCTCGGCCAAGGAGCTTGGCATCGAACCCGCTCTCGACGGGTTGCTGCTGCTGCCGAATGACGCGCCCGTGGGGATGGATTTCAGGAAATATCACGATCTCGACGACACCGTATTCGAGCTCAAGCTGACGCCGAACAGGGCGGATTGCCTGAGCGTTCTCGGTGTGGCGCGCGAGATATCCGCCATGACGGGCGCTCCGATCGCTCGCCCGGAAGGATCGAACGTCGAGTCCGCATGTCAGGATAGGGTCGAAGTGACTGTGGATGTCCCCCATGCCTGCCCGCTTTATCTGGGCCGGGTGATAAGGGGCGTGAACATGGCTTTCCCGACGCCTGAATGGATGGCGAGACGCTTGGTTCGAAGCGGCATCAGGACAAGAAACATCGCGGTCGACGTGACCAATTACGTGATGCTCGAATTGGGGCAGCCCCTGCATGCCTACGACCTGGATAAACTCTCGGGCGGGATTTCAGTCAGGTTCGCGCGGGAATCCGAGAACATTCTTCTGCTCAACGGAGAGAATCTCGAATTGTCGCAAAAACAGCTTGTCATTTCGGACGCGCAAGGCGCGATTGCACTTGCCGGGATCATGGGCGGGGAGGGAAGTTCGGTTTCGGATTCGACCAGGGATATCTTCCTCGAAGCCGCTTTTTTCGATCCTGCAGTCATGGCGAAGGCGAGAGTTCCGAATCTTTCCACCGACGCATCCTACCGCTTCGAGCGCGGGGTGGATTTCGGCATGACTCGTAAAGCGATGGAGCGCGCGACGGAACTGATTCTTGTCATGGCGGGTGGCGCTGCCGGACCAGTTTCGGGGGAGGGAGCCGCTCTTCCGGAGAGGAACCCGATCAGGTTGAGGCTCGCGCGCGCGAAACGCATCCTCGGGATCGATCTTGCCATGGATTCTGTCGCAGCGCTGTTGGAGAGGCTTGCAATCGACTTTTCGATTGAGGGTGAGGTGTTTTCCGTTGTCCCTCCCTCCTACAGGTTCGATCTGAAAATAGAGGAGGATCTCGTCGAGGAAGTCGCCCGGCTTCATGGCTATGACAACATAACGGGCGTCCGCCCGGCATCCGTCATGACTATGCTTCCGGCGCCTGAATCTGAACGCGAAGTCTCGGTATTGAGAAAGCTGATGGTCGGAAGGGGATATTTCGAGGCGATCAGCTATGCTTTCGTCGATGTTTCCTGGGAGGCCGATTTTTGCGCGAATCAGAATCCGATTGCCCTCAGGAATCCCATTGCGAGCCAGATGAGCGTGATGCGCGGCAGCCTTCTCGGCGGCCTCGTCGACTGCCTGAATTTCAATTTGAACCGCAAGCAGTCCAGGATCAGGGTATTCGAGACCGGCGCCTGCTTTCACAGACTTGAATCCGGCTACGGGCAGAAGGAAATGCTCGCGGGCTTGTGCTACGGCAGCGCATTGCCCGAGCAATGGGGGACTGCGACCAGGAGCGTCGACTTTTTCGATGTGAAATCCGATATCGAAGCGCTTTTTTCGCCATTCGATATTGCGTTCGAAGCCGCTATCCATCCGGCACTGCATCCTGGAAGGTCTGCTGCGGTGTTTTTAGACGGCGATAGGGTCGGGGTGGTCGGGGAACTGCATCCGAAATGGGTGCAGAAATACGATCTACCCAAGGCTCCGGTTCTTTTCGAGATCGAACTCGATGCATTGTCGAAGCGGGAAATTCCCGCTTTTACGGAAATATCGAAATTTCCGCCGGTGAGGCGAGACCTTGCTGTCGTTGTGGAAGAGAAAATCTGCGCTCAGGCCGTACTGGACGTTTGCCGCAGCGTATTGCGCGGGCAGAAAGTGGAGCTTTTCGATGTATACCGGGGTCAGGGTGTGGAGACCGGCAGGAAGAGTCTCGCTTTCGGCATCACGATGCAGGATGCTCAAAAAACTCTGCTGGATGCCGAAGTTGATGCTATGATATTGCAACTCATTGAGGCATTGGAAAAAAGATTTGATTCGAAGTTACGCGTTTAAGGAGCTTGCATGACATTGACCAAGGCAGAATTAGCCGATCTTTTATTCGAAAAAGTAGGGCTCAACAAAAGGGAAGCAAAGGATCTGGTTGAATCGTTTTTCGAGGAAGTGAGACTTGCGCTTGAGAAGGGTGAAGAGGTAAAGCTTTCCGGATTCGGTAATTTCCAGTTGCGCGACAAACCGCAGCGTCCGGGAAGGAATCCGAAAACCGGGGAGGAAATTCCCATCACCGCCCGTCGCGTCGTTACATTCCACGCCAGCCAGAAGTTGAAGGCTCTGGTGGATGAGAGCAACCATGGAAACCACGGATAACGCATCGCTTCCGCCTATTCCAGCCAAGCGCTATTTCACGATAGGCGAGGTGGGGGAACTTTGCAACGTCAAGCCGCATGTGCTGAGGTACTGGGAGCAGGAATTCACCCAGTTGAAACCTTTGAAGCGGCGCGGCAACAGGCGCTACTACCAGCACCATGAAGTGCTGCTCATCCGCCGCATCAGGGATCTTCTCTATGAGCAGGGATTCACGATCAACGGCGCCAGGCAGCGGCTCGAAACCGAGACCCTCATCAGCCATGAGCCAGAGGAGTTCGATGCGGCTGAAATGAAGCGGGAAGTGAAAAAAATTATCAAACTCCTAGAGCGCTGAGCGACTTTATTTGTTATAATTCCGCCTCTTCGGGGCGTAGCGCAGCCTGGTAGCGTACTTGCATGGGGTGCAAGTGGTCGGAGGTTCAAATCCTCTCGCCCCGACCAATAAAACAACGGCTTATGAGTGATCTTAGGCCGTTTTCCTGTAGGCTCTGTTGCCGGATCGAATTTTCCTCTGTAGTTCCGCTATGGATGCCTCTGCCGTGATGGGAGAGGCAATTACCGGGGTTATTCCACCATGGTGGCCTTCAGGCTTTCCATGAACGCGGTGACATCCGATTTTTCCCGGTCATGCACCTTGAATTTTTCCAGGGTGCCGCGCAAATAGTTCATGAAGGTTCCCCAGTCATCCTCGCTGATTTTCATGCCCTTGTGGGCCATCACCATGTCCCTTCCGCTGGGTAATGTGCAAAATTATGTGCAAAAGCGCTGAGGGATAGCGTTAAGGTGGGAGGTCATGGTAAGAGGTTGATTGAC
>JAIELG010000002.1 GCA_019753155.1 Burkholderiales bacterium
GCCGAAGCCAGCACACTCGCGGCAACAGCCGATTCCAGGAAAGCAGGCACGAAACCGTCGAATCCGAGCAGCCCCCCAGCGAGCATTCCTGCAAGAAAAGACACCGGGACAAACCAGCGCCCCATGCCGCTGCTGCGCGCCGCCCAAATGCCCACAGCGAGCATGGTCAATACATGGTCCAGACCACTAAAGGGATGAGCGAAGCCGCTCATAAAACCGCCGCCGGGATGTCCCGGATGTGCCCAGGCCGTGACCGGCAGCGTTGCCGCGGCGATTACAAAAAGCAGGCGACTCATATATTCCATCCTCCACACGAACTTTCCAAGCGGCCCTTGCGCTGAAGCAGCCGAAGTGCGCCTTCCAGCAGGAAGCCGATAACGGTGAATATATCTCATATGCGCCGCCGATGAAATAGCCAATTATAGCCGCATGCTTCAGCATGTTATCTACAGCTTCTGCTTGATGGCAAGAACAGCCTGATTGCGCATGGTCTTCAGCAGCGAGAGTTCCTTCGCATCGATTTTCAGCCTGTTCGCCTCGATCTGGTCGGCATACAGCATGCCGATCGGTTTCTTGTCGACGATGATGGGAAAAAGGATGAAGGATTTTGCATCGATTCCTGTCCGATACCAGGTCGGTATCCTCCCCCTGATGTTTTCCGCGTCGATGTCGGAAATGAAGATATCCAGCCCTTCTTTCAGCGCCACGAGAAATACGTCGGCCGGCCCGGAAAGCGGGAACCTGAACTGCTTCGCCACAGCCTCCGCGCCCTGACCGAAACCGAAACGGCCCGCCATGACGTTCTGTTTCGCGTCCTTGATGCAGAGCAATACCCTCGAAAAATCCATGCTGCGGTATATCGTTTCCAGGATCATGCGCAGAAGATCGTTGAGATCGTATTCCTCGATCATCACGTTGGTGATGTCCTGGATGCCGGCTGCGAGCATGCTCCCGGCATCCTGTTTTGCGGGTTCGAGCGCATTATCGACCTTGATCGTTTTCTGGAACTCCTCCTCAACGGATTTCGTGTCCCCGGCATGGCCTCCCGACCACTGATTGACGTTTTTCAGGAAAATGCTGTCCCTGCTGTTGAGTCCGAGTATCTTGGTCTCGATCATGAATTTTTTCATCGATTCCTCGATGGCCCTGCCCAGCATTTTCTCGGAAACAGGCATTGCATCATGATAGCGGGTGGCAAGTTCATGCAACTTTTGCGACTTTTCACCGGAGTTTCCGGACTGGGCGATCTGGCGCAGTTCGTTGGAAAGGTTGGTCAGCACCCTGAGCTTGCCGAATTCCGATTCAGGCTCCCTGATTTTCTCTTCAGTGATTTTCCGCATGCTGGAGACGATTCTATCGGGGAAATGCCAGCTCTGCGCAATCCCGACGCCGAGTTCCTCGTAGGTGATGCCCAGAACGGAAACTGCCGCAGCTTCTTCGCTCATGCGCTCCAGCAGCTTTCCGATTTCAGCAACCTCTTCCGGAAAATAAAACGCGGCGAGCAATCTGCCCAGATTGTAGAACATGGCGCAAATGACGCCCTCTTCCGCATTGCTGCCCTTCGGCGCCATCTCCCTCGCCAGGACGCCGCTGAAAAAGGTGGAAATGATCTCGTCCTTGAGCTTCGCCGCCTGGGATTTGTTCTGCAGATGTTCAAACAGCATGAGTGTGACTGCGACGCTCCTTACCGTATCGAAGCCCAGTATGACGATGGCCCTCGAAATCGTGCTGATCGCCCCACCGAACTGTCCATAGGTTGCCGCATTGACCAGCTTGATCAGCTTGTTGGTCAAAGAGAAATCCCGCAGGATGACGTTCGAAAGGTTGGAAATGCTTTCCCTGTCCGCGGCGACGATCTTGTTGACCGCGCTGATCGCCTGCGAAAGCGCCGGAAAATCCGACTTGTGGCGTATCCTTCTGAGCAGGAAATCGAGGGTGCTCTGCTTCCCTTCCGCCTTGACGACGGAAGGTTCGAGGTACGCTTTCAATTCGGCGATCAGGCTCTCCGCATCCCTGTAGCGATTCTCCGGATCGATGGCGAGCGCCTTCATGACGATGCTGTCCAGCCTTTCATCCAGCGCGGCGTTCATGCTCGAAGGCGGCTGCACGGGACGGGATGCGATGCTGCGCATGATGTCCTCGGCGCTTTTCCCCGAGACCGGATGCTGGCCCGTCAGCATGTCGTAAAGGACCATGCCCATGGAAAAAATATCGGACTGCGGCCCGGAGCATTTTTTAGAAATATATTCGGGCGCCATGTACAGGGGGGAGCCCAGGAGTACGGGAGCCAGCATGGGGGAGGACGCGTTTTGCGCGATCCCGAAATCCATGATCCTGGGCACGCCTTCCCTTTCGATCATGATATTGGCAGGCTTGATGTCCCTGTGAATGACATTCTGTCCATGCGCATAGGAGAGTCCTTCCAGTATCCCGAGCGCAATACCTGCCGCCTTGAACTCGGGAAGCGCCCCGTTTTTTTTGATTTCCTGGGCAAGCGTCATGCCCTCCACATACTCGAACACCAGGTAAGGCTCGCCATCATGCTCCCCGGCATCGAAAAGCGTGACAATATTGGGATGGCGCAGCTTCGCCACGATCCTCGCCTCATCGAGCAATCCTTCGAAACCGGAATCGATTGCAAGCACCTTGATCGCAACCTGTCTCCCGAGATGCGGATCCCTGGCAAGGTAAACCTTGCCCTGGCCTCCCTCTCCCAACAATTTCTCGACATGAAACCGGCCTATGGTTTGCAGCACGTTCACCATCCTGGATTTGTCACTGAAAGATTCTCGCCGATATTGTCATGATTCTCCACTTTTCCTTCGAACTTCCCGACATCGCCACTCTTCACGATATCGACATTTGCCGACGGTTCTTGATGCGAATCCGCAGAAACGTTCTAAAATAGCTTTATTTGAAAAAAGCCGCAATCATGAAAAAACCACCTTTCCTTCCCGTCATCCGCGAACTTGCACGCACATACCAGGCTTTCACCCATTATTCTGCGGCGCATATCCGTGAACTCGGGCTGACCCCACCCCAATTCGATGTCATCTGCACACTGGGAAACACGCCCGGCATGCCCCTTTGCAGGCTTGCCGAAAAAACGCTCATCACCAAGGGAACGCTTACGGGGGTGCTCGACAGGCTGGAACATAAAGGATTGCTCAAACGCATCGTCCCGCCGGAAAACAGGCGCAGTTTCATCGCAATGCTGACGCCGGAAGGAGAAAAACTGTTCGACGAGGCTTTCCCTGCACACGGCATTCACCTGGAAAAGCGCCTGGGAAAGCTCCCTGCCGAAGAACTCGATGCAATCAGGGCATCACTGGAAAAATTGAGGAAGGCTTTCGAAGTTGAATTTCCATGACTTGCATAATGGAAACATGTACGCTAGAATTTGTTCGTGTTAGTACATTTAAGGAGAGTAAACCATGGAACCATTCGTCATCGACCTCAATCCCGCCACTTACTATTTCTGCTCCTGCGGAAAATCCGGAAATCTCCCCTACTGCGACGGTGCGCACAAGGACACAGCCTTGCAGCCCTTCCAGGTGGAATTGAAGGAAGCAAAAAAAGTCGGCATTTGCAGTTGCCGCAAATCCAAAACCAGCCCATTCTGTGACGGCACCCATCTGTCACTCGACTGAAGGAGAACCCATGAAAACTTTGAAATTGACCCTGGCCGCGGCAATCGCTCTCCAGAGCGGCATTGTCCTCGCGGACGACTACAAGGTGCAAAGTGCAAGCCCTGCGGGAAACTACAAAATCGACCCGGTGCATTCCGTGGTCCAGTTCTGGGTGGGCCATATGGGAGTCAGCGAATTTCCGGGGAGATTCGACACCATCACCGGCACATTCAGCGTGGACGCCGCGCATCCCGAAGCCGACAAGGTCTCGGTCCAGGTGCCGATGGACAGCCTGGACACCAATTTCGACAAGCGCAACAAGGATCTTCTCGGCCCCGATTTCTTCAATGCAAAGCAGTTCCCGACTATGTCCTTCGCTTCGACCAGCATCAAGATGAAAAATGCGAACGAAGGTGAACTTACGGGAAGCCTGACCCTGCACGGCGTGACCAAACCCGTCACGTTCAGCCTCAGGCATATCGGTGCAGGACCTGACCCATGGGGCGGCTATCGCTCGGGTTATGTCGCGAAAACCACCATCCACCGCAGCGATTTCGGCATGAACTACATGCTCAACGGCATCTCGGACGCCATCGTGGTTCAGCTCAATATCGAGGGCAAGCGCGATTAATGGGGCCTTTGCTCCTTTCGATGGTCAGGGAAACCGTTCTCTGGCCATCGCTCGCAGCACTTGCAATGATGGCAGCGGGCGCATTGCTGCAAAACAGGCTGTTCAACGCCCTGGCGATCGGAACGGGTTTCCTGGTCGGATATGCCCTGATCTACGGGAAATTTTCCTTCCCGCCGACTGAAGCGCAGGGCTGGCTGCCCGTTTTCGTCGCATCCGCCTTCATCGTCTTCGCAATCGACGACCTGAAAGGCTTCCCCTTCGGCAGCAGGCTTGCCTTGCAGGGGCTTTTTTCGACGGCGGGGGCCATGCTGCTTCTGCTCCCCCTTCTCAAAACGGATTTCCCGGCCAATCTCGCGGAACTCGTCGCATCTATCCTGCTGTGGTTCGGGCTTTGGATCCTCGTCGACATGCGGCAAGGCCCTGCCCTCTTCTTCGTCTCGGTGGGCAATGCAGCCGTCTGCGCAACCACGGGCAGCACCATGCTCGGACAGTTGGGGGGCGTTCTCGCAACGGTTCTCGGCATCCATCTCGCGCTGAATCTCAAACGTCCGCCCGGGCATGCGGGAAGCGCCGTCGCAACCACGATACTCGCGAGCCTCATGCTCATCGGCCATGCCTATGCCGGAACTTCGACGCTTCCCACCCTCCTGCTTCTGGCGGCTTTCGCGGGACTGGCATTCAAAAGACCCGTATTCGCCTGGTCTTTTTCGCTGCTTCCGGTTGCGATATCGATCGCCCTGGCAGTGAAGCACTATTTATCGCAAGATGGCGGAGGGTATTAGCTCCCCGGCTTCCACAACACATCGGGGCACCCTTCCGAACGGTTGATCGCTCGGGCCGCAACGAACAGGAGATCGGAGAGCCTGTTGAGATATTTCAGGCTGTTCGGCCCGATCGCTTCGACCCTGGACAAACCCACAAGGGAACGCTCGGCGCTTCTGGCGACCGTTCTGGCCACATGGCAAAGCGCCGCCGCCCTCGCACCGCCCGGAAGCACGAATTCCGCCAGATGCGGAAGAGTCGAATTCATCCTCTCGAGCCGGTCTTCCAGTCTGGCGACATGGGACTCCCCTATCCTGGCTTCCCCCGGCAGGCACAATTCCGCCCCGAGTTCGAAAAGATCGTGCTGGATGGTTTCGAGGCAAATCCTGACGGCTTCGGGAAGGGGTTCGGAAAGGATAAGGCCTATCGCGCTGTTGAGTTCGTCCACATTGCCGATGACTTCGATGCGCAGGCTTTCCTTGCCGACCCTGGAGCCGTCCCCCAATCCGGTGCTGCCTTCGTCCCCCGTCTTTGTCGAGATTTTCGTCAAACGCATCCGAACACCTCCTTCCACAGGCGCAATACCGCCCGAACATCCGGCTCGACCTCGTCATGGCCGATGCGCGCATAACGCTCCCCGGCAAGCCTCAACCTGTGCTGCAGCCGCCTGAAATTCCTGTAAGCCTCCTGCACGCGCGCGCCCAGCTCGCCCGGAATCAAGCCGATCTCGCCCATTTTTCCGAGCAGGGCCAGGTTGCCGATATTGGCCGCGAGTTCGGGATGCGCCTGGGAATAACCCAGGACCAGGAATTGCACGATGAATTCGACATCCACTATACCCCCTCTGTCGTGCTTGATGTCGAAAAGGGGGCCGGGATTCGGATGCCCCTCCAGCATTTTCTGTCGCATCCCACGGATTTCGCTTTTGAGCTTCCCTGTTTCGCGCGTCCGCCTCAAGATCCCTGTCCTGATCGCCTCGAAATCCTCCCCCACCTTCCGGCTTCCTGCCACGTACCGGGCACGTGTCAAGGCCTGGTGCTCCCATGACCAGGCTTCGTTCAACTGGTACGCTTCGAAAGCCGAAACGGAACTCACGAGCAGCCCGCTTGCGCCGTTCGGCCTCAACCTCAGATCGGTTTCGTACAGCACGCCGGAGGAAGTGCTGCTGGTGAGCCAGGTGTTGATGCGCTGCGCGAGCCTCGCATAGGTTTCCTGCGCGCCCGGATGATCGTCTTCATAAAGAAAAATGATGTCGAGATCGGATGCGTAGCCGAGCTCCCTCCCGCCGAGTTTGCCGTAACCGATGATCGCGAATGCATGAGTCTCGCTGTGACGTCCCTTCAATCCGTTCCAGCACAGCGCAAGCACTTCCGATAAGATCAGATCGGCCAGGTCGCTCAGGTGATCGCTCAAAGTCTC
This sequence comes from Burkholderiales bacterium, assembly GCA_019753155.1. Taxonomy (GTDB): domain Bacteria; phylum Pseudomonadota; class Gammaproteobacteria; order Burkholderiales; family JABEVD01; genus JABEVD01. The sequence continues at coordinate 6,442 of JAIELG010000002.1, forward strand.
AAGCTTCAACAGGCCCTCCAGATCCTTCACGAGGAGCTGGAACACGGTGGAATGGCGGACATCCCTCAATATGCCCATCTGTCGTTCGGTATCTCCTTCGGCTTCCAGCAGCCTCGCATCGAGATTCGATCTTGTCATGTCCCAGTCGATCGGGCTGTAAAGCGTCCTGGTGTCGATCAGTTCGTCGAGCAGAATCGGATGCAGGCGCAGATAATCGCTCGCCCACTGGCTTGCGCTCGCAAGCCTTGCGATCTGCTCCAGCAGATGCGGGTATTCCCGCAAAAGAGAGAGGTAGGACGAGCGGCGGCTGATCGCCTCCAGCAGGTCGAGCATTCTTTTCAATGTCCGGTCCGGTTCCGCCTCTGCGGCGGCAGCTTTCACCATCGAGGGGATCAGCTCGTCCACGTTTTTCTGACTTGCGGATGGCAGATGCCTGTACCGGCTGCTCTGCCTCAAGCTCCGCAGGAATTCGAATATCCCGGATGGGTCCGCAAAGCCGAGCCCGGCAAGCCTGTCGAGCGCATCGCTTTCATCCTGCCAGAGGCGTGGCGATTCGTCTTCTTCGGGTTCGGAGAATATCTGCCCGAAATGAAATTCCACCCTCAGCCTCCTGGCATCGAGCGCATCCAGGAACGAGGCGTAATCGGGAAACCCCATGCCGCTCGCGATAATCTCCCGGTCCTGCGGATTTTCCGGAAGGGTTTGCGTCTGGGCATCGTCCAGATATTGCAGCCTGTGCTCCAGATTGCGCAGAAAGACGTAGGCCTCGATCAATTCCCTCGTGGCCCCCTCCGGCAGCATATGCTTTTTTTCGAGCAGGCCGAGCACTTTCAGGGTGGCGCGGGCCTGAAGCTCGCTGTCGCGTCCGCCCCGGATCAACTGGAATACCTGGGCGATGAATTCGATTTCACGGATGCCGCCTGATCCCAGCTTGATGTTCTGGTTCATTTCCCGCCGCCTGACCTGTTGCCTGATCTGGGCATGCAGTTCGCGCATCGATGCGTAGGCGCCGAAATCGAGATACTTTCTGAACACGAAGGGACGGACGATTTTCATCAATTCCTCGATGCGATTTCCCGTGATCGCGCGCCCCTTGATCCAGGCATAGCGCTCCCATTCCCTGCCCTGGGTCAGAAAGTAATCCTCGATCATGGAAAAACTCGAAACCAGCGCGCCGCTCTCCCCGTAGGGCCGCAGCCTCATGTCTACCCTGAAGACGAATCCGTGGGAAGTCAGATCGTTCAGGCTCGCGATCAGTTTTCTGCCCAGCCGCGTAAAATATTCGTGGCAGCTCAGGACGCGCGGCCCCGTCGTTTCGCCGTCTTCCGGATAGACGAAAACGAGATCGATGTCGGAGGAAACATTGAGCTCCCCTCCGCCCAGCTTCCCCATGCCGACGACATGAAGAAACTGCTCGCCTCCGCTCGCATTGCCGACCGGCATCCCGAATTGCGCCCTCATCCAGTTGTCGTGCCTGGCAAGGGAATACCTGAGCGTGACTTCCGCCAGCGCCGTGGCAGTTGCGACGACTTCCAGCATGTCAGCCAGCCCGGAAAGATCGCGGCAGATGAGACGCAGCACCACCCCGCGCCTCAATTGCCTCAATGCGCGATTGAGTCCTGCTTCATCCCGAATATCCGCAAATTCCAGGAAGGACTGCATCTCCAGCGCATCGAAAGGGCGGCCGAAATCCACGAATCTTTTCGATTCAGGGTCGCCCGAGAAAAGCCTGGCGGCGTAACGGCTGTGCTTTTCGGCCTTCTCCAGAATGTCTTCTTCTGCTCCCATGTATCCATTATTCCAATAAAAAGCTAAAATTGAGTGTATCCGCATTGAAGCCCGGAATTCAAGCAGGCGGGTTGGCATCTCACCCATCGAAGAAACATCCCCATGACCGCTAGCAGGTTCCTCCATTGCTGAAGCTCCTGATTCTGACGCACCGGTTGGCGCGCCGATTGATCGTGGCCTCCTCCGTCGCCGTATTTTTCGTTCTTGCGTCGCTGATCCTGATTCTGCGCTACTGGTTCCTGCCCAACATCGAAAATTACCATGCCGACATCGCCAGAACGATAAGCGCGGCCATAGGAGAAAAAGTTGCCATCGGCAGCATCGAAGCGGACTGGATGGGCGTCAGCCCGCACCTGATACTGCGCAATGTCCGGATCCTGGACGAATCCGGACAGGCCGCGCTGACCCTCGACAGGGTGGAAAACAGCCTGTCCTGGCTGACCTTCCTGACCGGGGAAATCCGCTTCGCTTCGCTCGAAATCGATCAGCCCAGGCTCGGCGTCAGGCGGGACGAACAAGGCAGATTCTATGTCGCGGGAATCCCGATGAGCCAGGGGCCGGCAAACAGGGGCATCTCGGACTGGCTGCTGCGCCAGGATCAGGTCGTGATCAAGGACGGTTTCATCCTGTGGGAAGACGACATGAGGGGAACGCCGCCCCTGATGCTGGGCTCGGTCAATTTCGCCCTCGTCAATTCCAGACACCATCATCTTTTCGGCCTGCAGGCCACTCCGCCTGCGGAGCTTGCTTCGCCTCTGGACGTGAGGGGAAACCTTTTCGGCGATTCCATGAACGAACCCGGGGACTGGCGCGGAAAACTCTATGCCAGGATAGACTACGCCGATATCGCCGAATTGCGAAAATGGCTGCCCTTCACCCAGCCCATCCTGAGCGGAACCGGGGCCGTGCGCATCTGGCTGGATTTCGCGCAGATGCATCCCGATGCGCTCACTGCGGACATTCATCTTTCGAAGGTGCGCGCAAAACTGGGAAGCACGCTGCCGGAAATCGGCATGAAGACACTGCGCGGCCGCATCGCCTGGTCGGATCTCGATGGCGGCTACGAAGTCCGTACCAAACAGCTTGCTCTCGAAACCGACGAGGGAGAATCGATCAAGCCCACCGACTTCCTGATGCAATCCATTCCCGCCCGTGAAAACAGCGCGGAACAGGGGCAACTCAGCGCCAATTCTCTCGATCTTGGCACGCTCTCCAGGCTGGTCGCGCATTTCCCATTGCCCGATGCAATTCGCGATGCGCTCGTCAAATTCTCGCCGCGCGGCAAACTCGGCGATCTACAGGTCAAATGGAAGGGCGACGCCCCTGAATCGGACCTTTTCCCGTGGAAAAATCATCCCCGGAAGAAACCCTCCGGAACATGGCAAATGCCTGCGCACTACAGCGTCGCGGGGCGTCTCGAAAATCTCGGCATCACGCTTTCCGGCAACAGCTTCAGCGGGATCAGCGGCCATGTCGACGGCAACGAAAATGGCGGCAGCTTCAACCTGGACGCCCATCATCCGAAATTTCTCCTGCCCGCAACATTCGAATCGGCCGTGGAATTCGACACACTGACCGCACAGGCGAAATGGCAAAACGACAAAACCGGCTTCGGCATTTCTTTTAGCAACATTTCCTTCGCCAACCGGGATCTTGCCGGGAATGCATTCGGCTCCTACGGCAACAATTTCGCGGATTTCACAGGCAGGCTGACGCGGGTGGATGCGAGCCAGGTCTGGCGCTACCTGCCTTCCCTGATCTCGAAGGAAGCCAGGAACTGGGTGAAGAACGCGATCATCCACGGGGACTCCGACGATGCGAAAATAAGGCTCCAGGGCAAACTGGACGAATTCCCCTTCGACCACAAAAACGGAATCTTCCAGGCCGCGGTCAAGGTCAGGGGCGCCACCCTCGCCTATGCTCCCGGCTGGCCCCGGATCGACTCGGTTGCAGCCGACCTGCTGTTCCAGGGATCGAGGATGGAAATCACATCGCATCAGGGTTCCATGCTCGGCGCGAAACTCGCCCATGTCCAGGCCGGCATAGACGACCTCGACAACCCGAACGCCGTCCTGGAAATCGAAGGCGACGCATCCGGTGCAACCGACGAATTTCTGCAGTTCATCGAACAGTCCCCCATCACGAAATACATAGACGGCTTCACGACAGGCATGCACGCAGCCGGAAACGGGAGCCTGAAACTCAAGCTTGGCATTCCCCTGGCCAGGGCCGAAAACACGAAAGTCTCCGGAAGCTACCAGTTCCTGGGCAACGCCATCACCGGCCCCGGCATTCCGGACATCTCGCATCTCAACGGACGCCTGGATTTCTCCGAGTCCATGGTGAGCACCAGAAATGCCGGCGCGACCATCCTGGGAGGCACAGCCCTGATCAATGCTTCGACCCAGAAGGATGGCGGCCTGAAAGTGCTGGTCAGCGGAAAAATCGATCCGGACAACATCGCAACCCCGCTTGCCCGTCATTTTCACGGCAAAGCCGACTGGCGCAGCGCCGTGACCGTCCGCAAGAAGAAAACCGACATCCTGATCGAATCCACACTGCAGGGGCTCTCTTCCAACCTGCCTGCCCCTTTCACCAAGAATGCAGCAAGCATACTGCCTGTCCGTTTCGAGAAAAGGGCGATCTCCCAAGACGAGGATCTGGTGACCCTCTCCTACGGAAACATCCTGGCGGCCAGATTCGTCGGCGCCACGAAAAACGGATTCAGGAGATTCGACAAGGGCATCATCTATCTCGACAAAGCCTTGCCTGCGGAACTTCCTGAAGCGCCCGGAATATGGCTTGCAGGCTCGCTGAAAACGCTGGATGCGGACAGTTGGCGCGACATCCTGGAAGAAGGCGGGGGCGGGGAAAACCCCATTACGCTCGCCGGAATCGATGTCGATATCGGCTCGCTCTCCTTCCTCGGGAAACATTTCGGCAAACTCGCCATATCCGCAAGACAGAGTGAGGGCAACTGGCAGGCCGCGCTTTCCGGCGTAGGCGTCAACGGGAGCGTCAAATGGCTGCCCGAAGGAAAAGGGCGACTGATCGCTAAACTCAGGGATCTGAGCATCCCCGAGGCCACGCCGGCAGACAGGGAAACTGTAGGGTCGAAAGTCGCCCTCCTGGCAAAAGTCGCCGGCAAGAATCTTCCGGCGCTCGACATCACCGCCGACAATTTCGTCGTCAGGAACAAGGAAGTGGGCCGCCTCGAATTCGTCGCCGTGCAGCAGGGCAACGACTGGAAGATCGAAAAGCTGCGCATCAGCAATCCTGACAGCGTTTTGACCGCGGACGGACTCTGGCAGGGATGGGCCATTCACCCGAGAACGAACGTCAATCTCAAGCTCGATGTCGGCAAGATCGGAAAATTCCTGTCGCGCTTCGGTTATCCGGACAACATCATGCGCGGCAGCGGAAAAATGGAAGGTACGCTGTCCTGGGCCGGAAGCCCGCAATCCGTCAATTATGCAACGCTCAACGGCAACATCGTCATGACCGCAAGCCACGGCCAATTCAACAAGATCGATCCCGGAATAGGCAAACTGCTCGGGATACTGAGTCTCCAGGAGATCCCAAGACGGATCACGCTCGATTTCCGCGACATATTCAGCGAGGGTTTCGCTTTCGACGACATATCGAGCAGCCTGAAAATCACGGACGGCATCGCGACCACCGGGGATCTCAAGATCGTGGGTCCGGCAGCGGAAGTCGACATGAACGGCAGGATCGACCTCGACAAGGAAACCCAGGATCTTCAGGTCGTCGTGAAGCCGCAGCTCGGAGGAAGCTTCTCGATCGCAAGTTCCCTCCTCGGCGGGCCTGTCGTGGGAATCGCCACATGGGTCGTGGGCAAGGTGCTGCAAAACCCGCTCGACCAGATCGCCTCCTACGAATACAATATCACCGGAAGTTGGACGGATCCCATCGTGAAAAAAGCCCAGGATCGGAAATGAACAGGACCATGACATGCCTCATTCTGATGTTGACGAGCCGCATGGCCCTTGCCGCATGCACGGTCCCCCAGGAATTCTGGGACTGGCCGAGGTCGGGGGGCAGCGTGCTGGCCGCACAGGACATGAGGCCCTGCATCGATGCACTCCTGGCGGAGCCGAAGTCGAAGCTCGTCATCCATCATGGCAAGGACAGCGAAAGCGCACTCCACTTCGATGAATTGCGCGCATGGCTCATCTCCCTTGCGGTCAGTCCTTCCAGAATCCTCGACGCCGATGACCTGCCTGCAAAAGGCCTGTCGCTCGAAACACTCAACCTATGATAGAGACATGATCCTCATACTGACCCAGGACGCAAAACCGGAAAGCCCTGAATACAGGCAACTGATGGGGCATCTTGCCCACCTCCCCAACATCAGGACAAGCATCCACACCGAGAAAGGGGAAGAGCAGGTCCTGACGGAAATCTATCTGATCGGCAACACCCAGGCGCTCGACATCGAAGACATGAAGAACCTGCCCTGCGTGGAAAACGTGGTCAGGATATCCGAGGAGTACAGGGTGTTGGGCAGGCATGGCGCGGACCACAGACCCAGCCACTTCGACTACAACGGCGTCCGTTTCGGGCAGGACACCCTCAACGTCTTCGCCGGGCTTTGCGCGGTAGACAACCCGGAGCATGTCGAAATCATGATGCGGGCATTGCAGGAGAACGGCCAGAACTGCACCAGAATGGGGGCGTACAAACCGAGGACCAGCCCCTATTCCTTCCAGGGCCACGGCAAATCATGCCTGCACTATGTATTCGAGCTTGCGGGGAAATACGGCATCAGGGTGATCGCAATGGAGATCACGCACGAATCGCATATCGACGAAATCACGAATGCGCTCGAAAAAACGGGCGACCCGACCGGCGTGATGCTCCAGATCGGCACGCGCAATACGCAAAACTTCGAACTCCTGAAAATAGTCGGCCGCCAGAGCCGCTTTCCCGTCCTGCTCAAACGCGGTTTCGGCATCACCCTGGACGAATCGCTCAACGCGGCGGAATACCTCGCCTCCGAAGGCAACAGGAAAGTGATCTTCGGCCTGCGCGGAATGAAAACCAACATGAGCGACCCGCACCGCAATTTCGTCGACTTCGCCCATGTCCCCGTCGTCAAGAGGCTCACCAGAATGCCGGTCTGCATCGATCCTTCGCATTCGGTGGGTTCCCGTGCAGGAGGCCCCGAAGGCATACTGGATGTCATGCATGTCACCGCGCAGGGCGTGGTGGCGGGGGCGAACATGGTCCTCGTCGATTTTCATCCCGCGCCTGCCCATGCGCTCGTCGACGGACCCCAGGCGCTCACGCTGGATGAACTGCCCTATTTCCTCGAAGACGTGGCCATCGCAAGGACAGCCTTCGAGAAACGCTGCGAGCTGAATGGGAAATTCAAGCACCCCGCCGCAAGCAGCGGGGTATGAACAGCGCTCTCCAGGCTAGCCGTCCTGCGGACGGCCTTCGCCCCCAGGGGCGGGGAATAGGGTCCGAAAAATCATACTGTATTCAGTTTCACGGCCTGGAACTCAGGAAAACCACCTGAGGAAAGCGGCGCTCGTGAGCGCGGTGAGCGCGAGCAGGAAAAGCGCCAGCCATGCCCGGTCGCGGGCGGCTTCCGGCCAGGAATCGCTCTTGCGGATACAGGCAGCCGCGAGGAAAAAACCTGTGGCGGCGCATGCCATCTTGATGAAAAGCGCCTTGACCGCAACGCCGGCGATGTCGGGAAGGTGTCCGTAAAAGGCATAACTCAACATGCCGAAGAGCGCGCCTGTCGCCCCCTGAATGGCCCAGCCGGAAAGGACGAGCCATGCGAGCTTCTTCCTTCTGGCCTCGTCGAAGAGCGCGAGAAATGCCCCTCCCGTCACCGCAACTGCGCCCAGATTATGCGCCGACTGGTCGACGGCATAGGCCAGATTCTGCAGGTTCACGGCAGATCGACCCGGATCCAGATTTTCCTGCTCTCGCCCCGCGTATGGACGCTGGCGGAGGCGATTTCCGACGACGAGGATTCGCGCCGATCTTCCATGCCGCCCAGTTCTATCCATTCGCCCAGCCTGCCGGAAATCCTGGTCGAAAGCCGCTGCAGTTCGATGCCGCCGTCATCGAGCCGGTCCATGACGGGACTGGCGTCAAGCGTCACCGTCTCCCCGTTGAGATGCGCGAGGACATAGAATCCCCGTGATGCCTCCCTGTACTGGGCCGATACGCCGCTCCCGTAAGGACCGAAGAAAACGGTATTGTCCTGGACGATCTTGCCCATTTTGATGAAAGCCGGACTCCCTTCCAGAACCTGGACATAGGAGACATTTTCGCCGCTGCCGGCGGAATCCGTGCTGTAGACCTTCGCGTGGATGCGCCCGCCCGAAATGCCTACGCCGCCGGAGAGTGCGCTGATGTTCTCCCCCTGAAAAACGCCGACTTTCAGGTTTCTCGGCGCCCTGTCGATGCTGTCGACTATCTTCCTGATCTCGCGCATGTTGCCGGTGCGCAATATCAACTGGTTTCCCATGCCGGAAACAGCGCCGCCCCTGGAGATGAAGGGCTGGACGACGGGAATGACTTCTTCGGCGCGCTTGTATTTCAGCGTGATGACTTCGAGCGCTTCGCCCCGCGCGAGCGCCGAACAGAACAAAAACAAGGATCAAGACATATTTCAAGACAGTCTCCCTGCATCAGATAGAGTTGAAACTTTTCGCCGCTTTATGTAGTCTTAGTATCACGATAAATGATTTTTCACAAGGAGCAACAATGCAACCCCAATTTACGACCATGCCCTACGCCCTGGATCAAAACAGGGTGTTGCGAAACACCTACGGGCTTCTCGGCCTCACCATGATTCCCACCGTGATCGGCGCAATAGTGGGGATGGGCACCAATTTCTCCTTCCTCGCCCATTCTCCGCTCGTAGGCTCCCTGGTGATGCTTGCCGTGATGTTCGGCCTGATGTTCGCCGTCAGCGCAACGCGCAACAGCAGTCTCGGCATCCTGTTCCTGCTGATTTTCACCGGGGTGGCCGGCTGGTTTCTCGGCCCCATACTTCAGGTCGCGCTGCACCTGAGAAACGGCCCCGAACTGATCGGGATCGCAGCAGGCGGCACGGGTGCGATTTTCCTGAGCCTCGCTACAGTTGCGACCGTCTCCAAACGCGATTTCGGCTTCATGGGGAATTTCCTGTTCGTCGGGCTGATCCTGCTCATCATCGCATCGCTGGCCAACGCATTCTTCCATGTCCCGGCAGCTTCCCTCGCGATTTCCGCGATCGCCATTCTGATCTTTTCAGGCTACATCCTCTTCGATGTGAGCCAGGTCATCCACGGGGGGGAAACCAACTACATCATGGCGACCCTTACGCTCTATCTCGACATCTACAATATCTTCGTCAACCTGTTGAGCCTGCTGATGGCGCTCTCGGGAGATCGGGACTGAGGTTTCTCACATGGCCGCAAAAGCGCCGCCTGATGGCGGCGTTTTCACTTGAAAGGGTAAAAAAACATGCCAGTCAAAGGAATTGCAGCATTACTCTTCCTTGCCTTCTGTTCCTGCGCCATGTCTGCCGACATCACCACCTTGCAGGCCGCCCTGGAAGCCGCGAGACAGAATATGGAAAGCGCGAAATCCCAATATGACACGGCCAAAAGCGAGCTTTCCAGCCAGGAAAAAACGGTCGAGAAGCTGAAAGCCGAACTCGACAAGGAACAGAAGAAACTTTCCGGCGACAGGGATCAGGCAAGGGCTGCCGACAGGAGCTATCTGGACGCCAAGGCAAAACACGATCGCGCCCAGGCCATCCTCGACAAGGCGTGGGAAAGCAGGTGAGCGCTCAATAGCGGGTAAACCACACCTTGTAGAGCTTCATGCAGTACCGGCAACGCGCTTCCCCGCAGGAAGGATGGCTGTGGAAGGATATCCTGTTTCTTCTGTCGTCGAAACTCGCCTCGGCGAAAACGGCGATCAGCAGCAAACACAGCAAAGAGACGGTCTCGATGATTACGGCAAACATGCATTCCCTTTCCAGGGTGGCTGGAATACAAGCCTAGTCGACGAATATTGCATATATGTTGCGTAAATTATGCTGACGGGGAAGCGACGACCGCTGAAAATCCGGCTGAAATAGGCTAAAATCGCGTTTTGATTTACTTTTGGAGAACTGCATGTCGATGTCCGACCGCGATGGTCTGATCTGGTTTGACGGGAAAATGGTGGACTGGCGCGATGCCACCGTTCATGTCCTGACCCATACGCTGCATTACGGAATGGGCGTCTTCGAAGGCGTGCGCGCCTACCAGACGGACAGGGGAACCGCCATTTTCAGGCTGAAGGAGCACACCGGGCGCCTCTTCAATTCGGCGCATATCCTCGGCATGAAAATCCCTTTCGATGTCGAAACCCTGGCCCAGGCGCAGATCGATGTCGTATCAAGAAACAAGCTCCTGTCCTGCTATATCCGTCCCATCGTGTTTTACGGTTCCGAAGCTCTCGGCATCGCTGCGAAAAATCTCAGCGTTCATGTGGCCATAGCGGCATGGCCATGGGGCGCCTATCTCGGCCAGGATGCGCTCGAAAAGGGCATCCGCGTCAAAACCTCCTCATTCACGCGCCACCACGTCAACATCACCATGTGCAAGGCGAAAGCCACCAGCAGCTATGCGAATTCCATCCTGGCGCACAACGAGGCTGCCCAGGACGGCTATGACGAGGCGCTGCTCCTGGACGTGGACGGATTCGTCACCGAAGGTTCGGGGGAAAACATCTTCATCGTCAGGAAGGGCAAAATCTACACGCCCGACCTCACCTCGGCGCTCGACGGCATCACGCGCGACACGATCATCCAGCTCGCGGGCGAAATCGATGTCCCCGTGATCGAAAAGCGCATCACGCGGGACGAAATCTACACTGCGGACGAGGCATTTTTCACGGGAACTGCGGCCGAAGTCACCCCCATCAGGGAACTCGACAACAGGACCATAGGCGGCGGCAGCCGCGGCCACATCACGGCAAAGCTGCAGAAAATGTTTTTCGATTGCGTCACGGGCAAGTCCGAGGCGCATTCAGACTGGCTGACCTATATCTGACGGGATCATCATGAGCGAACCGAAAAGCCGCCTTGTCGAGGTGACGGAAAAGGATCTTCCCCTGCATTGCCCCATGTCCTCGACGACTCCGTGGGATTCGCACCCCAGGGTTTTCCTGCCCGTGGAAAAAACAGGGGAAGCGCTCTGCCCTTATTGCGGAACGCTCTATGCGCTCAAGGGCGACGCCCGCCATCACCACTGAAGTCAGAATCCTGATCGTCTCCCCCGCCTGGGTGGGAGATGCGGTCATGGCGCAGCCTCTTTTCAAGCGCCTCAGGGAGCGCCACGACAATCTCGTGCTGGACGTGCTCTCGCCCGGATGGTGCGCCCCGCTCTTCTCCAGGATGAGGGAGGTCGATTCCGTGCTCGCCAATCCTTTTGCCCACGGCGAACTCAAAATCGGTCGGCGCTACAGGCTCGGCTCGGAACTGAGGGAGAGGCATTACGACCAGGCCATAGTCCTGCCCAACTCGCTCAAATCCGCACTGGTCCCATTCTTCGCCGCCATCCCCTTGAGAACCGGCTACATCGGGGAAATGCGCAAGGGTCTCCTGAACGATGCCAGGGTGCTGCAGAAATCGCGTTACCCCCTGATGGTCGAGCGTTTCGCCCTCCTCGCCGAAAAGAAGAATTCGCCCCTGCGCAGGCCATTGCAATATCCATCGCTTTCCTCCAGCGATGAACAAAGAAGCGCCATACTCGAAAAACTCGGACTCTCCACGAAAAAACCCGTCGCCGTATTCTGCCCCGGAGCCGAATACGGACCGGCAAAGCGCTGGCCCGCCGAATATTTTGCCAAGCTGTCGAGAATGCTTGCCGGCAGGTTCGATATCTGGCTGATCGGCGGGCAAAAGGATCACGCAACAGGCGAACAGATCCGGCTTGCGAGCGACGACGCCTGCATCAACCTGTGCGGCAAATCGGCTCTCGACGAAGCCGTGGATCTCGTCTCCTGCGCAGCCTTCGTCGTCAGCAACGATTCCGGCCTCATGCATGTCGCAGCAGCCCTGGAAAAACCCATGATCGCAATTTACGGCTCATCGAGTCCGGGTTTCACCCCGCCCCTGTCCGACCGGGCGAAAATCGCGAAGCTCGATCTGCCGTGCAGCCCCTGTTTCGAACGCAACTGTCCCCTTGGGCATTTCGACTGCATGATGAAATTGACCCCGGAAGCCGTTTTCGAAAAAATACCGGAACTGCAGGCATGAGCTATGTTCCGCCGCCCTGGCTCAAGGGAGGGCACATGCAGACCATCTATCCCGCGAAAATGATCGTCCAGGCTCCTGTCGCCTACCGGCGGGAAAGGTGGGATACGCCGGACGGGGATTTCATCGATCTCGACCATGTAGGCGGGAGCGGCCCGCTCGTTGTGCTTTTCCACGGACTCGAAGGCAATTCGGAAAGCCATTATGCGCTTTCCCTCATGCATGCCGTCATGAAAAAGGGGTGGAGAGGCGTCGTGGTGCATTTCAGGGGATGCAGCGGGGAACCCAACCTGCTCCCGCGCGCCTACCATTCAGGGGATCATGAAGAAATAAACTGGATATTGCGCAGGTTGCGCTCGATTTCAGGTTCGGAAAAGATTTTCGTTGCGGGCGTATCCCTCGGAGGCAATGCGCTGCTGAAATGGCTGGGCGAATCGGGAAAGAATGCGCTTCCGGTGATCGATGCCGCAGCTGCGATTTCGGCTCCGATCGATGTCACGGCTTCGGGGGAGGCGCTGGGGCGTGGCTTCAATCTCACCTATACGCGGGAATTCCTGAAAACGCTCAAGGACAAGATTCTGGCAAAGCTCGAACATCATCCGGGAATCGTGGACAGGAAAGCGCTGCTCGCCACCGCAACCTTCAGGCAGTTCGACGACCTTGTCACCGCACCCTTGCACGGCTTTGAAAATACGGACGATTACTGGAAGCGGGCGAGCAGCCTGGAAGGCCTCAAAAACATTGCGATTCCCACCCTGATCCTCAACGCGAAAAACGATCCATTTCTTCCAGCGGAAGCATTGCCTGGGAAGGAAGAAGTATCCGACCTTGTCGTGTTAGACTATCCGGATGAAGGCGGGCATGTCGGCTTCGCTTCCGGCCCTTTCCCCGGGAATCTGGACTGGCTCCCGCACAGGCTGCTCGATTTTTTCGAAAACTCAAAAGGATTTCAAATGAAACATTTTCCGAAAGAAATTTTCAAGGCTTACGACATCAGGGGAATCGTGGGAAAGACGCTCACCCCGGAAGTCGTCCAGGACATCGGTCAGGCATTGGGCTCGGAAGCCCTGGCGCGCGGCCAAAGCGCCATCGTCATCGGACGGGACGGCAGGCTTTCGGGGCCTGAGCTTTCCGATGCGCTTGCAAGGGGCATAGCGATGAGCGGGGTCGAGGTGATCGACATCGGTCTGGTTGCAACCCCCATGGTCTATTTCGCGACCCACCACCTCGGCACCCAGTCAGGCGTCATGGTGACGGGTTCGCACAACCCGCCCGAATACAACGGATTGAAAATGGTCATAGACGGCGAGACGCTCTCCGGAGAAACCATACAGGCGCTTTTCAGGCGCTGCGAAACCGGCGATTTTGCTCACGGGAGCGGCACCATCAGGCAGGCCGACATCAGCGACGCCTATCTCTCCAGGATAGCCGGGGACATCAAGCTCGCCCGTCCGATGAAAATCGCAGTCGATTGCGGCAACGGCGTCCCCGGCGCCTATGCGCCCAAGCTTTACAGGATGCTCGGTTGCGAAGTGAAGGAACTCTTCTGCGAGGTCGACGGCAATTTCCCGAATCACCATCCCGACCCGTCACACCTCGAAAATCTCGCCGATCTCGTCGAGGAACTGAAGACGGGCGACGCCGAAATCGGCCTCGCATTCGACGGCGACGGGGACCGACTGGGCGTCGTAACGAAAGACGGCAGCATCATATTTCCGGACCGCCAGCTCATGCTTTTCGCGGCCGACGTGCTGTCCAGGAATCCCGGTGCGGAGATCATCTACGATGTCAAATGCACGAGAAATCTCGCGCCATGGATCGAAGCGCATGGCGGCAAACCCGTCATGTGGAAGACGGGGCATTCCCTCATCAAATCCAAAATGAAGGAAACCGGCGCCGCGCTCGCTGGGGAAATGAGCGGGCATATCTTCTTCAAGGAGCGCTGGTACGGATTCGACGATGGCCTGTATGCAGGCGCGAGGCTCCTGGAATACCTGAGCGGACAGGAGGATCTGAATGCTTCCCTGCACGGGCTTCCCGATGCGGTCAGCACCCCGGAACTCCAGATCAAGCTGAACGAGGGCGAAAACTATGCCCTTATTTCCAGGCTCCAGTCCACTGCGGTCTTCGAAAATCCGAAGGATGTCATCAAGCTCGACGGGATGCGCGTCGAATACGAAGACGGCTTCGGTCTTGCCCGCTCATCCAACACCACCCCCGTGATCGTGTTAAGATTCGAAGCGGACAGTCAGAATGCATTGAAGCGGATTCAGGACGATTTCAGGCGAGTGATCCTGCAGGCGAAACCGGAGGCGGTGTTGCCTTTCTAACTTCAAAAAGAGTCGAACATGCAGGAGGAGAACGATTCCCACTATTTGAAGAGCGTCACTACTCTCGGAGATACGCACAGGATCGTCACCAGCCAGGACATCTATTCGAAGACCGGGATCAAGCTCGCCGGCAAGGGATCGAGCATCAACAGCTCGATTTACGACCGTCTCGTCAAGCACAAGCTGATCCCCGCCCTGGACCAGTGCATGACAGTGGAGAATGCCGTGACAGCGGAAGAAATCCTCACCAGGACGAAACAAGTCCTGGAAGGCGAACCCCATTTTTCGCGCATCGAGGAACTCGCGGACATGGACAGGATCTGGTCCGCAATCTCGAAAGTCAAACTCAATGATGCGCTCGCATTCAAGCTGACCGTGGCGCGGGAAAAGCGCCCCGAGCTTCTCGAACACAGCCTGAGGATATTGCTGCTCGCGCTTTATCTCGGGGTCAGGCTCGACCTGCTGGAGTCCCATCTCGTGGCCCTTGCCACCGCATCGCTGTTTCACGACCTCGGGGAATTGCACATCGACCCGGAAATCCTGGCGAAAACACATACCTTTACCGAAGAAGAGCGCCGCCACATCTACGCCCACCCGATGACCACCTTCATGATCCTGAAGGAATTTCAGGAATACCATCCTCTTGTCAGCACGGCCGTACTCGAACATCACGAGAGCCTCGACGGGAGCGGCTATCCTGCCGGCCTCTCCGGCGAAAAGATCACGCCCCTGGCGCAAATCCTGTCGATCGCGGAAGTGACGGGCGGAATCCTCGACCGGTACCGGCTGGAGATCGTGCTCAAGCTCAACAAGCACAAACTGAACACGGACCTCATCGGCTATCTCGCCGAACTCTTCAGGTCGAAATATGGGGCAATCCGTTCGGATCTGAGCATCGAGGAGATCAACGAACACCTCGCGCATATGGCCCGTGCTTTCGAGAACTGGGACGACATTTACGGCAGGCAGAAAAACCAGGATATTCCCATCCTGAGATTCACGAACCTGCGAATCTCGGAACTCAGGCAATCCCTTTTCGATGCGGGATTCAATCCTTCCGAAATGGGCCGGCTCACCCTGGGGATCGAGAACGATCCGGACGAAATCCAGGATGTCCAGTCCCTGATAAACGAGTCCCGCTGGCAGATCACGAGCCTTGCGAAGGAATTGAACAGGCTTTGGCCCGGTTTCGAAAAGGGCGAGGAAGCCTCAATCGTGAAAGACTGGATTTCGAATTGTATCGAGTGCATGGAGAATTGATGAACGAACCCCTGTTTCTCGGGCGCCAGCCCATACTCGACCGCGACCAGAACATGGTTGCCTTCGAACTGTTGTTCAGGTCCGGCCATACGAACAGCGCACAAATCAGCGACGATTTCACCGCGACCGCGACGGTGATCAATCATGCATTCAACGAATTCGGGATCGAAGCTGCGCTCGGCCCCTACCTGGGATTCATCAACATGAGCGAATCGCTGCTCATGAGCGATGTCATCGAGCTGCTTCCCAAGGGCAAGATCGTCATGGAAATCCTCGAAACCGTGAAAGTCAACAGGGCGCTCATCGAGCGCTGCAAGCTTCTGAAAGCCATGGGATTCAAGCTTGCGCTGGACGATTTCACGGATTACTCGCCGGAAGTCGACCCGCTTCTTGAATTGGTCGAGACGGTCAAGGTCGACATACTGGCGGTGGAATCCTCCAGGCTCGCCGAACTGGTAAACACGATCAAGGGGTGGAAAGTCAAGCTTCTCGCGGAAAAAGTGGACAGCATCGAGCAGTTCGATTTCTGCAAAGGACTCGGTTTCGACCTGTTCCAAGGCTATTATTTCGCAAAACCCCAGGTCATCACGGGAAAGCGCCTTTCCCACTCCGAACTCACCCTCATGAAACTGCTCGGACAGGTCATGGCGGATGCCGAGGAACATGAGATCGAGGAAACGCTCAAGGAAAATCCGCTCCTGAGCCTCAACCTCATGCGCCTCACCAATTCGGTCGCATGCGGCGCGAAGCAGAAAGCCACATCGATCAAGGCGGCGATCACCATTTTAGGCAGGCGCCAGTTGCAAAGGTGGATACAGATCCTGCTTTATTCGAGCAACGCGCATGGCGACAGTTTCCCGAACCCGCTCCTCCAGCTTGCGGCAATGCGCGGAAAAACAATGGAATTGCTCGCCGCGAAAAAACGCGACAGGGAACTCGAGGACAACGCATTCATGACCGGGATCATGTCCCTCATGGATACGCTGCTCGGCATGCCGATAGCCGAAATCCTCTCTTCCATTTCAGTGAACGAGGAGGTGAAAAACGCGCTCGTCGAAAGAGCCGGCAATCTCGGCAAGCTTCTCACGCTGGTCGAGAATCTTGAGCGGGACAACCTGACGGATATCGAATCCTGCCTCGCCAGTTGCACCTATATATCGCTCCATGACGTGAGCCTCGCCCAGGCGCAGGCCCTGCAATGGTCGAACAGCATCGCCCAGACACAGGCTTGAATCAGGGCTTTTAGGGCTTCGACTTTACCCAGTCTGCGACGGAAGCGAGCGCTGCGGGCAGCTTTTCGGGTTCCGTCCCGCCCGCCTGCGCCATATCGGGGCGCCCGCCTCCCTTGCCGCCCACCTGGAGCGCGACATGGTTCACGAGTTCCCCGGCCCTGATTTTCGAGGTCAGCTCCGGCGTGACGCCCGCGATCAACGCTACCTTGCCGTCCATGACGGAACCCAGAACGATGACGGACGAGCCCAGTTTGTCCTTCAGCCTGTCCAAAGTTTCGCGCAGCAGTTTGGAGTCCGCCCCGTCCAGCGTCGCTGCAAGCACCTTGATGCCGTTGATGTCCACCGCCCGATCGAGCAGATCATCGCCCTGCGCGCCTGCAAGCTTCGATTTCAGCGTGGCGAGTTCCTTTTCGAGCGCCCTGGAATTTTCAATGAGTTGAACAACGCGAAGGGCGGCCTCGTGGGGCTGCGCCTTGAGAACTGCGGCCACTTCCCGCAACATGCCCTCCTGCTTGCGGACAAGGGCCAGCGCGCCTTCTCCGGTCACGGCTTCGATGCGCCGAATCCCCGCCGCAACGCCGGACTCCGACACTATCCTGAAAAGCCCTATGTCGCCGGTGCGCCTGACATGCGTTCCGCCGCACAATTCGCGTGACGTGCCGATATCGAGTACGCGAACCTCGTCCCCGTACTTCTCGCCGAAGAGCATCATCGCGCCGGTCTTCTGCGCATCCTCTATCGACATCACACGCGCGGCAGTCTCCATATTCGAGAGAATCTCGTTATTCACCAGGGCTTCGACCCTGGCTGTTTCCTCGTCCGTCATGGGCTGAGTATGCACGAAATCGAAGCGGGTCTTGTACGGGTCGACGAGAGAGCCTTTCTGCTGCACGTGAGCCCCCAGCACTTCGCGCAACGCCTTGTGCATCAGGTGGGTGACCGAGTGGTTCCTTTGGGTGGCGGCACGGGAAGCCATGTCGACGCGGGCCGTGACGCTGTTGCCGACGGTGAGCCTGCCGGTTTTCACCAATCCGTGATGACCGAATACCGTGCTCTGGATTTTCTGCGTGTCTTCCACTTCGAATATGCCGTGGCTGCTGCGCAATTCGCCGCAGTCGCCGACCTGTCCGCCGGATTCGGCATAAAATGGCGTATCGTCGAGCACGACGACCCCCTGTTCACCCTCGCCAAGTTCGTTGACGGATACTCCGTCCCGGTACAGGGCGAGGATATTGCCCTTGTGTTCCAGGCTCTCGTAGCCGTGGAAACGGGTGGCTGGCCCTTCGTATTCGAGATTGGCGGCCATTTTGAACTTGCCCGAGGCACGCGCAAGGGTTTTCTGCCTTGCCATCGCGGCATCGAAGGCTTCGACGTCCACCGTCACGCCATGCTCGCGGCACACGTCCTGGGTGAGGTCGAGCGGGAAACCGAAAGTGTCGTGCAATTTGAATGCAAGCTCACCATCCAATACTTTGGGGCGGACAATTGTTGGCGTTACCGAAGTTACATCATGCCAAATATCTACACCAAGATTGCTTGATTTGCGGAAGCCAAGAGCCTCCATGAGCAAATCCATACCATGTTCTATGGTCTGGAAAAAGCGTTCCTCTTCCTGCTTGAGGATTTCCGTCACCCGTACCTGGTTCGCTGCAAGCTCGGGGTAGGCCGAACCCATTTCCGAAACAAGGTCGGGAACCAGCCTGTGGAAGAAGGCCGCGCGGCAGCCCAGCTTGTAGCCGTGGCGGATGGCGCGGCGGATGATGCGGCGCAGCACGTAGCCGCGCCCCTCGTTGCCCGGAATCACGCCGTCCGCGATCAAAAAGGAGCAGGCGCGGATGTGATCGGCCAATACCTTCAATGAAGGCGAATCCATGTCGCCGCAGTTCGTCTCGCGCGCCGCAGCTTTAATGAGCGCCTGGAACAGGTCGATTTCGTAATTCGCATGCACGCCCTGAAGCACGGCGGAAATCCGCTCCAGCCCCATTCCCGTGTCGACTGAGGGTTTGGGCAGAGGGTGCATCACCCCGGCTTCGTCGCGGTTGAACTGCATGAACACGTTGTTCCAGATTTCGATGTAGCGGTCGCCGTCTTCCTCCGGGGAACCCGGAGGCCCGCCCCAGATGTGCTCGCCGTGGTCGTAGAAGATTTCGGTGCAGGGGCCGCAGGGGCCGGTGTCGCCCATCATCCAGAAATTGTCGGATGCGTAGCGCGGCCCCTTGTTGTCGCCTATGCGTATCACGCGCCCCGGAGGAATGCCGATCTCGCGGGTCCAGATGTCGTAGGCCTCGTCGTCCTCCTCGTACACCGTGATCCACAATTTTTCGGAAGGCAGCCCGTAGACTTCGGTCAGCAATTCCCACGCGTAATGGATGGCGTCATGCTTGAAATAATCGCCGAAGCTGAAGTTGCCCAGCATCTCGAAGAAGGTGTGGTGCCTTGCCGTGTAGCCCACGTTTTCCAGGTCGTTGTGCTTGCCGCCGGCGCGAACGCATTTCTGCGAAGAAGCAGCGCGGGTATAGGGCCGCTTGTCGAACCCGAGAAAAACGTCCTTGAACTGGTTCATCCCGGCGTTGGTGAACAACAGCGTCGGATCTCCGGCCGGCACGAGGGAAGAGGATGCCACCACGGTATGCCCCTTGGAGGCGAAAAAATCGAGAAATTTCCGGCGTATTTCACTGCTTTTCATCTTTAGCGTTCCAAAAAATCGATCAATTCAGTATTCAGGAAAAAGCGATACCCGCATTTTCCGCAATTTTTTTAGCCAGTTTCTCGAAATCCGTATAACAATTCCTGACCGCATCCAGATGAGCGCCGATCGCGCCATCTGCGGATTTCAGGGAGAAAATAGGCTTGTGCACTTCCATTGCCATCGGCATCAGGCTGCGATAATGCTTGAGCAGGGCCAGATTATAAGGATCACTTTGTAAGGCGGGTGAATTATCATTCGTTTCGGCCAATACGCAAACACGATAAACCCCTGGAATGCGATCGAGCCACTTTTGATAGGCCTTTACTGGGCGACTCTCCCGTATGCCGTGCTGCATCACCACATAACCTGCGGGTTGCATTGCACCAGATGGCGCCGCAATTCCCGAGTTTATCGGCAGTTCATCCAGCCGTTTCTTCCAACCCTTCCTCCAGTCCCGGAGCGAAGGGCCAAAGTTCTTCAAACCCTGCAACGAAAACATATCCGGAGCCAATGGAATGACGACCTGTTCTGCAGCGATGAGCGCAGAACGATTGATTGCACCCAAATTTGGCCCCACGTCGATGAGCACAACTTCAGCAGACATTTGTTCTGCGGCCGACACAATGATGCGATGAAAAGCCGTGATGACGCGAAACGCGGAGGGCTCACCATCCAGGCATTTAGACCAGTTTTCAGACAGCAAATCTTCAAAGCGTGACAACGCAAGATTACCTGGAATCAATCCGAGGCATTCATTCATACGCTCGACATGGGACGGCAATATGTCCCCCGTGCGGTTCATCAATGGCTCAAGGCTGTCATAAATAGTGCTCTTTTCGCCATCATCCCACATCTGGACAAGTCGTTCCTCATCCAGAAACATGGAACTGAGATTCGCCTGCGGATCGAGATCGACGGCCAGTGTCCTGATCCCGTGTTCTGCGAACATCCATGAGAGGTGATAGACGAGAGAAGTCTTGCCCACTCCGCCCTTGTTGTTGAAGAAGGCGATGGTCTTCATTGCGCGCCCAGCCTGATCGTGACTGCAACCACCCGATCTTCGAATCTGAATTCAGCCGATGGATTTCCGTTCTCTTCCAGCAATTTTTGCGCCCGTAAAATGCCGAAACCGAACCGGTTGACGTAGCCCATCGACTTCAGAGCCTCGGCCATCACCGGATTGCGGTAACTGTTGCGGCTCATGAAGGTTTCAGGCGTCACTTCTCCATACAGTCCTCCCGGACTTTGTATTTCGATCCGGTCCGAGAACCAGTAAAACCGGATCGGCGTATTGGATTGATAATCGCGGTGCATCACCGCATTATGCAACAGTTCGCGGACCGCCCATTCCGGATAGTCGGGCGACAACCGGTCCTGGAACCCGCCTCCCTGCGTCATCCCCATCCGGTTGCATGCGCGGAATTTATCGCGCAAGCCGTCCAGCACGGTACGCATGTCCCCCGAAAACTCCGCCTGATCGATGGGCAGATCCGTCATCGTCGTCCCCGGAAAAAGCAAAAACTGCACATACGCTCCCGGAAGAAAAAAGCGCGGATTATTGCCGAACAGCAGGATTCCCGTGGTCGTGGGGCATTTTTTGGCCATATCGAACAGCCTCAATGAAGCCAGTTGCTCTTCGAGGCTGCGGTGATTCGCATCAATCACATCGGGCGCGATCACCTGGGAACGATATTCGCTGAAGAGGCGAAGGGACAAATCATCGAGACTCGCTTCGGGAAAAGGCATCACATCGAAGGTATGCGCGCGGGCAGTGCGCTTCTCGGTCAATGCCCGTTCTTCCTGTTCGTTGGCGATGGCCTTGCGCGGCCCCACGCGAACATGCACCGACCCCCTGTAGCGGACCGGCGGCATGTCGGACGGCATGACTTCGACGACTGCCACATCTCCGCCCTGTAAAGTGAATTTTGCGACGCTCAGCATCGGCTGCGGCAGCACGTTGCCGTCGGAGCGGATCGCCCCGAGATTCTGCAAGAGTTGATCCGTAACGCTCAAACCGCACAGGCTGCCGTCATCCCTGACCCCGACCAGCAAATATCCCGGGGCGCAATGGTTCGGCAAGTCGTTGGCAAAAGCGCAAACAGCCTGGCTGGACTTGTCTGTGTTGTTCGTGGAAGTCGTGCGCTCGACCCGGTCGGATTCCAGATCGGTCAGCAACTCCAGCAAGGCGTCCTCGGTCAGCATATTGCTTTAATCCGTTATATGAAAATTCAATCTTCCGTATGCCCGATCACCCCGAGTATCTCGTCCAGGGAAAATCCCCTGCCCTGCAGGAAGCGGACCTGCTGCGCGAGTTCCTTGCGGTTCTCCGGCATTTTACCGAACTTTCTTTGCCAAATTGATTTCAATGCATCGATTTGTGCATCCATGATCCTCGGCATGGCGGACCGGACGAGGTCTTCGCCTATCCCCTTCGACCTCAGTTCGTGCAGGACATGTTCGCGCCCGTAACGTCCCAGCCGCGCATTCAGGATCTGTTCGACATAGCGGGAGTCGGACAGCCAGCCTTCTGCTTCCAGTTCGGAGAGAACCGCATCGACTTCGTCAGGCTGTCCCTCGTCCCGGACCAGCCTCGCCCCAAGTTCGACTCTCGAATATTCGCGCCTTGCGAGCAGCCTCAGCGCCTTATGTTTCAGTTCAGGCAGGCTCATCCGGGGAAGACGCGGGCATCGCAATCCCGCCGATATGGGCGCGTATCTTCGCTTCGATCTCGTGCGCGACTTCGGGGTTGGCTTTCAGGAATTCCCTGGAATTGTCCTTCCCCTGCCCGATCTTTTCGCCCTTGTAGCTGTACCACGCGCCGGATTTCTCGATCAGCTTCTGCTGCACGCCGAGTTCGATGATCTCCCCTTCGCGGGAAATGCCCTCGCCGTACAGGATGTCGAATTCCGCCTGTTTGAAAGGAGGGGATACCTTGTTCTTCACGACCTTCACGCGGGTTTCATTGCCGATCACTTCCTCGCCCTTCTTGATCGCCCCGGTGCGCCTGATATCGAGCCTCACGGAAGCGTAAAACTTGAGGGCATTGCCGCCCGTGGTCGTTTCCGGATTGCCGAACATGACCCCGATCTTCATCCTGATCTGGTTGATGAAGATGACCAGGGTGTTGGTGCGCTTGATATTGGCCGTGAGCTTCCTGAGCGCCTGTGACATCAGCCTCGCCTGCAGGCCCATGTGGGAGTCGCCCATTTCGCCCTCGATTTCGGCTTTGGGCGTGAGCGCGGCGACCGAGTCGATCACGACCACATCGATCGAACCCGAACGCACCAGCATGTCCGCGATTTCGAGCGCCTGCTCGCCCGTGTCGGGCTGAGAGATGAGGATATTGGGAACATCCACGCCGAGCTTCTGCGCATACTGGGGATCGAGCGCGTGTTCGGCATCGATGAAGGCCGCCGTGCCCCCGAGCTTCTGCATCTCCGCGATCACCTGCAGGGCCAAAGTAGTCTTGCCCGAGGATTCCGGGCCGAATATTTCCACCACGCGCCCGCGCGGCAACCCGCCCACGCCGAGGGCGATGTCGAGCCCGAGAGAGCCCGTGGAAACCACCTCGATGTCCTGGGCGACTTCGTTGTCCCCGAGGCGCATGATCGAGCCTTTTCCGAACTGTTTTTCGATTTGCGAAAGCGCTGCCGCGAGCGCCTTGCTCTTGTTTTCATCCATTTTGAGTTACCCCTGATTTGATGCTGAATTATGGCATGGCTTGCCGGAATGAGCCAGTTCGGAAATCGGACGCGACAGCCTCACGCTATCCGCTCCCGAGTATCGAAAAAAAAGCCCGCTGGGGAGCGGGCGGAAAAGGAGGGTATGCGGTTAAGCACGGTGAGACTATACCTCACCAAGATTAAGGAAAGCTTTCACGCCCAGAAAGGCGGCCGACACGCGCCCGCTGGGTGTCGCCTGTCCCTGCGGCAGCGGCAGCGGCAAGAAATACAAGACATGCAGCATGCCGAAGTGATCCGGAGTTCGGACTCAGAATCCAAAATTTTCCAGCAACACAATTGAACCCAGATGAGCCGCCTTGCCGTAATAACGCTCGTCAGCCGTAACCAGTGTTGCGCCCGATTCGATTGCCACGGCATGATAGAGCGTGTCGAACAGGTGGTGTTCGAGGTTCACTGAAAGTTCGATGGCTCGCCGGTAGGCAGCGGATGACGCCATAATCCTGCCATTCGCGAAGATCCGCTCGACTTCGTCGAAGCAGGCATCGGCACGATCCGACATTATACGGGACAGGACTGCCGCCACCTCGGTAAGCGCATGAGGCGGTTCGACGAGCTTTGCCCCATTCAGAATCGAGTCCAGCAAAAGCAGCGCCTGTTCGCTATCCAGCTCATCCGGGCTTGCGATATGCCACTTGATGACGACGCTTGCATCGAGCGTCAGGATCAAGAACGCCCCGCCTCGCGCGCCTCGCGGATTGCCTCGTCAGCAATGGCGGGACGCTCGCTCCATCGCGATATGATTCGCCTGACCGCATCATCGCTCTCCTGCCTGCGCCTGGCTTCGTCGACGGCTTCCCGAAGCAGTTTCGCGACGATGGCGCTCTTGTTGTCATTTGCGAAGGTCTTGTTGAAAGCATCCTTGATGTCGGCCGGGATGCTGAAATTCATGGTTGCCATCGCGCCTCCATTATTGAATATTTCAACAATTATAGGCGGCGCTGAACAGACCTTCAAGATGGGCTCGAATCTGCGCACATTGCGCGGAAATAAATTCCCACTGGTCCGGAATTTGAACCACCGGGCGGCGTAACATGCTTCGGGTGCAGAGCCTTCCGAAGGAGCCATCATGTCGCGCCTATCGTTTCTGCAATCCCTGTCCGTTTTCGCGGGTGCCGTCATGCTGCCAGCCGTATCCCGCGCCGCGTCAAGCTGCGAAATCTTACAGGTATCACCCGCCTCGGGATTCCAATATCATCATGGGAAATGCTCTGGTCGCAATTGGCCGCCGGACCATCCCTCGCCCTGGTACGCGAAGCGGTAAATCCATACGATGCGTGCGCCGTGCGCGTCGACTGGCGGGGCTTCAAGCTTGGCCACATACCGAGAGCGGACAATGCCGCCGCCTCGCAGCTTCCGGACCGCGGCGAGAAGCTGGAAGCGAGCATTTACGAACTGAAGGCGTGCTTCAACCCTTGGGATCGGATCAAGATGGAGGTGAGATGGAGGGGGTGAGTAAGAAAGATGTTCGGATTGCGCACTATCGTGAAAGTGATGGTGCATATCAATCTGTTGAGCAGCATCTGATCGGTGTCGCAAAGAAATCTAGCATGAACGCCCAAAAACTGAATCTTGGGAATCATGGCGAGTTAATTGGCATCCTTCATGACTTGGGCAAATACAGTGATGCATTCCAGTCCTACATCAAATCAGCCGTCGGAGTGCTCAACCAGGATGAAGATGAAGAGTTCGTAGATGCTACGGGGTTGAAGGGCAAGATTGACCACTCTACTGCTGGCGCTCAAATGATTTGGCAGGCACTCTCACAAAAAGGACCATTTGGGCAAATTGCCGGACAAATACTTTCGCTTTGCATTGCCTCGCATCACTCAGGCCTAATAGATTGTTTGTCGTCTGACATAGACAGCCTTGGCAAAAATGTATACAGCAAGCGAATGGGGAAACCTGATGAATATACCCACTTGCGAGAGGCCATCGCCAAAGCGGATACATCTATCCTTAGCCGCGCAAAAGATCTGATTGAAGAGCCAGATCTGCTCAAATCAATGCAGAAGGCTTTTGCAAAGATTGTGCTTGCCGCGCCGGTAAAAGATGACAAAAGCATTGTCGCTCAACAGCAAATAGGTTTGCTGGTTCGTTTCTTGTTCAGTTGCCTGATCGATGCCGACCGCGTTGACTCCGCAGATTTTGAAAGCCCCAAAGCAGCAAAGCTCAGGACGAACGGTCAATATGTTGAATGGGATATTCTCTGCGAACGCCTAGAAACTCACCTTGCCGCACTAAAGCCAAGCAAGCCAATTGACGATCTTCGGCGTGACATCTCAAGGCATTGCCTGAACGCAGCGCCCCGAAACAAAGGGATATATACGCTCACCGTCCCAACCGGTGGCGGCAAGACACTCGCCAGCTTGCGGTTTGCACTTCATCACGCGAAAATACACGAGATGGATCGGGTGATTTATGTCATCCCGTTTACATCCATCATTGACCAGAATGCGGACGTAGTTCGAGGCATCTTAGAACCAAATGGAACAAGGCCGGGCAGCATAGTGCTCGAACACCATTCCAATTTGACGCCGGAACAACAAAGCTGGCGTGGGAAAATCCTGTCCGAGAACTGGGATGCCCCGATGATCTACACCACGAGCGTGCAGCTTCTGGAAACGCTCTTTGGAGCGGGAACCCGAGGTGCTCGCCGGATGCATCAATTAGCCAATGCCGTCCTGATTTTTGACGAAATACAGACGCTGCCCATCAACTGCGTTCACCTATTCAATAACGCCATCAATTTCCTGGCCGAGCAATGCGGAAGCACAGTAGTCCTGTGCACTGCCACCCAACCACTCCTCGATCGAGTTGATGCCATGCAAGGGGCCATCAGGATTCCTCCTGACAATGAACTGATGCCAAATGTCGAAGGATTGTTCAGGGAATTAAAACGGGTCGAGGTGTTGAATCGCCACAAACCTGGGGGCTGGACTCAAGACGAGGTTGCTCATCTGGCTGTAGAGGAGGCGCGCCGCGCGGGTAGCTGCCTGGCAATCGTCAACACCAAGAGTGCTGCACAAGCCTTGTATCGCATAAGCAAGGAAATGACCGACATTCCGGCTTATCACCTAAGCACCAATATGTGCCCGTCACATCGCAAAACAATTTTGCACGAGGTTCGAGAGCGATTAGAGAAAGAATTACCCACACTCTGTTTCAGTACGCAGCTAATCGAAGCCGGAGTGGATGTGGATTTTGGCGCTGTCATCCGCTATACGGCGGGGCTGGATTCAATCGCCCAGGCGGCTGGTCGATGCAACCGCAATGGCCGTCCTGAAATGGGGAATGTCCATATCATCAACCCAAAGGATGAAAACTTGGAAATGCTACCAGACATCCGTATCGGACGGGACAAGTCAGAGCGCGTGCTGGACGAATATGAAGATGCCCCTGATGAATTCGGACACGACCGGATCGGCCTTGAAGCAATGAAGCTTTATTACACTTACTATTTTTTTGATCGACAGCGTGATATGGATTACCCTATTTCAGCCAAAACCATAGGCCATGACGACACGCTGCTCAATCTGCTATCAACCAATACGCAAGCCATATCTGAGCATGGCAAGCAAACCGGCCAGGCTCCCAATATCTACCTGCGCCAATCTTTCATGTCCGCCGCCAAGGCGTTTAAAGCCATTGATGCACCGACACGCGGCGTTATTGTCCAGTTCGGAAAAGAAGGACAAGCAATCGTTGCAGAGCTTTGCGCGGCGTACATGCCGGATAAAGAGATCGATATGCTACGCCGTGCGCAGCAATTTACTGTCAATGTATTCCCGAACATCTTGGAACGCTTAACAAAAGCAGGAGCCGTTCGGGAAGTACAAGAAGGAACCGGCATCCTGTATCTTGATTACCGTTACTACAGCGACGAATTTGGTCTTAGCGAAACACCCGTTAGAAACATGGAGGCTCTGAATGCTTGAACGCAACAGCATCGAATTCAAGGTATGGGGGAAACACGCACTATTCACCGATCCGCTTACCCGTATCGGCGGCGAAAAATGCTCATACCACGTCCCCACCTATGAGGCGCTTAAAGGCATAGCCAAGTCGATTTATTGGAAGCCCACATTCATCTGGTTCATTGATGAAGTGCGCGTGATGAAGCGCATTCGCACGCAAACAAAAGGCACAAAGCCTCTGGATTTTGGTGGAGGAAACACTTTGGCAATTTATACATTCCTGGCCGATGTGGAATATCAGGTGCGCGCTCACTTTGAATGGAACGAACATCGCCCCGAATTGGCCGATGACAGAAATGAGAGCAAGCATCACATCATCGCCAAGCGCATGCTGGAACGTGGCGGGCGGCAGGATATTTTCCTGGGCACGCGAGACAGCCAAGGTTATGTGGAGCCGTGCAAGTTCGGTTCAGGCGACAGCCCATACGATGGCGAAGGCGAACTGGCCTTTGGCTTGATGTTTCACGGCTTCGACTATCCCGACGAAATCGGCGAAGACAGGCTCTATGCCCGCTTCACCCGCCCAACGATGATTGACGGAAAAATCCGGTTTGAACGCCCGCAGGATTGCACCGTCCGGAAATTCGTCCGCGATATGGGCAAAAAGACATTTTCAAAAGACCGCAATTTGCTCGACGTAGAAACTGAATTTGCGCGGCTGGAGGTTTGATATGAGCTGGATTCAAAAACTTTACGAAACATACGAGCAGTGTAAAGGGCATGAGCCTCCCGGCTCATCACGCCTGATGCCGATCAGTCATACGCCACAGCAAGCACACATCGAAATTACGTTGGACGACACTGGTAACTTCAAAGGCGCAAAAATTGTTCAGAAAGCGGAAACCATTGTTCCCGCAACTGAAAAATCTTCCGGAAGAACAGGTTCAAAACCACCACCCCATCCTCTCTGCGACAAAGTTCAATACTGCGCGCAAGACTATCCGCAATATGGAGGAAAAAAACCGTCGTTTTTCAATGAGTATGAGGATCTACTTTCTTCATGGTGTAATTCCGAACACGGCCACCCCAAGGCTCGGGCGATACTTGCTTACATTCAAAAACACAGCGTAGTGGCCGACCTTGTCACGGAAAAAATTCTCCATCTCGGAGCAGATGGAAAATTGCTGACTCAATGGAATGGCGAGTCGGACACGCCTGACATTTTTCGTTTGCTTACTGCAAAAGATGGAGAACGAGATCAAGGAGATGCGTTTATTCGCTGGCACGTCAGGGAAGGCAACAATCCATGCACGGCAGCTTGGGAGGATATCTCCCTACAAGATGCCTGGGGCTCATATGATGCTGACATGAAAGAATTGAAAGGTGCGTGCATGGTTACCGGGGATGCGGATGCCTCGCTTACAACCAGCCATCCCAAGCGAATTCGCCATGCTGGCGACGGTGCCAAGATTATTAGCGCCAATGATAGTTCTGGCTACACATTCCGGGGGCGATTCACGGACGAGACCGGACAACAAGCCTGCGGTGTTAGCTATGCAGTAACCCAAAAAGCACATAACGCCTTGCGATGGTTGATCGGTCGACAGTCTTATCGCAGCGGTGATTTTGTTGTCGTCGCATGGTCCGTTGCAGGCAAACCGCTGCCCGACCCATTCAAGGATTCGCTTTCACTGATTCTCGACAGCGAAGAGCCACTTCCAGAAACCACACCCACCGAGCAACTGGATTTAGGAGATGTCGGACAAGCTTTTGCTCTCAGGCTACGCAAGGCAATTGCAGGCTACGGCGCAAAACTGACGCCCTCCGAGGACATCGTCGTTATGGCGCTGGACTCTGCGACACCGGGGCGCATGGCGATCACTTTTTATCGCGAACTTAAAGGCTCGGATTTCCTCGCCCGAGTACAGCGCTGGCATGAGCAATACGCATGGCATCAAAACTTTGGCAAAGACTCAAGATTCGTCGGCGCCCCAGCTCCGAAAGACATCGCCGAAGCAGCCTATGGTCGCCGACTTGATGACAATCTGCGCAAAGCCACGGTAGAGCGCCTGCTGCCCTGCATTGTTGACGGGCAGACATTACCGCGCGATCTGCTTGAATCAGTCGTGCGCAGAGTCTGCAACCGGGTCGCCTTCGTGAAAGATAAAAGTGGAAGACAGTGGGAATGGGAAAAATATCTGGGTATCGCGTGTGCCCTGTTCAGAGGTTCTTACAAGGAAAGGGAATATCAAATGGCATTGGAAACAGAACGAACATCCCGTGATTATCTGTATGGGCGATTGCTATCCATCGCAGAACATATCGAGGAACGCGCCCTATATGTTGCAGATGAGAAACGCGACACAACCGCTGCAAGACTCATGCAGCGCTTTGCCGATAGGCCTAACAGCACATGGCGAAACATTGAACTCGCTCTTACGCCATACAAAACGCGTTTGCGAGCCAAGCGTCCCGCTTTCCTGCACGAAATGAAGACGCTGCTTGATGAAGTCATCGCAAAATTTGAAGGTGACGACTTCCTGAGCGATCGGAAACTTTCCGGCGAGTTTTTATTGGGCTATCACTGCCAGCGCCAGGCGTTGAATCCTCCCAAATCCGCTAAACCGGGCGGTTCGTCTTCCGAAGACGCCGCCGCCAATACTGAAGATCAATAAATCCAAGGAGACCGTAACATGAGCACATTGCAAAACAAGATCGATTTCGCCGTAATTCTTCGAGTCAAGAATGCCAACCCGAACGGCGACCCGCTTAACAGCAATCGTCCGCGCACCAACTATGAGAACTTCGGCGAAATCACCGACGTTTGCATCAAGCGAAAAATTCGTGACCGGCTGGCCGAACGGTTTGTAACTCTTGGTGGCAAAGAAGGAAAGCCAGAAGCAAAAGGCCAGTCCGTATTTGTCCAATCGGATGATCGTAAAGTTGACGATGCCACCAGCCTGCGCGACCGGGCTGAAAAATTCTTCAAGTCGATAGGCAAAACATTGGGAGCCGACGATACGGTCAACCTTGCTTGCGCGGAATGGATTGATGTGCGCGCTTTCGGCCAGCTATTCGCGCTATCCAAAAAGAAGAGCAAGAAAGCCGAAGGCGGCGAGGAGGAAGGCGATACCGGGATCTCCATAGGCATCCGTGGGCCGGTAACCATCCAGTCTGCATTCAGCCTGACGCCTATCGACATCAGCAGTACGCAAATCACAAAAAGCGTGAACGGTGAAGATACGAAAGATGGCAAGAGAAGCTCCGATACGATGGGCATGAAACATCGCGTAGATCATGGAATTTATGTTTTTTATGGGAGTATGAATCCGCAGCTCGCAGAAAAGACAAAGTTCAGTGATGAGGACGCTCTTGTCATCAAGGGAATTCTGCCAAAGCTGTTCGAGAACGACGAATCCAGCGCCCGTCCTGCAGGCAGTATGGAAGTGCTCAAGGTTTTCTGGTGGAAACACAACTGTAAATCGGGGCAACACTCTTCGGCCAAGGTTCATAACTCGCTGGCGGTTAGATCGGATGGCACCTTCGAACCCTCGAAGCTGGAAGGACTTGAACCGGAGCAAATTGATGGCTTTTGACGCAGCCAATTTTCTGTTAGGTGTATCATTGATGCGTGTGGTGAACTAGATAAAGGAGAGCTTATGAACGAAATTCTTTTTCTCGTGGAGCAGGCTCACGAAGGCGGATACATTGCCCGTGCGCTGGGCGAGTCGATTTTCACCGAAGCAGACACCTTGCCTGAATTGCGCCTGATGGTTCAGGAGGCGGTGCATTGCCATTTCGACGAACAGGACATGCCCAAAATCATCCGCCTGCACATCGTGCAGGAAGAGGTCATGGCCGCATGAGGCTGCCACGCGACTTGACTGGCGCAGAGCTGATCAAGCGCCTGTCGAAACTGGGCTACCGTCAAACGCGTCAGACCGGCAGTCACATCAGGGTGACATGCGACACACCGAAGCAGCATCACGTTACGATTCCTCTACACGATCCGCTGCGGATAGGAACGCTTGCCGCCATTCTCGGCGACGTGGCCGAAGCGCACGGAATGGATCGGAATGATCTGTTGGAGCGGATGTTTTCCTGAATGGAACCCCAGGATCCCGTCATGCTCTCGGCGCTCCAGCACTGGAGCTATTGCCCGCGCCAGTGTGGGTTGATTCATCTGGAGCAGGCGTTCGAGGAAAACGTCCACACCATGCGCGGCAATGCTGTGCATGAGCGTGTGGATGAGCCCGGATTCGAGACATTCGAAGGCGTGCGCTCGGAACGCGCCCTGCCCGTCTGGTCGGACCGGCTGGGGCTCATTGGTAAATGCGACGTGGTGGAATTCCACCCTGACGGGCGAATTTCTCCCGTCGAATACAAGCACGGCAAGAAGCGTGAAGAACTGCACGACGACATGCAACTCGCGGCGCAGGCGATGTGTCTCGAAGAGATGACCGGCAAATCCATCACGCGGGGTGCGATTTATCATCACGGCTCGCGCCGCAGGCGGGAAGTGGAAATCACGCCGGAACTGCGGCGAAAGGTCGAGGAAACCGTAGCTGCCATTCGCGCCATGCTGGATTCCGGCAAGCTCCCGCCTCCTGCCAACGATGCCCGTTGTCGCGAATGCTCGCTCAAGGAAATCTGCCAGCCCGAAGCTGTTGCCGCGCTCGATGCGCAACATGAAATGATGAATTCCCTTTTCGATGTGGAGTCCTGAATGGCACGCCAGATCCTCAACACCCTTTACGTCATGACGCCGAACGCCTATATCCATCTGGAGAACGACACGCTGCGCGTGGATGTGGAACATGTGAAGAAATTGCAGGTGCCGCTGCATCATCTCGGCTCGGTCGTCAGTTTCGGCAACATCATGGTTTCCCCCGCATTGATGCACCGCTGCGCCGACGAAGGCATAGCGCTCGTTCTATTGGACGGGAACGGCAGGTTCAAGGCGAGGCTGGAAGGTGCGGTTTCCGGAAACATCCTGCTACGACGGTCCCAGCATGCGCAGGCCTCGAATGAAAATTTCGCCCTGGCAATCGCCCGCTCGGTCATCGCCGGAAAATTACGCAATTCGAGACAGATCCTGATGCGCGGAGCACGGGAAGCGGACAATGAAGAGGATCGGCTGACTCTTGGCGAAGCCGCCGAATCTCTGGCCGGATCGGTCAGGAATCTACCCCATGCCCCCGACCTGGATGCGATCAGGGGAATCGAGGGAGATGCAGCGAAAACCTATTTTTCGGCAATGAACAGCCTGATCAGGCCGGATGCGAGGAGGGGATTTTCGATGGACGGGCGCACCAGGAGACCTCCGCGCGACCCTTTCAATGCATTGATTTCTTTTCTTTATTCCATGGTGATGAACGATTGCCGCTCGGCCCTGGAGTCGGTCGGACTCGATCCACAGCTGGGTTTTCTGCACGCGATTCGACCGGGACGCGCCGCGCTGGCGCTCGATCTGATGGAAGAATTCCGCTCCGTCCTTGCCGACAGGCTTGCATTGACCCTGATCAATCGCGGGCAAATCAGGGCATCCGATTTCGTGAAGCACGAGGGCGGCGCGGTGCTGCTCGAAGGGGATGCGCGCCGGGCCGTGGTCGTGGCTTATCAGGAAAGAAAACAGGAGGAAATTACTCATCCTCTGGTCGATGCGAAAATGCCCTTGGGATTGCTGCCGCAGATACAGGCGCGCTTCATGGCCAGAACCATCCGGGGAGATATGGAAGCCTACCTGCCGTATCTGGCGAAATGACATGCTGATCATCGTGACTTACGACGTATCCACCGAAACCCGCGAAGGCAGGAGAAGATTGCGGCGCGTGGCGAAAATCTGCGAAGGAATCGGGCAGCGGGTGCAGAAGTCGGTCTTCGAATGCCGCGTCGACCTGATGCAGTACGAGGATCTGGAGCGCAGATTGCTGGCGGAGATCGACCCGGAAGAGGACAATCTTAGGCTGTACCGTCTGACAGAACCGGTGGAACTGCATGTGAAGGAATACGGCAATTTCAAGGCAGTCGATTTCGAAGGTCCTCTGGTGATATAAATTCGCGAACCCCGAGCTGCGGCGATATGCCGGGAGGTTCGCGCAACGTGCAATATATTGTAATCATGAAGATTTTATATTCACCCCCGCCAAACCCGGCCTTCGCAGAATCCTTTCTTCGAAGGTTCGCGCATCCACGCCAGAATCTTTTTTGGTATCATCGAGTTGTAGCTGTACTGTAGCGCCCGTCTTTCGAGACGGGCGAGGATTGAAACAATTCTGTATAATATGCCAGCATGATCCCGACTGGGTAGCGCCCGTCTTTCGAGACGGGCGAGGATTGAAACGTTGCTGTATTCGACGATCACCGCAAGGATGAGGTAGCGCCCGTCTTTCGAGACGGGCGAGGATTGAAACGATTGTCATGCCCAATTCTCGCGCACGTTCCGCGTAGCGCCCGTCTTTCGAGACGGGCGAGGATTGAAACAAGAAAACGCCTCCGGAATATTGCAGAGCAATTGAGGTAGCGCCCGTCTTTCGAGACGGGCGAGGATTGAAACATGATTTTTGTCATTTCCTGCTGGGCTGCTGCATAGTAGCGCCCGTCTTTCGAGACGGGCGAGGATTGAAACATGAAAAACGCCTTCGGCGGTTTTGGCCTGCTCAAGTAGCGCCCGTCTTTCGAGACGGGCGAGGATTGAAACCTTTGCCATCACGCGAAGCGCGGTGACCATCTCCGTAGCGCCCGTCTTTCGAGACGGGCGAGGATTGAAACAACTGTTACATCGGGATAGTTACGCCGCAACGTCGTAGCGCCCGTCTTTCGAGACGGGCGAGGATTGAAACCTGGAAGGCGTTGAATGCGTAGGCAGGCATCTGGGTAGCGCCCGTCTTTCGAGACGGGCGAGGATTGAAACCCGCATATCTGGCTTGGAGCGTACAAGGAAGCGGGTAGCGCCCGTCTTTCGAGACGGGCGAGGATTGAAACCTGCATAAAAGCAGTTTTTACCAACCGCCTCGCGGTAGCGCCCGTCTTTCGAGACGGGCGAGGATTGAAACAATCATGCCGTCGATATATTCCGGGTCTGAGATGGTAGCGCCCGTCTTTCGAGACGGGCGAGGATTGAAACCGCATGAGTTGCTCGCACTGCTCCCACAAATCCAGTAGCGCCCGTCTTTCGAGACGGGCGAGGATTGAAACATAACCCGGAAGAAGCGGGAGTGATCCTGCTCAATGTAGCGCCCGTCTTTCGAGACGGGCGAGGATTGAAACAGGACGAAATGGTCCTCACCCTGCGCAAGCCGGTCACGGTAGCGCCCGTCTTTCGAGACGGGCGAGGATTGAAACCTTGTATTCGGGCTGATTGACAATGCTGCGGCCCGTGTAGCGCCCGTCTTTCGAGACGGGCGAGGATTGAAACCTCTGATTGTTTAGCTCCCTCATTCTCGGGTCTAGTAGCGCCCGTCTTTCGAGACGGGCGAGGATTGAAACCTTCGCCGTCTGGCGCGATTAAAAAGGGTTGGTTGTAGCGCCCGTCTTTCGAGACGGGCGAGGATTGAAACATGCTCCAGCGCATCCGCGAAGCTTGCGGCAATGGTAGCGCCCGTCTTTCGAGACGGGCGAGGATTGAAACTTTTGCCTTTTAGTCCAGATACCAGGTGCCCGCCGGTAGCGCCCGTCTTTCGAGACGGGCGAGGATTGAAACCCTCCGGCAGCCCCAACGGACAGCTTGTACGTTCGTAGCGCCCGTCTTTCGAGACGGGCGAGGATTGAAACTTTTACTAAGGGTGAATTAACGGTACCCGACCGAGTAGCGCCCGTCTTTCGAGACGGGCGAGGATTGAAACAGAAGTTGGCCGTCGAGAACGCTGCGGACATCAAGTAGCGCCCGTCTTTCGAGACGGGCGAGGATTGAAACAGGAGAAGGAAAAATGGCACGGAGACGACTTGTAGGTAGCGCCCGTCTTTCGAGACGGGCGAGGATTGAAACCCGAGTATCGGAGCAGCGGCGGCAGCGTTACTGGGTGTAGCGCCCGTCTTTCGAGACGGGCGAGGATTGAAACGTCGAGTCGTGTGGATTCGCGGGATTTTTTACGTGTAGCGCCCCGCTTTAGAGAAGGGCGCGGAATGAAACCGGTTGATGCGGATCCGCCGGACCCGATTGTTAATGTAGCGCCCGTCTTTCGAGACGGGCGAGGATTGAAACCCAACTACAACCGGCGATACC
Organism: Burkholderiales bacterium; assembly: GCA_019753155.1. Classification (GTDB taxonomy): domain Bacteria; phylum Pseudomonadota; class Gammaproteobacteria; order Burkholderiales; family JABEVD01; genus JABEVD01. The sequence continues at coordinate 41,898 of JAIELG010000002.1, forward strand.
GTAACGTTCCCGGGTAGCGCCCGTCTTTCGAGACGGGCGAGGATTGAAACATCAAGAACAATGAGACCATGACGCGACTCATCAAGTAGCGCCCGTCTTTCGAGACGGGCGAGGATTGAAACATTACGGCTACCTCGACTGGATCTCCAGGCAGGCGGTAGCGCCCGTCTTTCGAGACGGGCGAGGATTGAAACAGGTGTTAGTTTGGGTCTGCTCATTTCGCTGCGCGTAGCGCCCGTCTTTCGAGACGGGCGAGGATTGAAACTTCTTCTACTGCCAGACCCCCCCTTGATATATTGGTAGCGCCCGTCTTTCGAGACGGGCGAGGATTGAAACAACTGTTGCGGTCCCGGCAAAGTCGAGGGAAAGGAAGTAGCGCCCGTCTTTCGAGACGGGCGAGGATTGAAACCCGTGCGGCGTCATTCAGGGGGTCGAGATATTGGGGTAGCGCCCGTCTTTCGAGACGGGCGAGGATTGAAACAATAGGCTGCTTGCCTTGAGCGAGCAGCCCACTGGTAGCGCCCGTCTTTCGAGACGGGCGAGGATTGAAACAGCTTCCAGATATCGTCATATTCTTTCAGCAGGCGTAGCGCCCGTCTTTCGAGAC
>JAIELG010000036.1 GCA_019753155.1 Burkholderiales bacterium
TTGCCATCACTCCGTTTCACAATGCCGCTATTTTACCAAATCAAGTGAATGCCCGGGTTTTTCAGCAGCCTGCTAATCTCCGATACCATCTCGTTTTCGATACCCATGGCCTAATGAATAACTCGCTCACCAAGAGTATAAACCCACCCGGACGTAGAGCCGAATAAGAGTGGCGAAGTGCCGTATTAGGATCATCGCAGTGATGCAGACTGGAATTAAAAAAAACAGCGTCAAATCCAGTTTCACCAAGCCGATCTAAATCCTCTGCCACACCATTACAAACTGTAACAGGCAAACCAAATTTAGATGCCGCATTTTCTATTAACCTGCAAAAATCTTCACTTGGCTCAACGGCGAAAACCTGATGCCCAACACTCGAAAGAAATAAGGAGCTTTCACCTCGCCCACACCCAATATCTAAAATCTTCAAAGGGCTTTCAGGTAACAAGCTCAACAGCCTCTTGTATTCCTTTGGAGCATCGCTTTTACTTAAATAATCGTCAACGTTGGCGCAGCCGGATAGAACTTTTTCGTGTTCCTCAGCTAATGGCTGTATAGCAAGTCTTTCAGCAATTACACCTGCTGTCTTTAATTCTCTGAAAAAACACTTCATAAATTACCCCCAGTAAGTGACACCGTTCCCATGAGCCATACTCACTCAACCATCCATATCTATTCTCATAGAAAATTCTTTTTTATAAGCGCGCGGAATTGTGCCGCCATTTCGGCCGCCCCCATCTTCCAGCTCGGGACATCGGTAACGGGACTCACATAAGGCTGAGCCAACACCTGCAGAATGCCATCCCTCAGCCCCTTGGCATCGGGGATGATGAAAATCCCACCTTCCCCGCAAGCCTCTCGGATTTCGGGTATATCCGCCGCCAGAACTTTCGCGCCACACATTCGCGCTTCCAGAGTTGGTATCCCATACCCCTCGTATACCGAAGGAAATACAAACGCTGAGGAACCGGCATACAGCGACGGCAAATCCTCGTCCGCCACATAACCCAGTGCTCGCACCACATCAGCATGCCCCTCAAGTAACTCGAGCAGACGCATGTTTTTCCAGCCAGCCCCCCCCACGAGCACAAGACGATATCCCGGCAGCAGCCCATCCTGGCGCATGGACAGGAATACCTGGATCAAGAGTTCGAGGTTCTTGCGCGGCTCCAGCGTACCTACTGCGAGGAGATATGGCTGCGACAATCCGTGAGCAATCAAAGTTTCTTGGATAACTGATGGTGTGGGCGGACAAAACAGGGTACTTGCCGCCGGATAGACAACTGCATTCGCCCGCCGACCGAGCATACTTTCAACCCTGTTGGCTGTTCCCTGTGAAATAGCCACTATTGCATCTGCCGAACGCACGTCGCGGTCGAAAAACAGCCGGTGGATCCAAAGAGCTGAAGTCGCCATACTCTGCGGGACAATTTTATGGTTCAGATCGTAAGTCACACTCAAGCTTCGCACACCATGTGGCAAGCGAGGCAGAAGCGTTGATCCTGCCCAAAACGCATCCAGATTATCCTCGTAAATAAGCGAGCCGGCACATAACTTTAGCCACAACGTACCTTTGAATCGACGCGCCCACCCTCGATGCTCCACTCGAAGCTGCCAGCGTGGTGAATCTACTATAGGCAATGTGACAGGCCGCTGACTGTAAACAAAAAATTTCGCTTCCGGCAAGGCCGTATCCAATTCCCGCGCAAGCTCGAAAAGGTATCGCCCCACCCCGGTTCGCTTCCCCTCCCATGCCCTCCCATCGATACCGATTCTCACGCAACATTCCTCGATACACACATTGAATCGACCTTACAGCTCTGCACTTGGCTTCACCTTTTTTGCGATAGTCGCAAAATTTGAAGTATAAATATGTCCGCCCATCATTTTCCCATGTGTCACGCGCACTAAAAAACCTAAACACGGCTTAACGATGCTCCGCCAAAGAATCCTTCTCAGCTTACCATCGGGAGGGATTTCGAAATACCCGGACGGAGACAAACCCACATGCAGAAGAAATTGCTGCATGCTTTGGGGCGTAAATGCCCTTACATGCGTTAAATCACCATACAGGAATGGATTGATCGGTGACATGCCATTTGGCACTTGAAAAATGACAGTCCCTCCAGGCTTCAATGCCCTGTATATCTTTTCACCCAACACAAGCAAATCATCAGTTTGAAAATGCTCCAGAATATCCAAACCCAGAATGCAATCAAACATTCCCTCCTTATCGCTCAGCCATTCCAACGCATCCGCCTGCTCCACTTGCGATAGCTGCAAGACTGATTTTGCATATGCAATTTGCTCGGAACTCAGATCTATCCCATGGAAATTTGCATACCCCATTTCCGACAAAGCTTTTAAATATCTACCATACCCACAACCAACCTCCAAAATCTTTGAATTCTTGTCACCAGGCAAGAATTCCGCGTAGGTAGAACGAAAATAACGCTTGCTCCAGGTAAGCACGGACGCCTCATCAACCCCGGGAACCAAGGATGATGTTGAAGTATAGCGATCATACAGATTGTTTATATTTTCCATGAAGTTTCTGCGGTTAAAATTTCATGCTATTGTTAGCGACGAGTAACCATGCGGATTTTTTTTGCCAGATGCAACACAAATGACGGAACAATAAGCACTGGGGCACAAACAACCCAAAATAGCCAGTTTTTATTATAATGGCGAAACAATAACCCAGTAACTTTTTTGCGCTCACTGCCATTTTCAAGCAGCCGCATGCTGACAAAGTTAGGGATCACAAAATCCCTTAGCACCTGATGTTTTGCCGCAAGCACTGCACTTTGCGTATAACCATTGGAAAGCGACCTGTCAAAAACCAAAGAACTGCCCGTCACGAAATATTTGTACCAATCATAACCACCTGAATTGCCCCCCCGGTTGCAGATCAGCGGCTCCACGATATAGCTCACCTTGCAAGCCCCCTTAACTACGCCCGTATATACAGCGTAAAGAAAGGAGAATCCATATTCCACGAGGGACTCATACTCATCCGGAGGCAGCTTAAAAAAAAGCGATCGCTTTATAATCACGGCAGAAATGTACCCCAAGTGCAACCCAAAGCACTTCATTAAATCATTCATATCGACAAATGCCTGATCTCGTTTTCCTGGCAGGCCAAATTTCTTCTTTTGGACAACAAATCGACTATCCCATAATGAGTAGTTGCATATCGTGAGACCATAACCAGCGCGAATATTGTCCAGCACTATTGGGATTGCGCTCGCTTCCATTTTGTCGTCATCGCCGAATATCCAAATATTCTCCCCCTGAGCCAATGTAGCGAGAAGATAAAAATTTCGCTCAGCCCCGATGTTTTGCTCATTTCGGTGGCAACGAATCCAGGGATGCATTTCATGAAACGCTCGAATAACATTTTGCGTGTCATCCGTACTGGCATTATCTGAGATAATAATCTCGACTTCGCTCTCATGTCCGACAACGGAAGCAAATATCGAACTTAAACATTCTCCCAGACATTTAGAACGGTTGTAGGTGGGGATACATATTGACAATATAGCGGTCATGAAAGTCTACCCAAAATAGCCCATTCTGCCACCCGCAAAACCGGCATTTTTAGCAAAAAAGCGTTCAGATGTTTTTTCCAATTCGTGATTCCTCGCGCATGGTTCGAATATCCATTCCAATCGCCCCTCCCCCGAAAAATTGACTTATCTCCCCAGGCAAGTTCCGAGCAAAGCTCTTCGTGCGCTGCAGAAATTTATAGAATTCGATATAGCGCTTGTAAACCCAAGGATTGAACACCAGGTGCCCCACCATTTGCGCATATAATTTATACAATGGAGCCGCCCCGTAAAACCGATGACGGCAATTTCTACAATAAAACATGGCGTGAAACCTGTATGTTTTATTTGGATAATTCTTATAATGCATTTCAGATTGGCAATGCGGGCACTCGATCTTGATGCTGGCAGGAGTCACCTCGATTGGCGTTTGCCAACCACAGTGGAGCATTTTATGCTGAAAAACCCGACGCTCCACCTCGGAAAAGTCCCTATCGCTCATCCCGGTAAAATTTACAGGCTTGTAATACCTGTTGAGCAAAAAGTCCTCCAAGTCCCCCAGCATGCCATGCTGTCGAGCATATTGATGTACAGGAGATCCCGGAATCGGGATAATCCAGTATAAAACTATCCCATAATTGAGGTGTGTCCGCCAAAAATCGAGCGTCTCCTGCGCCGTCTCTATGGTTTCCTTCGGATCGCCAAAAAGAAAGTTTCCCTGAACGGAAATTCCATGAGCCAGGGTTGCTGCAACTGTTTTATCAATCTGCTCGGGCGTGATCTTTTTGCGCATGCTTTCGAGAATGGAGCGGCTGTAGCTTTCTATACCGTAACTGATCACGAAACAGCCGGAGTCGGCCAGTTTTTCCAGAAGCGCATCGGTCATGTGCGTAACTCTCGCCTGGCACGACCACCGAACATCCCATGGGATGGTTTCGCGCAAAGCCTTGAACTTATCGCAGAATTCTATCAACCGTTCGTCCTTGGCATGGAATAGCTCATCATAGATGGACACGATGTTAATATGGTGCTTATATATGACATCCCGAAGTTCGTTTATCACATCGTCGATATCGCGGACACGGTATCGACGATTATCCGGTTGGTAACAAAATGTACAGGAGAATGGACAGCTTCGTGAAGTGATAAGCGGGTATTCCCGTGGAAAATCGAAGATATCCAGATAATATACATCGCTCGGTCTTGCCATCTCGAGTCTTTCGGCGTAGCCGAAGCTATCGAGATCTGGACGTGGCAGCGTATTGATATCCAGGAATTTTTTTCGCACATTGGTCTGCACGTATCCGTCTGCAACGCGATAAACCAATCCCAAAATTCCTCTCGGATCTTCTCCTCGATCGAGACAATCGAACAACTCGACAACCGTTTCCTCGCCTTCGCCAACAACGCCGTAATCAACCCCAATCATTTCGGCCATAACCATCGGATCGGCGGAGATGACTGGACCACCGCAAATAAAAGTGGCGCCATAGTCCCTGGCAATTTGACGAATCTGCCGCATGACCGCCAATTGCGAACTCATGCCACCCGAGCCAATGAAATCGTACCGTTTACCCGGCTTTGCCAGAAAATCCATATGCTGCCCTTGATAGCAGGTGTCGACCTCGTGCCCGGCACGCTTAAGCACCGCCGAAATAAAAGCCATCCCCACAGGCAAATAGTAGGCTTCTGGCGCGATAAGAAGAATTTTCATGCAACCTCCCAGTGAATTTTATCCTTAGACAAAAGTTCCGTTTGAGTGGATGGATAAGAGGAGTCCAAGAAATTAGTCATGTGGCTACGCTACTTATCTGACCGCCTGAATTTCGAAGCTGCCTCTACGTTTTTCGAGAAAACACCAACCGAGCAACCGCTCAACTAAATATATAACGGCACGCCCACTTCCAAAAAAATCTAACCAAATAAATTTGTCTGACTAAATTTTTCAGCGTTACTGATATGTACTCACAAACCACAGCGATAAGCCTTAGCTGACTTCGCGGGAAGCACCAAATCGTTTTTTTATTTTCTTTACAGCCTTGGTCACGACATACAATGCAAATTGACCAGCCGATTCTTTCATCAAGAACTTACTGACAAATCCAAATTCGCCCCCCCTTAAAATCGTGATCAACTCGGTGTAAGCCCTGATACGCCATTCTGTTTTCAATCCATGAGCAAGGCAATATTCCTTCTCCGTCAACAGCAACCGTATGATATCTTTTGATAAATCAGCCCTGCAGAGCATAACACTATTCTCGCCGTGGAGCCTGTAGTTATATAAAACACAATCAATATATTTTGCTTTATATTTTTTGGCAATTTTTAGACATAATCCCACGTCTTCCACTCTATTGCCATGTCCATACATCCCGACATCGATCAAAGCCTGCTTTACAAACATTGTCGCTTGAAGAAATCCACAGCGCCCCGAAATCACATGCCTATAGGAACCATATCCCCTTATGAAATCCACCGGATCATAATCATACGTTAATTCCTTCAGAGAAATGAACTCGGCCTTTTCACGATCATAAACAATCTTATGATTTTCATCGAAATAAATTTCTCGTCCCAAATCATCTATGAAATTCGCATTACCTGTAAGCATGGCGAATGAATCATCGAGTTGAGCGAACTCATTTACCGCTGCTTCAATATAGTTTGCAACATATCTGTCATCCGAAGAACAAGTTGCAATGTACACACCACTGCTGAGGATAAGCCCCCGGTTGAGCGTCGCCGCTACGCCTTCATTGAGTTTATTAATGTAATGAAAATGCGTAAACCTTGCTTTACATATATCTTCCAACTCCAATATCTTTTCATGGCTACCATCTTTCGATCCATCATTGAGTATGATGAGTTCGATATTAGCGTATGTTTGGTTAATCACACCATAAATAGCTTCTTGGATATACTCTTGATGGTTGTAACATGGCATGATCACAGACACTAACGGTTTCAACTTTATCAACCCTTCCCATTCTGACTAGATAACAAAGCATATCTACTAACCTTGGCGCAATGCCACGCCATCGCGCCATTTCCGATTATCGAAAAAGCATATGTTCCGATAAAAGCAAGAGCAGCTCCCTGCATGCCATAACGTGGAATCAGCAAAAGATTGGCTGCGAGATTGATACCCCCTACCAGAAAAGTCAACCCTGCCGCTTGCCAGAAATATCCTCTGCCAATCCATTGCGGCGCCATGACCGTGGAAAACGTCATACCCACCACCCCCAACAACATCCACTGGAAAGGTTCCACCGCTGGTTGGAATGCTTTTCCCGCCAGCAATGTGATGCCCCACGGCGCAAGGAGAGCAGCTAAGGCACTCAACGCAATCATTCCCCCTGTAAGGTGAATAAGCAACTGCTTGTTTTCTGGCCATGCGCCATTTGGTCCAAGGGACGCTACCTTACCATATATAACCATACAGGCAGCTTGTGGAATAATCATAAGCACATTCAGCAATTGGGTGGCCAATTGAAAGTACCCCGTCTGCTCCGCTCCACGGTAATTGTTGAGAATGAGAATATTGACTGATGTAAAAAGAAATGTGCCGATGGCGTTGAGATGCAGTTTTGCACCACCAGCAAGAAGTACTTTGATTTCACATTTATCCGCCCGACAGGCGAGGCCTTTGTTTCGGGCGAAAGCAAGCATGAATCCGATGCCGCCTATTGCGACAATCACCTGCCCTAACAGCCCCCCCCCCAGCACACCAGTAACGCCCAAACCGAAACCGCCGACCAATACCAGCACTGCCAATATCGAAGCTGTACGGCCAATGATTTGATAGCGGTTATAGATACGTACGCGACCCAAGCCCATCAACAACGCACTACCGTATTGTTCCCATATCATGAAAGGCAAGGCGAAGAAGCCCACGATAAGAGGCAACACAGGCAACCCTTTGAAAGCGCCATTCGAACTAACCCAATACAGCCCCAGTGCAACCAGCCATCCTGCAAAAGTTAATATACTAGCCATTAACAACAAACTACCTAGCAGATTCCCGAAACGCATTTGCCCTTGCTCATCGCTCATTCGATGGATCGCAACCTGACCGAGGCTCAGGAAAGCGAAAGTAGTGAACAAGCTTACCCAAGTGGTAATAGCAGCGACTTGACCGCGCCCTTCAGGACCCAACAAACGTGCAGTCAAAAAGAGAGTAACAACCCCTACCAACAAAGAATAGATTTTTGCAACGCTAGTATGCGCAATATTACCCCACAGTTCACGCACGCCCCAATTCCTTGACAGCATCGACTACCAGTTGCACTTGTTTTTTGTCCATATGCGGACCTATCGGCAAACTCAACACTTCCTGATGAATTTTCTCAGCTATTGGAAACGATCCCATTGCGTAACTTAGCTCAGCATAAGCTCCTTGCAAATGAGGCGGGATCGGATAGTGAATCGCAGTGCCTATTCCGCACTCACTCAATTTCTTCTGCAAACAATCGCGTTGTGGATGGAGCACCACAAACAGATGCCACACAGGATTAGCCCACTCTGGAATATATGGCAAAACTACCTTATTATCACAAATTTCAGTTAAATAATCAGCCGCGACCGCCTTACGGCGACCATTCCATTCATCCAACCTTTTCAGTTTTTCGCGTAAAAAAGCGGCTTGCAATTCATCCAGTCTGGAGTTAAAGCCTTTCACTTCGTTGTGATATTTAACCTGCGAACCGTAATTGCTCAGTACCCTTACCTTGTCTGCCAAGTCGATATCATTGGTTGTAACTGCGCCACCATCCCCCAGCGCCCCGATATTTTTCGCTGGGTAAAAACTAAAACCCGCGGCATCGCCCAGCGTTCCAACACGCTTGCCTTTATAACGTGCGCCATGAGCCTGAGCCGCATCTTCAATCACTTTCAGATGATATTTTCCGGCAATTGCGCTGATGGCATCCATATCCGCTGGTTGCCCATATAGATGCACTGCAATGATGGCTTTGGTATTGGGGGTAATGGCCGCCTCAATAAGCGCCGGATCGATATTGTAGGTGTGCTTATCTGGCTCGACCGGTATGGGCCTTGCGCCCGCGTAGCTTACCGCCAGCCAAGTCGCGATGTATGTATTGGAAGGCACGATCACCTCATCCCCCTCACCTATACCATAAGCACGCAAAATCAGGTGCAGTGCTTCCAGCCCATTGCCCACGCCGACACAGTACCTTGCCTCGCAAAAAGCGGCAAATTCATGCTCAAACTGCTTAACTTCATCACCCTGAATATACCAGCCAGAATCGAGCACGCGTTCGAATGCTTCACGCAACTCCGCTCTAAGTTCTTCATGCGGTGCTCTCAAATCTAAAAACGGAATGTTCATGCCTTGTAGCTTGTCAAAGTTAGAAATTGTGAATAGTCACGGATATAATCAGACTCGTCATAATGCGCTGACGCAAGCACCATGCACACAGCACCAGATGAAAAGTTGTCCAAATCCCGCCACATCATCGGACATACATATAATCCATAATACGAGCGGTTAAGATGGAATCGTCGCTTTTTGAGCCCATCATCCAAAACGACATCAAAGCTGCCTGACATGGCAACAATAAATTGATGCAATTTCTTGTGCGCATGAGAACCACGGTCAGACCCACCAGGAACATCGTAGAGATAATAAACCCGGTTAATCTCGAAAGGTATATGCTGCCCACCCTCTATAAAAGAAAGATTCCCACGTGGATCCGAGATTTTCGGCAGGTTTATTAACTTGCAATCACTCAAAGCCATTTCAATCCCCAACCAGCAGATCCAATTCGTAAAATTCATGCACTGCACCGCCTCCACCAAATTCGCATTTAAATTTATACAAACCCTCATTAAGGACCATGCCCTGGTTTTCATTGCTGATCCCAAAGTCAAACCAACGCATCTTCCTCTGAACTGCGGCATCGATACAGTGTTCTAAAATTGCATCCAGTGCAGAGATCTCATATCCCTCGTCGCTGGATGCGATGTATTGGGCATGATGGGCCGTTGGCGTAACGAACACAACCACCCCGGCCACGACATGTTCATTCAACCGCCCGCAGACACAGCGAATGTTGGCCGGGAACCGCTCGGACAACATCATAATTTCTTCCAAAGTATGAACAGGCTTCACACCGTGCTTGTTCGCAAGGTTATAGGTCAAAACACCCCAAAGCGCAGACAAATATTGATTCCCCTCTACAATCTCGATACCTGATTTGATGGCTTTTTTTAAGCTTCTACGACGACGTTCGCTAACAGGGAAACGATGTTGCAAATCGATTGCGCTGCTCAAATCGCAGCGCGTGCGTAACGCCCCCAGCCTGAATAAGGCATACAGATCATCTTGTGCAAGCGCCTGATGATAAAAGGTTGGAACGGCCTTGTATATCAATCTGACACATCCCTGTACGCGATAGCAACGGCAAATCTCCGTAAAAGCATTAATCATTCGTTCGCCACGCAGGCCACCTTGGTGAAGTATGCCCCCATAGGTAATGCCTGGATGTGAAACAACACAAGTGCTTTCACCCGGACTGAGCGCTGCGGGGAAAAGACCAACCCACTTGCCGTCTTCTTCGATAATCAGTGATCGATCCGCAAAACGATCGCCATGATAAGAAAGAAAACGACGGGTATGCAACAAGGTTGCCTGCAATGAGTCCCCGCAAAAATCGTCCCAGGCATCAGCATCGTCCGGGCTGTATGTCCGTACATTTAGGCTCACTCGACCTCCAACATGGCAACACCAAAACCAGTCGCCCCAAAATCATTCCCATTGTAGAAACACAGCGTCCGATTTCCCGCTTTCACAATGGCCGCATATTCAATCGCATCGCTATCCCAACCTTGATCTGAGACATCCAAACCCATTTCCGCATCTTTCCGAACCCAGTGGAGTCCATCCGATGACTCAGCGTACCCCATACGGTAAGCGCATGGTATCTTTTTGCGTATACCGTAAAATAACTGATAGAAGTTATCTCGTTGAACAACATAAGGTCGACCAAATCCATGCTCCTTTTCACGATCGACAGATAAAACAACACGTCCTTCTTCAGGCCAGTTAATTCCATCTGCAGATTCGGCATAACGAATATCGTAAACCGGCATTGTTTTACCATCAATCTCTTCCCACTCGCCCCCGGCCACATACCACATGCGGTATCCCCCCCCCACTGCTGGCGATACGAACGGCCCACAGCGGAAATGCATTTCCGTAGCAGAACGCTCAAGGATAGGTGTTGTTTTGACCTTCTTAAAACTCTCACCATCGTCATAACTAACCGCCAGACCAGTTAAGAGTCGATAGCGAATGCGGTGGCACAGCTCGAATCCAACAAAATACATAAATAATCGGCCATCCTGAGTCGGAACAACCGAGGTTTGAAACACACCATTGTCATCAAAAGATCCAGGAGCTCCTACATCAAGAACAGGAGACTCCGACACTCGCAAAACGCGCAATGGGTTTTCCGGATCTATATCAACGAAACCAATTCGTCCTACATTGTACTCATCACGGCACTGAATATAAATCCGCAACGTTCCATTTTTCAACCATAGCGGTGTAGGACAGGTCGCATATTTTCTTGCCCACCACAAATCGCCACTTGCTTGCCAAACCACCCCAAGTTTGCGCCACTTCATTCTTTCACCTTAAAAAAACGTAATGCGGAAATCTTGGCAGGTTGCGGCTGCTCACCTTTGAACAACTGATTGGATTCGGTACTTCGAACTATGGTAACACCAAGACCAACCCAATTATCTTCACCAATAGTCACATTGTTCGCCAATGTTGCGTTAACACCTATGAAAGAATTACGACCAATATCACAAAACCCTGAGATCACCACATGGGAAGAAATGAAACAATTATCTTGAACTACGGAGTGATGACCTATGTGGTTGCCACTCCACAGCACGACATTGTTACCGATTTTAACAAAAGGCTGAAGCGTGTTGTCTTCAAAAATGAAGCAATGCTCACCTAATTGCACATTAGGCCAAACAAATGCCCGACTACTGATGTAACTGACAGGTCGATAGCCCTTAGCTTTAGCTGAACGATAAAGACGTGTGCGCAAACGATTGAGTTGAGAATAAACCAGTGCAGCGAAGAACTCCACCTCACCTGGATTAAAATGTTCCTCAATCTGTTCAAATGGGTGTATTGGCAAACCGAATAGCTCGTTTTTTTTCAGATAAGCCGACTCGACAACGAAACCTACGACTTCATATTCCGAATCATGAGTAAAACACTCATAGGCAACCTCGGCAAAAGCACTATCGCCAATAATGAATAGTTTTTTCGTTTTTCTCATTTTATTGTCCTATGGCCGTACAATTAAAATGTCTTCCCGACGATTCGCCATTGGAAGGTCTATGTTCTGCGGTAAAACATACGCATCGAAACCTTGCGCTCGTGCACGCTGTAGCAATGACAGGATCACGGCATCATCGATTTGCGCATGCTCAATCCGGTTAAATTCCACCTCAGGCATGTCAGTGGTTTTCATAAACTCTTGGTGAAATCGAATACCTGTCTCGCTGGCAAAAAAGCGCTTGCGCTTCGATACATTAGGAATATCTCCGATCAACATTTGACCTCCTGGTGCCAACAAAGACAGCGATATGTCCAGGAAACGAAAAATCGACGTATCCACAAAAATATAATGGAGCACACTGTAGCAAAGAATCACATCCACCTTACCAGCAGTTCGATCAATCAGTTGGGTGCAATCCGGGTAAAAGGCCGCGATCTTCTCAACACATGGATCTTCCGGCAATTGATCCAACATTTCTGGCGAATCCACCAAAATTAACGAATGCTTTCTGGGCTTGCAATGGTTCACCATTATCCGCGGCAAATCGCTGCATCCGGGACCAATATCTAATATAGTTTTGCCCTCTTCATTAAGCAGAGTTAACTTGCCTACTATATCCTTGAATATCAGCTCCTCCTTGCCACTACGGTAAGCGTCAGGGAACCCTATACGCTCGTATTTTGACAATGACTCGTCTTTAGCTAATTTCCGAAAATCTTCGAAACCAAGGTTGGCAAAGCGATTGGATTTATTGCTCAATTCAAGACTCCGACTCAAATAAATTATAGGAATTATCCCTTGTTTTAACACGCATCGACCAATATTTCATTTCACGAAACCCGAGTTATTATCCCCGCAAGGAACACTAGTCATCTTGTTCTATCGTTCGAACACATTACCGACCATCGCCAGCATTACTCGTTTTTTAATTTACCTTAATCCCAATTAGGAAGTTCAAGAAATTGTTTGGCCGTTCCCTTAATGCACCTTGATACTCAAGTATTCCGAGTCTAGTTCACATGTAATCAAGATGATTTAAAATTCTTTCCGATTCCCGCAATACTCCTTCGAGCGAAGTCAAAGAAGGCTCATATCCAAAATCAGCAGCTCTCGTGTTCAGCGAATAATAATGGGGCTTGTTGCCAGTTGCATTGACACCGGGGGACGCTGCGCTTATTTCATATCGCAGCCCGAACTTTTCTTCCATCGCGGCCAACAGGTTTGGTTTGTCGATTGGCGCCCTGGTATAGCAATCGACGGCCACATTGGCTGCCGGCGCGCAAAGCAGCACACTCACCAATCCATGAAAATCGGATGGATGCAGGAAATCACGCACGATGTATTCAGGCGAGGTCTTCAACACGGTCCTGTCTCGAATGGCACGCAGAATATCCGTAATCAGAAAGCGCGCAGAGATATCCTGAGTATGACTGAAATAATTGAACACGCGTATGTCGATAATGGGCAATTCAGGATGCGAACGATGCCTGCATTCCGCATGCAGCTTTGCAACGCCATACCATTCATGCGGCGCCGGATTGTTTATCGATACGACTGCCGGCGTATTGCGGGTCGCCGGCTCAACGAAACTCGATCCATATGCAGCGCCGCTGCTCAGGAACAAGTAGCGGCATGCCGGGTGTCTCTGCAAATAATCCAGCACCAGATCATCAAAGCGCAGGGTGATATCGAATATCGAATTGCCCATCGCAACCGCCTGCGCAGGATTGCCGACACCCACGAAGTTGATGACGGCATCGAATTCCTGTTTCCCAAAGTCTGAAAAATCATCTGCCGGGTAACGCCCTGACAGCCCGGTAAAGTCCAGCCATCTCGCCACCTCATCCGGGCGTCGTGCGAACAGGTGCAGATCATTGTCATCTTCAACTGAAAACGAAACGATCAAGTCCCTGGCAATCCGGCTGGTCGCACCTAGAATGGCTATTTTCATTATGTTCAATCTTTCAGCTTTGGAAACTGCTCATCCAGCTTCGATCCAAAGGCCAGGCGCGGACGGCATTCCGTCGCGCCATCCATCATGATTTCAATGAGCAGGGGAGCCTTGCGGCCTGCGATCAGATTGAGGACTCGATCCGCATCCTCTGCATTGGCCACGCGATGCGCCTCGATTCCATAGGCCATTGCAATATCGGTGAATGAAGGGCTGCTGTAGCCTTTGCGGGTGGATTGGTCGCGACCGTCGAAATACATATCCTGGAAATTCTTCACCATCCCCAGCACCGAATTGTTCATGACAATGATGGTCATATCCAGCCCCAGGCGATTGAGCGTGTCCAGTTCCTGGATGTTGATTTGCAGGCTTCCATCCCCGGTAATCACCACGACCTTGTTCCGGGACTGGATCGCCACCCCCAATGCCGTGGGCAAGGCGAAACCCATCGCTCCCATGCCCCCGCTGTAATGAACAGACTGATTGGCGGACAAGCGCAGGCTTTGCGCCGCCCACATCTGATGGTTCCCCACATCGCAGACATAATCGACAGGGTGCAGAGCCAAACTGCAATTCAGTTTCCTGAATAACTCGCTGGGACTGATCTCCCAGTCCGTATACTCATCGACCTGAGCTCTATCGCGTTGCTTATGCAGTTCGACCGACCAGTTTTCATCCACGTTTGGAAACGCATCCTCTCGCAAGGGAAATGCCCTGAAAAAACTTTCAGCCGTCGCGCAGATGTTCAGGTCAGCCTTGACCCGATTGCCCAACTGGGAAGGATCGATGTCGATCTGGACGATGTGCGCCTTGCGTGCGAAATCCTCCACGTCAGAACCCGTTTGCCGAACATCGAGCCGCGCGCCCGCCACGATCAGCAAATCACAGTTCTGCACCGCCCAGTTGGCCTCCCGATTACCATAACTTCCGATCATGTTGAAGTAATTGTCGCGCGCGACCACCCGTTCATGCCCCATGAGCGTCGACACGTAAGGAATGCCCAACGCATCTGCCGCCCCCAGCCACGCATCCATCGAATCCGACCAGCGCGCGCCGCCTCCGATACAAATCAGCGGCCGCCGCGCACCCTTGCACAACACCTCCAGTTTCATCAGCTCGCCTGCCTCGATTTCAGGTCCCTTG
This sequence comes from Burkholderiales bacterium, assembly GCA_019753155.1. Lineage (GTDB taxonomy): Bacteria > Pseudomonadota > Gammaproteobacteria > Burkholderiales > JABEVD01 > JABEVD01. The sequence continues at coordinate 14,967 of JAIELG010000036.1, forward strand.
TCGATTTCCAGCGGCAGGTTCAACCATTGCTCGACCAGGGCATCGGGAATCCCGGCGCGCTGAACATCGTTCGGAATATCCAGCAACACCGGCCCCAGTCTTCCGCTCAACGATATCGACAAAGCCTTATGCAATGCCGGCAATAAATCATCGGGGCTATCCACCCTCACCGCGTACTTGGTCAATGAGCGCACGACTTCCACAATATCCAGTTCCTGAAAACCTTGCTGCCTGATAGCCAAGTCGCCTTTGAGTTCGCGCGTGTTGACCTGCCCGGTGATGAACAGGCACGGGACCGAATCGAACCAGCAACTCCCTATGCCGGTTATCAAATTGGTTGCGCCCGGACCGCTCGTCCCCATCGCCACTGCGATCGTTTTCCCTTTGGTGTGTCTTGCCACACCTTCCGCAGCAAACGCCGCGGATTGTTCATGGTGCATCGAGACGATGTTGAACTGCCCCGACTCGGCGAAGCTGTCGAGAAGATGGGTAATCATCCCCCCCACGAGCTCGAAGCAGGTTTGAACCCGATGGGCTATCAGAAATGTTGCCAGTGCGTCGGAAGCTTTCAATGCGTACCCTGTTCTAAAAATTCACGCCGATATCCGCTCACAAATGGATCAGGAGCGAAACAGGCCGGCGATGTTTTCCCTGTTCGGTCGATTCACTACGCCTTTTTCCGTAACCAGTGCAGTAACCAGCTCGGCCGGCGTTATATCGAAAGCGGGATTGCGAACCTTGACTCCCTTCGCCGCCCACTGCGCATCCCTAAATCCAGTGACTTCTTCGGCCGAGCGCTCCTCGATGGGAATGGCCGCACCATCACGGACAGCCAAATCGATGGTCGATAAGGGGCAGGCCACATAAAACGGGATGCCATGCCGCCGTGCCAGCACTGCAACCATGTAGGTGCCAATCTTGTTCGCCACATCGCCATTGGCCGCCACACGATCCGTACCCACCACCACCGCGTCGACCTCGCCTCGGCTCATCATGAAGCCCGCCATGTTGTCGGTTATCAATGTCACCGGAATATTCTCCTGTACCATTTCCCACGCCGTCAGCCGTGCGCCTTGCAGGAAAGGGCGCGTTTCGTCGGCAATGACGGAGATTTTTTTGCCGGCCTCCACTGCAGAGCGGAGTATGCCAAGCGCAGTGCCATGCCCCGCAGTAGCCAGGGCGCCGGCGTTGCAATGGGTCAACACGCGCGCCCCATCCGGCAGCAACTCAGCGCCGAACGCCCCCATTGCGCGATTGATGCGAATGTCTTCCGATCTAATCTCATGTGCTTCGTCCAACAGACGCCGCGCCACGGCAGCATTATCCTGCCCCGCCATGCTCCCCCAGACCCGGCGCATACGTTCCAGACCCCAGAACAGGTTGACCGCCGTCGGGCGGCTTTGCGCCAGCACTGTAAAGCCCGCCTCCATTCCACTTTCGAACGCTGTCGTAAAAGCGCCTTGCAGACGCAACGCCTCCAGCGCCACTCCATATGCCGCCGCCACGCCGATGGCCGGCGCGCCGCGCACCACCATGCTGCGTATCCCATCAGCCACCGAAGCGGCGGAATCATAGCTCGAATACTCAAATGCAGCGGGCAAAATACGCTGGTCTATCATTTCCAGCTTGTTGCCTGCCCATCGCAGTGTTTCAATCTTCATGATCTAGTCGCCCTCGAATTCGCACAACGCAAACACCTTCTGACCATGCTTTTCCAGTCGCTTGCGCCCGCCAATATCCGGCAGGTCAATGACGAAACAGCATTCGACGACCTGCCCGCCCATATTCCCGATCAGCTTACATGCCGCTTCCGCCGTGCCTCCGGTAGCGATAAGATCGTCCACCAGCAGCACCTTCTCACCCTTTTCGATCGCATCGATGTGAATTTCGATGCGATCGGTGCCATATTCGAGCTCATAATCGTGACCGATGGTTTCAGCGGGCAGCTTCCCCTTCTTGCGAATCGGCACAAAACCCTTGCCCAGCGCGTATGCCAGCGGCGCACCCACAATAAAACCTCGTGACTCGATGCCGGCGACCTTGTCGATCTTCACGTCAGCATAGCGGCGCGCCAGTTCATCCACCGTGACGCGCAAACCCACCGAATCCTTGAGCAAGGTAGTAATGTCGCGGAACATGATACCCTGCTTGGGATAGTGTGGTACGGTACGGATGCGGGATTTGATCGGCATGTTGACTCCTGTAGTGTTGGCTATGTCTATCTACTCAGTACGCGCCCCGCAACGGCATCCAGATGTTTCACCTTTTCCGGGTCGCGCGCATGGGGGGCAGTAATCAACGCATATTCCAGTGCCATGCGGCAGGAGCAAGCAGGAGCGTCAGCATCCGTGCCAAGTTTCGGAACGACATGTTTCACCAAGCTTCTCGCCTTGTCGGCATTTTCCAGCAGAACCTTGATAATCTGCTCCACCGTTACCGCATCATGCTCTGGATGCCAACAATCGTAATCGGTCACCATCGCCACCGTGGCGTAACACATCTCGGCTTCGCGCGCGAGCTTGGCCTCGGGCATGTTGGTCATGCCGATCACATCGCAGCCCCAGGTGCGGTAGAGTTCGGATTCTGCCTGGCTGGAAAATTGCGGCCCTTCCATAACCAGATAAGTACCGCCACGCATTGCAGCAATGCCTGACTCATTGGCCGCCGCTTCGATGTGTCCGCCCAGGCGCGAACATACCGGATGCGCCATGGAAACATGCGCCACCAGCCCGCTGCCGAAAAAGGATTTGTTGCGGGCAAAAGTGCGGTCAATGAATTGATCGACGATGACGAACATGCCTGGCTTCAGATGCTCGCGTAGCGATCCGACCGCGCTGACTGATATCACGTCGGTCACTCCAGCACGTTTCAATGCATCGATGTTGGCATGAAAGTTGATTTCAGAAGGAGGAATCTTGTGTCCGCGTCCATGACGAGGCAGGAACACCAATTGTTGCCCATCCAGTTCGCCGAACAGCAACTCGTCTGAAGGCGCGCCGAACGGCGAAGATACAGATACCCATCGCTTGTTGACGAGACCGTCAATGTCATACACTCCGCTGCCGCCGATAATGCCCAAGACGGGTTTCCGATTTACTTCACTCATGCCAGTTTCCCCTTTTCCATGAATTCGTTTAGATCACCCGGTCGTTGCCGCCATCCACTGGAATCTGCGCCCCGGTCGTTTTGGCGAATAACGAACCGCATAATTCAGCCGCCAGTTCGGCCACATCGCGACTGGTGACCTCGGTCTTGAGTACATTGTTCTTCTTGTATTCATCCACGCTCATTCCATAGTGCCTGGCACGCGCCATCAACACTTCTTCGGTCCACAAACCGGTATCGAACACGGCATTCGGATGCAGGGAGTTGATGCGAATATTGTCAGTGCCCCATTCCAGAGCGGCTACGCGAGCCAACTGGTTGAGCGCAGCCTTGGAAGCCGAGTAAGCAGCGGCGCCGGGGCCTGGTGCATGGACATTCTTGGAGCCGATCACCACCACCCTACCCCCGCATGGCGCAAGCTTGAGGAAAGGATGGCACTCGCGCATCAGCATCAGATTGGCATCGAGATTGATGCGCATCACCTTCAGCCAGTCTTCCGTTTCGAGCGCATCGATGCGGCAACCGCCGGGAAAGATGCCTGCATTTAGCACCAGCATATCCAGCCCGCCAAATTGTTCTACAGCCTGTTCCAATGACTGTTTGAATTGTGCAGCAGAAGTCAGGTCGCACTGCAGGCCAAGAAAACTCGCACCGTTCTTCATCCTGGTAACCGAAGAATCCAAGTCCAACGCAACTACTGCGGCACCGCGCGCCAGCAGGGATTCGACACAGGCCTTGCCAATGCCGGAAGCGGCTCCGGTAATCAAGGCCACCTCGCCGGAAAATTGCGCAGGCTTGCCCCCCTTACGCAGCTTCGCCTGTTCCAGATCCCAGTATTCCACATCGAAAAGATTCCTGGCCGACAAGGCCTGATAACCTCCGAGCGCAGTGGCGCGCAGTATGATATCGATGGTGTGATCGTAAATATCGGCAACGATATTCGCTTCCTGCGGGTTCTTGCCTATCGCACACAACCCCAGTTCGGGATCCAACACTATGCGCGGCGCAGGATCCAGCATGGTCTTGCGCTCTTTGGCTTGGGGTTCATGGGTCGAGAAATACTTCCTGTACGCTTCCACATAGGCCGCGACATCACGTCCCAGCATTGGCAAACGTTTGGTGCGGATCACATGGTCAGGCGTCGCCGGACCATGCTGCGCGATTACCTCAACATCCGACCGACGCGCAAAAGACAGACTTTTAGCATCGGCGTGGCGGGCAACAATGACAGGAAAACCCGCAGCCTTTGATACTTCGAAGCGTAACTTCGCAAGACTGCGCATGACCTCGGCGCCCTTTGGCGCATTTTCGACTGCCTGGGGAAACTCCCAGGCATTATGGCGCTTAAGATACGCCTCGGCACGTCCGACCAGCGCGATCATTCGTTCGTAAGATTCTTTGGCGCTCTGTCCAAATGAGAAAATGCCATGGTTCAGAAGCACCATACCGATGACATTCGCCCCGGCCATTGTGGCAAGGCACTCCGCGCACAGTTTAGCAAGATCGAAACCCGGCATGACATAGGGAACGACGACGACCGTATCTCCGTAAATTTCACGAATTCTTGCTTCACCATCTGCCGTGTTGGTAATTGAGATAATCGCGTCCGCATGTGTGTGATCCACATACTTATTAGGCAGGATGGCATGCAGGATGGCCTCCACCGAAGGAATCGGCACTGATGCGCAAGTCTGATGTGTAACCAGTTGATTGACCATCTCGGGGTCGGACAGCGCAGGAAGCCCTGCCAACTTCTGCAGATGATTCAATTGAACCGGCGCGAAACCTGCCGCTTCAATGGTTCCCAAATCCCACCCGCTACCCTTGACGTAGATAACCTGCTCATCCTCGCCGAAGACATTTTTCTCGGTCAGTTTGACCGAGGTATTGCCGCCTCCATGCAACACCAGCGATTTATCTCGTCCAAGCAGGCGAGAAGTATAAACGCGCAGTTCAAGCTCATCCCTGCTTGCGGCTGCTTCATCGTCTTTCCACAGAGTATGCAATTTCGTTCGCTCCGAATACTGTAGTTCGTTTCAGTAAAACACGCCCGGCCTAAACTTCAGATTTGGACCTTGCTCGGGGCAATTACCCAAGACCATGCAGACACTAGAAATTCACGCCGAGGAAGGTTTCCATCCTGTCCACGACATAATCGAGCATTTCGGTGCTCAAGCCGGGATAGATCCCGATCCAGAAGGTGTTGTTCATGACGATGTCGGTGTTGTTCAAATTCCCGGAAATCCTGAAGTTCCTGCCGGACATGTAGGGCTGGCGCGTCAGGTTGCCGGCGAACAGGAGGCGCGAGCCTATCCTGTTCTGGTCGAGATACTTGAGCAACTCCACACGGGAAACAGGAGCATCCTCACGCAAGGTGATCGGAAAACCGAACCAGGAGGGATCGCTCTTTTGCGTCGCCTCAGGCAAAATCAGGAAATCTTCGCAGGATTTCAGGCGCGCTTTCAGGTAAGCAAAATTCTGCTTCCTCGCCGCAATAAACGCCTCCACCCGCTCCATCTGCGCCAAGCCGCACGCAGCCTGCATGTCGCTGATCTTGAGGTTGTAGCCCAGGTGCGAATAGGTGTACTTATGGTCGTACCCGCAGGGCAATTCCCCAAGCTGCCAATTGAAGCGCTTGCCGCAGGTATTGTCTTTTCCGGGCGGGCAATAGCAGTCGCGCCCCCAGTCACGGAAGGATTCGATGATCCGCTTCAGTTCATTGTCCTGCGTGAATACCGCGCCGCCTTCCCCCATCGTGATGTGATGCGCAGGATAAAAACTCAACGTGCCGATGTCGCCGAAAGTCCCGGCCAGTTTCCCGTCATACCTCGAACCCAGCGCATCGCAGCAATCCTCGATCAGCCAGAGATTGTGTTTCCTCGCAATCCCGGTGACGGCATCCAGATCGTAGGGATTGCCCAGCGTATGCGCCAGCATGATGGCTCGGGTTTTCTCCGTGATTGCAGCCTCGATCAATTCCGGATCGACATTGTAGGTCGGAATATGCACGTCCACGAATACCGGAACCATGCCGTATTGCAGGATCGGGTTCACCGTGGTCGGAAACCCCGCAGCGACAGCAATCACTTCGTCCCCCGCCTTCAATGCGCGATCCCCCAGCAAATGCGAAGTCAGCGCAGAAAAGGCAAGAAGATTCGCCGAAGAACCGGAATTCGTGGTCAACACATGCTTCACCCCGAGAAACTCACCCAGCTTCTTCTCGAAAGCATCATTATAGCGCCCCGTGGTGAGCCACCCGTCCAGGGAAGCATCCACCATGCCCGCAATCTCCGCGGCTCCGATGACCTTGCCGGAAGGCGGAACTGGGGAGATACCTGGAATGAATTCCGTACACTGCTCATCCCATTGCAGTCTGTGTATTTTCGCAGACTGTTTCGTGTAAACGCGCAATGCTTCATCCAGCTTCTTCCAGGCAAGCTTTCCGATTTTCTCGCACAAATCAATCGAAACATAATTGAGCTTGTCGAGGCGAATCATCGATTCCGACTTGACCCAACCCTCCACGAGATCTTCCTTCGAAAAAAGGACAACATCCTTGCAGAATCGATCAATCTTCGTTGTGACATAGGCCAGCAGAACATCTCTGTCGTCTGCCCGAACCACAAACGCAACGCGTTTTTTCGATTGTTTCTGATCGCTGAACGGAAAACGCACAATGACCAGGTCACCTGTTTTAAAGTCCAAAATGCTCATCCCAATCGATATCCTCATCCTCTTCGCTGTCAAACATGGAAACCAATCCAAGCATTTTCCATTCTTCGAGTCCCTTATCCTGCTCACTTCCAGCAGGAAAAACCATGACCACGATCTCCTTCCCCAACGCCTCCGGAATATCTTTCAGCAAGACCTGATGATTTTCATCGACATGTTCGATGCGTCTGATGAGCCGCATAATAAACTCCCAATTATCCTAATCCGCCAGCGTAACACTCAATCTGAGCCAATGACAATTCCCTCATATCCCCACCACCCTGATACGCCCGATGCCAGTCGGTGATATAGCCAAGCGTCTGCGCGAGATTCCACCTCGGGTGCCAGTCGAGTTTCATTCTCGCTTTCGAGCAATCCAGCTTGAGGTAATGCGCTTCGTGCGGATGCATCCCATCATCGGGCACCCAGCTTGCGCCGTTCCCCCATGCTTGCGTCATGTTCTCCACAATCCAGGAAACGGGTTTTGCATCCTCGTCAACCGGGCCGAAATTCCAGCCTTCCGCGAATGCGCAGCCTTCCTCGTACAATCTTTGCGCGAGCAACAGGTAACCCGAAAGCGGCTCCAATACATGCTGCCAGGGCCGAATCGCATGCGGGTTCCGGATCACCACGGACTCCCCCTTCTCGATGGCCCGCAGGATGTCCGGGATCAGGCGATCCCGTGCCCAGTCTCCTCCGCCGATCACGTTGCCGGCTCTTGCTGTTGCAAGCGCTGTCGAATGTTTATCGTTGAATGTCGATGGGCTGAAAAAGGATTGACGGTAAGCGGCGGTCACGAGTTCAGAACACCCCTTGCTGTTGCTGTAGGGGTCATACCCACCCATGGGTTCGTTCTCACGGTAGCCCCATACCCACTCGCGGTTCTCGTAGCATTTGTCGCTCGTAACCATCACTACAGCCCTCACGCCGGGTGTGTTGCGGACCGCTTCGAGCAGATGCACACTCCCCATCACGTTGGTCGCATAGGTTTCCACGGGATCAACATACGAATGCCGCACCAGGGGCTGGGCCGCAAGATGAAACACGATTTCCGGTCCCTGTTCCGAAAACACGGATTGCAGGTGCTCAAGGTCGCGAACGTCTCCGATGACGCTGCGCATCCCCTTCCCGACTTGCGCAACTTCGAAAAGGCTGGGGTTCGTCGGCGGGTTCATGGCATAACCGACAATCTCAGCCCCCATTGACTGCAACCAAAGACAAAGCCAGCTTCCCTTGAAGCCGGTATGCCCCGTAACCAGCACTTTTTTCCCCTGCCAAAAATCCATCACCAGCTCTTCCACGGCGCCCTGCCGCTTACCCAGAGTTCCTCCAGGTGATTCTTGTCCCTCAGGGTGTCCATGGGCTGCCAGAAACCGTCATGCTTATAGGTCGAAAGCATCCCCTCCGCAGCAAGCCGCTCCAGCGGCGCCCTTTCCCATATCGTCGAATCCCCCTCGATATAATCGATCACCCTGGGCGACAACACGAAAAATCCGCCATTGACCCATCCGCCATCTCCATGCGGCTTCTCCTGGAACCCCGTAACCTTATGCCCATCCAGGTTCAGCGCGCCAAATCGACCGGGAGGCTGCACCGCGGTCACCGTCGCCAGTCCTCCGTGTCCGCGGTGAAAATCGATCAGGCCGGAAATATCCACATCCGCCACACCGTCTCCGTAGGTAAAGCAGAAATCATCCTCCCCAACATACTCCCTCACCCGCTTCAGGCGCCCTCCCGTCAGGGTCTCTTCTCCCGTGTCCACCAGAGTCACTTTCCACGGCTCCGCACTGTTCTGGTGAATTTCCATCCGGTTCCCAACCATGTCGAACGTCACATCGGACATGTGCAGGAAATAATTCGCAAAATACTCCTTGATCATATAACCCTTGTAGCCCAGGCAGACGACAAATTCATGGATGCCATGGCCGGAATATATCTTCATGATGTGCCAGAGTATAGGCTTCCCGCCTATCTCGATCATCGGCTTCGGCCTCACCGATGTCTCCTCGCTGATCCGCGTCCCCAAACCCCCTGCCAGTATTACCGCTTTCATCGCCACTCCAATTCATTTCAAACGCGACAAATCTTGGGCCATCATTTCCTGAATGAAAGGCTCTTCCTGAGCATGGCATATTTTTCAGCCTGGGCTGGGTCAGCTTTCGCTCTTTCCGCAGCCTCTCTGAAAAAAGCCCATAATATCGAAAAGAAAAAAACCGACAACGTAACGAGGATCACTATGATCGCCCGCCTGGGTTTCGATTTCCGCTCGGGAGGAACCGCCTTGTCCAGAACCTGAATGACCGGAGTATCCTTGGCTTCATCGACCTTGGCTGCCTCGAACTGCTTGTAGAGCATGTCCATGACGGCCTGGTTGTACTTCACTTCGCGGAATTTCCGTATGTATTCCAGGCCCTTCTCGCTCATGCCATCGTTCGGATCATCGCCGGCGCCTTCTCCTTTAAGCCTCTCCTTCAGGCTGATCAATTCCTGCTGAAGCCGGAGGTATTCAGGGTTCCTGGATGTCACGCCGATCTGCATTGCAGAAAGCTGCACTTCCTTCGCAGCGATTTCGGCCCTGAGCCTCGCATTCGTTGCCGCTATTTCCTGTTCCTGAGGGTAATCCCGGATCAACCCCGTCCTTTCCTGCATTTTCTGCAGATCAAACTCAGCCTTGGCAAGGTTCTCACGCACAAGATTCAGTTGCTTCTCGAAAAAAAGGCGCCGCTGGGAAGCTTCCGTGATCGCCAGCGTGGCAGTCAGCCTGTTGAGTTCTTCCACATAGGCGTTTGCGATGTCTGCCGCGCGCTTCGGATCCTTGTCGTCGAAACTGATGGATATGATGCCATCCTTGCCTGCAGAAGCAATCATGCCGCCTTCCAGCGATTTCCTGGCATCTTCGTCGGTCTTTGATTCATACAAGGCCTTGAGATTGAAGCGCTTCACCATCGCATCCTCGACGGACCGGCTCTTCAGCATGCCGATATAGAGATCTGAAGGATTCTTGATCCCCAGGGCAGCCCCCCCCATAAGCCCACCCAATTGGCCCAGCATGGCAGAAGACTGGCCCTGTCCAGGGGGCATGATGGAAGTGGATGCGGTATAGATTTTTGGCATCATGGAAGACACCACCACAGCGACCAGCGCCGCACCGAACGTATTGCGAAGAATCAGTTTCTTGTGCTTGGCGAGAACGATCAGCAGATCGAGAAGATGAATCTCGTCATCCTGACCCACAGGTCTGGCTGCCATATTTTCAGTATCGGACATGGTCATGAGCAGGAGGCTGCAAGCAGGGTGTCCTCAGCATGCGCCGCAGGCTGCCTCCAAGGATGCTTTTAAACGTCATTTTTCACCGTTTCTTTCAAATTGAACAAGGATGCCTGAAAGCCGGGAGATAGCCCCCAGGACTCTGTCACCATGGACACGCTTCCTCTTCGCGGCTCACGCCCTTACAGCTTCAATACCTTGATGGCCGCCGCGCCCAGGGCGAACTGGGAAATGATGCTCGTCCAGTCCCTGAGCCCCCTCATGAAGCTGTACTTGTCGAGTTGCTGCGGAACGACGACCGTATCCCCCGGCATGAGTTCCATTCCACCGAAACTGCTCGAAAAAAGCCCCCTGCGGCCCTCCTTGTTGACCACGGAACCATCCGCCCTGAGAACGAACGTCCTGTCCGAATCGGCATCCCGCGTAGGCCCCCCGGCCTGTGCAAGATAATCCGAAACACGCTTGCCCGACTTGTAAATGAAGGCGCCGTTTTCACTGTAGACTTCGCCGAAAACGCCCACAGTCGAAGGCATGGAGGGCACATAGAACCTGTCCCCGTCTTCCAGGGCGATATCCGGGATATCCTTTATGGAACTCGAATCCGGTGAAATTTCGAGCACGATCCTGCCCGTCGCCCTCAGCGCCTTCATCTTTTCGAGCATGGCCTTCTGATTCTCGATCTGCAACTTCACTGCCGTCACGTCTTCGGGGTTGATGGCCCCGCCGGCAGATGCAGCAGCGCTTTTCTGCATATCCTGTTCCATGCGGCTGATCGCCTGATCCAGGCGCTGCTGCTGCAGCTGCCGCGTGGATTCCCGCGTGAATTCCGCACCGAAAAGATAGGCGTTTCCGGTAACTCCCCCCATTCTTGCAACCAGTTGGCGCAATGTCTCGCCCGGCCTTGCTTCGTATATTCCCGCATGATTGAATTCACCCTCCATGCGAACATGCCGGACTGTTTTGGCTGTAGGTATTTGAATTTCGTCGTTGGTAAATATCGACACCTCATCCCCTGGAGACAACTCGATATCATTGGCACTGTCGTTTTCCAATACAGCCTTGCCCAAATCAAAAGTCAGCATGGTCCGGCTCAGGTCATTGGGTTGAAGCCTGACAACATTCGCATATTCCCAGTTGATCCCGGAATTCAAATTCTTGCCATTCCAGCTCAGCCAATAATCGTAATAATCGATCAGCCATTGCGCATTGGGGATCATGTCCCTTATGCGCATGCCTTTATGCCATACAAAACGTTTCTTCGAAGGCGTAAATATGCTGCCATTCAAGGCAACATCATTCTCGGTTTTGGGCAATGACTCGTCGGCAGAATAGATGTTGACGATATCCCCCGGCTGCAGCAGCACATTCTCGCCCATATCGCCCTGAATTGCCTTGCCCAGGTTGAATGCAAACAGTTTTGTGGTAAGGTTGTCTTCATTCAAGCGCTGGATTACAGCATAATCCCAGTTGACCTCCTGCCTGCTGTATCGTCCGCTCAAAACGCCGCCATTCTGCCTGTCCCAATAAGCACCCGGAATCAGACCATCCTTGCCGCCAAGAAGATCGGTTACGCGTATGCCTTTATGCCATACCATACGAATGGGACTTGCAACGTGGCCCTGCAATTTAACGGCATTATCGAAGCGCTGCGATATGGGATAAATCTTTACCACATCGCCATCCTGCATTTTTCGCGCGAGACCGTCCTTGTCGAATTGGATTTCATCGACCTTGCGCAATTTCCTGTCGAGAATCTGCTCGACGGAGGCTTTCTGCATCGCGGCCACATTGCTCAGCCCCCCCGCCAAGGCGATCAAATCCGAGAAAGTGGAATTTTCCTGCAACTCGTAAACCGCGGGGACATTCACACTTCCGGATATTGCAACCTGCGGCCCAATAGGCGGAATATATATCACGTCCCCCGACTGCAAAGGCATGTCTTTGGATTTATCTCCCTTGAGCAGGAAGTCATACACGTCGAATTCGGTCACGACCCTGTCCTGGCGCTTCAACTGGATATGTCGCATGGAACCTTTCGTCGAAGGCCCGCCGGACGCAAAGAGCGCATTCACCAGGGTGGACAGCGAACTCACCGTATAGCTTCCGGGGCGCCTCGCCTGTCCCACCACATAAATCTGCACGGACCGAAGCTGACCGAGATTGACTTCGAGTTCGAAATTCCTGAAGTTGCGGCCTATCGCAGTCTTGATGTAGCCCTGCAGATCCTGATATTTGAGGCCTGCGACATTCAGGCTGCCCACTTTCGGAATGTATATCTGCCCGAGGCGATCGATCGTGGCGCGAAAATCGATGTCGACCTGTCCCCACGCCCTGATCACGATCTCGTCCCCAGGCCCCACCACATAATCCGGCGTGACGGGGATGTGATCGACCGGCGCGAAAGTGCTGGGCACCCCATCGAACATGCTGTAGCCGTACATGGGAAGCGTTTTTCCTATCGATGCGGCAATGAATTGCTGGAACTCGGTCTCTTCGATGGCAAGAGGTTGTCGTTTCGCTTCCGTCATCTTTTTTTCGGCGGAATCCCCGGATTTTCCAGATGAATCCTGGAGTGGCAATTTCGAGGAAGAAGCGACGGCAGGTGTGGCATTAATGACAGGAGCCGGGGATGCCTGCTGAGGCGCTGCCGAACCTTGAGAAGCTGACGGCCCCTCGGCTAGGCCCGTTGCGCAAAGCGAAGACAGCATTGCCGCCAGAAAAAGGCGTACACAAACTCGCATCCTACCCCCAAATTAGTTTTACGAACTTTACGCGAGGTACATCACAAAAGTCAATCCGCATTGATCGAGCATTCCAGCCTATAGCAATAATGCCATAAAAACAGGAATTTCGATTGCAAATTGAAACAAGTGGCGCATCTTGAATCTGGGTGCAACTATGGAGCGGGAAACGAGGTTCGAACTCGCGACCCCAACCTTGGCAAGGTTGTGCTCTACCACTGAGCTATTCCCGCTTGAGAGAGACGCTATTATAAAGGCGCGCATTCATTTGTCAAGGTTCCCCGCGCCATCAACCATCCTGAGGTAGTAGGCCATGGAAACAAGCGTGAGGACAGCCGCGAGGTAGATGAGCCATGTTCCGAGCCGGAGACAATCGATGCCCCCTGCCATGCCGTCATAGAGCAGCAGGAAAATCGCCGTCATCTGGGATGCCGTCTTGACCTTGCCCAGCATCGATACCGCCACGCTTTTGCTCTCCCCTATCGTCGCCATCCATTCGCGCAGGGCAGAAATCGCGATCTCGCGGCCTATGATGATGAATGCGACGAGTTCGTTCACGCGCCCCAGCTTTACCAGCACGATCAAGGCCGCAGCAACCATCAGCTTGTCCGCAACGGGATCGAGGAATGCCCCGAAAGCCGAGGTCTGTTCCAAAACTCGCGCAAGGTAGCCGTCCAGCCAGTCCGTGATCGCGGCGACCAGGAACAGCAAGGCCGAGAACAGGTTCTTGTTCCCGGCGGACATCCATGCATCGGGGAAGTAAAACATGCCGACGAACAGGGGGATCAATAGTATCCTGAGCCAGGTCAGGAGATTCGGAATGGTATAGGGCACGTCAATGTAAATGTCTGTATATTTTCTCTGCAAGCGCACGGCTGATCCCGTCCGTCTGCTCCAGTTCCTCTATGCTCGCGGCCAGCACCCCCCGCAAACCGCCGAACCTCGTCAGGAGGCTTTGCCGCCTCTTCCCGCCCACACCCTCGATTTCCTCGAGCCTGGATGCGGTCCTCGCCTTTCCCCTTTTCGCGCGATGCCCTGAAATCGCAAAGCGGTGGGCTTCGTCCCTGATCCTCTGGACGAGAAGGAGTCCCGGATTGTCCCTGGCCAATTGTAACGGTTTTTCCCGTCCAGGCAAAACCAGTTGATCGTATTCCGGTTTTCTTCCCTCCCCCTTTGCCACGCCGACGATCCTGGCATCGATGCCTAGATCGGCAAGCACTTCCCTCGCCACTCCCACCTGCCCCTTGCCGCCGTCGATCAGGATCAAATCGGGCAACATGCCTTCGCCTTTGGCGATTTTTCTGTAGCGCTTCTCGATCGCCGCGCGCATCGCCCCGTAATCATCGCCGGCAATGCCGTCTATGTTGTATCGGCGGTATTCGCCGTTCTGCATGGACAGCCTGTCGTAAACCACGCATGAGGCGATCGTCGCCTCCCCCGAGGTGTGGCTGATGTCGAAACATTCGATGCGGGAGGGGACTTCCGGCATGTCGAGCGCGACCCTGAGCGCGTCCAACCTGCCCGCCTCGCTGAGCTTCTCCCCCTGCATCTGCGAAATGGCGAGCCGCGCATTCTCGAGCGCCATGTCGAGCCAGATGCGTTTCTCCCCTGCCGGATCCGGGATAATATGAACCTTGTGCCCTGCCTCGCGACTGAGCACTTCCCCGAGCGCTTCGCTCTCCATCCTCCCGCTCAGGATGATCTGTGGCGGAACCGGGGAGGAAAGATAATGCTGGGCAAGGAAAGCCTCGAGAGCATCGGAAGCTTCGCACCCATCCGCATTCTTCGGAAAAAAGCGCTTGTCTCCGAGATGATGCCCCCCCCTGATCATCGCGAGATTGACGCAAAGCGCGTCCCCGAGGGAAACGCAGGCAACGACATCGGCATCCACCGCATTGCCGCTCGAAACATACTGTTTCTCCTGAACGCGCCTCAATGACTGCATCTGGTCGCGGTAGAGCGCCGCCTGCTCGTAGGCAAGCGCTTCGGAAGCACGGTTCATTTTTTCGGCGATTTCATGCAGCAATTCATTCTGCTTCCCGTTCAAAAAAGCCGCTGCTGCTCTCACGTCCTCGCCGTAGGATTCGGCCGACGCCAGCCCTACGCAGGGCGCGCTGCAGCGATGGATCTGATGCAGCAGGCAGGGACGGGAACGATTGTTGAACACGCTGTCTTCGCAGGTCCTCAGGCGAAATATCTTCTGCAGCAGATGGATGGATTCCCGCGCCGCGCCCGAATTTGGGAAAGGACCGAAAAAACGGTTCTTCTTGTCGAGCGCACCGCGGTAATAGGCAAGGCGGGGAAAATCGTGTCCGCTCAACTGGATATAGGGGTAGGACTTGTCGTCCCTGAAGAGGATGTTGTAGGCAGGGGAGAGCGACTTGATGAGGTTGTTTTCGAGGATCAAGGCTTCGGCCTCGGTGCGCGTCACGGTGGTTTCGATCGAAGCGATCTTCGACACCATCAACCTGATCCTGGGGGAATGATCCGTTTTCTGGAAATACGAGGACACACGCTTCTTAAGCTCGCGCGCCTTCCCCACATAGATCACGGCGCCTTTGTCGTCGATCATGCGATACACGCCGGGCTGCATGGGAAGCCCGGCCGCGACCGCCTTCAGGTCATGCACTCATTTTCCTCGTCGAGCAGCTTCCCGGCAATCGCCGTGTGAGCGGCCCCGCTATTCTGATGTTGACGTAAGGCATGACTATCTCCCGATATGTTCCCGAATCGACCCGAAAACAGCTTCGAACATATCGGCTGTCAGGCGCTTCGTCTGGGTATTATAACGGCTGCAATGGTAGCTGTCGTAAAGCCTCAGGCTGCCCGGCAGTTCATGCACGGCGCCGTGGGCGAAAGCATGGTCGCGCGCCTTGAGATTGAGCGCAGACAGCACCGCGTTGTGCGCGATGGTTCCGAGTGCGAGGAGCGCGCTTCCTGCTTCCAGGCCGGAGACCTCGGTTGCGAGATAGCCGTTGCATGCCCTGATTTCGGAAAGTTCGGGCTTGTTCTGCGGCGGCAGGCATTTCACCGCATTGGTGATCCTGCATCCGGTCAAAATCAAATCGTCCCCCTGCTCCGAAGTTTTCCTGTTGGAAAATCCGAACTTGTGCAGCGTCTCATACAGCAGTATCCCGGCATGATCCCCGGTAAAAGGGCGGCCAGTCCGGTTCGCCCCGTGCATGCCTGGGGCAAGTCCCACGACAAGGAGCTTCGGGAACGCATCCCCGAAAGGGAGAACGGGTCTCGCGTGGTAATCCGGATGCACTCTTTTGACTTCATCGAGGAAATTCGAGAGCCTCGCGCATGTTCTGCAGTCCATGGAAAATCCGCTCATTTACAATGCCAACTCCCCATCCTTCAAACCGATGCTTCCCACATGATGCACCGCATCCAGGTAATGTCCGTCCTCCCGCAACTGGAACCAGGTTTTCGGATGCGGCCTGCCGTGCATCCTGGCTAGTCTTGCCATGGCAAGCGCGGGCATTTCCCATTTCAGCCCGGAGAGAAGCTCATCCGCTGCCGCAGGATCGTTGCAGACGAGCACCATGTCGCAACCGGCATTGAGCGCCGCCCCTGCGCGCCCGACTATCCCGCCCGCGACGCTCGCCCCTTCCATGCTGAGGTCATCGCTGAAAATCACGCCCTCGAAACCGAGTTCACGGCGCAATATCCCATTTAACCATGTCCCTGAAAACCCCGCCGGAAGAAAATCGACCCTGGAATAAATCACATGGGCAGGCATCACCGCCGCAAGCCCGAAAGCTATCATCTGCCTGAACGGGGTCAGGTCTTTCCCTGCAATATCCTCGTAATCCCGCTCATCCAACGGAACTGCGACATGCGAATCCGCCTCGACAAAACCGTGGCCGGGAAAATGCTTGCCTACGGCCGCCATCCCGCCTTCCTTCAGCCCCGCCATCAGGCTGTGGGCGAGCACCACTATCGCCTCCGGATCCTCATGGAAGGCGCGATCCCCGATCACGCGGCTCCTCCCGTAATCGATGTCGAGGACCGGGGTGAAGCTGAAATCGATGCCGCATGCGCGCAATTCGGATGCGAGCACGAAGCCTGTCATTCTCGCAAGATTTTTCGCCTGGGTGGGATGCGTATCCCATATTCTGCCGATCTCCCGCATGGGCGGAATACGGGTGAAGCCTTCACGAAAACGCTGAACCCTGCCGCCTTCGTGGTCGACCGCAATCAGGAGCGGGGGCGTGCGCAAGGCGTGGATGGCGCAGCAAAGCCCACTCACCTGTTCGACGGACTCGAAATTCCTGGAAAAGAGGATCACGCCGCCAGTAAGCGGATGCATCAATCGCCCCCGCTCTGCATCGGTCAGTTCGAGTCCCTGGATGTCGAGCATGATGGGGCCGAGAGCCATATTCTTTACCTTTCGAGTACCACGAAAGCGCAGGCGACGCTCTTCTCGTCGCTGATGCTGAGATGGTGGCTGGAAATTCCGCATGCTTTCATGAATGCGTTGAGTTCTTCGCGGAACCTGAATCCCGGCTTGCCAAGGCCATCATTCACGATCGAAATCATGCCGCAGCTTACAGGGTATCTGAGTCCCGTGCCGGCAGCCTTGGAAAAGGCTTCCTTCGCAGCAAAGCGCTTCGCAAGAAAATGCGCGGGGCTGGGATTCGTCCTGTAACCCGTCCATTCTTCTTCGGACAATATGCGTCCGGCGAAACGGTCGCCGAATCGCTCGATGAGTTCCGAGATGCGTCCGATCTCGACTATGTCGGTGCCTATGCCGTAAATCATCCGGCTTCCAGCATCAGCCTCTTCATGGAACCGATCGCCTCCCCCAGCCCCACGAAAAACGCCCTGGCGACAATGGCATGCCCGATATTGAGTTCATCTATACCGGCAATGGCCGCGATGCGCTGAACGTTGTGGTAATCGAGGCCATGCCCGGCATTGACCTTGAGTCCGAGTTGCAGCGCATGCGCTACGGCACGCTCTATGCGCGACAATTCCTCGTCCTGCGCGCTTCCCCTGTAGCCCGCATAATGCCCGGTATGAATTTCGATGACAGGCGCCCCGGTTTTCGCGGCAGCCTCGATCTGTTCGTTTTTCGCATCGATAAAGAGCGAAACCCTGATCCCCGCATCCTTGAGCCTCGCGCACGCATCCTTGATGCGGCCGAAATGCCCGACGACATCCAGCCCCCCTTCGGTAGTCAGCTCTTCGCGCCGTTCGGGAACGAGGCAGATGTCCTGGGGCCTGATGCGCAGGGCGATGGCGATCATCTCGTCGGTCACCGCGGATTCGAGATTCATCCTTGTATGCAGGATTTCGCGCAATATTTCCACATCCCTATCCTGGATATGCCGTCTGTCTTCCCGGAGGTGCAACGTGATCGAATCCGCGCCCGAACTCTCCGCGAGCAATGCCGCATGGATGGGGCTGGGATAGGCCGTGCCGCGCGCCTGCCGCACCGTCGCGATATGGTCTATGTTGAAACCGAGCTGTATCATAATTTTTGCAAATCCTGAAGCAGGCGCCGCGTGTGCAGGGGCTGCGCGCCCAGATGGTGATTGATCAACATGCGCATCAGGGCCTTGCTCTGCTGCTGGGTGACGGGATCGGAATATTCCCCGGATGCCATGTCAAGCAGCGTCTTGCCCCTGAGCCTGACCGCATGGGTTTCACTTCCCGAATCGAGCACAGGCCCGCGCTCCAGTTCGTAAGTATAAACCCGTTCGGCATGCACGGGTTCCCCCGATCCTGCATCGAATTCGAGCATGGGGGCATACCCCATCTCATTCAGGAGATCGATCTCGAAGCGCCTGAGTATGCCGGAAAGATCGGGATGATTCCCCATCGCCAGGAGCGTTTCGCTGTAATTCGAATAGAGTCCGGGATGCGCGTCGTCCCGCGGCAGGAAACGCATCAAAAGTTCGTTCAAATAAAGTCCGCAAATCAGGGCCATTCCCTGCAAGCCCGGCCGACCGCCCTGCCATTGCGCCCGATGCAGGGTTCTGAGTTCTGATTTCCCGTACCAGCTCAAAAGAAGCGGCTGAAACGAAAGCAGCAGGCCCCTGAAGCTCGACGCCGGCCTGCGCGCCCCGCGCGCGACCAGCGCGACCCGCCCGTGGCTCCGGGAAAACGCCTCGACCACAAGGCTTGTCTCGCGGAAAGGATAGGTATGCAGGACGAAAGCCTCCTGTTCATCGAGCCTGGCTTCAGCCTTCCTCATACCCCAGGCTCTTGATAACGCGCTCGTCGTCGCTCCATCCCGACTTCACCTTGACCCATACTTCGAGAAAAACCTTCCCTCCGAAGAGTTTTTCCATGTCCTGTCTTGCCTGGCTGGCGATGGATTTCAGCTTTTCCCCACCACGCCCGATCACGATCGCTTTCTGGTTGGGCTTGTCGACAAGAATCAGGGCATGGATGCGGCGCATTTCGCCTTCCATGCTGAATGCCTCGATCTCGACCGCAGTCGAATAAGGGATTTCATCCCCGACAAGACGGAAAAGTTTCTCGCGCACGAGTTCCGCAGCAAGAAAGCGCTCGCTCCTCTCGGTGATTTCGTCTTCCCCGAAAAGCGGCTCACCTTCAGGAAGATGGGGCTCCACCGTTTTCACGAGATCCTCCACCTGGATACCTTTTTCCGCACTCACCGGAATGATAGAGGCAAAAGGAAATTTCATGGAGACTTCCTGCATGAAAGGAAGCAGCATGGACTTGTCGGCGAGCCTGTCGATCTTGTTGATGACGAGAAAGACGGGGCGGTCCTGTGGAAGCAGCCTGAGGACGATGCCGTCGCGCGCATCGAAATGCATGGCTTCGATCACGAACAGCACGACATCGACTTCCTGGAGGCTGCGTTTCACGCTCCGGTTCATTGCCTGGTTGAGGGCGTTCATATGCTGGTTCTGGAATCCCGGCGTATCGACGAAAACAAACTGGCTCTCATCCGTCGTCAGTATGCCGGTGATGCGGTGCCGGGTCGTTTGCGCCCGGCTGGATGTGATGCTGATCTTCTGGCCGACGAGACGGTTGAGCAGCGTCGATTTCCCGACATTGGGCCGCCCCACGATAGCGATATATCCGGTTCTATGGCTCATGAATTCGGCTGGGTTGCGAGGCTGTAGGCGGCGGAAGCGGCGGACTGCTCCGCCCCGCGCCGGCTTTCACCTTCGCCCTGGGAGCGGATTCCGAGTTCGGCAATGCAGCATTCCACCCTGAAATGCTGCCTGTGGGCTTCCCCGCTCGTTCCAACCACGTCGTAGCGTGGAAGCGCCATCTTGCGGCTCTGGAGATATTCCTGAAGCTGGGTTTTCGGATCCTTGATCTGCCGATTGGGGTCGATTTCCCTTATCGCCTGCTCGTAGAGTTTGCCGACAACACAGGCGGCGGCATCGAATCCACCATCGAGAAAGACCGCGCCGAATACGGCCTCCAGCGCATCCGCCAGTATGGATGGGCGCTGCTGGCCATTGCTTTTGACTTCCCCTTCGCCAAGCAGGAGCACGCTCCCGATATCCAGGCTTTTCGCAATCTCACACAGGCTCTGCTGGTTGACGAGATTCGCCCTGAGCCTCGACAGCTCGCCTTCCGGAAGCTTCGGGAAGCACCTGAACAGGGCATCGGCGATCACGCAATTCAATATGCTGTCCCCCAGAAACTCGAGGCGCTCGTTGTTCGGCGCCCCGAAGCTGCGATGGGTCAATGCCTGGCGCAACAGCGCCTTTTCCCTGAAAATATAGGCGATCTTCGAAGCGAATCCTTCCATCCTATTTCGATCCCTTGACGGCCTTGGCTTCGAAATCGAGATAGACGCTGATATTGGCTGCCAGCGGTATCTTCACTCCGTATTTCACATGAAGCTGGAAAGGTTCCCTGTCGATTTCGATGTCTTCCGCGCTGACGGACTTGACGTCGTCCACCGCCGTTTTTTTCGAAAAAGCTTCGCGGATTTCGGGCCCTGAAGCATTCGCCATGCCCGGATCATTCACGATTTCGGTCATGTCGCGCTGAATCGTGCTGTATTCCGTGTAAGGCGGAACCAGCTTCATTGCAAGTAGAGAAGCCACGACCAGGGTCGCGGCCACAGTCAGAAATCCGGACAAGCTGAACCCGAGCTGCTGCCTCACCATCTCCTCCTCACTGTATCAGTGTCCCGATTCGCTTCAAGTCGCTGAAATTCCACCATATCAGAAATGCGCGCCCGACGATATTGCGCTCGGGCACGAAGCCCCAATAGCGTCCGTCGCTGCTGCCGTCACGGTTGTCGCCCATCATGAAATAATTCCCCGGCGGTACGATGCAGGTGAACTCATGCTCGCTGTATGTGCAGTTTTCCCTGTGAGGAAAATCCTTCACGCCTTCCAGACGGGCATTGGGCACATCGGGATTGATCAGGATATCGTGTCTGTGCCCTCCAAGCACCTCCTTCATGCGAGCCAACTGCACATAATTGAGGCCGCCTTCGACATAGCTGTAATTCCCGTCGGACTGCACCGATACCGGCTCCCCGTTCACGATCAGGTGCTTGTCACGGTAAACCACCGTATCTCCGGGTATGCCCACTACGCGCTTGATGTAATTGACTGAAGGGTCCTCGGGATAACGGAACACCATGACTTCGCCGCGTTTGGGCTCGTTGATGTCTGCAATTTTCTCGTCGGCGACGGGCAGGCGTATCCCATAGGTGAACTTGTTGACCAGGATGAAGTCGCCCACGAGAAGCGTCGGAATCATCGACCCCGAAGGAATCTTGAAAGGCTCGACCAGAAACGAGCGCAGCATGAAAACGGCGAGAATCACCGGAAAAAAGCTTTTCGGATATTCGATCCACCAGGGCTCCTTCTCGTCGGCAACCCGTTTTTTCGCGAAAAAAGCGATATCCAGCAGCCAGATCCCGCCCGTCACAACGAGCAGGATCAACATGATCAAAGCAAAATCCATAATTACTCCCAATTCATTTGTTGTCTATTTGCAGCACGGCGAGGAATGCTTCCTGAGGAATCTCGACGCTGCCCACCTGTTTCATGCGCTTTTTTCCGGCCTTCTGCTTTTCCAGGAGCTTGCGCTTTCTGGAAATGTCTCCGCCATAGCATTTGGCAAGCACATTCTTGCGCAGCGCCTTGATGGTTTCCCTGGCGATGATGTGCGCCCCGACTGCGGCCTGCACAGCGACATCGAACATCTGCCTGGGAATGAGTTCGCGCATTTTCTCCGCGAGCTGCCTGCCCCGGTACTGACTGCTCGAGCGGTGAACGATCAATGACAGCGCATCAACCTTTTCTCCATTGATCATGATGTCGAGCTTGACGAGATCAGATGCCTGGTATTCCTTGAATTCGTAGTCGAGGGAAGCATAGCCGCGGCTCGCGGATTTCAATTTATCGAAAAAATCCATGACCACCTCGTTGAGCGGCATGTCGTAATTGAGCATCACCTGCCTGCCCATGTACTGCATGTTGCGCTGCACCCCGCGCTTCTGGACGCACAGCGTCATCACCACGCCCACATATTCCTGCGGCACGAGTATCGTCGCATTGATGATCGGCTCCCTGATTTCCTCGATCCTGGAAGGATCCGGTATCCTGGAGGGATTCTCGATCTCGGACACCGTGCCATCCTTGGCAACGACCTGATACACGACGGTCGGCGCGGTCGTGATCAGATTCATGCCGTATTCGCGCTCCAGGCGCTCCTGGACAATCTCCATATGCAGAAGCCCCAGGAAGCCGCAGCGGAAACCGAAACCCAGAGCCTGGGAAGTCTCGGCCTCGTAATTGAGGGATGCATCGTTCAGCTTCAGTTTCTCCAACGCATCCCGCAAGGCATCGTATTCGTTGGGTTCGACGGGATAGAGTCCGGCGAAAACCTGGGGCTGGATTTCCTTGAAGCCGGGCAGGGCTTCCGCCGCCGGCCTCGAAGCCAGCGTCACGGTATCGCCGACTTTGGCTGATTGTAGTTCCTTGATCCCGGCGATCACGTAACCCACTTCTCCGGCGGACAATTTGTCCCTGGACACGGATTTCGGCGTGAACGCTCCTACTTCCTCGCAAAGATAATTCAGTCCATTCGACATCAGGAGTATCCTGTCCTTGGGCTTCAATGCGCCATCCACCACGCGCACCAGCATCACCACGCCGACGTAATTATCGAACCACGAATCGATGATGAGCGCTTTCAATGGCGCATCGGGGTCCCCCTTGGGGGGTGGAATCCTGGCGATGATTTCCTCCAGGACGTCCTCAACCCCGGCGCCCGTTTTCGCGCTGGCGCGGACGGCATCGTGCGCATCGATTCCGATGATGTCCTCGATTTCCTGGATAACCCGATCCGGCTCGGCCGCAGGCAAATCGATCTTGTTGAGGACGGGAAGCACATCGACGCCCTGATCGAGCGCGGTGTAGCAGTTGGCGACCGTCTGCGCCTCGACACCCTGGGATGCATCGACCACCAGCAGCGCGCCTTCGCATGCGGCAAGGGAGCGCGACACCTCGTAGGAAAAGTCGACATGCCCCGGCGTGTCGATCAGGTTAAGAGAATAGACCTGCCCATCCCGCGCGACATATTTCAAGGCGGCAGTCTGAGCCTTGATTGTGATGCCGCGCTCGCGTTCCAGATCCATCGAATCGAGCACCTGGGATTCCATCTCTCTTGCCGTGAGTCCGCCGCAGATCTGGATGATCCGGTCAGCCAGGGTGGATTTCCCGTGGTCGATATGGGCGATGATCGAAAAATTGCGGATATGCTGCATCATGTATTCGGAAAAAAGGGCACTGACGTGCCCTTTGAGGGTCAATGTCGAATTTTAGCGGATTTTGGCATTCAAGTGGTTGCTCATTTGCCGTCGACTTTCATCGTGACGAAAATCGAACTCCCGCCGCGCCACACCAGCAATGCGACATCCCTGCCCTTGTGAACCTTGGCCAGCAGTTTCTCGAACTGCTCAACGCTGTCGATATCCTGGTCGTTGAGCGCAAGGATCACATCCCCGCGCCTGATTCCCGCCTGAATCGCAGGGCCGTCTTCGACGCTCTCGACGAGCAGCCCATGCTCGCTCTGGATCTGTTTCTTCTGCTCCGGGTTCAATGCGGAGAGATAAAGCCCCAGCCTGTCGGATTTTCTTTCCGTTTGCGGCGCATCTGCGACCTTGTCTGCCGGCATTTCATCCACCACGAGGGGCACGTTGATGCTCACCCCCTTGCGCCAGAGTTCCACCATGACTTTCGATCCAGGCTTGGTGGATGCAACGATCTTGGGCAGATCCTTCGATTCGTTGATCGCCTTCCCATTGAATTTCAGGATGATGTCCGATGGCTGGAGGCCCGCCTTCGCTGCGGCGCTGTCTTTGGCTACATTGCTGACGAGCGCCCCCCTGGGCTCGGCAAGTCCGAAGGATGCCGCAAGTTCCCGGCTCACCCCCTGGATCACGACACCCAGCTTGCCTCGTGTCACATGACCGGAACTGCGCAACTGATCGGCGACATTCATTGCGACATCGATGGGGATGGCGAAGGAAAGCCCCATGAATCCGCCTGTCCTGCTGTAAATCTGGGAGTTGATCCCGACCACTTCGCCGTTCATGTTGAAAAGCGGCCCGCCCGAATTGCCGGGATTGATGGCGACATCGGTCTGGATGAACGGAACATAATCTTCCTGCGGCAACGCGCGCCCCTTGGCGCTGACTATTCCTGCCGTTACCGTATTGTCGAAACCGAACGGGGAGCCGATCGCGACCACCCACTCTCCCACCTTCAATTTGATGGGGTCCCCTCTCTTCACCAAAGGCAGGTTTTGGGCCTGGATCTTGATGAGCGCAACATCGGAACGCTTGTCCTCGCCGATCACCTTGGCCTTGAACTGGCGCTTGTCGTTGAGCTTGACGAGCACTTCGTCCGCGGAATCGACTACATGCGCATTGGTCAGGATGTATCCGTCCGAACTGATGATGAAGCCCGAACCCAGGGACCGCGTTTCATAATCACGGGGCGCCGCCTGCGGACCGAAATGGCGGAAGAACTGGTAAAACGGATCGTCAGGAGAAAGATTCGGCATTCCCGGAACCATTCCATTGTCATGCACGACATGAGTCGTGCTGATATTGACGACTGCAGCGCCTTCCTTTGCGACGATCCCGGTAAAATCCGGAAGGTTCTGCGCCCCGGCAGCAGTCGAAACCAGACAGAAAACGGCATAAAAAAAGTGTCTAATCATGAATCTATCCTTTCACTTCAAAAAAGTCGCTTCACAATAAAAGGCTGAAAATGGGTATTGCCGCGATTGACCGCATTGTAGCGCCTTGCCCAGAAAAATCCGAAAGCAAGCCCCACCGCGCCGCCAAAAACGGAAGCACCATCACCCCGGCCCACAACATTTCCGATGAAGGCGCCCGCAACGAGCAATGCCATCGGCACGAGGTAAACCGCGACAGAACTCTTGAGGAGCGCGCCTTCACGCACGCCTATGGACACTTCATCCCCGATTTTTGTTCCGACAGGATCGATCACCTCGAACCTGCGCGGCTTCGAACAAAACAGTTTGGACAGGGAAGACTTGCCGCAACCCTTGACCGGATCACAATGACCGCATCCCGACTGCTGCTCTGCTTCCACGAAAGCAATCCCGTTTCCGGTTTCGATCACCCTGGCACGCGTTTCGATCATGGCTTATTTCCCCTTGTAAACAACCGAATCCCCGATCTGCCTGACCGTAATTTCAGGCGTTTCCCCGACCACCGTGACCTGGTACTGGTTTTCAGGATGGACATACAGGTTGACAGCGCCCTGCCTTGCTACGCCGCTCATCGGCCTCGCCCCGGGCTGCAGGGGTTCGATGAACACGGAAACGGCCACGATGCCGTCCGAATAGACGAGATGCGTAACCGGATAGGCCTTGCCCCGGAACATTCTTCTCATTTCCGCGATCTTGCCAAATCCCGAAGGCAGATTATCGACTTCCCAGCCGCTTTGAATCACGTCCCCCCCGGCAGGACGGTCGTTGTGCAGCGGAGGCGCCTTCACCGGCAGGGTGGCTCTAAGCAAAGCCCTGTCGAAAGCGCCCCCGATCCTGATGGAGGTGAATGCGAATTGTTCGATCACCCGGTTCTCGTCGCTGACCATCGCCGCTTTCAAAAGCAGGTTCGTCGCAGCTTCCACCCAGAGCTTGTGTCCATAGCGATAACCGTCTTTCGGGTTCAGGAGCAGGATATGGCTGTCATACCCTGCCAGACGCTCCTGCCCGCCTTCCTCGACCTGGTAATTATCGGAAAGCGTCTGCAACTGCTCCGGAAGCAATGCAGGGAAACCCCGCCTCGCCACAGCCTGGCGCTCCACCATCATCGATCTCGCATCAGGATAGTAAAATTGCATCTCGTCGCCGTTGCAGATGATCTCCCTTGCGGGACCGTCGAGACTGATGAGTCTCCCATGCTCGCCCGACTGGTCTGCGAGATGGTAAATCCGTGTGCTTTCGATCTGCGCATCGCGCTGGAATATGAATGTTCCCTGATAAGTGAGCTGGTGTGCCGCGAAAGAAATCTTCCTCAACAACTGTATGGATTCCTGCGCCTGGAGAGGCGTTGCCGCCACCGCGGCATTGAGGGACAGACAGATCAGAAAAACAACAGATCTCATCTACCGCTTTCCTGATAAGTATCCGAAACCGTTCTGATGTTGGACGGCATCATTTCCGATCTCGGAGAAAATTCCTGATGCGCAAGCAGATAGTCGTTCAACCTGGACTTGATGACATCGAGGTGCACGGCCTGGGCCACCTGCTTCGGCACCGGAGAATCGGCCGGACCTTGCAGCGCGACCCATCCCACCAGGAATACCGCAGCAACCGATGCGGCAGCCGACAAGGCATACAGCCTTGCCTTATGGAGCCTCGATGGCGCAAGGACGGTAGGCTCCGCCACGATCACCGCCCTGCAATCCACATCCAGATCGGCCCTGAATCCTTCGGGATCCCTGACAGCCTCCCCGATCAAGTGATAGAGCAGCCAGTCCTGCGTTTCCTGATCCTTCATCCTGGATACCAGTCTCGCGACATCTTCGCCGTCCAGTTCGGCATCCACCAGCATCGAAATTTCTTCCCTCATCTCACCACCTCTTGTTTTTTCTGGGCTCCAACATCGGCCTCAGCTTTTCTGCGATCACTTCCCTCGCGCGAAAAATCCTCGAGCGCACCGTCCCGATCGGGCAACCCATGACATCCGCAATTTCCTCGTAGCTCAACCCCTCGATTTCGCGCAGCGTGATCGCAGTCCTGAGTTCATCAGGCAGGCTCTGCAGGGTATCATTCACCGTCCGGGCGATCTGCTTGCTCATCAACTGGTTCTCCGGCGTCGTCACTTCCCACAGGTTTTCCCCGTCTTCGGAGTTTTCCGCCTCCTCGTTATCCAGGTTCGTGGTCGTCGGCGCGCGACGACCCTGCGCCACCAGATAGTTCTTTGCCGTATTGATGCCGATCCGGTAGAGCCATGTAT
>JAIELG010000051.1 GCA_019753155.1 Burkholderiales bacterium
TATGGCTGCAATCTTTACCTTCTCAAAAATCATGAAGTAAAAGCTTGGCAAAAGTGGGCGTCCATGTATGCTTCTGGTCAGGGGCACTTGGGATCCCGCGGCATCTGTCCATTGCCATGCTTGGGCAATGATGTGTTTTTGCCCCTTGCTGCGGTATCATTTGCGTTGCCACGAAATGCATGGCGCTTCTTAAAGACACCGTACGATGAGGAACTGTGGACATCAGTCCAGCAAGTCATGTGGCCGCACTCACCTGCGGACCAACCAAAGCCAAATGAATTTTGGATGGGATCGTCGATGAAGGGTGCAGATAATGCACACCAGGAGCGCTGAAAGCCACCACTATACATTTCCCCATGAAGATCCTCGAATACATCGGTCTCGATACCGCCCGCGTCAAGACCGGCTACCGCAAGGTCCGGGACGCCATTGCACGGGACGATTTCCGCGCTGCCCAGGTCAAGAAGCTGGCCAATCTCAGTCATGGCAAGTTTTACCGGGCAAAACTGGACGATGCCGACCGACTGCTGTTCTCGTTGGTGCGCCATGGCGATGAAGTGTACGCCCTGATGCTGGAGGTGATCTTCAACCACGACTACGACAAATCGCGCTTCCTGCGCGGCACGGCGATCGACGAGACGAAGATCCCGGACATCGATGTCGCCGAAGCCATCAGGGAGGCGCGACCGGTGCGCTACCTGCACCCGGAACGCAGTACTATTCACCTGCTCGACAAGCCGATCTCGTTCGACGACACGCAGGATGCCATTTATCGCCAGCCAACCCCGCTGATCGTTGTCGGCAGCGCCGGCAGCGGCAAGACAGCGCTGACCCTGGAAAAGCTCAAGCATGCCGAAGGCGAGGTGCTTTATGTCACCCATTCCGCCTTTCTGGCCCAGAATGCACGCGATCTTTATTACGCCAACGGGTTCGAGCATGCCGGACAGGAAGCGGTATTTCTTTCCTACCGCGAATTCGTGGAATCCATCAAGGTGCCTGCCGGCCGCGAAGCCACCTGGCGTGATTTTGCGGGCTGGTTTTCGCGTATGCGTCAGGCATTCAAGGGTATCGACGGACATCAGGCTTTCGAGGAAATTCGCGGGGTGATCGCCGCAGGCGCCAATGGCATTTTGAGCCGAGCGGATTACCGGGCGCTCGGCGTGCGCCAATCCATCTTCTCCGAAGATCAACGCGACAAACTGTACGAGCTGTTCGAGAAATACCGCGCATGGCTCCTTGACGCAAAACTGTA
Source organism: Burkholderiales bacterium (assembly GCA_019753155.1). Lineage (GTDB taxonomy): Bacteria > Pseudomonadota > Gammaproteobacteria > Burkholderiales > JABEVD01 > JABEVD01. Next base: position 1,253 of record JAIELG010000051.1, read on the forward strand.
CGATCTCAATCTCGTCGCGCAACAATGGCAGAGTCTCGCAGCGCCGCATTACGACTTCGTCGTGGTCGATGAGGTGCAGGACCTCACGATCGTCCAACTGTCTCTGATACTCAAAACGCTCAGGAAACCAAGCCATTTTCTGCTTTGCGGGGACTCCAACCAGATCGTTCACCCCAACTTTTTTTCCTGGGGGCAGGTAAAAAGCCTGTTCTGGAACGACCCGCAGCTTGCCGAGCGGCAGGAATTGCGCGTGCTGACCACCAACTTCCGCAATGGTTTGGAAGCGACGCGCATTGCCAACCAGCTGCTCAAGATCAAGCAATTGCGCTTCGGTTCCATCGACCGGGAAAGCAATTTCCTGGTGCAATCCGTAGGCGGCGAAGCAGGGCAGGTCGCATTGGTGCCGGACGAGGATGGGGTCAAGCGCGAGCTGGATCAAAAAATCCGTCAATCCACCCAGTTCGCCGTGCTGGTCATGCGCGACGAGGACAAAACGGAAGCGCGCAAGCATTTTTCTACGCCCTTGTTGTTTTCGATTCACGAAGCCAAGGGACTGGAATACGAGAACATCGTCCTCTACCGCTTCGTTTCTGATCATCGCGCCGAGTTTACCCGGATCGCGGAGGGTGTGGACAAGGCCGGCCTTGCCGCCGACACGCTCGATTATCGCCGGGCGAAGGACAAGAGCGACAAATCGCTGGAAGTGTACAAGTTCTTCGTCAATGCCCTCTATGTTGCGCTGACGCGGGCCATCAAAAATCTGTTCATCATCGAATCCGACACCGGGCATCCTGTTTTCGGCCTGCTCGATCTCGCTACTGGCGGGCAAGTGAAAGTGGATGCGAAACAGTCCAGCCTGGAAGACTGGCAGAAGGAAGCGCGCAAGCTCGAACTCCAGGGCAAACAGGAACAGGCGGAAGCCATACGCAGCAATATTCTCAAACAGACCCCGCCGCCCTGGCCGGTGTTCGACGAAACCCTTGTGCGGGAAACCCTGATCAAGGTGTTTCGTGAACAGGCTCCAGGCAACAAGCCCAAACAACAGCTTTACGAATACGCCACCTGTCACGACGAACCGGCGCTGGCGACCTGGCTCGCTTCGGATGCGAAGTTCGATGTTGCAAAGACGTTCGCGCAGCAACGCGCGACCCTGGGACGAAAAAGCTATATGCCGTATTTCGCGCATCACTTCAAGGACATCCTGCGCCAATGCGACCAGCACGGCATCGAACACCGCCTGCCGATGAACCAGACACCGCTGATGGCGGCGGCCGCCGCCGGCAACCTGCCCCTGGTGGAAGCCTTGCTGGAACGCGGCGCGGATCGCGAGACAGTCAACCAGTATGGACTCAATGCGTTGCACTGGGCGATGCGCGAAGCTTTTCGCGACCCGAAATTCGCCCGAGGCCCCTTCGCCGCGCTTTACGAACGGCTCGCTCCGCCAGGCATCGATGTCAATATCGGCGAGCGGCTGGTGCGCATGGATCGGCACCTTTCGGAATATTTCCTGTTCCAGACGCTGTGGGTGCTGTTCAAGTCGCGCTTCACCCACCGGCAGCGCCGCTCCCTCGGTGCATTCGAGACCCAGGCCATCCTCGAAGCCTGGCAGCACCTGCCGGCCAATGTGGTGCGTCCCGAACGCAACAAACGTCAGCATCTTTCCGGCGTGCTTTCGCGCAACGAGATCGAGCGCGACTACGCCTACAACCGCGATCTGTTCATGCGCGTTTCCCAGGGTTGGTACCAGTTCAATCCGAAACTTTCGGTGAGGCGCCATCATCGCGGCGAGGGAACATGGATGCCGATCTATGAGGCGCTCAATTTGCAACTGATCAACGAGTTTGCCTTGCCGGATGATGGATGGGAGCCCATCGGGGACCGGATTGCCGAATATCTGTCCATGGCAGGACTTGCGGCGCGCACGATTCCGATACCCGCAGAAAGATTGATTGCCCGCCGACAAGCCGCTGACAGGGAACGTGTCGAGCGTGAAGCTGAAAAGTTCGCCGCACTGGAACGCATCCGTGCAACCAGGGCAGCCAAGTCAACCGAGGAACCCAAATGGGGCACTCCTGAAGCCAAGCGACGCGAGATCGAACGTGTGCGCAGGGAAATCGAGTCCAGAAAAAAATGATTTCGGGCAAGTTTCAGTGGCATATCATTGGGTAAGCGGCAGGTATCAGAATCGAGCAGTCGCTCCGCCCTCCTACGCACGGACAACACATCGGCCTTTAAATCGATCACATGTTGTCGCTTCGCTTGAGATGGGTTCAGGCTAGATGCTGCGCAAAATCCGCACCCCCACCAGCACATGATTCCCAAGTGCACCGGGCTTCTCGATGCCGATCACGACGCGGCAGCAGGGCCATTCTTGCAGCATGCGTTGCGCAAGATGTTCAGCCAGCGCTTCAAGCAAACGGTAGCGGCAGGGTTGGAGCCATGTTGCCATCTGAGCTTCAAGTTCGGATCTGGAAAGGCTGAACGAATCCGTTGTAGTCAACTGCACATCGAAAATGAGGGGACGCAAAGCCTTACGTTCCCATTCAAACACTCCGATCAGGGCGGGCAACTCGATGCCTGCGAAGTCCCGGGTTTGCACCGATTCAGATCAACGATAGACCGGGAACCGGTTCGTCAACGTGGCTACGCACTCACGCACCTGGGCGATGCGGCCGACATCCTGGGGCGCGTCGAGCACATCTGCGACCAGATTGCCGACAAGTCGTGCTTCCTCTTCTTTGAATCCGCGCGTAGTCATGGCCGGGGTGCCGAGGCGGATGCCGGAAGTGACGAAAGGTTTTTCCGGATCCTTGGGAATGGCGTTTTTGTTTACGGTGATGTGCGCTTCGCCCAGCACCTTCTCCGCATCCTTGCCGGTGATGCGTTTGGCGCGCAGGTCCACCAACATGACATGGCTTTCGGTGCGACCCGAGACAATGCGCAAGCCGCGTGCAATCAGGGTATCGGCCAGAACTGCGGCATTCCTGACCACATGTTGCTGGTAGGTTCTGAATTCTGGCGACAACGCCTCTTTGAAAGCAACAGCCTTGCCGGCAATGACATGCATCAACGGACCACCCTGCAATCCGGGAAAGATGGCGCCGTTGATCTTCTTCGCGATTTCTTCGCTGTTGGTCAGCACCACGCCTCCGCGCGGGCCGCGCAGGCTCTTGTGCGTGGTAGAGGTGACGATATCGGCGAAGGGAACGGGGTTGGGGTAGACGCCGGCGGCAATCAGCCCAGCATAGTGCGCCATATCCACCATCAGATATGCGCCGATAGCTTTGGCAACCCTGGAAAATCGCTCGAAGTCGATGCGCAAAGCATAGGCTGAAGCACCCGCGATAATCAGTTTTGGCTTGTGCTCATGCGCAAGATTCTCCATCGCCTCATAATCGATCTCTTCCTGGACGTTGAGTCCATAGCTGACCGCCTTGAACCATTTCCCGGACAGATTGAGATGCATACCGTGAGTGAGGTGGCCGCCTTCGGCCAGGTTCATGCCCAGGATGGTGTCACCCGGCTGGAGCAGCGCGAAGAACACAGACTGGTTGGCCTGCGAACCGGAGTTGGCCTGCACGTTGGCATACGCCGCGCCGTAGAGTTGCTTGATGCGGTCAATGGCGATTTGCTCCACGATGTCCACGTATTCGCAGCCGCCGTAGTAACGCTTGCCGGGATAGCCCTCGGCATATTTGTTGGTCAGTTGCGAACCCTGCACGGCCATGACTGCGGGCGAGGCGTAGTTTTCCGAGGCGATCAGTTCGATGTGATCTTCCTGCCGCCGGTTTTCTTGCTCGATAGCCGCGAAGATTTCAGGATCGATTTGATCCACTGCGTAAATGGCGCGTTCAAACATATTCAACTTTCATGAGAAAGTCCCAGCAAACTGCCTGGACTGTTGATGTAAGTATCCGAGAATCAGGCTGCCGCTGAACGCAGGGACTTGGCGGCAGCAACCATGCTAGTCAGCGCAGGTATGACTTCCGCCCACTGGCGGGTCTTCAGTCCGCAGTCCGGATTCACCCAAAGGCGTTCTGCAGGAATGCGCTCGGCAGCTTTCTTCATCAGCTCGACCATTTGCTCCTGAGTTGGAATGTTCGGCGAATGGATGTCATAGACGCCGGGCCCGATCTCGTTCGGATACTTGAAATGGTCGAAAACATCCAGCAATTCCATGTCGGAACGAGAAGTCTCTATAGTGATGACATCGGCATCCATGTCGGCGATGGCCGCGATGATGTCGTTGAATTCCGAATAGCACATGTGGGTGTGGATCTGAGTCCCATCCTGCACGCCGTTGGCGGTGATGCGAAATGACTCCACCGCCCAGTCCAGATAGGTTTTCCACTGCGCCTTGCGCAGCGGCAGCCCCTCGCGCAGCGCGGCTTCGTCGATCTGGATCACCCGCACTCCAGCCTTCTCCAGATCCAGCACTTCCTCGCGAATCGCCAAGGCCAGCTGATAGCAGGACACCGAGCGCGGTTGGTCGTCGCGCACGAAGGACCAATTGAGAATGGTCACGGGCCCGGTCAGCATGCCCTTCATCGGCTTTTCAGTCAGAGATTGCGCATACTTGATCCATTCCACTGTCATCGCTTTCGGACGCCTGATGTCGCCGAACAGGATGGGTGGTTTCACACAGCGAGAACCGTAGGACTGTACCCAGCCGAACTGGCTGAATGCATAACCTTCGAGCTGCTCGCCGAAATATTCCACCATGTCGTTGCGCTCGGCTTCGCCGTGCACCAACACGTCAAGGCCCAGCACCTCCTGCTCGCGCACACTGCGAGCAATCTCGGCCTGCATCGCAATCTTGTATGCAGCTTCATTGATCTCCCCCGCCTTGAACTGCCTGCGAGTCTGGCGGATTTCCGCCGTCTGCGGGAAGGAACCGATGGTGGTGGTTGGGTACAGCGGCAACTTAAGCAGGTCAGCCTGTTTCCTGACACGAATCGGATATGGATTCTTGCGCTGACCCAGCGCTGGATTGATGGCGGCAAGCGCCTGCCTGACCGCAGGATTACTCACGCGCGGCGAAGTACGGCGGCTGACAATAGCGGCCTGGTTGGCTACCAGCTCGACGGTTACGGCACGGCGCCCCTGATTCAGTGCGGTGGCAAGCACACGCAGCTCTTCAAGTTTCTGGATAGCAAAAGCCAGCCAGGACTTGATCTCGTCATCCAGCTTCTGTTCATTCCCCAGATCAGCCGGCACATGAAGTAGAGAGCAGGAGGGGGCAATCCACAGACGATTCCCAAGCCGCTCGGCGAAAGGCTCCAGCCAGTCGAGCGTGGCATTGAGATCAGTCTTCCAGATGTTGCGACCATTGATGACGCCCAGTGACACTACCTTGTGCGATGGCAGTAGATTCAGCATCGGCTGTATTTCGTCGCGAGCATTGATGGCATCGAGATGGATGCCGGCAACCGGCAGATTGCAGGCGAGGTGCAGGTTCTCCTGCAAGGTGCCGAAATAGGTTGCGAGCAGGATCTTGATGCGGCAACTCTTGAGATGATGGTATGCCAGGTTGAAGGCATGCCGCCACGCGGGGTCTAGCTCGGTGACCAATGCCGGCTCGTCGATCTGCACCCATTCGACTCCATGCGAAGCCATTGCTTCCAGAAGCTCCGAATAGACGGGCAGCAGGCGATCCAGCAAGGCCAGCCTGTCGGAATCGTCTTTGGATTTCCCCAGCCAAAGATAAGTGACCGGGCCAATGATGACGGGTTTGGTCTTGACGCCCTGCGCCCTGGCTTCGGCGATTTGTTCGAGAAGGCGCGAAGGATCGAGCTTGAATTCGGCATCGGCCGAGAGTTCGGGCACGATATAGTGGTAGTTGGTATCAAACCATTTGGTCATTTCGCCTGCGGCGATGCCGCCGCAACAGGCCGCGTGATCCTCGGCGCCTTGGACGGAACGGCCTCGCGCCACGCGAAAATAGTTGTCGAGGATGTCACCTTGAAAGCCCCGTGCGCGCTTGGGCAGATTGCCCAACGCGAAGCTCATGTCCAGCACCTGGTCATAGAAGGAGAAATCACCCACGGACATCCAGTCCAGGCCGGATTGCGCCTGCCAGTTCTGCTTGCGCAATTGTGCGCCAAGCGCCTTAAGCTCGGCGCGTGATGACCGCCCTTCCCAATAGGATTCCAGGGCGAATTTAAGTTCGCGCATCGCACCTATGCGTGGAAAACCGAGATTGTGCGTCGTAACCATGTTTTTCCTTCATTCTTGATGTGTGATGCATGCATGGTAGGCTTTTTATTTGATGAAATAAAATGGTATTATTTCAACAGTCGATGAATATTGTTCATTTATTGCGATGCTAGAGAAAATACATCTGTCCATCATCAGGGAAGTTGAGCGTCAGGGTTCGCTGACGGCGGCAGCCGATGTGTTGTGCCTGACGCAGTCCGCCCTGAGCCACGCAATGAAAAAGCTTGAACTGAAGATTGGCACGGATATCTGGCTGCGCGAAGGCCGCAGCCTCAGACTGACCCAGGCGGGAAAGTATCTGCTGGCGCTCGCCGAGCGGCTACTGCCCCAACTGGAGCGGGCCGAAGAACGTCTGAGGCAGTATGCAGAGGGAGAACGCGGCACGCTGTGCATTGGCATGGAATGCCATCCCTGTTACCAGTGGCTGCTCAGGGTGGTGTCGCCTTACCTTGCCGACTGGCCGGACGTGGATGTGGACGTGAAGCAGAGATTCCAGTTCGGCGGCATCGGCGCTTTATTTGTTTACGAAATCGATCTTCTCGTGACGCCCGACCCCTTGTACAAGCCCGGCTTGCGCTTCGAACCTGTGTTCGACTACGAGCAGGTATTGGTCGTGAGTCGACAGCACATGCTGGCAGGGGCCTCGCATGTCGAACCAGAACAGCTCAGCGGTGAGGTGCTGATCACCTACCCAGTCGAGATCGAACGCCTCGACATCTACAATCAGTTCCTGATGCCCGCCGGCATCAGCCCCAAGCGCCACAGGGTGATCGAAACGACCGAGATCATGCTGCAAATGGTGGCCAGCGGGCGGGGAGTTGCTGCCTTACCGCGCTGGCTGGTGGCAGAATATGCCGAAAAAATGGAAATCGTCCCGCTTAGCCTCGGAAAAAACGGTATCGCCAAGCAGATTTTCCTGGGTATCCGGGAGAACGACGCCGACATCGATTACCTGAAAGCCTTTGTCGAACTGGCACGGCAGCAGGCGATTGCCTGATGTCATTCCGCCTCACCTGTGCGTAAGCCGGGCAACACGATGTCGATTGTTGCAATTCATCCGCCAGGTACATAACCCGCACGGGGGCTGCGGACCACTCGTACCACCTATCCGCGGGGATGAGACAGCGCCCGATTTCCATGCCTTGCGGAAATAGGGTTTGGTGGCTGCCGTTTCGAGACGCGCGTTGATCGGTTTGGCATCGTCTTTGTCCGCCCAGGAGGGGAGTAATCCCCATTTTAGCACCGCGGCCGTGATCTGCGTGCCGCTGGTGAGGAATGCCCGCGACATCTTTCCGGGGGCGAGATTCCAGGTGGTGGGACATCCATCCTGCTCCGGATTCCAGAATGGTGCCAGAGCGTGAGCGCAATGGATGAGGGGCTGTGATTGGGCGAAGCGACCGCACATGTTTGTTGTTCCTTATATCACGCCATGACGATTGGCAATTCATCCCAGTTCGTAATGTATCCCACGGTTTTGTTGCCGCGCTTCATCGACCAGGAGCGCCGGGAGGCGATTCCGTAGATGCATGGCCCCACCGTGCTCTTGTCGTAGTGCTGGTTGATCGTATCCTTTGTCTTCATCAGATCACCGTACCTTGTTCGAGCGTCGACATCCGGGAAGAGATCCACTTGTGCTTGATTGCTCTGAACGATCTCGGCCAGCATGATCCCGACCTTGGTATAAGCAAACCCCGGCCGTTAAATAGGCTTCAAGTCGAAGATCAACGTTTGGGTGAGTTTCAGGGTGTCGTCGGTAGCTTCCGACAGCGGGATGATCAACCCATGGGAATATTGGGGTTCAATCGGCTTGAATGGATTGGTCCGGATAGTGACCGGCATGTCACCCGTCACCGAGGACTGAAATCGAAGTTTCCCTGCGGCACGTGCGACGTAAAGCGTGATTGCTTCCTCGCGTTCCTCCAATGTATATACCCAAAATTACTTCTCATTTCATGTCTCATAGGGTATGCTTAGGCCTTGACGATTCAGGTACTTACGCAACGCTATAATCGCGTTTTGTGATACAGTGTTGCGCTTTTATCTATTTGATCTGTAATCGTTTATTGTGCTTCAGTTGCACAGGCTACGAACCAAGGGGTCGGGAGTTCGAATCTCTCCGGGCGCACCAAATAATCAAGAATTTAGGCCACTTTTTCGGTGGCCTTTTTTGTACGACCGCAGTCGCCCTTCCGAATCTTTCAACAAAGCCTTATCGTTTTCGATGTTCCCCTGGTCAGCCATAATCGTCGCCAACGTCCCTGCCTGTCCGTCTGCTATATATCCCTTCAGCAGGGGCGGAAATTTTGAAATGGGCTTTCTTGGGTGCGTCGGAGAATACTCTCGGAAGACTCGGAGAACGGTCTTATGAGAAATAGGGTACAAGGTAGGGGATCGTTAAACATGGCGGGCCAGCCGCCAGTTCACGTTACCACCCTGGTCAGGTACGCCCGACACCCATATGCTGTTCGGCGCTTCGCTTCTCGCAGGTTGGACGGCGCTCAATATCGTGACAGTCACATATCTGGCGGCAACCGAACACAGAAACCCGTAACGTCAGTTTCATCCTCAAGGAAGCCGGGATAATTCTTTCGTTCGGGATCAAGAAATTGGCCATCGAAAAGGTGGAAGGACACGGTATTAATGAAAAATTACAGATAAAACAGTGTGGTAACTGTTCTTTCTGAATGGTGTTGCCTCGACTATTACTATAAACTCCAACAATTACTACTGCCTCATGCGTAAGAATGCTCACTGACTACCACGCCAAGTATTTCGCTTATGAGTTGACCAAACGCTGCTCGTCTGATAATGCCGAAAAACTGGCCGGTGCATTGGTGGATGCGCAGGTCGATCTCAATCCGCATCAGGTTGAGGCGGCACTGTTTGCCTTTCGTTCGCCCCTGTCCAAGGGGGCGCTGCTGGCCGACGAAGTTGGCCTGGGCAAGACCATCGAGGCGGGGTTGGTCATCTCGCAGAAGTGGGCAGAACGCAAACGGCGGATTCTGATAATCACGCCTTCCAATTTGCGCAAGCAGTGGCATCAAGAATTGAAGGAGAAATTTTTCCTGTCATGCCAGATTCTCGAATCGCGCTCCTACAACGAGGCGATCAGGCGCGGTGACTTCCGCCCGTTCGAGGCCAAGGATTCCGTAGTTATCTGTTCCTACCAGTTCGCCCGCAACAAAGCAGCCGATGTTCATGCGCTACAATGGGATCTGGTTGTCATCGATGAGGCTCATCGGCTGCGCAATGTCTATAAACCGGGCAATGTCATTGCCAATACACTCAAACAAGCATTGGCAAGCGCACCCAAGTTGTTGCTCACCGCAACGCCGCTGCAAAATTCGCTGATGGAGCTTTACGGGCTGGTCAGCTTCATCGATGAACATGCTTTTGGTGATCAGAAAAGTTTCAGGGAACAGTTTTCTTCCCTGAATGAGCAGGCTTTCGATACGCTGAAATGCAGGCTCAAACCGCTTTGCCACCGCACCCTGCGGCGGCAGGTGACAGCCTATGTTCCTTATACTCGCCGTCATCCCATCGTCCAGCGTTTTTCCCCGGAAGAGAGCGAAGATCGGCTCTATCAACTCGTTTCAGATTATCTTCGCCGTGAAAACCTGCAAGCCTTGCCGAGCGGACAGCGTTCGTTGATGACGCTGGTGTTGCGTAAATTGCTGGCATCTTCCACCTTCGCCATTGCCGGTGCGCTGGAAACAATCCGCAGTCGCCTGTGCGCGCGTCTGGGTCAGCAGGTGCATGGTCAATCGCTTGAAGAGGAGCTGGACGAAGATTACGAAACATTGGAGGAAACAGCTGAAGAGTGGTCGGATGAGGCGCCGGAGGAGCAAGCTCCGCTTTCCATTGAGGACCGCGTCGCCATCACCCAGGAAATCGAAGATCTGGAATCTTTTCGCGATCTAGCTGTGTCGATTACGCATAATGCCAAGGGCAGGGCGCTGCTTGTCGCGCTGGGACGTGCGTTTACCGATGCAACCCGGCTTGGAGCTGAACGCAAGGCCATCATCTTCACCGAATCGCGCCGTACACAGGAGTACCTTTTGCGTGTGCTTGCGGACAGTCCTTATGCAACAGGACTTGTATTATTCAATGGCTCGAATACCGATCCGAAATCGCGCCAGATATACAGCGAATGGCTTGCCCGACACGAGGGATCGGATCGCATCACGGGTTCGCGCACTGCCGACATGCGTTCCGCGCTGGTGGACTATTTTCGCGATCAGGGACAAATCATGATTGCCACTGAGGCGGCTGCCGAAGGGATCAATCTGCAATTTTGTTCCCTCGTGGTGAATTATGATCTGCCGTGGAATCCGCAACGCATCGAGCAGCGCATAGGCCGTTGTCACCGTTACGGACAGAAGCATGATGTCGTGGTGGTCAATTTTTTGAACCAGAAAAACGAAGCTGACCAACGCGTGTTTCAACTCCTTGCAGAGAAGTTTTCTCTGTTCGAAGGCGTATTCGGAACCAGCGACGAGGTGTTGGGCGCTATCGAATCGGGTGTGGATTTTGAGAAGCGCATCGCAGGTATCTACCAGCGCTGCCGCACTTCCGAAGAAATCAAAGCCTCGTTCGACCAGCTTCAGCTTGACCTCAATGTCCAGATCGACGAATCCATGACGCGCACCCGTCAGCAGTTGCTGGAGAATTTCGATCAGGAAGTGAATGAGAAGCTGCGCATCAATTTGGAGAACAGCAAAACGTACCTGAATCGTTACGAACGGCTGTTACTGGATTTGACCCGATATGAACTTGGCAGTCATGCCGAATTTCTCGAAGGGCAATCCGGATTCCGCCTTAAAAGCAATCCGTTCGCGGCAGCGTCGCCCGACATTCCTTTGGGAATATACGAATTGCCGCGCCGTACCGGTGAAGCGCATCTTTATCGGCTCGGACACACGCTGGCGGAGGCCATATTGGCGCAGGCCAAGGGCCGCACACTTCCACCCGCCGAGATTGTCTTCGATTATTCTGCAAGCGCCGCCAGAATTTCCGTTCTCGAACCGTATATCGGCAAAAGCGGGAAAATGATGCTCAGCCTTTTTACGGTAGAATCGCTTGATCAGGCGGAGGATTACCTGCTTTTCGCAACGGCAGCCGAAGATGGTCAAGTTGTGGAAGAAGAAATTGCACGACGGCTGCTTTCGCTCCCGGCTGCTTCGGTGAAAATATGCGACAGTATCGAGACCAACGGCGTGTTGCAGGAAATAACGAATGGTCGCAAGGCTGATATTCAGCGCAGCATATCCGAACGCAATGCCCGCTTCTTCGAGGTTGAAGCGGAAAAACTGGATGGTTGGGCGGATGATCTCAAAGTGGCGCTGGAGCGCGAGATCAAGGAAATGGACAGGCAGATCAAGGAAGCCAGGCGCGCCGCCACGCTGGCGCTGACCCTTGAAGAGAAGCTGGCGGGGCAGAAACAGATCAGGGCGCTGGAATTGCAGCGCAACGGCAAACGCAAGGCGTTGTTCGATGCGCAGGACGAAATCGACCAGCGTCGTGAACTGCTCATTGCGGATATTGAGGGAAAGCTGAAGCTGCGAACTGATTCGACAGGCATATTTTTTGTGAAGTGGAGCGTAGCATGACCGAACCGACAATCATCTGCCCGAACTGTAAAACGGAAATCAAGCTCACCGAATCGCTGGCTGCGCCGTTGATCGAATCCACCCGCAGACAGTTCGAGCAGCAACTGGCCAGGAAGGACAGCGACATCGCCAAGCGCGAACAGGCCATGCGCGAAAAGGAAAAACAGCTTTTAGAAGACAAACGCAAGCTCGACGACCAGGTGGCCGATCAGGTCGCAGCACAATTGAAAGCCGAGCGTGCCCGCGTTGTTGCGGAGGAATCCAAAAAAGCAAAACTTGCCAGCGCCGCCGAACTGGAAAACAAGGCGCGCGAGCTGGCCGAATTGCAGGAGGTGCTTAAATCCCGCGACGAAAAATTGGCCGAGGCGCAGAAGGCCCAAGCCGAGCTCATCAGGAAGCAGCGCGAACTGGACGATGCCAAGCGGGAACTGGAACTCACCGTGGAAAAACGGGTGCAGGAATCCCTGTCAAGTGCCCGCGATCAGGCCCGCCAGGAAGCCGAGGAACAATTGAAGTTCAAGGTGATGGAAAAGGAGCAAACCATCAGCGCGATGCAAAAGCAGATCGAGGAATTGAAGCGTAAATCCGAGCAGGGCTCGCAGCAGTTGCAGGGAGAAGTGCAGGAGCTTGAGCTGGAAAATATGTTGCGCGCCAAGTTCCCATTCGATTCCATCGAGCCGGTACCCAAGGGCGTCCACGGCGGCGACGTTCTGCACCACATCCTCGGCCCGATCGGCCAGGCCTGCGGCACCATCCTCTGGGAATCCAAGCGCACCAAGAACTGGAGCGACGGCTGGCTCGCCAAGCTTCGCGAGGACCAGCGTACCGCCAAGGCGGAAATCGCCGTGATCGTGAGCCAGGTGTTGCCCAAAGGCGTCGAAACATTCGAAATGGTCGAAGGAATCTGGGTGACTCATCCCCGCGCCGCGTTGCCGGTCGCCGCCATTTTGCGCCAGTCGTTGCTGGAAATCGCGATGGCCAGGCAGGCTTCCGAAGGCCAGCAGACCAAGACCGAAATGATCTACCAGTATCTCACCGGCCCGCGCTTTCGCCACCGGGTGGAAGCCATCGTCGAAGCGTTTTCCACGATGCAGGAGGATTTGGACAAGGAGCGCAAGGCCATCATGAAACAATGGGCCAAGCGCGAGGAGCAGATTGAGCGCGTGATGGGCGCTACGGTGGGAATGTATGGCGATTTGCAGGGGATCGCCGGTAAGTCGTTGCAGGAGATCGAGGGGTTGGAGTTACCGGCATTGGATGCACCTAAATCATAAGGGGGGAAATTATGGAGAACATGATTATTGCGGCTATCAGGGAAAAGAAAGTTCTTTCGTTTACATACAGCGGGCACCCCAGGATAGTTGAGCCGCATGTTTATGGTATTAACGAAGGAATGGCTCAATTGCTTGGGTATCAGATACGCGGAAGCAGTAGTAGAGGAGGTATTCCGGAATGGAGGCGTTTTACAATATCTGCGATGCAAAATTTGCAGATATTGAATGAGTTTTTTCCAGGCCGCCGTGGCTTCCCATCTGGCAAGCATAGCTCTTGGGACCAAGAAATTATGGTTGTCGAGTAAAGATAGACTTTCTTCAATACAAGAAAGCTAAATCAAGTCTATTAACTCCGAGTGTGAATTTTATGGCAACGAAGAAATCAGCGGCAGTAGCGACAGCCAACGATGAAACTATAACTGTTCCACGGCCTAGGTTACACAGGTTAACGGTAAAGAATTTTCGGGCAATCGGAAGTGAGCCGGTTACCTTGGAACTTGACGATATTGTTGTTTTGGTCGGCCCCAATAATTCCGGGAAAAGCTCTATCCTTCGAGCGTATGAGGTAGTCATGCTTCATGGCTCTAAGGATGGGAAATTGACACAAGAGGATTTTCCTAATGCCGTGATTAGTGCAGAAAGTCCTATTGAAATAGAACTGGAAACGGTTGTGTACGATGCGAAGGCACCCGGTGAAAAATGGATTCGCCGGGATGAAGCTACCGGTGATATGTTTGTCCGCGAAAAATGGACTTGGGTTACTCATGGAGATCCAAAAAAGGTAGGTTGGGATGTTGCCGCTGGTGGCTGGCATGAAAAAGAAGGGCCTTGGGGAGCTGCCGGAGTTGCCCAGCCTGCCCGTCCCGAACCTCACCGAATACAAGCTTTTGACTCTCCAGAAAAGCAGGCAGATGAAGTCGTCAAGTTGTTGAAGAATGTGCTGAATGAGCGAATTAAAGGGCTTCAAAGCGCAGAGCAGATAGAGGGTGAAGAAAAGAACGACTATCAAAAGTTAATCACTTCGATTCAGGATTTCCAGAAGCGCGCGGTAGCGGATGCAAACGAAGAAATCAAGAAAGTTGAAACAGAGCTCAATTCCTTAGTCGGTAAAGTTTTCCCTGGGCAGGAAATACGATTTGACGCGCGCCCCGATGGTGATGTTGAAAGCGCGCTCAATTTCTTTAAGGAGGCCCCGCAACTTTTGATGGGGCCAAAAGGTGGCTACCAACCTTCCATAGACAGACAAGGGAGTGGGGCGCGACGCACATTACTTTGGGCGGCATTACGCCTTTTGGCAGAACAGTCTAGGGTAAAGAAGGATTCGAATAGCACGCGCCCGCACGTACTGCTTATGGATGAGCCTGAGTTATGCCTGCACCCAAATGCGGTAAGGGAAGCTTGCCGTGTGTTGTATGACCTACCTAAATCGGGGAAGTGGCAGGTTATTGTAACGACTCATTCTCCCGTATTTATAGACTTTTCTCGTGACAACACATCTATTGTTCGAGTAGAGCGAAATAATGATGGGAAATCATTTGGTACAACGATCTACCGGCCGACAAAGGCTCATCTGAGTGAAGACGAACGTGAGCACCTAAAGCTTCTTAATCTATGTGATCCGTATGTGGCCGAATTTTTCTTCGGTGGCAGGACAATTATTGTTGAGGGCGATACCGAGTACGCGGCCTTTCAATATGTGATTCAGATGGAACCCGAAAAATTCAAAGACCTGCATGTGGTAAGAGCTCGCGGAAAAGCAACAATTCGATCACTTTGCAAAGTTCTCAATCAGTTTGAGAAGCCTTATGCAGTTTTACACGATAGTGACAGACCCGAAGTAATCAAGAAGGGCAAGCCTAGTGTCAATCCAGCATGGACAACCAACCAGAACATTCGAGAGGTTATTGCTGCTGAAATTCAGGCAGGAAAAGTAACTCTTATTGCATCAGTTCCAAATTTTGAGGAGGCATATTTTGGCGAGGAAGTAAAATCTGACAAGCCATTCTCTGCTTGGCAAAAGGTAAAGGCAGACAAGACAGCTTATGACAAGGTCATGCAGCTACTTCTTGCTCTTTCCGGCCAGTCAACTGAATTGCCTGCGGGCGCTCTGGCATGGAATACGCTGGATGATCTGAAAAATGCGGTAATTGGAAATGATGTAGATGGCAATTAAACAAAAATTAGAACTTACTTGGATCGGGAAGGAGAAGCGGCCCAAGCTGGAGCCGCACATTTTGCTGGAAGACCCGGAAAAATCCCATCACGCCGGACATCGGGGGGCCGAACGAAACATTTTCGACAACCGGCTGGCAATGAAAGCGCGGGAATCGAAGGCGAAAGGGTTCATCGAATGATAAAACATTGGATTTCTGAGGCGTTGAACTGCTTGGCCCAAAGCCTTGATCCGGTTCCTCATGAACTCAATGAAATCGACTGGAAAGCCGACCTGACTGACCAAAGGGAGAGACTGATTGAACACCTGATTGCCTTTGCCAACCACCCAAATGGCGGCTTCCTCGTCTTCGGAGTAAAGGACGATGCCACGCTGGCAGGCGTGCGTCAGGAACAGGTAGCTCAGATCGTCAACACCCTCGCCAATCTTGGGCGTGATGCAGTCGAGCCTGCTTTGGCCATCGACCACGCGGTGGTTGATTTTCGTGAAGTGCCGCTGCTGTTTGTTCATATTCCTGAGCAGCGCAACAAGCCTGTGCATCGGCGCGGAAAATCCATCGAGGAAGCATGGATACGCTCGGGCGGCACGACCCGCAAGGCATCCCGTCAGGAAATCGGCGGCTTGATGTTGAACAGCCAGGCGCCGCGCTGGGAGGAACTTCGGGCCTCGAACCTTCTTGTCGGCGCTGATCTCATCGCGCTGCTTGATTTGGCAGTGATAGCAAATCTGCTTCAGCGTCCTCTGCCTGATGAGGAAAGCGAGATTTTACGCTGGCTGGCAGAGGAAAGAATGATTGCCGCTGATGGAATCCGGTATTACATCACCAATTTCGGCGCAATCGCGGCAGCGCGCAATCTCGACCAGTTCGACACACTCAGGCGCAAGCGCATTCGCGTCATTCGTTACCGGGGCAAGAACAAGGTCGATACCATTGACGAGATGATGGGTCAGAAAGGCTATGCGGTAGGGTTCGAAGGTTTGATTGGTTATCTCAAGCGCGTGCTGCCACATTCTGAAGTCATCCAGCAATCCTTGCGCACGGAAGTCAGCGTATATCCCGAAATCGCCTTGCGTGAACTGATCGCCAATGCGCTCATCCATCAAGATTTCAGCGTCACAGGCAGCGGGCCGATGATCGAAATTTTCGATGACCGCATCGAGTTCACCAACCCCGGCAGCCTCCTGCCTGGTAAGCGCGTTGACCGGCTGATCGGCACCACACCGGAATCGCGCAACGAAGCGCTGGCATCCGCATTCCGGCGTTACCGGATATGTGAGGAACGCGGCACCGGCTTCCAGAAAGTGGTTGCATCCATCGAACTTTTCGGCTTGCCGCCAGTGGTGTTTACGCCGCTGGAAAACGCCTTCAAGGTTACACTCTATGCCCCGAAGAAGTTTGCCGACATGTCGCAAACCGAACGCGTCGAGGCTTGTTATCAACATGCTGTGCTGCAATATCTCTCAAGTCAGACGCTGACCAATACCACTCTGCGAGAACGTTTCAAACTGCACGAAAAGCAGCGAAATACCGTTACCAACTTGATAGCAGATGCCGTCTCTGCAGGACGCATTAAACGCAAAGATCCTGCCGGAGGGAAAAAATTTGCTGAGTACTTGCCATATTGGGTATAAAAACTTTGCTCTTATCACATCCGAAAACGGAAATTTCTTGAATAAATATATAAAACATAGAGCTACAAAACCATCGTGAAAAAGCAGAAACTCGAACTCACCTGGATCGGGAAGGATGTGCGGCCCAAGCCGGAGCCGCGCATATTGCTCGAAGACCCGGCAAGGAGCCATCACGCCGGGCACCGGGTGACGGATAACGACATTTTCGACAACCGGCTGATCTTCGGCGACAACCTGCTGGCGTTGAAGGCGCTGGAAGCGGAATTCGCGGGGAAGGTGAAATGCGTATTCATCGACCCGCCGTACAACACCGGCAGCGCGTTCACTCACTACGACGACGGATTGGAACATTCCATCTGGCTCTCCCTGATGCGCGACCGGCTGGAAATCATAAAAAGACTTCTGTCGGAAGACGGTTCGCTGTGGATCACCATCGATGACAACGAGGCGCATTACCTGAAAGTGTTGTGCGATGAGATTTTCGGGCGGGCGAATTTTGTTGCGTCGGTGATTTGGAGAAAAAACTATGCTCCAAAGTCTAGTGCGAAGCATTTTTCTGTGGATCACGACTATGTGTTGATTTATGCAAAAGATGAAGAGCGCTGGAAGCCTAACCCGATGCCTCGAAAAGAAGGACAAGATGACATTTACAAGAATGCGGATAACGACTCAAGAGGACGTTGGCGTCCCGACAATCTATCTGCAAGAAATCCTTATAGCCTTGGCTTGTATTCAATTACCACACCGGGCGGGCGAGTCATTGATGGGCCTCCAAAGGGGAGATACTGGGCAATTTCGAAAGAGAAGCTAGAAGCTTTAGACGCAGATGGACGAATCTGGTGGGGGAAGGATGGGAATAATGTTCCTTCACTCAAACGGTTTCTGACCGAAGTAAAGCAGGGGCGAGTGCCCCAAACACTTTGGGATTATGACGAAGTCGGGCATACACAAGATGCAAAAAAAGAAATTGTGACGCTCTTTGGGGATGATGTTTTTGGAACGCCAAAGCCTGAAAAATTGATGAAGCGAATTATAGAAGTCGCTACCAATCCTAATGACATTATTCTCGACTCTTTTGCCGGTTCCGGCACCACAGGTGCAGTCGCGCATAAAATGGGCCGCCGCTGGATCATGGTGGAACTTGGCGAGCATTGCCACACGCATATCATCCCGCGCATGCAGAAGGTGATCGACGGCGAGGACCAGGGCGGCATTACTGAAGCCGTTGGTTGGCAGGGCGGTGGCGGTTTCCGCTATTACAGCCTTGCCCCGAGCCTGTTGCAGAAAGACGCCTACGGCAACTGGGTGGTGAACAAGGAATACAACGCGGAGATGCTGGCGCAAGCCTTGTGCAAGCTCGAAGGCTTCAGCTATTCGCCGTCGGATGCCCATTACTGGCAACACGGCACCAGTACCGAAAACGACTTCATCTTTGTGACCACGCAAACGCTGAACGCCGAGCAATTGCAGGCGCTTTCCGACGAGGTTGGACAAGAGCGTAGCCTTCTCGTCTGCTGCAGCGCATTCAGGGGGGACGCGGACCGCTTTCCCAATCTGACATTGAAGAAAATCCCCAGGATGGTTTTGCAGAAGTGCGAGTGGGGGCACGACGACTACAGTCTGAACGTGGAGAATTTGCCGATGGCTGCGCCAAGCCCCTCTTCGACGGGCTCAGGGCAGGCTTCGACAAGCTCGGGGCGAACGGCAGAAGGGGCGAGGGCGCGAGCAGTGAATGAAGCGCAGGGCGGCCTGTTCGACGAGGAGGAGAAATGAACGGCGTTAACAATCTGGGATTGTTTCGTCGTTTCTGTCTTGAGTATCTGCATTTGTCGGGTGTGAATTCCGATGCACTGCGTCGGAAATTTGTTCGTTCGGCAAATTCCGAGACACTGTTTCGGAAATCAGGCGAGATGGGAGCTGACTTGGGGATGCAGGGCATATTAATAAGGGGGGGCATGAGTGAACTGACTACCCGTGCGACCAGCCCGGTCATTCTCTACACCACCGGGGACGGCAAGGTCACAGCGGATGATGCAGTTGTTTCCATTTTGGAAACAACTGCCGATTCCAACCTGAGATTGGCCGGCTATTTGAAAGGCGAGGGAAAACCATGAACCGCCAGGTCAACACTTTTTCCGTGCAGGCTCAAACAAGAAGAAGGAGCTGCAATGAGTCTTGAAAAAATTGTCCGTTCCGTCGCCGGACGGCTGAGTTTGCGTGCGCCGCAAACTGAAAGCCTGGAGCGCCTGCATGGCGCGCTGGAATCTGTCCCGGCTTTGCGCGACTCGAAAGCGCGCTCTCCTGAAGAGCTGGCCGCGATGCTTGCCGCACTGACTGGACTATTTACGACGCTTTCGGATTTCGAACGCGAGTTTCCATCGCTGTGTTTCGCTCTGGCGACGGGTGTGGGAAAGACGCGGCTGATGGGTGCCTTCATCGGTTATCTGCACGCCGCTTACGGCTACCGGCACTTTTTCGTGCTGGCGCCCAACCTGACGATCTACGACAAGCTGATCAAGGATTTCACTCCCAACACGCCGAAATACGTTTTCAAGGGAATCGCAGAGTTCGCAACCAGCGTGCCTGAAGTCATCACGGGCGACAACTACGAGCAGCGCGGCGACCTGGTATCGCAGGCCATCGATTCCCCGCTGCAGATCAACATCTTCAACATTTCGAAGATCAATTCTGAAGTGCGCGGAGGCAAGTCGCCACGCATCAAGAGGCTGTCGGAATATCTGGGACAGAGCTATTTCGAATATCTGGCGGGACTGCCCGACCTCGTTCTCCTCATGGACGAATCTCACCGCTACCGGGCGAGCGCGGGAATACGCGCCCTGAACGAGCTGAAACCACTGCTGGGGCTGGAACTGACTGCGACGCCTTTTACCGAGAGCGCCAAGGGGCCGGTTCCATTCAGGAACGTGGTGATGGATTATCCGCTCGGCCGCGCGATCGAGGACGGCTTCGTCAAGGAGCCGGCGGTGGTCACCCAGCAGAACTTCGACCCTTCAGCGCACAGCTCCGAGGCGCTGGAGCGGATCAAGCTCATGGACGGAGTGCGGGTGCACGAGGAGACCAAGGTTCATTTGCTGACCTATGCCGAGCAGACGGGTTTGCATCCGGTGAAACCTTTCATGCTGGTGATCGCCAGAGACACCACCCACGCTTCGGCCTTGATAGCGCTCATCGGTTCGGATGATTTTTTCCATGGCCGGTATCGAGACAAGGTGATCCAGGTGGACAGCAGCCGCTCGGGATCCGAAGAAGAGGAAATGATCCGCAAGCTGCTGGATGTGGAGCATTACGAAAGTCCGACCGAGATCGTGATCCACGTCAACATGCTGAAGGAAGGCTGGGACGTGACCAATCTCTACACCATCGTACCCTTGCGCGCCGCCAATGCCCGAACCCTGATCGAGCAATCGATCGGGCGCGGCCTGCGCCTGCCATATGGCCGCAAGACCGGAGTGGAAGAGGTGGACCGGCTGAACATCATCGCCCATGACAGATTCCAGGAAGTGATAGACGAAGCGGGCAAAGGCGATTCTCCCATTCGTATGCGCGAGCTGAAGCTTTCCCCGGACACGGAAAACGGCGGCGGGCTGAAGAGTATTTCTGTGCAGCCCATGGCGAACGTGATTACGGGAACCTTGACCGCAGGTTCGCAGCAGTCGACTTTCAGAGCGCTGTCAACCGATTCGGCGCAATATGGAAGCGCTGCGCCAGTGACGATTCTGAGAACACAGGAAGAGCGGCAAATCGCCCAGGTCGCAATGGATGTGATTGCCGAAATCAGCCGTGAGAAGCAACAAGGGCAGTCCCTTGTCCCGAGCAGTGCTTCCCTGAGGCAGGAAGCGATCCAGCGGCAGATTTCCCTTCGGGTGCAGGAGCGGATGGTCCCGATGCAAGGGGATCTGCTGGCTACCGAGTCCCCGGTAGCGGAGATTGTCAGGCTGGCGGTGGATAATTTCGTCGAGCACACCATCGATATTCCGCGCATCACTGTCGTGCCCAAAGGGCCGGTGAAAAGCGGTTACAAGCCTTTCAGGCTCGATATGTCGAAATTGAACTATCAGCCTCAGGACATGGCGCTGATCGGGCAGGGATTGAAGACGGGAATACAGGTCGTTTATGGCGAGTCGTCCGTGGTTCCGGAAAGCAGGCTTGAAAACTACATCGTGCGTGAACTGATCAACTACGACGATGTTTCATACGATGATCATGCCGATCTGATCTACGATTTGTCCGGTCAGGCGGTAGAGCATTTTCGCGGCTACCTGAAAACGGAAGGAGAATTGCACAACATTCTGGGCAATCATGGAAAGACGATTTCGGAGAATATCCATTTGCAGATGTCCGCGAATTATTTCGAGGATATCTCGGAATCCGAAGTCGTGGTGAGCCAGGGATTTACGCCGCTGAAAGCCCCGGCATTCACTTATGTCGGCGATATTCTCCCCCTGCATCAGGCGCCTGTTGAAAGGAGCAAGATCGCCCAGTATGTCTATGGCGGATTTTCCAGGTGCGCCTATCCGGTACAGAAATTCCATTCCGACACCGAAAGAATACTGGCGGGAATACTGGAACGTGATGCTCGCCGCTGGTTCAGGCCGGTTGCCGGGCAGTTCAATATTTACTATCGCGCCGGAGTGAATCAACCCGAATACATTCCTGATTTTGTGGCTGTGACGCCGGAACTGAATCTGATCATTGAAACCAAGGCTTCCAGGGATATGGAAGCTCCGGAGGTGAAGGCCAAGGCTGGCGCTGCAGTATTGTGGTGCAAAAACGCCAGCGATTATTCTGTCCGGCACGGCGGGAATCCCTGGAAATATTTGCTGGTGCCGCACGATGTAGTGGCAAGCAACCTGACACTTGTATTTCTGGCAAGCAGCTTTGCTTGGCACTAGAGATTGGTGAGGTGGCAGAAGGGCTGGAATCGATGAGTGAGCCGAATGCGATGGATGATCTGCGTGCAGAGAATGTTCGCCTGATCGCTTTGCTCGATGCCCATGGCATCGAGTGGCGGATGCCGTCTCCTTCATCTGCTCTCCCTCCTGCGGCAATAGAGATGGAACCGTGCGCATTGTCCACCGAAGAAAAGGTTTCGCTGTTCCGTCGCCTGTTTCGCGGTCGCAACGATGTTTATCCCATACGCTGGGAAAGCAAGACAGGAAAGTCCGGCTATTCGCCTGCTTGCGCCAACGAGTGGCGATCCGGCGTGTGCGACAAGCCGAGAATCAAATGTACGGACTGCGGCAATCGATTGCTGATCCCGCTGTCCGACCCGATCATTTACGATCATCTTGCCGGTGAGCACACGATTGGCGTATACCTGCTTTTGATGGATGACACGTGTCACTTTCTGGCCGTTGATTTCGACGAGGCCGATTGGCGCGAGGATGCTCGGGCTTTCGTACAGTCGTGCCACGAATTAGGTGTACCGGTGGCGCTGGAAATATCCCGCTCCGGAAACGGTGCCCATGCATGGATATTTTTTTCCGGGAATACTCCTGCACGCGAAGCACGTCAGCTCGGGACAGCCATCATCAGCTATACCTGTAACCGAAAGAGACAACTGAAGCTCGCATCCTATGATCGGCTATTTCCGAATCAGGACTCGATGCCGAAGGGCGGCTTCGGCAATTTGATCGCGCTCCCCCTGCAGAAGAAACCTCGCGAGCAGGGGTTCAGTGTATTTGTGAATGACGAATTTCACCCTTATCCGGACCAGTGGGCGTATTTGGCCTCGATTGTGCCGATGGTTCCGGGAGTTGTCGCATCGGTGATCCATCGCGCCACCGGGGGATCATTTCCATTGGACGTAACCTTCATTACCGACGAAGATCATCAGGAACCCTGGAAACGCGCAGCAACCGTGCCGAAGAAACTGCCCGGGCCGTTGCCGAAATCGCTGACGATGACGCTCGCGAACCTGATCTATTTCGAAAAAGCGCAGTTGCCGCAGCCGCTCGCCAATAGACTGTCCGTTTGGCGGCATTCCAGAACCCTGAATTCTATAAGGCGCAGGCGATGCGCTTTCCCGTATGGGACACGCCTCGCGTGATTGGATGCGCAGAAAACTACCCCAATCATATCGCATTGCCACGCGGCTGCATGGACGCGGCCCAGGAACTACTCCATGACAATGGAATTCGTTGCGACCTGCGCGACGAGCGCTTTGAGGGACAGTCCCTGGATGTGGTCTTTGCCGGTACATTGAGAATCGATCAGGAAGCTGCGGTTGCCGCAATGCTTCACCATGATATCGGGGTATTGTGCGCTCCGACGGCTTTTGGAAAGACCGTGGCTGCAGCAGCACTGATCGAACGGCGAGGCGTGAATACGCTGGTGCTGGTTCATCGCACTGAATTGCTGAGGCAGTGGCAGGCACGTCTGCAGACTTTCCTGGGTGTTGGAAAGGGGGTGGTCGGTACGATTGGAGGCGGCAAAGCCAAGCCGACCGGAAAGATCGACATCGCCGTGATGCAGTCGCTCTCCCGGCAGGGCGAAATCAGCGAGCTGGTGGAAAATTACGGACACACCATCGTTGACGAGTGCCACCATCTGTCGGCTTCTTCGTTCGAGGCGATCCTGAAACGGTCGAAGGCCAGGTATGTGCTTGGCCTCACTGCTACGCCGATACGCCGTGATGGACAGCAACCGATCATCTTCATGCAATGTGGGCCGATCCGATATACGGCTGCCAAACCTGCGAATGCGCCTCATGAACTGGAAGTGGTTCCCCGGTTTTTATCGACGCGGATTGATCTGCCTGCTGAAACAGGCATTCCAAAATCAGCTCCGGACATGTTGGCTCCCAAATCAGGATTTCTTTACCACTGCCACCGACGGCAAGTACTACCGTAATAAGCAATACAACCTGGACGTGCAGCGCCCCATGAATTGTTGTTGACTATTATTGCGAATTGCAATAATATCTGCGTATGAGAGTGATCACTAATCGTCGCCTGTTGGCATTTACTGCAACGCATGCTGATGCCGGAGAACCATTGCAGGCGTGGCGTAAAGTGATGGAATCCGGCGGTTACGCCAATTTCGCCGATCTGCGACAAGCATTCCGGGGTGTGGATAAAGTAAGCGATCTGCATGTATTCAATATTGCCGGAAACAAATACCGCCTTATCGCCTTTGTGCATTATGGAAGGCAACTGTGCTACATCAAGCACGTCTTGACTCACGTTGAGTATGACAAAGGAGCGTGGAAGAAATGAATCTGAATGAATTGCAACAGGCATGGCAACAGCTTAACCAGGCTGCGCATATCGCGCCGATTCGCGATGACGCTCATTATGCAGAACTGGTTCGGCTGGCGGACACCTTGGTGGATGCCATTGGGGATGCCGAACAGCATCCCTTGCTCGATTTGCTCGATCTCGTGTCCGAGTTGATTCGCGCCTATGATGCAGAACACTTTACTGTTCCTGATGCGAGTCCGCGCAATGTGCTGCGTTTTTTGATGGAGCAACACGATCTTACTCAGTCTGATTTGCCCGAGGTTGGCAATCAAAGCGTGATTTCGATGTTGCTATCGGGTAGTCGCCAGCTTAACGTCCGTCAGATAGAGGCGCTTTCGGCACGTTTTCATGTACCTCCAGGCGTGTTTTTGGAACAACCCAAAGTTGTACATTAGATTGCGTCAGCAAATGGGGTGCGTGGATTTTGCGTGTTTCTCATGTGTCTTACTATGCTCTATGATGAAAATTGCCACGGACGGCAAAGCGCATCATATTGATAATAAAGTAAATTACCCATAAGATCAAAACTACGAACTAAGGGGTCGGGAGTTCGAATCTCTCCGGGCGCACCAAATAATCAAGAATTTAGGCCACTTTTTCGGTGGCCTTTTTTGTACGCCCGCAGTCGCCCTTCCGAATCTTTCAACAAAGCCTTATCGTTTTCGATGATCCCTGGTCCTGCCATAATCGTCGCCACTAAACATTTCCCCATGAAGATGCCTCGATTGTAAAGCTCAAGCGTCTACCAGAAACGGGGCGATTCGCTTCATGTGAAACCATGATCGGGAAAATGTTCTATATTGCAAGATAATGGGTCCGAATCCACATTGCATGGGGGCCGACGTTGAACTCCACCATCATTCCCGCTTCATCCATGAATGAATCCCTCCGTTCGGCGGAATCGCCATGGTATGCCCATGCCATGGAACAGCTGATCGAGGTGGTGCAGCAGCTATCCCTTGCCCGAGACCTCGAGACGGTGATGCAGATCGTTCGCCATGCCGCCCGCAGGCTGACCGGCGCGGATGGGGCGACCTTCGTGCTGCGCGACGGGGACAAGTGCTTCTATGCCGATGAAGACGCCATCAGCCCGCTTTGGAAGGGGCAGCGTTTTCCGATGAGCGCCTGCATCAGCGGCTGGGTCATGCTCAACAGGCAGCCCGCGCTCATCGGGGACATCTATGCCGACCCCAGAATCCCGGCCGACGCCTACCGTCCGACCTTCGTGAAGAGTCTCGCCATGGTGCCGATACGCACCCTCGATCCTATAGGAGCCATAGGCAACTACTGGGCCGAGCTGCATCGCCCTGCACCCGAACAGGTCAGGGTGCTCCAGGCGCTCGCCGACACCACTGCGGTTGCCATGGAAAACGTGCGCATCTATGCCGAACTGGAGCAGCGGGTGCAACAGCGCACCTCTGAATTGCAGGCCATTCTCGACAACGTGCAGGTCGGCGTCGTTTTCGTCGTCGCAGGCCGAATCGTCCGCGCCAATCCGAAATCCGCCGAGATGTTCCGCATTGCGGCGCCTGAAGCCATGCTGAACATGCCGCTGCAAAACCTGCTCGGCGAAAACGATGTCGAATCCGCGAGGAAGCGGCTCGCCGAAGGGCGGGTATGCGACTTCGAGGCGAAGATCGACAGACACGACCGGAGCGGATTCTGGAGCCGCCTCGTCGCCAAACCGATCGATTCCAGCAGCGAAATCTGGGTGATCGAGGACATCAGCGAAGTGAAGGCCAAGGAAAGGGCGCTCGTCGAACTGAGAATGACCGCCGAAGAAGCGACGCGGTTCAAGAGCGAATTCCTGGCCAGCATGAGCCACGAGCTTCGCACGCCGCTCAATGCCATCATCGGGTTTTCCGAAGTCCTGCGGGACGGTCTCGCAGGGGAGCTCCGTGAAAAGCAGCGGGAATACATCAGCGACATTTTCGAAAGCGGACAGCATCTGCTCTCGCTCATCAACGATGTGCTCGACCTTTCCAAGATCGAGGCAGGCAGGATGACGATGGAAGGGGAGGAGACCGACATTGCGGCGCTGCTCCACGGCAGCCTTTCGGTCATCAAGGAAAAGGCCATGGCGCATCGCATCAGATTGAACATCGATGCGCCAGCCAGTCTCGGAGAAATCCGGGTCGATCCCAGGAAATGCAAGCAGATCGTCTACAATCTGCTTTCCAACGCGGTCAAATTCACGCCGGAAGGGGGAGAAGTCTTTCTGCGCGGGTCCGTCGTCGAAAGGGAGGAAGCCGAGGAAAGGGCGCGCATGCAGGCGCAGGTGCATCCCGCCTTCTCTTGCGTGAACGCGGAAAAGCTGCTCGAAATCTCGGTCAGCGACACCGGCATAGGCATATCCGCTCAAGACATGGCCCGCCTTTTCCGGCCTTTCGTCCAGATCGACAGCTCGCTCTCGCGGCAATTCGAGGGAACGGGGCTGGGGCTCGCCCTGGTGCGCAAGCTTGCCGAACTGCACGGCGGAGCGGTCGCCCTGCAAAGCGTACCGGGCAAGGGAAGCACTTTCACTGTCTGGCTGCCCTACCGTTCCTTTCCGGAAGACGAGATGAAGGAAAACCGGAATTTCCGCCCCGTGGACGAAGCGAATCCGCTGGTGCTCGTCGTGGAGGACAACGACAGGGCGGCCGACCTGATCCGCCTGCAGCTCGAAAAAAACCGCTGCAGGGTCGTTCGCGCCGCTTCCGCGGAAAAATCCCTGGAAATACTGGAAGAAGCGGTTCCGGATCTCGTCACGCTCGACGTCCTCCTCCCGGGAATGGACGGATGGGAACTCCTTTCCAGGCTCAGGGCCAGCGAAAAGTATGCCCACATTCCCGTGGTCATCGTTTCCATCGTGGCGGACGGCAGGAACGGCCTTTCCCTCGGCGCATCGGAAGTGCTTCAGAAACCCGTCACCATGCTGGACATGACCGAGGCGCTTTCCCGCTTGGGCATTTCCCCTGCGAAGGCAGCGGGAGAATCCGCCACGGTGCTCGTGATCGACGACGACCCCAATGCCGTGGAAATCGCAGCCTCTTTCCTCGATCATGCCGGCTACGGCGTGGTTCGCGCCCATGGAGGGGAAGAAGGGCTGGCGAAGGCGCTTTCCATCCTTCCCGACCTGATCGTTCTGGATCTGCTGATGCCGGAAGTCAGCGGCTTCGACGTAGTGGAAAGACTGAAACAGGAATGGAAAACGGCCGCGGTCCCCATACTCGTGCTCACTTCCAAGGTGCTGACCGACGAGGACAGGAGGTTGCTGGACGGCCATGTCCAGAAAATCATGGAGAAATCGCGATTCGACCATGGCAATTTCATCAGCGAGGTGCGCCGCGCGCTCGGCAGGAAATGGGAGAGGGGAATATGGCAAGAATCCTGATTATCGAAGACAATCCCCAGAACATGAAGCTGACCGCCTTCGTCCTGGAAACCGCGGGACACGAAACCCTTCAGGCCGCCGATGCGGCAGCCGGAATCGAGCTCGCCAGGATTCACCGCCCTGATCTCGTGCTGATGGACATCCAGCTTCCCGGCATGGACGGTCTTTCCGCCATTCGCCTGCTGAAGCAGGATGAGTCGACTGCCGAAATGAAAATATTCGCGCTGACCGCCTTCGCCATGAAAGGGGATGAGGAAAGAATCAGGGAAGCGGGATGCGACGGCTACATCGCCAAGCCCATCCGCCATCACGAATTCCTGAAGATCGTGAATGCCGCTCTCTCATAACCGGAGATTCGAATGAAAACCGCTGCAGAAAAAACCATACTGATCGTCGACGACGATGCCAGGAACCGGGAATATCTGGATACCCTGCTCAAATCCGAGGGCTATGCCACGCTCCAGGCGGACAGCGGCGAAACCGCATTGGATATCGCCGGGCGGCAGCTGCCCGACCTGATCCTGCTCGACGCGATGATGCCCGGGATGGACGGCTTCGATGTCGCCGACAGGCTGAAAAGCATGGAGGCCACGAAATCCGTTCCGATCATCATGATCACCGCGCTCATCGACCGCGATTCCAGGCTTCGCGCCCTGCATTGCGGCGTGGAGGAATTTCTCACCAAGCCCGTCGACCGGTCCGAATTGTGGATCAGGGTGCGCAACCTGCTGCGCCTCAAGGAATACAGCGATTTCCTCGCCAATTACAGCCATACGCTGGAAGAGCAGGTGAGGGAAAGGAGCAATCAGCTTGTCGAAAGCTATTTCGACACCATCTTCACCATCACCCGGGCTGCCGAATTCAGGGACGAGGAAACCGGCGCCCACATCAGGCGGATCAGCTTCTATACGAGGGAACTGGCCTCGCATCTCGGCATGGGGAAGGAATTCGTCGATACCATCTACCATGCCAGCCCGCTTCACGATGTCGGCAAGATCGGCGTTCCAGACCAGATCCTGCTCAAGCCAGGAAAACACGACCCTGACGAATGGAAAATCATGAAGAGCCATACCAGCCTCGGAGCCAGCATTCTCGGCATGGGCAAGAGCACGTCCACGTCCCCCTATACGAAAATGGGAGCGGAAATCGCCCTGAATCATCACGAGAAATGGAACGGCAAGGGTTATCCGAACGGCCTCATGAAGGAGGAAATTCCTCTGCCCGCCCGAATCATGGCCATCTGCGATGTATACGATGCGCTGCGCAGCAGGCGGCCCTACAAGCCGGCATTCCCGCACGAAGAAACCGTAGCCATCATCATGGAAGGGGATGGGCGCACTTTGCCGGAAGATTTCGATCCGCAGGTGCTGGATGCCTTCGGTCGCTGCACCGGGATCTTCAACGATATATTCGCATCGCATGCCGATTGATGGGAGCGGATTCCCTGCGCACGCTCGAAGGCGTGTGATGAAAACCATTCTTCTGTTACATGGATGCAAAATATCCGACGACGCCCATTTTGGGAACTGCTGATGTAATCCTCCGTGGGCGCGACGGCCGATCTTCAGATCATGGGTTGAGCTTGGGGTGAACGCTTGCCAATTCGGCTTGCGGGCCCAGGGTCAGCATCTGGCGGTCTGTGCAACTGGTCGACAGCATGGATTTGTGTTTTTCCGCCAGTTTGGCGACTGCGCTGAATTTGTCGGCGAGTTTGTTTTTTGCAAAATAATCTATTACAAAGTCAGGTATCAGGGTGTCGGGTTCCCATAACCCATTGAACCTGAGGGTGCTGCCGTGCTGGTTTGGCTCGATCTCCCAGTGTCCCTTGAATAGTTTGGAGTCCCCGGACAGTTGGGTAAAGGATATGCTGTCAAAAGGCTTTTCCGTATACGCCATGACGGAATGAATCCTGACATGAAAAAACAGGATTCTCTCGTCGGCCGTGCGCTCGACCTTTACTTCGTTGGCTGATTGACGATGCGTCACTGATTCGATCACGCCGGGCAGTTCTTTCGCAGCGCCATAATCAGTCAGGTAATTGTAGGCGGCGCATTTCGATAAGGACGTATCGAAACTGGCAGTGACGGTGTACACGCTTCCCTCTCTTTTTGAGTCCACCTGCAAACCAGGATAAAGATCGTCAGCCCAACTGTTGGACAGGGGTAACAGCAGGAGGAAAAGGATGAGCGTTGCCATAAGGGCTGCCTGCCAAGGAGAATTCATGAAGCAATGGCGACATCATGCTCGGAATGATTCGAAAAGTATAGCCGGTCTGGTATCGGACAGACTTCAGTTTGCGTTAATGTTGGATCGCTACACTTCATGCCAGCCATTTCCGGAGACCGATAGTGAACGCGCTGAAAACACTTCCCCTGCTGATCGCATCGTTATTGGCATGCCAGCTTGCTTTTGCCCAGGACGGCCTGATTTCGGATGCAAGCGAAAAGCCGGCAGACGTTTCGGGCGCAGGCGGCGACTGGAAATTCGCGCTGGGCGGCGGCATCGCTTCCACACCGCGCTACGAAGGTTCTTCCAGTAATCGTTTGCGCTTTGCCCCCTTGATCGAGGTCGAACATGGCCGTTTTTTTGCCGGAGCAGCAAGGGGCATCGGCTACAACATGTCCGATGACAAGGACATTCAATACGGGCCGCGTCTGACATTGGCGCCATACCGCAGGCAGAGCGCGGATCGGCACCTGCATGGAATGGGGGATATCGGCTATGGCGGCGAGATCGGGGGATTCGTCAATGCCCGCTTTGCTCCCTGGTATGTCACGTCTGGCATCGCAGCCGGCTCGAATGGTTCGCGTCTGGAATTGGAGGGCGGTTACGAAGCCCGCCTTTCGCAGGAAGACCGGATACGCGCAGGCCTGGAACTGAACTGGGCGGACAACAAGTACATGCAAACCTACTTTGGGGTTTCCGCTGCGCAATCGACCGCATCCGGCGGCGTGTTGGCTCCCTTCAATGCAGGTTCCGGAATCAGGAATTATGGTTTGAAGATCAACTGGACACACGCCTATTCGAAGGAATGGTTCAGCAATGCCGGAATATCCTACAAGCAACTCTCCGGCAGCGCAGCAAACAGCCCTCTCACGATGCGCCGTTCGATGAGCACCGTCAGTTTTGTCGTGGGATACAGGTTTTAGAACATCATTTCATATAGGATCTCAGCATCCGAATGACCTGGTCGAGTTCGTCCTTGTCCGTGTCGCTACCCAATCCCAGATGTTCCCTGAAGTGTCCTTCGAGCACTTCGGCCATCAAGCCGTTGACCACCCCCCTGATCGCGGCGATCTGCTGCAGGACGGCGGCACATTCGGATTCCTTATGCAAAGCGTTCTCCAGCGCTTCGGCCTGACCCCTTATCCGCCTGATGCGCCCGACCAGCCGCTTCTTGGTTTCGTCGATACTGGGGTATAGTATATACATTCGGGCCAAGGGGAACATCATCCATGTCATACGCGATCGCTGCTGAAAACTGGAAGCATAACCATGTCTTCGATTCGGGCAACCCTCTTGCGGAAAAGAATACCTTGCGGGTGGTCGTGCTGACTGCGGCGATGATGGTTGCCGAGATAGTCTGCGGCTGGATGTTCAATTCGATGGCATTGCTCGCAGATGGCTGGCACATGAGCTCGCATGCCGTCGCATTGGGACTTTCCGTGCTGGCCTATGCTTATGCGAGGAAATTCGCCCAGGATCCGAGATTCGCATTCGGCACCTGGAAGATCGAGATACTGGGGGGATATACCAGTTCGCTGTTCCTGGTAGGGGTGGCCGTATTCATGTTCTACGAATCGCTGACCAGGCTGTTCCATCCGTCTCCCATTCTTTTCGATCAGGCTATACCTGTCGCGGTGCTCGGCCTGATCGTCAATCTCGTCTGCGCATGGCTGCTCAAGGATGGTCATCATGAGCATGACGAGCATCACGATCACCATCATCACGATCTCAATTTGCGTTCGGCATACATGCATGTTGTCGCGGATGCCGCCACTTCGGTCCTGGCGATATCGGCGCTCATCGGCGGGAAAATATGGGGTGCAAACTGGCTCGACCCTGTCATGGGAATTTCAGGAGGGGTGCTGGTGCTGGTCTGGGCGAATGGCCTGCTGCGGGACACCGGGCGCGTGCTGCTGGATGCGGAAATGAACGCCCCGGTCGTTGCGGAAATCCGCGATGTCATCAGGGAAAGCCCCGTCGCGGCAGAAATTTGCGATCTTCATGTGTGGCGCGTGGCCAAGGGAAAATATGCATGCGTCCTGAGTCTTGTCACGCCGCATGAGGTTTCCCCGGATTATTTCCGGGAGCGATTGGGCATCCACGATGAACTGGTCCATGTCACGGTCGAGATCAACAGGTCGAACCATTGCGCCATGATTCGTACAAGCCCGACAATTGATCCCGAACCGAATCCAGCAGCAGCTTGCTGAGTTCCGGATCGCTCATCGCGCGCGCAATGAGCATGCCCCCTGCCATGCCGGAGATGAGCGTCATGGCCTGGGCGAGGCGGGTTGCGTCGTCATCGGCAGGCATTCGAGC
Organism: Burkholderiales bacterium; assembly: GCA_019753155.1. Classification (GTDB taxonomy): domain Bacteria; phylum Pseudomonadota; class Gammaproteobacteria; order Burkholderiales; family JABEVD01; genus JABEVD01. The sequence continues at coordinate 33,337 of JAIELG010000051.1, forward strand.
TGCGATTGTGGCCAAATTCGATTTCAGCGATTCCGTAAAAGCGCTTCGAACAGGTTCAGATTGCCTGCCGAGTTCTGTTGCGAGCGCGGGGAGCACGCACCCGCGGCTGCAATCGTCGCGATGCTCGGGACTCAGGTAAGAATCGAGCATCGCTTTGACCGCTTCTCCGTGCGGCGCCGCCTCGGCTGCCTCCATCAGCCGGGATAGGCTTTCCTTCGCGGCAAGGACTGCCGCTTCCGCTACAAGCGCATCCCTGTCCCTGAAGTGCGCATAGAATCCTCCATGGGTCAGGCCGAGCCGGGACATCAGGTCGGCAATGCCTATCCCTTGCAATCCCTTGCTTCTGAATTCTCTGGCGGCAGTTTCCACGATGCGCTCATGTGTTTCTGCCTTCCGTTCGGACGGATATCGCATTGCGTGCGTCGGTGATTCGTGGTTATGATTATCATCATATTATTTTGGCCCGGTAATTGTCAACCTGACGAGTGCATACCCAGAATGATGCCGTTTTTGCCGATGCGTTTTCCGGTGCGGCAGTGCGCATCAAGCCCATTCAGGACATCTCCGAGCATTTTTTTCATCATGGGTTTCATCATGACAGGCCCCATGATTTTCCCCAGCACCCCCCATTTCATTTCGAATTCTCCGCGCAGATTCAGGCGTGTAGTGTTCGTGCCGGCCTCTTCGAGGTCGAACCGGAAAACCGCTTTCCTGACAGGCATGGTGCCGTCCCGCAGTGCGACGGTCATGGAGCGTCCTTCATGCCACCCGGTGATTTCTTCTTCCACATGCCCTTTGCCGTCGTAAAACGTGCAGGTTCTTTTTGCTCCAAGGCCGCATTGCCTGCTGCCGATCAGCGCCGATTTTTCCACTACAGGGTGGAAGATATGGACGTTGCCGAAGTCGGACAATTTCTCCCACACCAGTGACCTGGGGGCGCTCAATACTTTCTCGATTTCAATGATGGTCATGATTCATCCTTGCGTTCGGGAGCTTTGCGGTCAAAGCATTCCCAGAAGTTCCTTGTTGGGTTCGGGGCGGGTCAGATGGTTGATGTAATTCGACAGCGTCTTGATCGACACGACCAGGATCACTTCGAATATCTGTTGCCTGGTGAATCCCGCATCCAGAAAGGCTTTTACTTCGGATTCGGACGGGCGGCCGCGATTCTTCGTGACCGATCTGGCGAATGCGGCCAATGCGCGGTCTTTCGGATCGTCGATTTCTGCATTCAAACTCAGAGCCGTCAGCGTCTGCGCATTTGCCTGCTTCATCTTGCCCATGGCACGATGCGCGATCGTGCAGAAATCGCAGACATTTTCAACGCTGACCGCCAGCAGCGCGACCTGCTGTTGGGCAGGCGTCAGCGATGTTTTGGAAACCAGATCGTTGAGCGCGAGGTAAGCCTCGATCGTGGTCGGTGCTTCGGCCATGTAGCCGAACAGGTTGGGGAAAAAGCCATAATTTTTCTGAATTCCGATCAGCAGCTCTTTTGTCTGCCCGGATGTGTTCTCCGGGGTGTGAAATGTAAAGTCGGTCATGATGCGTTTCCTTTCAGGCGATGATTTGTCGAATTGACAAGCGCATTCTAGCCGCTAAAATATGAACTATGAATGTCAATAAATACGAAAAAAATGCTCAAGAGTACGGCATTGATGCGTTCTCTCAGATATTGAGTTTGCTCAAGCTGGATGCGAGCGTCTATTTCAACGCGAAGGTGTGCGGAAACTGGCGTATCAACGAACACACCCTGGGCGCTACCTGCTTCCACATGGTGACGATGGACCGTTGCGTGCTGGATGTTCCGGAGCATTTCAAAGGCGTGTTGAGTTGCGGGGATCTGGTCATATTCCCGCGCGAACTCGCCCACAGCATGGTGCCGGAAAAGAAGATGGAAGGCGCGCCTCAGTTCCTCGATTACCGCATGGCGCAAGCCATGGAAGGCACTGGATTGCTGTGCGGCGAGATGCGTTTCCGGCACCGGGGCAGCCGCTACATCCTGGATGCATTGCCTGCGGTGTTCGTCATTCGCCACGATGCATCCAACGACTGGTTGAGGTCGTTGCTTGAAATGATCGTTGCCGAAAGCCTGAAAGTCGGCCCCGCCTCGAAAGTGCTGCTCGATAAATTATCGGAACTGCTGTTTACCTATGCCCTGCGCCAGTACCTGGCAGACAACCCAGGCGAAGCCGGGATGCTGGCCATTTACGGACATCCTCGCCTGGCGAGAGCGATCAACGCCGTTCACCAGCATCCGGAGCTGGAATGGACGCTGGAATCCATGGCAGGCGAAGCCGCGCTTTCGCGCACCTCGTTTGCAGAAACATTCAAGGCCGTGAGCGGCTGGACTCCGGGACAGTACCTGACCTGGTGGCGGATGCAACTCGCATGGTCGCTGTTGAGCGAAGGGGAGCGTATTGCCGAGGTGGCGGACAGGGTCGGCTATAAATCGGAATCGGCCTTTTCCCGCGTATTCCAGAAAATGTTCGCCACTTCCGCAGGAAAAGTGCGCAGGGGCGGGGCGAAGTGAATTCGCAGGCTTTACGCCATGGATCGGTTATAATTGCGCTTTAAGGCACAGAAAGAAATCATGTCCGACATACCAGCATGTTCGCAGTGCGCCATGGAGAACACCTACCCGGACGGCGACAACTACATTTGCCCGGACTGCGGTCACGAGTGGCCGATGGCGGCGGCTTCGCAGGTCGATGACGACGCAGGCAGGGTGGTGAAGGATGCCAACGGCAATGTTCTGAGCGATGGCGACTCCGTGGTGCTGATCAAGGATCTGAAGGTCAAGGGATCGTCAGTCACCCTCAAGGTGGGCACCAAGGTCAAGAGCATTCGCCTCGTCGGAGGCGACCATGAGGTTGATTGCAAAATGGATGCCGGCAACTTCATGCTGAAGGCCTGCTATCTGAAGAAAGCCTAGGGAAGCACTGATTTACTCCGACGTGGGGCGCGTTGCTCCCCTGTTCATGCGGAGTTGGAATGCAAGCCCGCGCAGGCGAGTGCAGCCTATTTTCTTTCCTTGTGCCATTTCAGGAAATCCCCGGTCGGCATGGGGCGGGCGATTCCGTAGCCTTGACCGTACAGGCATCCCAACTCGATCAGGATGCGGATATGCTCAGGAGCCTCTATGCCTTCTGCCACGGTTTGGCGGTGGAATGTTTTTGCCAGGGCGACAATCCCCTGAACAATGGCGTGGTCGCCCTCGTCGGTCAGCATGCCGTGCACGAATGACTGGTCTATTTTGAGCGTTTCTGCCAGCAGTTTGCGCAGGTAAGCGAGGGAGGAATAGCCCGTGCCGAAATCATCCAGGGCGAAGCTGACCCCGAGTCCGCGGCAGATTTCTATCGTTTCCGATGACTGCACGATGTCCCTGAGCGCCGCCGTTTCCAGAACCTCGATCTGCAGGCTGTTCGGCGGCAATTGCGGATAGCGGGTGAGCTTGCTCCTCAGCGTGGATGCGAAATCGGGCGACTGGAGGTGGTGAGCGGAAATGTTGATGCTGATTTCCAGCCGAAATCCTTCCCCGCGCCATGCGTCGAGTTGCGCGAGCGCGGTATCCATCACCCATTCGCCTACCTGTATTTCCACATCGGAATTCTCGATCGACGGCAGGAATTCTGCGGGGAGAAGGAGGCCGCGCTCGGGATGATGCCAGCGGATCAGCGCTTCGGCTCCCATGACCTTTCCCGAAACCAGTTCCACCTTGGGCTGGTAAAAGAGTTCGAATTCTCCATCATTCAGCCCCTGCTGGATGCGCCGCCTGGTCTTGTGCAGGAAGCGCAGGCGCTGGTCATGCTCGGAGTCGTACAGGTGATAGCGGTTTTTCCCGGTTTGCTTGGCGACGTACATGGCCTGGTCCGCATGACGCAGCAAAGTGTCCCCGTCCTCGTCGTCCGCTGGATAGAATGTCACGCCTATGCTGGCCGATACCAGGATTTCGTTGCCGCCAATGATTACGGGCATGGCGACTATCTCCAGAATGCGGTCGAGCACCTGGAAGCATTCGTCTTCGCTCGCGAGATCGTTGAACAGCATCACGAATTCATCCCCGCCCAGCCGGGCCACCGTGTCGCCCGCCCGCAACGCTTCCTGCAGGCGGTGGGTGATATGAACCAGCAACCTGTCGCCCGTTTCATGCCCGTATTGGTCGTTGACCCGCTTGAAACCGTCCAGATCCATGTAGCAGATGGCCAGCATCCTGCCGTTGCGCTGTGCGCGGATGATGGCCTGATTCAGGCGGTCGGCCAGCAGCACCCGGTTGGGTATGCCGGTCAGCGCATCGTAATGGGCCATGCGGCTCAGTTCGGCCTCGTGCGTCTTGAGATGGCTGATGTCCGAGAACACGCCGACATGGCGCTGCACCTTGCCGTCGTTATTGCAGATGGCCGAGATCGAGAGCTGTTCGGCATAAATCTCGCCCGACTTGCGCCGGTTCCATATTTCTCCGCGCCATGCTTTTTCCTGTTCCAGGGATTTCCACATCGCGGCGTAAAAAGACTTGTCCTGGCGACCCGAACTCAGCAGCTTCGGGTTCTTGCCCAGCACTTCGTCGCGGCTGTAGCCTGTGATGCGGGTGAAGGCCGGGTTGACCTCCACGATGGTGTTGTTCGCATCGGTGATCACCACGGCTTCCTGGCTGTTGTCGAACACGCTGGCGGAGATGCGCAGGTTTTCCTCAGCCTTTTTGATTTCCGTAATGTCGCGGCCGACGATGACGAGTCCTGCGCGTGTCCCATCCTCCCGAAAAAGCGGTTTCTTGATGACATCGAAGGAGAGTTGCCTGCCGTCGTCGAGCGGGATGATTTCTTCCAGTCGCGTTACATTGACTGCATGCCAGGCCGCTTCGTCAGTCCGGCGGCATTGCAGTAGCGCCTCCCCGAAGCGCGGCTCGGCGATTGCGGAGAGTTCCTCGTCCGTTTTTCCGCGAGGATCGAATTTTCCCAGGCCAAAAGTTTGCCGTGCCGCAAAATTGGATTCCAGCCAGTGCCCTTCGCCGTCCTTGAACTGGATCGGGTCCGGGATCGCTTCGATCAGCATGCGCAGTTTCTCTTCGCTCTGGCGAAGCTCGGAGGCTTTCATGTCTACCAGACGCTCGAGTTCTTCCTGGCTGCGGCGCGTTTCTGTGATGTCCACCAGCGTGCCGATAATGGCCGGCTCGCCATGATATTCGATCGCGCTGCCATGCACATCAACGATGATGCCGGTTCCGTCGCGTTTTTGCCCGGTGAAGCTGAAACGAATGCGCTCGATTTCGCCGCTCAGGCGCTTCCTTATATTACCTTCGACAAAATTCCGGTCGTCCGGGGCGACTATCTGGAGTACGGGAATCAGATCGATGATTTCCTCGGGCGTATCGTATCCGAACATCCCGGCAAAGCCCGCGTTGACGTAACGGAAAAAGCCGTCCTGGACGATGTAGTTGCCCACGAGCGACTGCTCGACGAGCGCTCGAAATTTGGTGGACTCTTCGGTCACCTGGCTCTCCAGGCGCTTGCGGTAATCGTCCAGTTGCAGTTCCATGCGCTTGCGTTCGGAAATGTCGCGAATGAATGCACTGAACGCATAACCCTGCGCCGTCCTGATCTGTGTAATGGACAATTCGACGGGAAATTCGCCTCCATCGCGGTGCAGCGCCAAAATCTCTACCCGATTGTTGAGCATGGGTCCCTCTCCGGTGGACAGGAAATGCTTCATGCCTCTGGCTTGAGCCTCGCGATAGCGGACTGGTATCATCGTTTCATGCATCTGGCGCCCGACGGCTTCCTGTCTGCTCCAGCCGAAAATGTTTTCCGCCTGCCTGCTCCAGCCGGTAATGACGCCATCGGCGTTCATCAGCACGACAGCATCGAGCGCGTTTTCGAAAATGGAAGCCAGGAATTCCTTCTGTTCGCGTATCTCGCGCTCGCTTTCGAGCAAGGCTTGTTCAGCCAGCTTGCGTTCGGTGATGTTGCGGGACAGCATGATGAAGCGCTTGCCGGATGCATCGAGGGCTGTCTTGACCGATGTGGAGAGTTCGAACCAGTTGTCTCCATGGGGAAGACCGAGCCGGATGATCTGACCGTGGGAATAGCCTTTTTCCTCCGCTTCCTTCAGCGCGGACATGACCGCGTTCGCGGCCTCCGGAGGGAGCATTTCGTTGACGGTATGGCCGAGCAGGAATTCTTTTTGCACAGCAAGGAATTCGGGATTTCGAGCCCAGAGATTGATGTATTTCCCGTCTTCTTCCAACTCGAAAAGCAGATCGGGGATGGCCTGCAGGGTCGCAGCCAGATCGGCGTTCAATTCCCGCATCGCCCGTTCTGCAGCGATGCGCCGGGTAATGTCGCTGAATGTGGTGACTACGGCATAAGGCCGGGATTCGCCTTGCCGGACGAGCGGTTCGGAGTTGATCGAAATCCATACAATCGAAGCATCCGGCCGGTACACCCCCATCACGATATCGTGGCAGCGCTCCCCGGTGCGCAGCGTGACCATGGACGGATGCGCCTCCCCCGGAAAAGGCGAGCCGTCCTCGTGGATGGCGCGCCAGGGCAGGTCGATCGAGGTGGCGCCCAGCAATTGTTCGAGCGTGCGTCCCAGTATCCTTTCGGCGCTGCTGTTGGCGGCATAAATGCGGCCGTCGGCAAGCTGCATGACGACGCCCTCCATCATGGCATCGAAGATCGAGCGGAGTTTTTCCTCGCTGTCGCATAATTCATGCGCTATCTGCCTGTTTTCGGTGATGTCGCGGGCAACGCCCAGCACGCCCATCAGTTTTCCGCGGCTGTCGCGCATCGGCGTCTTGATGGTTTCCAGCAATTCACGGTGTCCATCGTCGGCGTAAGTGACCCACTCCTCGTTGGTGCTGGGTCCATCCTTTTCTAGGGCCATGCGGTCGTGTGTGCGGAAAAAGTCCGCCAGATCCTTGCTCACGAAATCGTAGTCGGTCTTGCCCACGATGTCCTTCTCCAGCGCGCCGAAGAAGCGCTCGAAGCGGGGATTGCACGCCATATACACGCCGTTCACATCCTTCAGCCAGACCAGATCGGGAATGGTGTCGATGAGGGTATGCAGGAACGCGCCTTCGGCGATCAGCTTTGCATCGATGAGGCCTAGGGTCAGGGCATGGGTCAGATCGTGTTCGCTGAGCAGGCCCGCCATTTTGCCATCGCTGTCGACCACCACGAGATGGCGCACCCTGGCTTTGAGCATGCGCTCGGCCGCTTCGTTGATGGTGTTGTCGAGGGCGATGGTGAGGACGGGGCTGTTCATGATTTCCCCGAG
>JAIELG010000053.1 GCA_019753155.1 Burkholderiales bacterium
TTCAGTCACCCTTTCGATTTCTCCATGTCATTTCGACCGGGGAGAAATCCAGCGTCGTCTTCTGCCGGGGCGATTCACCTACATTTTACAGAATTGTTGGACTCCATTTTTCCCGACCTACCTCAAAAAAAGTTGGCGCAGGATTCAGGGAGTGGATAAAATATAATTGTTATTGAAGGGGATTCCCATCAAGGACGGTGAACCGGTACTGGACGATCAGCCGGTTCAGCAAAAACTCGTCGCCTGAGGCATCAGGCTACAGACCGACCATACACCACTTTTGACTATGTTCGAAATTCGGACAGTGCGATAAGTGGTAATCTTGCTCAACCGATGCCGTGAAGAACGGCGAATAAGAAGAGGAGCAGGAGATGAAAAGGCCCGGAAGGAACCACGCATCGAATCTCAAGGCGGACAGAGATGTCATGAGAAATCAAGCCAGTGCAAGCAAACCCAAGTCAGCACCTGACAAATCAAAAAATTCAGAAAAACCCCTGCGCCCTTACATTGTTGGTATTGGTGCTTCCGCTGGAGGTCTTGAAGCACTCTCTACTTTGATAGGCGCGCTTCCAACCGATCTCGGCATTTCATACGTCGTGCTTCAGCACCTCTCGCCCACACACCGTAGCATGATGGTGCAGTTGCTCGGGCGCGAAACTGCGATGGCGGTACTGGAGGCGGAAAATGGGGTGAGTCCGGATCCTGATACGGTTTATGTTGCGCCAGCCAGCCGCAACCTGATTCTGAAAGACGGTTGCTTCATACTGATTGAAGGTCCACGCGAAGTGACGCCGCGCCCTTCAGTCAATGTATTCCTCACTTCGTTGGCGGAGGAGAAAATAGAAGATGCCATCGGCGTGATCCTTTCCGGTACCGGCAGCGACGGCGCAGCCGGGTTGCGCGACATCAAGGCGACGGGCGGGTATACCTTTGCCCAAGACCCGCAGACCGCAAAGTATGCCGGCATGCCGCAGTCGGCGATAGATACCGGCTGTGTGGATTGGATATTGCCACCGGAAGGCATTGCAAACGAAATTGCCGTCATCGCACGTTCGCACGGCGCGGTCATGGTGGTGAACGAGGCTCCAGCGGCGGCCACCACACTGAAAAAGCTTCTGATCAAGGTCAAGCAGCAGACGCGCATCGATTTTTCCGGCTACAAGGAAGGCACCCTGTGGCGGCGTATCGAACGGCGTATGGCGGCGCGACATATAACAAGCCTCAACGATTACCTGGCGCTGGTGGACACCGAGCCGGAAGAACTGGAACATCTGGGTAAGGATATTCTGATTTCGGTCACCGCATTCTTTCGCGATCCGGAATCCTTCAATTCATTGCGCAACATACTGAGCAATATAGTAAAAAACAAGCAGCTTGGAGATGAGATACGCATATGGGTGTCCGCCTGCGCCACAGGCGAAGAAGCCTATACGATAGCAATTCTTCTATCCGAAATCCTGGGACCGAACGTCATGCAGTTCCGCATCCAGATTTTCGCTACCGACCTTGACATGAATGCGCTGGCCATTTCGCGCAAAGGCTCCTACGCGGAAAGCGCGCTGGCTGATCTGGAACCGAGCTTGGTGCTGCGATATTTTCAGAAGGTGGGTAATCGCCTGGAAGTCTCGCGCGCCCTGCGCGACATGGTGGTGGTCGCGCGCCAGGATCTGGTGCAGGATCCGCCTTTCCTGCGGCTCGACATGGTGAGTTGCCGCAATATGCTCATATACCTGCAAAACGAATTACAGGCCAAGGTGCTGGCAACATTCCACTACAGCCTCAACCCCGGGGGGATACTTTTCCTCGGCAAGTCAGAGGGGGTGTTCCAGCAGGATGACCTGTATGAGGTGGTCGATAAAGCGGCGCGCATCTACCGGCGACGTGCTGGCGATTCGCGCCTCAGCGTGTCGGCCTTCCGACTGCCGGATAACTTCGAGCGTCAGCCTGCCAAAGCCGCGCCGCCGGATACCGAGCGCCACTTGGTGGAGGAGGCGATGCGCCGGTACGCTCCCCCCTCGGTATTGATCAACAGCACTTTCGACATCCTGCATATCTACGGTGATGTCACGCCCTATCTCGCAGTGCTGCCGGGAAAACCAAATTTCAATTTGCAGAACCTGCTTCACCGCGAAATGCGGGCTGATTTGCAGATATTACAGCATCATGCCGAGCATAAACAGGAATCCACCTTTGGTAGGCCGCACGCGGTCAAAATAGAAGGCGGCAAACGCGATGTGCGTATTGCCGTACACCCGCTCACTCATGGCAGTGTTGCCAACCAATTGTTTCTGGTTTGCTTCGAGGTATTGCCCAAGCCTGAATTAGTGGTTGTGGGTGATGATAACGAGGCCGTACTGACGGCGGAAGGACGAAATGTTCAGGAGTTGGAAGACGAGTTGATCTCCACAAGGGAGCGTCTGCAGACCGTCATCGAGGAACTGGAAACTTCCAACGAGGAAATGCAGGCGCTCAACGAAGAAGTTGTGGCGGCAAATGAAGAACTTCAATCTACCAATGAAGAACTCGAATCCACCAACGAGGAACTGCAATCCACCAACGAGGAACTGACCACTGTCAACGAGGAGATACAGGTTCGCTCCAGCGAATTGGCTGATCTGCTGAACGATGTTGAAAACATCCTGAACAGCGTGGGTTTCCCGATACTGGTATGCAACAAGAACCTCGAACTTACTCGCTTCAATAGCCCTGCCGCAAACATGTTCTCGCTATCCAAGGCTTCGATACGGCAGTTGCTTCCCTCCATGAGGCTGCCGCTGGGCATGAAGGATTTTTCCGGGATCATAAATGAGGCGATCGACGCCAACCGTGTCGCCGAAGAACGGGTCTTTTCCAGCGAACGCCACTACCTGTTACATATATCGCCCTATGAAACCAAGGTGCACGGCAATCGTGGCGCGATCATTGTGATGCTGGATCACACTGAACGGTTGGCGGCAGAGCGAGAGGTGCGCAAGAACCGCGAAATTCTGCTTTCCATAATGAACAATTCCACTTCCATCATCGCGCTCAAGGATCTAGCCGGACGCTACGAGTTCGTCAACCGGAAGTTTGAACTGCTGTTCAATATTTCGGCGGATAAAGTGATCGGCAAGACCGATGCTCAGCTTTTCCCGCGCAAGGTTGCAGATGATTTTCGCACCAAGGAGCTCGAGGTGGTTCGCAAGAAATCCATGCTCGAATTTGAGGATCACCTGATCCTTTCCACAGCAAATGAAATATTCCTGCACTCGGTGCGATTCCCCTTGCTGGCTGAGGATGGCGAGGTTTACAGCGTGTGTACACAGGCTACCAACATTACGGAAAGCAAACATGCGCAAGACCAATTGCGCTTGGCCGCGCGCGTGTTCGACCGCGCTGGGGAAGGTATTATGGTCACTGACCAAAATTGTAAAATCCTTACGGTTAACGCCGCATTTACTCAGGTGACAGGTTTCGAGGCTGAAGAAGTAATCGGAAAAACACCGAGCATCCTTTCCTCGGGGAAGCATGACAAGGACTTTTACAAAGACTTGTGGTTGCATTTGCAAAAAAATGGCTGGTGGCAAGGCGAGATATGGAACAAGCGCAAGAACGGTGAGATCTATCCGGAATGGCTGACCATCAATACCGTGCGCGATACGCAAGGAGAGGTGGTCAACTACGTTGGTATATTTAGCGACATTTCCATAGTCAAGGAATCGCAGCGCCGTGTCGAATTTCTAGCCACCCACGACGAGCTAACCGCCCTTCCCAACCGCACCCTGTTTCTTGATCGTTTGCACCAAGCAATAGCCCATGCACAACGTGGTAAAAAAACATTTTGTGTATTGTTCATTGACCTTGATAACTTTAAGTTCATTAACGATTCTCTTGGTCATGCTGCCGGAGATGATTTGCTGAAAGAAATCGCGAACCGTTTGCGAAATTGTCTGCGCGGAACGGATACCGTAGCGCGCTTTGGTGGAGACGAATTCGCTCTTCTGATTGAAGATTCCTCGGTCACAGACGCTGAGATGACGGCACAACGGATCACAGAATCTTTACACCTGCCATATATGATTGGAAGGCAAAATATTTATCCCGGTGCCAGCATCGGCATATGCCTTTATCCAAATGATGGAACGGATCCCGATACGTTGCTTAAGAACGCCGACAGTGCCATGTACAAAGCCAAAGATGGCGGTAAAAATATGCACCATTTCTTCACTGAAGAACTGAAGCAAGCTGCAGATGAACGACTAAAAATGGAGGGCGCCCTACGTTCTGCCATCGCAAAGAACGAGATGCTTCTTGTTTACCAGCCGAAATTGGATATGTCCGGCAAGCGCATGGTCGGCATCGAGGCGCTGGTGCGATGGAATCATGCTGAGGGCCTGATCCCCCCGATGAAATTCATTCCGCTGGCTGAGAAGATCGGTCTGATCGATCCGATCGGCGAATGGATTGCCGAGACCACATGCAGGCAAATGGCCGAGTGGATCAAGAAGGGTTATGACGTGCCCCAAGTCTCGATCAACATTTCCGCCGAGCAATTCAAGCGGGGCAACATTCCGGCAATGATGCTGCGCCTGCTCAGCTATTATCGCCTTGATGCGAGCCGTGTGATGCTGGAGTTGACAGAAAGCGTGCTAATGGAAGATATCGAGAACATTCAGCAAGTGCTGCTTGAACTGAAAGCATTGGGCGTAAAAATCAGCATAGACGATTTTGGCACTGGTTATTCATCGCTCGCCTATTTGCGAAAATTACCAATCAACGAACTGAAAATTCCTCGCGAATTCATAATGGATATTGGAAATAATGAGGAGGACCAGTCCATCGCCAAAACTATTTTGGCCATGGCACAAACCTTGGGGTTTATTGTGGTTGCGGAAGGTGTCGAAACTAAAGAGCAGCTAGAGGTGTTACGCAGTCTGGGCTGTGATATCGTACAGGGTTTCCTGCTGTGCGAACCAGTGACTGCGGACACGCTAATAGAAAAGTTTTTCTGAGTGGATTCCAATGACCTGCTCCCCTCTAGCCATACCAAGATGAAGTTAGTAGAGTCCGTTTTTGGAAAGGGAAGCGGACGCGAAGAAGCGATTTACGGAAGAGCAAATCATCGAAAAAGGGGCCGCTACCCTAATCGCAGCGTTCCGGTCCGGCATACGGCGCGAGATTTTCTGACCCCGTCCTTTTTCGGCACCTGTCACTCCCAATATCCAAATCCTCACTATAGACGGTATCTCAAAATGGTGGTCTGTCCCCAATGCTCAGGCAAAAACATGCCCGCCCGGAGGTAAAGCAGGTAACCGCCAGTCGCGTTTTTCCCCGATTTTCCCGGCAACGTGCTCTACGCAGGATTAAATCAGCGCTTTATTAGTTATGCTGGCGTATTAACTGACTGTTTTACTTGGTGCCGGGAGGGGGAATCGAACCCCCATGATGTCACCATCGCGGGATTTTGAGTCCCGTGCGTCTACCAATTCCGCCATCCCGGCAAGGGGAAACCGCAAATTATCCGCCAAACAGCCTTTTTCTGCAATACAGGGTAAAATGCGCGCATGAAGCTCCAGGAATTCGATTTTTATCTCCCCCAGGAATTGATCGCTCAGGCTCCGCTTGACAGGAGAAGCGCAAGCCGCCTTCTGATCATGGATGGACTGGGCCGTCTCTCCGACCATGTTTTCGGAGAACTTCCGGGTTTTCTCAGGCCAGGAGATCTCCTGGTTTTCAACGATACGAAAGTTATCCGGGCAAGGCTGTTCGGGAAGAAGGAGTCGGGCGGAAAAATAGAAGTCATGGTCGAGCGCATTCTGGATGGGCATTGCGTACTCGCCATCATCAGGGCGAGCCATTCACCGAAGCCTGGTTCGGTTTTGCATTTCGACTGCTGCCGCGCCAGAGTGCTGGAGAAAGCGGAAGCGCTGTACATCATCCGCTTCGAGGATGATCCCGCAAGTGTGCTCGAGCGCTGCGGACATATTCCGCTTCCCCCCTATATCTCGCATGAAGCGACAGAATACGACGAAGAGCGTTACCAGACCGTTTATGCGCGGCACCCCGGAGCGGTGGCTGCCCCCACTGCCGGACTTCATTTCGATGCAAGCCTGCTGGAAGGACTGAAGGCGGCGGGGATCGAGTTCGCGCATGTCACGCTCCATGTCGGGGCGGGTACGTTCCAGAGCGTCAAGGCGGAGAACATCATGGATCACAGGATGCATGGCGAGATCTATCATGTGCCCGATGCCACCATGGAAGCCGTGAAGCGTGCGCGGGAGCGGGGTTCTTCCGTGGTTTCGATTGGAACCACGGCGCTGCGGGCGCTGGAATCCGCAGCGACGCTGGGAAGCACGGAAGGGGAGACTCGGATTTTCATCACGCCAGGCTACAGGTTCAGAATGGTCGATCGCCTCGTCACCAATTTTCATCTTCCCAAGTCCACCCTTCTGATGCTGGTATCGGCTTTTTCCGGGATGGATGCCGTCAGATGCGCCTACCGCCATGCGATAAATGAACGCTACCGATTCTTCAGCTACGGAGATGCGATGCTCCTGGAAAGATCATGAAATTCGAACTTCATAAAACCGATGGATTTGCAAGGCGCGGCACGCTTGACCTTGCTCATGGTGCTGTCGAAACCCCGGCCTTCATGCCGGTCGGAACCTACGGCACGGTCAAGGCGATGAGTCCCATGGAACTCGTCGACATCGGCGCCCACATCGTTCTGGGTAATACCTTCCATCTCTGGCTGCGCCCCGGTCTTCCCGCGATCGAGGCGCATGGCGGCCTGCACCGCTTCATGGGCTGGGACAGGCCCATCCTCACCGATTCGGGCGGATTCCAGGTATTCAGCCTGGGGGATCTGAGGAAAATCAGCGAAGAAGGGGTGAAATTCCAGTCGCCCGTGAACGGCGATACCTGTTTCCTCACCCCTGAGGTATCGATGCACATCCAGAAGATTCTCAATTCGGATATCGTGATGATTTTCGACGAATGCACGCCCTATCCCGCGGAATACGACGTTGCCGCAGATTCGATGCGCCTGTCCCTGAGATGGGCAAAGCGCAGCAAGGCAGCCCATGCAGGCAATGCGAATGCGCTGTTCGGAATTGTGCAGGGCGGCATGCATGAAGCTTTGCGCGACGAGTCGCTTGCCGGACTCGTGGAAATCGGTTTCGATGGCTATGCCATAGGCGGCCTGTCGGTGGGGGAGCCAAAGGAAGACATGCTGCGCATTCTCGCCCATGCCGCGCCTCGCATGCCTGCCGGCAAGCCGCGCTATCTCATGGGAGTGGGCACGCCGGAGGATATTGTTGCTGCCGTGTCGCTCGGCATCGACATGTTCGATTGCGTGATGCCGACGAGAAATGCGAGAAACGGGTGGCTGTTCACCCGGTACGGCGATATCAAGATCAGGAATGCCCGGTACAGGTTGGACACGAGGCCGCTCGACGAGACATGCGGTTGCCATACCTGCAACAATTTCACCCGCGCCTACCTCCATCATTTACAGCGCGTGAATGAAATCCTGGGAGCCAGGCTCAACACGATCCATAATCTTCATTACTATCAGGAATTGATGCGAGGGATCAGGGGGGCGATCGAAGCGGGGGCATTCGAAGATTTTGTTAAGGAGTTTAGGCGGCAGCGCGCGCTATCGTGTTAAAATCGCCGTTTTGTCGATTTGCCCGTCTTGAGGAGAGAATATGTTCATAACTTCGGCTTATGCACAGGGTGCAGGTTCCCCTCCGGGGTCCGATCTGATGAGCTTCGCGCCGCTCATCGTGATTTTCGTCGTGTTCTATTTCATGCTGATCCGTCCCCAGATGAAGCGGACCAAGGAAATGAAGGCAATGCTCGATGCGCTCCAGAAGAATGACGAAGTGGTGACGACGGGCGGCGAACTCGGCAGGGTCGTCAAGGTCGGCGAAAGCTATGTCACGCTCGAGATTGCAGCAGGCGTGGAAGTGCTGGTGCAAAAGGCCGCGGTCCAGACCGTTCTGCCCAAGGGCACCATCAAGGCCGCGAACTGAAAATGAACCGATATCCTCTCTGGAAGAACGGCATCATCGCGCTGATGCTGATTGTCGGATTCCTCTATGCCCTTCCCAATTTCTTCGGCGAGGCTCCGGCGGTACAGATTTCGTCTTCCTCGGCCAAAATCGATACGGCATTGATGTCCAGGGTAGAAGATGGGCTGAAATCGGCCAATCTTGCGCAGAGCGGCATGTTCCTCGATCCTGCCAGCCTCAAGGTACGCTTCAACGACACCGATACGCAACTGAAGGCGAAGGATGTGCTTCAGACGCAACTGGGGCAGGATTACGTGGTTGCGCTCAACCTGCTTTCGCGCTCTCCCGCCTGGTTGAGGAGCCTCGGGGCCCTTCCCATGTATCTGGGACTTGATTTGCGGGGCGGGGTGCATTTTCTGATGCAGGTCGACATGAATGCCGCGATTACCATGGCGATGGACCGCAACCTGGGCGAAATCAGGGCTGAATTGCGCGATGCCGACGTGCACTACTCGGGGATAAGCAGGCAGGGGGAAGCGCTGGAAATCAGGTTCGGAGACAAGGAATCGAGCGACAAGGCCGTATCCGAAATCTCGAAGAAGTTTCCCGATCTTGCACTGACGCAATCTGGAACGGAGTACAGGATTTCGGCCCAGTTGAAACCCCAGGCGAGGAGCAAAATCCAGGAATTCGCCATCCAGCAGAATATCACGACCTTGAGGAACAGGGTCAACGAACTTGGCGTGGCCGAACCCATCATTCAGCAGCAGGGTTCCGACCGCGTGGTGGTCGAATTGCCGGGCGTGCAGGACACCGCCAAGGCGAAGGATATTCTGGGCAGGACCGCAACGCTTGAAATCCGCATGGTCGACGACGAGCACGATCTTGCCCAGGCGATCGCCGGGCCGATTCCTTTCGGCGATGAGCTTCTGAAGGAGCGTGGCGGGTTGCCGATTCTCGTCAAAAAGAGCGTCGTCCTCACCGGGGAGCATATCAACGATGCACAGCCCGGTTTCGACAACAGGACGAGCGAAGCTGCCGTGCATATCGATCTCGACAGCACGGGTTCGCGCATGTTCAAGCAGATCACTGCGGATAACGTGGGCAAGCGCATGGCCATTCTCCTGATCGAGAAAAACCATGCCGAAGTCGTGACCGCGCCCGTGATCCGGGAGGAAATCGGCGGCGGGCATGTCCAGATTTCGGGGCACATGACAACCGGCGAAGCGCATGATGTCGCGCTGCTCCTTCGGGCCGGCGCGCTTGCGGCGCCCATGGAAATCATCGAGGAAAGAACGGTGGGGCCGAGCCTGGGGGCCGACAACATAGCGAAGGGTTTCGATTCTACCCTGTTCGGTTTCATCGCGATCAGCATATTCATGGTCATTTATTATCTCGTGTTCGGTTTTGTTTCCGTCGTTGCCCTGGGTGCGAACCTGTTCCTGCTGGTTGCCGTGCTGTCCATGTTGCAGGCGACCCTGACACTGCCCGGCATGGCGGGTATCGCTTTGACGCTCGGCATGGCGATCGATGCCAACGTGCTCATCAACGAGCGTATCCGGGACGAACTGAGAAACGGCAATACGCCGCAGGCCGCGATCAATGCAGGATACGAGCGGGCATTTGGCACGATCATCGATTCGAATATCACGACCCTGATCGCGGGGATTGCGCTCTTCATCTTCGGTTCTGGACCCGTCAAGGGCTTTGCAGTCGTGCTTTGCCTCGGCATACTGACCTCGATGTTCAGCGCCGTGCTGGTTTCACGCGCGATCGTCAACTTCGCCTACGGCAGGCGCAGGGTCGGCAAGTTGCTGATCGGTTAGCTTAAGGAATAGACATGGAGTTTTTCAGGATCAAAAAAGACATCCCGTTCATGAGTTACGGACGGTATACGACGGCGATTTCGCTCCTGACCTTCGTCGTCGCGGTGTTCCTGCTGGCGACGCGGGGCCTGCATTTCGGTATCGATTTCACCGGTGGAACCGTGATGGAAGTGCATTACGCGCATCCTGCCGATACGCAGAAAATCCGCGCATCCCTGGCCTCCAGGCCGGACGTTTCCGTCCAGAATTTCGGCACTTCCATGGATGTGCTGATCAGGTTGCCGCTCAAGGCCGATGTCTCGGGCGCGAAAGAGAGCGAAGCGGTCCTTGCCGGTTTGCGGAATGATGATCCTTCTGTGCAGATGAGGCGTGTCGAATTCGTCGGCCCGCAGGTCGGAAAGGAACTCGTCAGCAACGGTTCGCTCGCGCTGCTCCTGGTCTCGCTCGGCATCATGGGGTACCTTGCGATCCGTTTCGAATGGCGCTTCGCGCTTGCCGCGATCGTCGCGAACCTGCACGATGTCGTGATCATCCTCGGGTTTTTCTCGTTTTTCCAGTGGGAATTTTCCCTGCCGGTGCTTGCCGCAGTGCTTGCCGTCCTGGGGTATTCCGTCAACGAATCCGTCGTGGTTTTCGACAGGATCAGGGAGAATTTCAGGATCATGCGCAAAAGCGATGTCCCTGAAATCATCAACAATGCGATCACCCGGACCATGTCGAGGACGGTCATCACCCACGGCTGCACCCAGTTGATGGTTACGTCCATGCTGTTCTTCGGGGGAGAAGCATTGCATTATTTTGCGCTTGCCCTGACCATAGGCATTCTTTTCGGGATATACTCCTCCGTATTGGTGGCAAGCCCGATCGTGATGTGGCTCGGGGTCTCCAGAGTGGATTTCCTGAAAGCCGAGAAGAAGACCGGCGCGGAGGCAAGTTGAGTTTCCTGGACATAGTGATTCATCTGGACACGTACCTGAATGTACTGGCACAGAGCTATGGCGTCTGGATATATCTCATTCTTTTCCTGATTATTTTCAGCGAGACCGGCCTGGTCGTCGCGCCTTTCCTGCCTGGGGATTCCATGCTTTTCGTCGCGGGCACATTGGCTTCCAGCGGGGCGATGGATGTCAACATGCTGGCCCTCACCCTGGTTGTTGCCGCTTTTTCGGGGGACAACACCAACTATTGGATAGGGCGCTTCATCGGACCCAAGGTTTTCTCCCACGAGAAATCCCGATTTTTCAATCATGAGCACCTCGAAAAGACTCACGCCTTTTACGAAAGGCATGGCGGCAAGACCGTGATTTTTTCCCGTTTTCTCCCTGTCATCAGAACATTCGCGCCGTTCGTTGCAGGAGTGGGCAACATGAGCTACCGCCGTTTCGTGCTCTACAGCCTGGCGGGCGGCGTATCGTGGATAGGCTTTTTCGTCTATTGCGGCTATTTTTTCGGCAATACCCCGGTCATCAAACAGAATCTTTCGATTTTCATCGTGCTCATTATCCTCATGACCTTCCTGCCGGGGGCTTTCGGGCTGCTGCGCCAGAGATTCAAGCCTAGGAATCCCTAGGAACCACTGATTTACTCTCCCGTGGAACGCGTTGCTGGGAAGATCGAGATGATCGCACGAAGCGCGACGCAGGTTGTAGCTGGCCTACAATGCCAAGGAGTGCGACAAAGCGAGCGCTCGATTTGGCCGTACCTCGAAACTACGCTTCGCTTCGTTTTCACGCAACCCTGAAGGGACGAGGCTTTGCGGGCGATCTTCTTTGTCGCGCGGCTTGCCGATGGAATAACCATTGGCTGCGCCGTGCTTCGCGAATCTCATCCCGCAATGCGCCGTCGCGCCCGCGTAGGAATAAATCAGTGGTTCCCTAAATTCTTTTGGCGAGTTCTCCGGCCTTTCCTGTGTAGTCCCTGGGATTCATCCGCAGCAGGCGCGCCCTGGCGTCTTCCGGTATGGAAAGCCCGGAAATGAAGGCATGGATCGAGTCCTTCGTGATGCCGCCCTTGCCTCTGGTCAACTCCTTGAGTTGTTCATAGGGGTTGGGTAGATTGTAGCGGCGCATCACGGTCTGGATCGGCTCGGCAAGGATTTCCCAGGCGTTGTCCAGATCTTCGTCCAGTCTTGCGGGATTGGCCTCGAGCTTGTTCAGTCCCTTGATGAGCGAGCCGTAGCCGAGCAGGGAATACCCCCAGGCGAGGCCGATGTTGCGCAATACGGTCGAGTCGGTGAGATCCCGTTGCCATCTCGAGATCGGGAGCTTTTCTGCAAAATGCCTGAGCATGGCGTTCGCCATCCCGAGATTGCCTTCGGAGTTTTCGAAATCGATGGGATTGACCTTGTGTGGCATCGTGGATGAGCCGACTTCGTCCTTCAACGTTTTCTGCTTGAAATAACCGATGGAAATATATCCCCAGATATCCCGGTCGAGATCGATCAATATGGTGTTGATTCTGGCGAGGCAATCGAAAAGCTCCGCCATGTAATCGTGCGGTTCGATCTGGATGGTGTAGGGGTTGAATTCGAGCCCAAGATTTGTGACGAATTTCCTGGAAAAATGTTCCCAATCCAGTTCGGGATAGGCAGCGAGGTGAGCGTTGTAGTTACCGACCGCGCCGTTGATCTTGCCGAGGATTTCGTTTTCCCGCAACTGCTTTTCCTGGCGCGATAATCGGTAGGCGACGTTCGCCATTTCCTTGCCCAATGTGGTGGGGGAGGCAGGTTGCCCGTGCGTTCTCGACAGCATGGGGAGTTCCGCCAGATTGTGCGCCATGTCGGCAAGCTTCGCGCAAATTTCGCGAACGGCGGGGAGCATGACTTCATCCCTGGCAGCTTTCACCATCAGTCCATAGGCGAGATTGTTGATGTCCTCGGATGTGCATGAAAAATGCAAAAATTCAGAGGCCTTCATGACTTCTGGATTGTCGGAAAGGCTTTCCTTGAGCCAGTATTCCACGGCCTTGACGTCGTGGTTGGTTTTCGATTCGATTTCCTTGACTCGCGCCGCATCCGGCTCCGAAAAATGTTCGACGAGCGCATCGAGTTCCGCCCGGGTTCTTTCCGAGAAAGGCGCAATCTCGGCGATTTCAGGAGCGTGGGACAAGGCTTTGAGCCATTCGATTTCCACCTTGATTCTGTGCCGGATCAGGGAAAACTCGCTGAAAAATGGCCTGAGTGCGGAAAGCTTGTCGTGGTAACGTCCGTCCAGGGGGGAAAGCGCGGTAATGGGGGAAAGATTCATGATTTTGCCTTGTGAGTGTACTGTGATTTTATCATACTGCTATAATCCATTACCCTGATCCTTCCCATAATTCAATATGAAACTCCTCGGCTCCCTGACCAGTCCTTTCGTGAGAAAAGTGCGTATCGTCCTTGCTGAGAAGCGCGTCGATCATGAGTTCGCAATAGACAGTCCATGGCTTGAAGGCACCCAGGTCGGACATTTCAATCCCCTTGGAAAAGTGCCCGTGCTTGTTCTGGATGACGGAGACTCCCTGTTCGATTCCAGGGTGATCGTGGAATATCTCGATACCCTTACGCCTGTCGCGAGACTCATTCCCGAGCTTGCACGCGCCAGGATCCAGGTGAAGCGATGGGAAGCGCTTGCCGACGGGATTTGCGACGCAGCGGCACTTGCCGTGATGGAAAAGAGGCGGCCCGAGGAAAAACAGAGCGGCGACTGGATCGAAAGGCAGAAGAAGAAAATCGATCATGGGCTGCAATTTCTTGCGCTGGAGCTGGGAGAGAAGCCCTGGTGCGTCGCGGACACATACAGCCTAGCGGATATCGCCGTGGGCTGCTGTCTGGGCTATCTCGGTTTCAGGTATCCCGAGATGTCCTGGCGCGAGGATTATCCCAATCTCTCGAAGCTCGATGAAAAGCTCATGAAAAGAACCGCATTCAGCGATACCTTGCCAAGGGAATAGGGCTTAGGCGTCGATCACGCCGCCGCCCAGGCAGACATGGCTCTCGTAAACGACGACCGACTGTCCGGGCGTGACGGCCCATTGCGGCTCGGCAAACTCGATATGGCATGAGGAATCGAGTCTTGTTATGCAGCAGGGCGCATCCGTCTGCCTGTATCGCGTTTTCGCGCCATAAACCCAGTTCTGGTGGGGGGCGCAGCCGCTGACCCAGCTCAAGTCGCTGCAATCGAGGCTGTTCTTGAAGAGCATGGGATGATCGTGTCCCTGGACGACGATCAGCAGATTCTTTTCCATGTCTTTTCCCGCGACATACCAGGCATCGCCTTCACCGCCGATCTCGAGTCCATGTCTCTGCCCCAGGGTGTAGAACATGAGGCCAACATGCTCGCCGACAGCTTTGCCTTCCGGCGTCTGCATCTCACCGGGTTCATGGGGCAGATAGCGGTTCAGGAACTCCCTGAATTTGCGCTCTCCGATGAAGCAGATCCCCGTGCTATCTTTTTTTGCGAAATTGGGCAGCCCCGCCTCCTGCGCTATTTTTCTGACATCGCGTTTGAGCAGCTTGCCCAGAGGAAAAATGGTTTTGCCGAGCTGAGCCTGATTCAACCGGTATAGAAAATAGCTTTGATCCTTGGTGCCGTCCTCGGCTTTCAGAAGCTGGTATTCGCCGTTGATTTCGCGAACCTGGGCGTAATGCCCCGTTGCGATATAGTCCGCGCCCAGACTCATGGCGTGATCGAGGAACGCCTTGAACTTGATTTCAGAATTGCACAGCACGTCCGGGTTGGGCGTTCTGCCCGCCTTGTATTCCTGAAGGAAATGGCTGAAAACGCGATCCTTGTATTCCATGGAGAAATTGACCGCCTCGATCTCTATGCCTATCCTGTCGGCAACGGAGACCGCATCGATCAGATCCTGGCGTGACGAGCAGTATTCTTCGGAATCATCGTCTTCCCAGTTTTTCATGAACAGACCGATGACTTCGAAACCCTGATTTTTGAGCAGGAGCGCGGAGACGGAAGAGTCGACGCCGCCGGACATGCCGACAACCACTTTTTTCAAGCATCCTCCCAATGGGTGATGATATCCAGGGGGTAGCGCCTGCCGTCGAGGTAATCCTCGATGCATTGGCATACCATGGGGCTGCGGTGCCGGTTTTTTTCGGCCCTGATTTCGTCAGGACTCAGCCAGATCGCCCTGATGATTCCCGTATCGAGCTTGCGCTGAGGATCGTGCGAGAGAATCGGGCCGGTGAAGGCGAAACGCAGGTAAGTCGTGTTTTGCGTGCGCCACTGGTAAATGCCGATTAATGTTTTCGGTTCGAAAGTATAGGCGGACTCTTCCAGCGCTTCCCTGATTGCGCCCTCGACGAGCGATTCGCCCGGCTCCAGATGCCCGGCGGGCTGGTTGAACAAGTCGCCCTGACTGGTGTTCTCTTCGACCAGCAGGAATTTTCCGTCCAATTCCAGAACGGCTGCGACGGTAGTATTGGGTTTCCAGATCATGCTGATTTTCTGTGATGAATAAGCAAAAAAAGGCGGGGGAAAGCCCCCGCCTTTTCACTCCGAAAAGCCTGGCTTACTTGGCTTCTTCTTTCTTCATTTCTTCTTTCTTGTCTTCTTTCTTTTCAGCTTTCTTGTGGTGCTTTTTCTTTGCTGCTTTCTTTTCTTCCTTCACGCCATCCTTGGCATCAGCCTTGGCTTCAGCTTTTGCTTCAGCCTTGGGGGCATCTTCAGCGATTGCGGAAAGAGAAACGGAAGCGAATACAGCAGCGATCAGTGCGGAGAGCAGTTTGTTCATGATAACCCTTTAAAGTTTGATTAAAAACACCCCATGTAATGGGTAAGCTTAACAACGTTTCAAGTCACGGTGCGTTGACAAGTGTTGAAAAAAAATCGGCACTCGATGCCTATTTTGCGGCAGGTGCTTCGGCAGGCGCATCTTCAGCCTTTTTTTCGGCTTTCTTGTGATGCTTGGTCTTGCGGTGGTGTTTCACCTTGTGGTGGTGTTTGGCCGGCGTGGCAGCAGGAGCGGATGCTTCGTCGGCTGCGGCAACATTGAAACTCACTGCTGCAAAAGCAGCTGCTATAAGGGCGGAAAGAAGTTTGCTCATCATGAATCCTCAAGTGGTTGAAACAAACGGCACTTGCATGCCTGTCGATAAAAACGCTTCGAGAGGTGCTTGCGTTGACAGCGGAAACAGAAAAAGCAGGGCAAGCCCTGCTTTTTCTGTTTGAACGGAGCTTATTTCTTTTCGCTTGCTGCCGGAGCCGAAGCTGCGCCCTTTTCCTTCTTGGGGCAGGGTTCGGTCTGGAACTGTTGGGTCGTTATACACCATTTTTTTCTCTGGTGCGGGCAAGGTTCGGTCTGGAACTGTTGCGTCGTTCTGCACCAGTGGCGGCGGGCCTTCTTGGGGCAGGGTTCGGTCTGAAACTGCTGCGTGGCTTTGCACCAGTGGCGGCGAGGTTTTTTCGTTTTCGAGGCATCTTTGGAATCGGCTGATTTGGCTTCGGTCGCAGCAGGAGCGGATGCGGCGTCAGCAGCATAAGCCGACATACATGCCGATGCAGCAAAAACGGAAGCGATTAGAATTGACAGAAATTTTTTCATTGTAACTCCCCTCTATGTGATAGTGCTGGATGATTAGCTGCGGCTTGCAAAAAGGCCCTGTCAGGAAACAGGGTTTAGTTTAGATCAAATTCCACTGTTGGGCAATTCCAATGTAAATTTTGGGCTGAATGTCGCCGCAGTCGTCAATTTCTGGCGCAAGAAGCGTAAAATGTCGCAATCAATAACAGGAGAATCCGGCATGTACCAACATATAGAAGCGCCGCGCGGCGATAAAATCTCAGTCAACCCCGACGGCTCACTGGAAGTCCCGGATCAGCCGGTTATTCCTTTCATAGAGGGCGACGGGATAGGTGTGGACATCACCCCGGTGATGCGCAGGGTAGTGGACGCCGCAGTAGAAAAGGCATATGGGGGCGCACGCAGGATTTCCTGGATGGAAGTCTATGCAGGTGAAAAAGCGCTGAAGGTTTACGGGGAGAACGTATGGATGCCCGAGGAAACTCTGGAAGCCGTGCGCGAATATGTGGTTTCCATCAAGGGTCCCTTGACGACCCCGGTGGGCGGGGGCATACGCTCGCTCAATGTGGCGCTGCGCCAGGAACTCGACCTTTATGTCTGCCTGAGGCCCATCCGCTACTTCGAAGGCGTTCCTTCTCCGCTCAGGCATCCCGAAAAGACCGATATGGTGATTTTCAGGGAAAATGTCGAAGACATTTACGCCGGGATAGAGTGGGAAGCGGGTTCCGCCGAGGCAGAAAAGCTTATACGTTTCCTTGTGGACGAGATGGGCGTCAAGAGCATCCGCTTTCCTGCCACTTCCGGGATAGGCATCAAACCTGTCTCACGCGAAGGCACCGAACGACTTGTGAGGCGGGCGATTCAATACGCGATCGACAACGGGCGCAAATCGGTGACGCTCGTGCATAAGGGCAATATCATGAAGTTTACCGAAGGCGCTTTCAAAAGCTGGGGATACGGGTTGGCAAGACGCGAATTCGGCGCGGAATTGATCGATGCGGGGCCATGGATGAAACTGCCGGGCGGGGTCGTGATCAAGGACGTGATTGCCGACAACTTCCTGCAGCAGATTCTGTTGCGTCCCGAGGAGTACGACGTGGTTGCGACCATGAACCTGAACGGGGACTACATCTCCGATGCCTTGGCGGCGCAGGTAGGCGGAATAGGCATTGCGCCTGGAGCCAACCTGAGCGACAAGGTGGCAATGTTCGAAGCGACGCACGGCACGGCACCGAAATATGCCGGGAAGGATAACGTGAATCCGGGTTCGATCATCCTGTCAGCCGAAATGATGCTGCGTCACATGGGATGGAGCGAGGCCGCCGATCTGCTGATTCGGGGCATGGAAGGCGCGATAAGAGACAAGCAGGTGACCTACGATTTCGCCAGGGCAATGCCCGGCGCAAACCAGGTTTCCTGTTCGGGATTCGGTCAGGCGATGATGGAAAGGATGTAAAAAAACAGCCCACTCTCGAGTGGGCTGTTTCCAGTAACCGATTAAATCCCTTGGATATTCGAGGCTTGTTTGCCTTTCGGACCCTGAGTTACTTCGAAACTCACTTTCTGCCCTTCTTTCAGGGTCTTGAATCCGCCCATATTGATTGCGGAAAAGTGAGCGAATAAATCTTCCCCCCCATCGTCGGGCGTGATGAAGCCAAAGCCCTTCGAATCATTGAACCACTTTACTGTACCGGTCGACATCTGTGCTTCCTTAATAAAAAATAAAATCGGGTTTCCCCTTTTTGCAGTGCGTTCCATCGCGTCGTGAACGCGATGTCCGTCACCAATCTGCTTTTTACTCAGTTTTCAAGATGAAGTCAAGTCGGATACGTTAAAAAAATTGATTTTTTTCAGGATATGGATCATCCTCCCCCCATGGAAAGACTTGAAGCGGATTTTTCTTTACTGCATGCCCTGATCGGCAGAAAGGTGTCATGGCGCGACAGATCGGGGATCGTCGTGGAAATCCTGGAAGACGGCCCTGCGCTCGTGGTCCAGGCAGATGATCTTCTGATCCAGGAGGACAGCTATGGCTATCCCAGGCGTCGCGGCAGGCAAACCATACTGGTACAGGTGTTCAATCCCGAGTGTACGGATTACACCGAGGATTTTCTGGAAATCAGGGGACCGGCTTGTCTATCGTGATATGGATGTCCCCGGCGCCCACCTTGACCGGCTGACTGAGTCCTTCAAGATCGCCGCTTTGCGGCATCGCATTGCCGGATTTGGAAATCCGCGCGCCGACGACGACTTCCCTGAAATTCGACAGCTTCATCATCGGGGCCACGGCCAGCGTATCATCCAGCGAAAATTTGAGGGGCAGTTCCCTGGCCTCGACTTTCAGGATTGCAAGCGGCATCCTGGGGCCGCTTGACGCGCGGGCGAAGATGAAGAGGGTATCCTTGGGGGAGATTTTCGATGCGAATTCAGGAGCGAGTGTCACGGTTCCGGAAACGCTTGCCATGGCAGATCGGGGCTTGAGTTTCGATTCCGGAAGCGGCTTTCCACTTGCCTTCGCGGCTTCCCTTGCGCCGGCAATGCCGTTTTCTACCGCCTTGGCATCCTCCGAATCGGGCTGAAGTTGTGCGAGCAGGTTTTCCCAGAGCATGACGACTCGCGCATAATTTTTTTGCTCGAATGCGATTGCGCCGCCGAGAGTGAGCGCTTTTGGATTGTTCGGGTCGATCTTGAGGGCTTTTTCCGTGAGTTCCACTGCTTTCGGGTTCAATTTCGTCGGATCCGTCATCATCTCGCTTTCGCCGTATTCGGCCAGAACCTGCGCATCATTGGGCAGCAGTTTCGATGCATGATCGAAAGCATCGACCGCATCAGGAAAGCGCTTGAGTATCATGTAAGAGCGCCCAAGCATGGTCCATCCTTCTGCATCGGACGGATTCTTCTGGAGTCGCGCGGCAAGCTTTGCCACCATGGTTTCTATTTTTTCCTGGGTGAATCCGCCATTGTCTGCGGCGGCTTCCGGAGGCGCTTCCTGCGGGCCGAGAAATTTCGAATGGCCCAGTTGCAGGTAGAGCAGCACGGAAAGAACAGGAATCGCAATGCCCAGAACGAGCGCTGTTTTTTTTCCGGCAGGATTGCTCTCAGCCGTTTCCTCATCCGAGATATCCTCAAGCAGTCTTTTCTGTATTTCCTGCCTGCCCTGTTCGTATTGCGCTTCGTTTACCAGCGCGTTTTCGCGGTCCGTTTCCAGTTCATTGAGTTGCTGCTGATAAAGGGAAATATTGAGATGGTTGCGCTCGACGCCGTTGCCTTTTCGGCGCAGGAGCGGCGTAAGCACGAAAAGAAGTGCGATCAGGATGAGAATCCCGCAAATGGTCCAGAAAGCGATCATGGATTATTTTCCAGCAAGGATTGTGCGCGCTGTGCGTCGTCAGGGGATAAATGCGTCTCCTCGATTTGGCTGCGGCGTTTTCTGATGGTGAGAAAGAGTACAATGAGTCCGATGGCGAGGAACAGGAATGGCCCGTACCATAACAGCAGCGTCGTCGTTTTGACAGGCGGCTTGTAGAGCACGAAATCCCCGTAACGATTGACGAGATACGCGACGATTTCCTTGTCGGACATGCCCTTTTTCATCATTTCCCGGATTTCCTGCTTGAGGTCCAGCGCAAGTTCCGCCTGGGATGCGGCAAGCGTCTCGTTCTGACAGACGAGGCAGCGCAGATCTTCGGAGAGGTCGATCATGCGCTTCTCGATGGCGGGGTTCTCCGCAACCGGAACAGCTTCCTTCGCGTAGCCGGAATTGACGAAAACGAGCAGGACGAAACATAGCAGCAGCTTCATTGCGAGAGTTCCCTTGCCCGTGGAATGATTCTTTCATCGAGACTTTTGACCGTGATCGGGCCGATGATTTTGTCGCGGATGATCCCGGCTTTGTCGATCAGGTAAGTCTCAGGAACCCCGTAAACGCCGAAGTTGATCCCGACGCGCCCGTCCAGGTCGGAAACGCTGAGTTCATAGGGGTTGCCCATCTGGTTCAGCCATTTCCTGGCGTCCTCAGGCTTGTCCTTGTAATCGAGTCCGATGATAGGGATGATCTGTTTTCCGGAAAACTCCACCAGAAGCGGGTGTTCTTCGCGGCAGGATTCGCACCATGAGGCATAAACGTTGAGGAGCCAGACTTTTCCCAGCATGTCCCGGTTGGAGAAGTGTCGGCCGGGATCGTGGACATCGGTGAGATCGAATTGAGGCGCGGGTTTGCCGATCAGGGGGGAGGGGACTTCCCTAGGGTTCAGCCTGAGCCCTACCCAGAGGAAAACGACCAGGATCAGGAAGAGCGCCAGGGGGATGACGAATTTCGCTTTCATGTTGCCTCCATCGCGGGCTTGAGATCGTGGGCGGCGGCTTTACTCTTGATGCGATAACGCCTGTCGGCAACCGCGAAGAGACCGCCGATGGCCATGATCAGGCACCCTCCCCAGATCCAGTCCACGTAGGGCTTGTAGTAAATCCTGACGCTCCATGCGTTGTTGTCGATCTGTTCCCCCAGCGAGACATACAGATCGCGCGTGAGGCCGGGGTCGATGGAGGCGATCGTCATTACCATTCCGGATGCGTTGTACCTGCGTTTCTCGGGATGCAGCATGAGCATCTGGCGCCCGTTTTCCATGACCGTGATGAACCCGCGTTCGGCCTGATAATTGGGCCCCTGCACGTCGCTGGTCCCGTCGAAGCGGAAGGTGTAGGAAGCGATTTTGAGCGTATCCCCGACATTCATCCTGACATCGCGCTCGGTTTCATAGCCCTTGACCATGGTGACCCCGATCACGAATACCGCAATTCCGAGATGACCGAACAGCATGCCGTAATAGCTCATGGATTGTTTCGCCATCGCGGCGAACATGTCGCCGGATGACTTGATCCTGTTCCAGAAGGAATGCAGGGTCGTGAAAATGATCCAGGCCGCAAGCAGAAAGCCCAGGCTGATGAGGGGCGTCCAGCTGCCCAGGGCAAGCGGCAGGATGGCGGCGGAGAGGATGCTCGCGGCGAAGGCCCATTTGAGCCTGTATGCCATGTCGGGCAGGCTTGCCTTTTTCCAGCTCGCGATCGGTCCCAGGCCGATCAGAAACAGGGCGGGTACCATCAACGGCACGAAGATGGCATTGAAATAGGGGGGGCCGACCGAAATCTTGCCCATGCCAAGCGCATCCACGAGCAGCGGGTAGATCGTGCCGAGCAGGACGGAAGTGGCTGCAACGGCGAGCAGCACGTTGTTCGAGAGCAGCAGGGATTCGCGGGATACGATATCGAATTTTCCGCCGAGTCCAACCTTGGGCGCGCGCCATGCGTAGAGCAGGAGGGAGCTGCCGATCACGGTCAGGAGAAAGATGAGGATGAATGTTCCGCGCCTCGGATCGGTTGCAAAGGCGTGGACGGAAGTGAGCACGCCGGAACGCACGAGGAATGTGCCGAGGAGGCTCAGCGAAAATGCGCCGATTGCGAGCAGCACTGTCCAGCTTTTGAAGCTGCCGCGTTTTTCCGTGACCGCGAGCGAATGAATGAGGGCCGTGCCGACGAGCCATGGCATGAAGGAAGCATTCTCGACAGGATCCCAGAACCACCACCCCCCCCAGCCCAGTTCGTAATAAGCCCAGCCGCTGCCGAGCGCGATTCCGAAAGTCAGGAAAATCCAGGCAGTGGTGGTCCAGGGGCGCGACCAGCGCGCCCAGGTCGCGTCCAGTTTTCCGGAGAGCAGTGCGGATATGGCAAATGCGAAGGCGATCGAGAATCCGACATAACCCATGTAGAGCATGGGGGGGTGGATTACGAGTCCCGGATCCTGCAGCAGCGGGTTGAGATCGGCCCCGTCCGCGGGTGTCGGAAACAGCCTGGCGAAAGGGTCGGAAGTGAGCAGCATGAACAGCAGGAATCCGACGCTGATGAGACCCATGACGCCCAGCACGCGGGCAACCATCTCATCCGGGAGGTGACGGCTGAAAACGGTCACCGCAACCGACCATATTCCAAGGATGGTGACCCACAGGAGCAGCGAGCCTTCATGCCCCCCCCATTCCGCCGCAATGCGGTAATGCAGCGGCAGGTGGGAATTGGAATGCTCCGCGACATACTGGACGGAAAAGTCGTTGTTGATCAGGGAGTAGACGAGGCAGCCAAATGCGATGGCAACGAAAACGAACTGCCCCTGAGCGACGGGTCTGGCGATTCCCGTCAGGGTGGGGATGCCCTGCTGTGCCCCGAATATCGGGACGATGCCCTGAATCAGCGCCAGAAGGAGCGCCAGTATCAGGCAAAAATGACCAATTTCAGGAACCATGGATACTCCGGCTATAAGGGTGTCTTGGAGGCTTTTGCGGCCTTGAGTTCGTTTGCGACTTCGGGCGGCATGTAGTTTTCGTCATGTTTGGCCAGCACTTCGTCCGCGACGAAGCGTCCGTTCGAATCGAGCCTGCCCTGGGCGACGACCCCTTTGCCTTCCTTGAAGAGGTCGGGAAGAATGCCTTTGTAGGTTACATTCATGTCGTGTTTGGTGTCCGTCACCACGAAATGCACGGTGAGTCCGTCATTTTCGCGGCGGAGCGAGCCTTTTTCGACGAGTCCGCCGATCCTGAAGGCGCGGTTCACCGGCGCTTCTTTCGCGATGACCTGGCTCGGCGTGAAGAAAAATACGAGGTTGCTCCTGAAAGCGTTCATGACGAGAGCCACGATGATGCCGATCCCGGCAACGCCGATCAGGATAAAAACCAGTTTTTTGTGACGCGGTTTCATTGCCATCCTCAGGGTGTATTCAATCTTTGAATCTGACCCAGCCGCTTCAGCAAAGTTCGCCGCCTGACCGACAAAAGCAGGAGTTCGAGCGCGAGCAGGGCGAAAGAGAGTCCGAAAGACCCCCATACGTAGAAGCCGTAGCCGCCCATGTGCAGAAATTGAGAAACGTTTTCCCAGTTCATTTCATGTCCTTCAGCAATTGCGCAACCCAGGTCGAGTGGCGCTCGCGCTCGAGTATGACGAGCCTTACCCGGTAGAGTGTGACTGCGATGGCATACATCCAGCAGGCGAGTGCCATGATCAGCATGCCGGCAAGCATGGTGTGCGCCATGGAAGGGGCTCGGGTCAGATTGATCGATGCGCCCTGATGCAGGGTATTCCACCATTTGACGGAAAAATAGATGATGGGTACATTGACGACGCCGACGAGCGCGATCAGCGCGCCTGCCCTGTCCGAGCGCTTCGGATCGTCGATGGCGGCCTGGAGCGAAATGAAGCCGATATAAAGAAAGAACAGGATCAGTTGGGAGGTCAGTCTTGCATCCCATACCCACCATGCGCCCCACATCGGCTTCCCCCAGAAGGCACCGGTGAAGAGCGCGATCGAGCAGAACAGAGCGCCGGTCGGAGCGAGGGCCTGAGCCATCATCGAGGAGAGCCGGGTGTTGAAGGCAAGCCCGATTCCCGCGTAAATCGCCATGATCACGTAGATGAACATCGACATCCAGGCCGCCGGCACATGGATGAAAATGATCCTGTAGGCTTCCCCCTGTTGCGCATCGGTGGGCGCCACGAAAAACCCGATGTAGAGTCCGACGATGAAGAGGATTCCGGACAGGGCGGCAAAGCCTGGGATCATTTTTCCGGCAAGGCCGTAAAAAGATGCCGGGGATGCATATTTGTACCAGTTGATCGTGCTCAATTCATACCCTTATTCCAGAGAGATGCGCAATGCCGCAGCCGCTGCTTTCGGCGTAGCCAGAAGCGCCAATACCAGGAGCGCGCCCAGCAGGGAAAGATGGCCTCCCGCACCCAGCCCCGAGGCGTTGGCATCGACCGCCCCCGCGCCGAAAATCAGCACGGGAATATAGAGCGGCAAAACCAGCAATGATACCAGAACACCGCCGCCTCTCAAGCCCAGCGTCAGAGAGGCGCCGATTGCGCCCACGAGACTGAGGACGGGCGTGCCCAGGAGGAGGGACAGGGCCAATACCCATAACGCGTCCCCCGACAACCCGAATTGCAGGCCGAGAAGCGGCGCCATCAGCACCAGGGGCAGTTCCGATGCGATCCAGTGCACGGCTGTTTTTGCCAGGACGATGAGGGCAAGCGATTCCGGGCAGAGCAGCATCTGCTCCAGCGTCCCGTCGCCATGGTCGGCTGCGAAAAGCCGCCCGAGGGACAGCATCGAGGCGAGCAGCGCCGCGACCCACAGCACGCCCGGCCCCATCGCCTTGAGGAGTTGCGGTTCCGGTCCCACCCCCAGCGGGAACAGGCTCACCATGATGACGAAGAAAAACAGCGTCGTCAAAACATCGGATTTTCGCCGCATTGCAAGCAGCAGATCCCGCTTCAGTACCCACATCACGATGGTCATGAGGAGAACCTGATTTCATGAGTGGTTTTTGCTGCGATATCCAGTTCCTGATGCGTGGTCAGGATCAGCATGCCGCCGTTTTCGAGGTGGAATTCGAAGAGCGAGCGCATCAGGCCGATGGCGTCGGTGTCGAGCGCGGCGAGCGGCTCGTCCAGGATCCACAGCGGGGTGCTCGCCACGAGGAGCCTCGCCAGCATCACGCGCCGCCGCTGTCCTTGCGAGAGCACTTTCACCGGAAGATGCTCGCGCCCCGCCAGCCCGATTCTTGCGAGCGCATCGAGCGCGGCGCTCTCGCCGACATCGGATCCGGCAAGGCCGCAATTGATGCGCAGATTCTCCACCCCGGAGAGCTCCTCCTTGATGCCGTTCAGATGTCCAAGATAGGTGAGCGAGTGCTTGTACTCATCCGAACGCCTGATGTTCAGTCCATTCCATTTGATTTCCCCCGATTCGGGAAGGACGAGTCCGCAGAGCATCCTGAGCAGGCTGCTTTTGCCGCTGCCGTTTCGACCCCTGACATGGAGGAGTTCGCCGGGCGCGAGGCTGAAACCGACATCCGCGAAGAGCCTTCTGTCGCCGCGCATGCATTCCAAGCTGACAGCCTCAAGCATCGAAATTATTCCGCCAAAAATCCGATATTATAACGGATTCGCGGGAGAAGTCGGAGCGTGGATTTCTCATGCCCCATGCCGCGAGTATTTTCCGCGTGCGCTGGACTCAGTCGCATGGCAACCGTTGCTGTTAACGGGGCAAAGGCGGCGCTTTTGCCGGATCCGTCATTTCGAGCTTGTCGAGAATCTCGTCCTGGCCAATGCCTGATCGTCCAGTCCGCGAATACTGATAGGCATGATTTCACCTTATGAATTCAATGAATGCGCCGATGATGGTATTTTGGATTCGAAAATACAAGCGAAAGAGCCTGATTCGAAACCTCGATGCATGTTGCATATTTGCAACATAAGATATGTTTAAGATTGACCGTTTTTTTGGGGCCATGGTATAAAGCAAACGTTGCACAGTTCTGCCTGCAAGGAGGGGGGCGTGTAATGGGTATTCACCATTTATAAACATACTTAGGAGTGAAATCATGCAATTCAAGAAAACTTTACTGGCGACTGCGCTGATGTCCGCAGCAGCCTGGGCGCCTTCCGCGCACGCGATCCCCGCCTTCGCACGCCAGGTCGGCATGGCTTGCAGCGCCTGCCATTACCAGCATTTTCCCGCACTGAACGGCTTCGGGCGTTCCTTCAAGCAGAACGGCTACACCATGGTCGGTGCCCAGGAGAAAATCGAAGCTGAAGGCCTTTCCATTCCCGCAGTGCTGAATGCGGCGCTGGTCGGCTACGCGCAATACCAGAAAACCAACGGCCCGGTCGGGGCCATAGGCGGTCAAACCTCTTCCACCAAGAATACCAACAACGGTCAGGTACAGATCCCGCAACAGGTCAGCCTGTTCCTGGGCGGACGCGTGGGCGAGCATACCGGTTTCGAGGCTGAAGTCAGCCTGGCCAACGGCGGTACGGTTCCGAATGCCGGCGCGACTGCGACGAACAGCGGCCTGATCAGGCTGAAAGTGCCTTTCGTGTATGACGTGGGCGGCGTGAATGTGGGCGCCATTCCCTTCAGCACCAACGGCCTCGGACCTGCAGACAGCTTCGAAGTGCTGAACACCGGTTCTGTCGCCGTGCATGCGTTCAACCAGACTCTTGTTGCCGGCGGAACCACAGGCGGCATGCAGGTGATTTCAGCGCAGCAATATCTGGGAACGGCCACTGCCGCGAGCGGCGTGGCATTCGTCGCCAGCAACGACCAGTTCTTCGCCAACTTCGCGAAGTGGGGCGCAAACACCGGCGCGGGCGGTTCGGGCGGACCGACCTCCAACTATCTGCGCGCCGCATGGACTCCGGGTGACCTGATCCCGGGTTTTGATGCCGCTGTTGGCGTCCAGTTCTGGAAGGGAACCACCACGACATCCGCTATCGTTGCTAATGGTGTCGTTGCCGCTACCCCTGCCGCTAATGTCGACACCAAGGCAACAGCGATCGATGCGCAGTTGCTGGGCGATGTGAGCGGAATGCCGCTGACCTTCGTGTTTTCCTATGCAGTGGCCCCGGCTTCCCCCGCAGCAGGCACGGTGGGCAATGTCAACCTGTACAACGCAGGCACCCAGAGAAAGAAATCGTTCAACATTGCTGCCGAACTCGGCGTGATTCCGAACAAGGCGACCCTGCAACTCGGCATCCGTCGCGCATCCAGCGGTGCGCCGGTGCAGGGTGGCACGATCGCAGCGCCTGTTGCCATTGCAAACTCGAATGCAACCGACAATGCGATCATGTTCGGCGCGACGTACAATATCGCTTTGAACGTCAGGGCTGAATTGACCTTCACCAAAGGCAGCGGCGATGTATATAATTCGGTAGCAGCAGGACAGGCTGCCTATATGGGCGACCGCATGACCACAGTGGATCTGGCCTTCGGGTTCTAAAAGATCCTTCGCCTCGCCCCCGCTCGGGGCGAGCTGCTCGGGACAACAAGCCGGATAACCGGCAAACCTCGAACCCGTCACCTTGAAAAAGGCGGCGGGTTTTTTTTATGGCAAAACCATCTGCGAGGCGGCGTTTTTCGCCCATACTCGAAGCGAACGGAAGGCGTGCTTGCGAGCAATGAGCAAGCTTGCATTCGATACGCTTATATCTGTAAAAAACCTGAAGGAAGATGGCTTCGCCGGACGGTTGACCGAGTGCGGCTCATGGAATATGATGATCGTAATGTGATGCAATGATGCGGGTAGCGGAGACGCTCCGTATTTTTTCGGCATATGAGATGATGTTCGACATATTATGGGGGCGGATGATGAAACCGAGAATACTGGTGACGAGTGCGGCCGGCAAGACCGGATTCCAGGCGGTCAGGCAATTGATCGAGAAGGGCTTTTCTGTACGCGCGCTGGTGCATCGCTTGGACCAAAGAAGCGAATCGTTGCAGGCGCTCGGTGCGCAGATTCAGGTCGGCAATCTTCACGACATCGAAGACATGCGCCTTGCGCTGAAGGATGTGCAGAGGGCCTATTTCTGCGCGCCATTGCTTCGGGATGCATTGAGCGCAAGCGTGGTTTTCGCTTCCGCCGCCGAAGAGCGTCGCCTGGAAGTGGTGGTGGCGATGAGCCAGTGGCTGGCTGATCCGCGTCATCCCTCGATTCATACCCGAGAGACCTGGCTGGCCGACAGGATGTTTTCCTGGATGCCGAACGTCGGCCTGGTCACGGTCAATCCGGGCTGGTTCGCCGACAACTATATGGCCGCCCTGGAGCCGATCGCACAGTTCGGCATGATGCCGATGCCGCTCGGGAAAGGCATGAACGCGCCGCCTTCCAACGAGGACATTGCGAGGGTGATCGCAGATGTACTCACCGCCCCGGCTGATCATGTCGGAAAGACCTACCGTCCGACAGGGCCGTCATTGCTCTCTCCCGAAGATATCGCAGCCGTTTTTTCCAAGGTGCTCGGACGCCCGGTCAGGTATTTCGATGCGCCGCCACGGCTATTCACGAAAGTGGCCAGGGCGCTGAATTTTCCGGATTTTACGATCGCGCAGGTTCTCCGATATTTCGAGGATTACAAGCGCAATGCCTTTGCCATGGGCGCGCCGACCCAGGCCGTGCTCGAAATTACGGGACAGAAACCCGAAGATTTCGAAACCATCGTCCGCCGCTATGCGGGCAAATTCCCGCTGGTCGAAAGGAACTTCGGATCGATGCTGCGGGCGGTGGGCGGGATGGCGAGGATCATGCTCGAACCTTCGCTGGACCCGGAACGTTACGCTCGGTTGCACGAATTCCCTCGACTGTCCGGGACTTCACTGGCGGTCGAGTCCGAAATGTGGCGCTCCACGCATGCATAGCGCACGCACAAGCATGAGCGCCCAGTCGAAGCGCCCGAGTTTCGGCCGCTTGCCGAAGATATTTCCGCCGGATTTGTCGAGTTTTTCCAGGATTCTGAGTCCGCCCAATATGATCAGCTTCATTTCCAGCGCAATCCTGCCTTTCATTTCACCCGCGAGGGGCGCTCCGTCCAGCATCATTCTTCTGGCGCGCTCCGCCTGGAATTTCATGAATATTGCCCAGGATGCATCCGCTTTTTTCGATTCGATATGCGATCCGGCAATGCCGTAACGCATCATTTCGTCTTCCGGCAGGTAGATTCTTCCCATTTCGAAGTCGATTTCGATATCCTGAAGGAAATTGATCAATTGCAGGCTGGAGCATATGTTGTCCGAATATTGCCGGTTTTTTTCGGAATTTATGCCGTAAAGGTGCAGGAGCAGTCTTCCCACAGGATTGGCGGATTTGCTGCAATAATCGAGGAGTTCATCGAAATCGGCGTAACGCTTCTTGCATACATCCTGGGTGAAGGCATCGAGCAGGTCGGTGAAAAGCACGACGGGGAGCCGGTACTGTTCCATGACGGGTGAAAGCTCCCGGAACAGGATGGATTGCGGTTCCTGCCCGCCCGAAAGCCTTGCAAGCTCATGCCTGAATGAATCCAGGAGCAGAATGCGTTCTTCGTCTGTGCGGTCGCCTTCGTCGGCGAAATCATCCGCTGCCCTCGCGAAGGAATAGATCAGGCCGACAGGCTTTCTGAGCCGCCTGGGCAGCATGACAGATGCAACCGGAAAATTTTCGTAATGTTTTTCGGTCATGTCCGAGACCGTTCCAGATACTGCATGACGCGTTTTGCCATGTCCACGATCGGCGCGATTTCGTCCACGCCCCCCAATGCTATGGCTTCCCTGGGCATGCCGAAAACGACGCAACTCGCTTCGTCCTGCGCGAAATTATAGGCGCCTGCCTGCTTCATTTCGAGCATGCATGCCGCTCCATCCTTCCCCATTCCGGTGAGAATCACGCCCACCGCGTTTTTTCCGGCAAAATTGGCGGCAGAGCGGAAAAGCACATCCACCGAAGGCCGATGCCTGTTGACCGGAACGCCCTGACTGAGTTCCGTCATATAGTGCGAGCCCGACCTTTTGAGCATCAGGTGGGAATGTCCGGGCGAAATATACACATGTCCGGGGAGGATGATTTCGCTGTTTTCCGCTTCCTTGACCGGGATCCTGCACAGGCCGTCGAGCCGTTCGGCGAAGGATTTTGTGAATGCTTCCGGCATGTGCTGGGAGATCAATACGGCAGGGCAATCCTCGGGAAGGCCGAGGAGGAAAATCTTGATTGCTTCGGTTCCTCCGGTCGATGCGCCGACGAAAATGATTTTTTCCGTTTTTGCAACGGGTTGGGGCTTGAACGGGAGTATGCAGTCGGCGCCATGGCTGGGCGATGGTTTCATGCCCGCAGGCGAAGGTTCAGCCATGGGATGCGAGTTCATAGACGGTTTTTCCGCGCAGCCTGAAAAGGTTTGCGACATGATGGAAGCTTTCGGAGTGCCCGGCGAAGAGCAGACCATCCTGGCGCAGCAATGGCGCGAATTTTTCTAGAATCCTGGCCTGAGTTTTTTTGTCAAAATAAATCATGACATTGCGGCAGAATATCGCATCGAAAGGCCCCTTCACCGGCCAGCGCTCATCGAGCAGGTTGATTTTGGTGAATGTGATCATGTTCTTGATTTCAGTACATATCCTTACCTGGTTTCCGGGCGCTTCGGTGAAATATTTCCTGAATTTTTCGTGAGGCAGTCTCTCGATCTGGGAGAGGTTGTAAACCCCTGCCCTGGCTTTTTCCAGGACAGTGGTGTCGACATCGCTTGCAATGATTCTGACAGGCGGATTCATCGATCCATAAAGTTCGGCCATGGTCATCGCCATGGAATAGGCTTCTTCCCCGGTGGAAGAAGCCGCGCACCACAGCAGAACAGGATGTTTTGCGGATTTGACATGCTCGGCGAGGAGGGCGAAATGGTGCGCTTCCCTGAAGAAATAAGTCAGGTTCGTGGTGAGCGCATTGATGAACGCTTCCCATTCCTGGGTGTTTCCCCGATCGAGCAGGGCGATATATTCTGAAAATGCAGCGAGATTGTTCGCTCTCAAGCGTTTGGCGAGACGGCTGTAGACCATTTCCTGTTTGCTGAAATTGAGGGAAATGCCCGCCCGGTCGTAGATCATCGTGCGGATACGCTCGAAATCCTGGGGGGTGAAGGTGAATTCGCGGCCGGTAATCATTTCGGCATCCGCCTCTCCAGACATTCGAAATAAATCCCCTGATCGGGTGGGGTATTGTTTCTCTGGGAGAGCCAGATCATTTCCCCGAGGCATTCCATGACGATATGCAGAGCGTCATGATTCGATTTCGTTTTTTCCATGAGTTGTTCATAGTGCGCCTTGATGCCGGGAGGCTGATCGATCGAAAGCTGCTCGGCAACGGCAAGATGCAGGCTGAAATGCAGGAAAGGGTTGTTCTCGGGCATCCCGCTCGAATCCGGATTTTCCAGTATCGCATGATATTCCGGGTGGGCCAGAATGGCGTCCAGCGCCATGGCCTCGATTTGGCTCAAAGCCGTATTCTGCCTGTATTTGCGCCAGGCTCCGCAAAAGAAGCTCATCACTTCCTCATGCGTCGGATTGAACATGTCAGATCGTTTTCCCAGGGTATTCGCACAGATCCCCGATGAGACAGG
Source organism: Burkholderiales bacterium (assembly GCA_019753155.1). Taxonomy (GTDB): domain Bacteria; phylum Pseudomonadota; class Gammaproteobacteria; order Burkholderiales; family JABEVD01; genus JABEVD01. Next base: position 31,304 of record JAIELG010000053.1, read on the forward strand.
CCGGGCAGTCAGGCTTTCTTGCCTTGCACACATAACGCCCATGCAGGATCAGCCAGTGGTGGGCGTCATGCATGAAGGGTTCGGGAACGGCTTGCATGAGGGCTTTTTCGACTTCGAGAACGTTTTTCCCGGGAGCGATTCCGGTGCGGTTGGCGATCCTGAAGATATGCGTGTCTACGGCGATAACAGGTTGTCCGAAAGCGGTATTCAGGATCACGTTCGCCGTTTTTCTGCCGACCCCGGGGAGCGCTTCGAGCTCCTCCCGCGTTTGCGGCACCTGTCCCCGGTGGCGCGCAACCAGGATCTTGCAGGTTTCGATGATGTTCTTCGACTTGGCTTGGTACAGGCCGATCGATTTGACATGTTCCATGAGTCCGGCAAGGCCGAGATCCAGCATTTTTTCCGGGGTGTCTGCGATGGCGAAAAGGCGCCTGGTCGCGAGATTGACCCCCTTGTCGGTCGCCTGTGCAGAAAGTATGACGGCGATCAGAAGCTCGAAAGGGGACTTGTGTTCGAGTTCCGTCGTCGGGTGCGCATTGGCGGCCTTGAGGCGCTCGAAAATTTCACGGCGTTTTTCCAGGTTCATGTGCTTTGAAGCATGTGTTCGGCCGCAGTGGCCCTGGATTGGGCGCGGCTGTCCAGATGGTTCTTGAGGGCGATCAGGAGTCCCAGGCCGATGAAGGCGCCCGGAGGCAGGATGGCGAGCAGAAAGCCCTGATAATTCGGTATTACGGTGATCACGAAGGATTTGGCCGATTCCCCGAAGACGAGGTCTATTCCGGAGAGCAGCGTGCCCTTGCCGAACAATTCGCGCATCGCCCCCAGCGTGGCGAGAACCAGCGCGAGGCCGAAACCCATCATGAGCCCGTCGAAGATCGAAGGCAGGGTTTTCTGTTTCGAAGCGAAGACCTCCGTTCTCGCCAGCACGATGCAGTTGGTGACAATCAGGGGTACGAAAATTCCAAGGACGAGATAGAGCGGGTGCAGATAGGCTTTCATTGTCAACTGGATGATGGTCACCAGCGATGCGATGATCAGAATGAATACGGGAATCCTGATTTCACCCGGCACGAGATTCCGTATCAGGGATACGGCGCCATTGCTCAGGGCCATGACGATCATCGTGGCAATGCCCAGGCTGAATCCGTTCACAATGGAACTGCTCACGGCGAGCACGGGGCACATGCCGAGGAGCTGGACAACCCCGGAATTCTGCTTCCAAAGCCCGTTGCCTGCGATTTCTCTGTAGCTGGTCTCATTCATTTCATATCCTTGTCAGCGAAAAGGAGCGCACGATTCTTTTCCGAATATTCGAGCGCTTTGTGCACTGCCTTGACTACGGCTCTTGGGGTGACAGTGGCGCCTGTCACATAGTCGAATTTGCCTCCGTCCTTTTTGACCTGCCATGCCGCATCCGGGACGGAAGAGAGGGAGGCGTGGTCGAAAATCCTGATCCATTTGCTCTTGCCGATTTCGATGTAATCGCCAAGTCCGGGCGTCTCGTTATGGCTGATGACGCGCACGCCGGATATTTCCCCGTTCATCAGTATAGCGATGAGGAGGGTGATTTTTCCACTATAACCGTCGGGCGCCACGGCTTCCAGCACTGCAGCGACGGGCTTGCCCTTGAGTCTCGCGCGGTAGGCGGTGGTCGGTGTTTTATTGCCGAGCAATTCGTTCGGCGCGATTTCAATCGCATCGTGGATGAGATTGTTGTCCGAAATGCCGGGTGGCAACACCTGTTCGATCAGGGCAAGCTTTTCATCCTCTTCGCTTTTGGAAATTAAATCATGAGTCTTGTCATAGGTCAAAGCGAGCAGCGCCGTCCCGACGACAACGAAGCCGAGCATGATGAGCGAAGTTCTGAGAGAAGCTTGAAAAGGGTTCCGTTTCATTTCTTCTTGCCGAATACGGGAGGTTGAGTATAGGCGTCGATCAGCGGCACGCAGATGTTCATCAGGAGAACGGCGAAAGCGGCGCCGTCAGGATAGCTCCCATAGACCCTGATGAGGTAGGTCAGAAATCCTGCGCCGAAGGCGAAAATCAGCTTGCCTTTCGGAGTGGTCGGGCCGGTCACGGGGTCGGTCAGGATGAAGAATGCGCCTATCATTGTCGCTCCCGCGGCAAGATGCAGCCATGGGCTTGCGTGATGGGCGGGATCGAACAGGTGGAATGCGCCTGCAGTGAGGCATATCGCCGCGATGAAGGCGGCAGGGACATGCCAGCTGATGATGCGCTGCTGCAGAAGATAGAGTCCGCCTGCAAGATAGGCTCCCGCAACCCATTCCCCCCCTTTGCCTCCGACTTCTCCATAGATGGGCAGGCTCAGGATGGCGGATATCGGCTTGTCGAGATGCAATTGCGTCTTCAGCGTATCGAGCGGGGTGGCGGAAGTGAGCGCGTCCAGTTGCATGCCCTGCGGCAGCACATGGAAGAACATGTAGTCGAGCTGCGCTGCGAAATCGATGTGTGAGAGGGCGATGGATGCCGGGGCGAGCCATTGCGTCATCTGGACCGGGAAGGAGATGATGAGGACGGCATAGCCGACCATTGCCGGATTGAACGGATTGCTACCGAGTCCGCCGTAGAGGTGTTTCGCTATCACGATGGCGAAAGCCGTGCCGGTCACGATCAACCACCACGGCCCCATGGGCGGAATCGAGAGCGCGAGGAGCCATGCAGTCAGAAGCGCGCTGCCATCCATCAGGAATGGCACGACCGGCCTTCCCCTGAGTTTGAGCATGACGGTTTCCAGGACGAGCGCTGTCACGCTGGCAAGCGATAGGGTCACGAGGACTGCCGGACCGAAAAACCAGACGTTGGCGGCGATGGCCGGAACAAGGGCAAGCAGCACCTTGAGCATGATTTCGCTCACGCTGTTCGTTTGCGTCAGATGGGGCGAGCTCATGTTTCTTCCTCTGAATTCATTTGGGTTCTCGCCTGCGCCGATTTCTGCGCGAGGCGTTCCGCTTTTTCCCGTTTCTCGCGTTCCATCCGATCCACCCTGAGTTCATGGCGGATCCTGGCAAGGTCGGATGCCTTCTTTTCCCGCTCCTGTGCCCATATTTCGCTTTTGGCGTAACGGTAAAACTGGACGAGAGGAATATGGCTGGGGCAGACATAGCTGCAGCAGCCGCATTCTATGCAGTCGAACAGTGCGTATTCCTGCGCCTTGCCGAAATTTCCCGCCTTGGAAAACCAGTAGAGTTCCTGGGGCTGCAGATCGGCCGGACAACTCTCGGCGCATTTGCCGCAACGGATGCACGGCATGGGCTGCGGCGCCGGCGGAAAGAGCGTAGCGGATTTTACGATGATGCAGTTGGTCGCCTTGACGAGCGGAACGCATGTTGAAGGCAGTTCGAAGCCCATCATGGGGCCTCCCATGATGGCCCCGTCGCTGTCTTTTACGGGCGCTGCCAACCTGATCAGAACATCGATGGGCGTCCCGATCAGGGCTTCGTAATTCCTTGGCTTGTTCACGGCGCCGGTAATCGTCACGATTCGAGACAATACGGGTTCCCCGTGCGCTATGGCTCTGTAGACCGACAGGGCCGTGGCGACATTGAAGCATTGCACGCCCAGATCGGTCGAGCGCTCGCCCGCCGGAACTTCTATCCCGGTCAGCACCCTGATCAACTGTTTCGCGCCTCCTCCGGGGTAAATCGTAGGGACGGGGATGACTTCGAACGGCGCTTCCTTCAGGGCCGCCCGCATGGCCGCAATCGCTTCGGGCTTGTTGTCTTCTATGCCGATCAACACTTCTTCCGCATGCAGCATGAAGCGCATGATTTTCGCGCCTGCGATGATCTCGTCCGCGCGTTCCCGCATCAGCATGTCGTCACAGGTGATATAGGGCTCGCATTCCGCGCCGTTCAGCACGAGGGTCTTGATTTTTTTACCGGATCCGGGGTTGAGTTTGATGAAGCTGGGGAAAACCGCGCCGCCCAGGCCCACCACGCCTGCATCGCGCAGGCGGTTTCTGAGCGAACTGGGGTCCATGTTCAGGTAGTCGAGCGGATGCCGCTCGATCCAGGCATCCAGCCCGTCGGGTTCCAGCGTGATGCACAGATCCCTGAGTCCCGATGGGTGGGGGGCGGGCTCGTAACCGATTGCCGTAATTTTCCCGGAAGTCGGCGCGTGGACGGAACTGGAAACATAGCCTTCCGCCTTGCCTATCATCTGTCCCTTCAAAACCGCATCTCCGGCCGCGACGAGCGGCTTTGCGCTCGTGCCGATATGCTGGTGCAGCGGGATGACGAGCTTTTCTGGGATGGGGGCGGACAGGATCGGCAGGCGCGTCGATTCGGTCTTGTGCTGCGGGGGGTGAATGCCGCCGTTGAAGCGATGGAGCAGCTTCATGCAACCCCCATCAGATAGTCTGGCTGTTTCCATTTCCAGGTCGAAATGCTTTCGGGAACGGGGATCATGCCGATGCAGTCTACAGGGCATGGCGCAACGCACAGCCCGCACCCCGTGCATTCCTGGGCGATGATCGTGTGCATCTGTTTCGGGGCGCCTGAAATGGCATCCACGGGACAGGCCTGGATGCACAGGGTGCAGCCTATGCAGGTATTCTCATCGATGAAGGCAACCGATTTTGGCTTCGGGGCGCCGTGCTTCGCATTCAGCGGCTTGAATTCCACCCCGAGCAGATCGGCGAGCTTGCGGATGTTGGCATCCCCTCCGGGTGGGCACTGATTGATTTGTGCCCGGCCATCGGCTATGGCCTCGGCATAGGGGCGGCAGCCTGGGAAACCGCATTGGGCACATTGGGTTTGCGGCAGGATCGCATCGATTTTCTCGACCAGCACGTTGCCCTGGACATGGAACCTGATGGAGGCGTAACCCAGCACGCCGCCGAGGAAGAGGGCCAGCCCGGACATGACAAGTATTGCATCGATCACTTCACGAGTCCGGAAAATCCCATGAAGGCCATGCTCATGAGCCCGGCGGTGACCATCGCAATCGACGATCCCCTGAATGGGGCGGGGATGTCCGCGGCTTCCAGCCTTTCCCGCATTGCGGCGAACAGGATGAGCACCATCGAAAAGCCGATCGCCCCTCCCATGCCGAAGAATAGCGATTCCATGAAATTATGGTTCTGCTGGAGGTTGAGGAGCGGAATGCCGAGAACGGCGCAATTGCTCGTGATCAGGGGAAGATAGATGCCGATCACCTGATAGAGCACGGGGCTCGCCTTTTTTACCACCATCTCGGTGAATTGGACGATTCCTCCGATGACGACGATGAAGGAGATCGTGGTCAGGTAGGAGAGGTCCGGGCCGAGCAAATATTTGGAGATCAGATAGCTGCTTCCGCTGCCTAGCGTGAGCACGAAAGTCGTTGCAGCGCCCATGCCTATCGCTGCCTCGAGTTTCTTGGAAACGCCCATGAATGGGCAGAGACCCAGAATCTTGACGAGAACGATATTGTTCACGAATACCGTGTACACCAGAATGAGGAGATAACTTTGCATTTCACCTTAAACATATGCGATTTCTGACGGATTATCCCTTTTTCGTTTCATGCGATCAACCATGTTGGGGCGATATGCATATGAGTTTTGGTTATATTCATGCGAATGAAGCCCCTGATGCCAATCACGCTCACCGGATCTGAAACAGGTTTTTTCGTGAGCCACGACCGGGAATTCGTTTCATCCCTTGCAAACAGGATCATCGAACTGGGCTTCCCGGAATCGTCGATTGTCACGGCAATTACGAGGATTGCCTTCTGAAGAACGCCTGAATCGGTTCGGGGCAAATCACCGACCGTCATCCGACCCCTCGAATGCCTCGGTGCAGGCTCCTTCTACTGTCATTCCGACCGAAGCGGAGGAATCCGGGCCACTCGAATGCCTCGGGGCAGGCTCCTTCGGCTGTCATTCCGACCGAAGCGGAGGAATCAGGGCTACTCGAATGCCTCGGGGCAGGCTCCTTCGGCTGTCATTCCGACCGAAGCGGAGGAATCCGGACCCCTCGAATGCCTCGGTGCAGGCTCCTTCTACTGTCATTCCGACCGAAGCGGAGGAATCCGGGCCACTCGAATG
>JAIELG010000021.1 GCA_019753155.1 Burkholderiales bacterium
GGCGGCCCACGGTGGCTACGCCTTTGCACAGCGCGCAGACGGTAGCTTTGATGCCCGAGACACCGGGGTACACAAAGGCGCTGTGGTTGGAGCCGCCGCGCCGGTCGTAATATCAGCAGGAAGCTTCAGTGTTGAAGCCGCGCTTGTGGGAACAGGGATAAGGGTTGTATCAAGTGCGGTCGGAAATCTTTCCGGGCAAGCCGTTGGCGCCATAGGCAACCCCGATGCCAGCTTCAATGAAGCGAGTCTGGCAGCTTCGGTTGCCGGGGGGCTAGTCAACGGAGGACTCGCAGTCGGGGCGGGTGTGGCGCGGGGCATGGGATTGTTTGCCGACACCATAGGGACTCGAATTGCGGCAGGCATCCCAGGAGCTGCGGTTTCTGTGGGAATCTCGGCTGAAACGGCGCCATACTCCGTCATGTCACATTTCAAACCCTCTGACGGGGGGCGTGGCACATTCTCCGACGGGACTACCTGCTATTGAAGCCTGAATTGCGCATGAGCGATCGGGAGGTCAGGCAAGCCGGGGTGCTGTTGGCCATGTTTTCTGCAATTATCCTGGTGCTTGCGCTGTCTCTGGGATATATCGGCAGTGGAATGCCGTTTGCTTTCGAGCATCAAAGGAAGCTGCTGTGGCTGTATGCGGTTGTGACAAGCATCCTTGTTTTGGCGATTCTGTTGTCTTGCTGGTATCTGTTGCTGTTTGCCGTACAGGTAAGGTTGGCGAGGTTTCGTGCCGATGAAGTGGTGATAGAACGCTTTTTTGCTCCGGAAGTGCGGATACCCGCCTTGTTCAAGATGAAGAAAATCGGCACACCGGTGCCTTCGCTCAATGTTGAGGGTTACCAGCAGGGTGTTCTGTTTGTTTCCGGGATGTCGAGTTTTTTTGTGCCGGGCAGCTTGCAGGACGCGGAACTGTTGATCGATTACTTGTCGTCTAATCCAGGGGTTTCGAGGTAAGGGGCGAATTGACGATCCGTAGTCCGCTCGACCTATGGCCCTGAAATATTCGCAGCACGTCGACCGTCATCCCGAGGCATCTGGATTCCTTGCTTTCGGTCGGAATGACAGCCGAAGGAGCCTGCCCCGAGGGACCGGGATGACGGCCGGTGATTTGCCCCGAACCGGTTCAGGCGTTCTTCAGAAGGTAATCCTCGTAATTGCCGTGATAATCGACGATTCCGGAAGGCGTCAGTTCGATGATCCTGTTTGCAAGGGATGAAACGAATTCCCGGTCGTGGCTCACGAAAATGAGCGTTCCCTTGAACAGTTCGAGGGCAAGGTTCAGGGATTCGATCGACTCCATGTCGAGGTGATTGGTGGGTTCGTCCATCACCAGGACATTGGGGCGGGACAGGATCAATTTGCCGAAGAGCATCCTGCCCTTTTCCCCCCCCGAGAGCACCTTGACGCTTTTCCTCACGTCGTCTCCGGAAAACAGCAGCCTGCCGAGGGTTCCGCGGATCACCTGGTCGTCGTCGCCCTGTTTTCCCCATTGATGCATCCAGTCGAAAACGGTCATGTCCTCCTCGAAGTCCGCCGAATGATCCTGGGCGAAATAGCCGATTTCGGCTTTTTCGGCCCACTTGACAGTCCCTGAATCGGCTTCGAGATCGCCCACCATGGTCCGCAGGAGCGTTGTCTTGCCTATCCCGTTCGGCCCGATGACGGCGATGCGGTCCTCGGCATCGGCCATCAGGTTGACGTCCCGAAGCACGGCTTTGCCGTCGAATCCCTTGGAAACATGCGCGAGTTCGAGCGCCAGGCGCTTCAGGGGCTTGTCGAGTTCGAAGCGGATATAGGGGGAAACGCGGCTGGAAGGCTTGATCGTTTCCAACTGGATTTTGTCGATCTGGCGCGCGCGCGAAGTCGCCTGTCTTGCTTTCGATGCATTGGCGGAAAAGCGGCTCACGAAAGACTGCAATTCCGCGATCTGCGCCTTTTTCTTGGCGTTCTCGGCAACCTGGCGCTCCCTGACCTGGGTGGATGCAATCATGTAGTCATCGTAATTGCCGGGGTAGACCCTGATTTCACCGTAATCGAGATCGGCCATGTGGGTGCAGACGCTGTTCAGGAAATGGCGATCGTGGGAAATGATGATCATGGTGTTGTTGCGCTCGTTGAGCACCCCTTCGAGCCAGCGGATGCTGTTGATGTCGAGGTTGTTGGTGGGCTCGTCCAGCAGCATGATTTCGGGGTCGGAAAACAGCACCTGCGCGAGCAGGACCCTGAGCTTGAATCCGGGCGCGATTTCCTTCATCAGGCCGTAATGCTGTTCGATCGGAATGCCGACGCCGAGGAGGAGATCCCCGGCCCTGGATTCGGCGGTATAGCCGTCGAGTTCGGCAAAGCGCCCTTCGAGCTCTGCAACCTGGATGCCGTCTTCTTCGGTCATCTCCGGCAGGCCATAAATTCTTTCGCGCTCCTGCATGATGTGCCACAATTCTTCATGCCCCATGATCACGACATCGATCACCCTGCACTCTTCGAATGCGAAATGATCCTGGCGCAGCTTGCCGAGGCGCTCTCCCGTGTCCAGGGAAATATTGCCGGAACTTTGTTCGAGATCGCCGCCCAGGATTTTGAGGAAGGTCGATTTTCCGCAACCGTTGGCGCCTATGAGTCCGTAGCGGTTGCCGTCGCCGAATTTGACCGAAACATTCTCGAACAGGGGCTTCGCCCCGAACTGCATGGTAATATTGGAAGTGGTTAGCATGGTGGCAGCGCTTGCAAAACCCCTATTTTAACACCATGGCGCACAGGCGCCTGCAAAATCGAAACGGAAGAAAAATGGTCCCCCATCTGACGACTGCCCTAAGCGGCGCCCTGCGCGAACTCGAAAAGCGGATTCTGGAAGCGATGCCGGCCATCGAGCACTGGTTGCGAAGCGCCTGGCAGGAGCATGCGACCCCGCTCTACACTTCGGTGGACCTGAGAAACAGCGGCTTCAAGCTCGCCCCTGTGGACACCAATCTTTTCCCCGGCGGCTTCAATAACCTAAACCCGGAATTCATGCCGCTTTGCGTTCAGGCGATGATGTCCGCGATCGAAAAAATCTGTCCGGATGCGAGGGGGGCGCTCCTCATTCCCGAGAACCATACCCGCAACCTGTATTATCTGCAGAACGTGGCGGCTCTTGCTTACATACTGCGCCAGTCCGGGATGAACGTGAGGATAGGCACCTTGATACCGGAAATCGATTCGCCCACCGAAATCGGCCTGCCCAACGGGGAAAGCCTGCTTCTGGAGCCGGTTCGGAGGAGCGGCAATCGCCTGGGGCTGGAAGGTTTCGATCCCTGCATCGTGCTGCTCAACAACGATCTTTCCTCGGGCGTCCCGGAAATACTGAGGAATATCGAGCAGTCGGTTCTCCCCCCCCTGCACGCAGGCTGGGCGACGAGAAGGAAATCCAATCATTTTTCAGCCTATAACGAAGTCGCCGAGGAGTTCTCCAGGCTGATCGGCATCGATCCCTGGCTCATCAATCCCTATTTCGAAACCTGCTTCAAGGTCGATTTCCAGGAAAGGGTGGGAGAGGAATGCCTCGCTTCCCATGTCGAAGGCATTCTCGACAAGACGAAGAAAAAATATGCCGAATACGGTATAAAGGAGGCGCCTTTCGTCATCGTCAAGGCCGACGCGGGGACATACGGCATGGGGGTGATGAGCGTCAGGAACCCGGATGAAGTGAGAGGACTCAACCGCAAGCAGCGCAACAAGATGGCCGTCATCAAGGAAGGCATGCCCGTGAGCCACGTGCTGATTCAGGAGGGCGTGCATACGTTCGAGAGCATCAACGAGGCCGTGGCCGAGCCGGTGGTCTACATGATCGACCATTTCGTGGTCGGCGGCTTCTACCGCGTTCATACCGGGCGCGGGACGGACGAGAACCTGAATGCGCCCGGCATGCATTTCGTGCCGCTCGCCTTCGAGACGGCCTGTTCCCTTCCCGATTACAAGGCGAATCCCGACACGATCATGAACCGGTTCTATGCCTACGGGGTGGTCGCGCGCCTCGCGCTCCTCGCAGCTTCCATAGAACTGGAAAGGACGGCATGAATATCGCCTTCATTCTCGATCCGCTCGAAGCCGTCGACATCCGGAAGGATTCCAGCTTCGCGATGATGCGGGAAGCGGCGAAAAGGGGGCATGACCTGCATGTTTTGCACCAGGAGGATATCATCCTCTCGGAGGGAAGCGTCAGGGCTGCTTCCAGGAAAATCCTTCTCACGGGAAGCGAGCCTGTTTGGTACAGGCTGGGGGAAGCGAGGCCGACTGCTCTTGCCGATTTCGATGCCGTGCTGATGCGCAAGGACCCGCCTTTCGACATGGAGTATTTTTACAGCACCCACCTTCTGGAACTTGCGGAAAGGGAAGGGGCCAGGATTTTCAACGGGCCGGACGCATTGCGCAACTGGAACGAGAAGCTTGCCATCCTGAGATTCCCGGAACTGATTCCGCCCACGCTCGTTTCGAGAAGCGAAGAGGCGATTCGGGGATTTCTCGATGCGCACAAGGACATCATCGTCAAGCCGCTGGACGGCATGGGCGGAGCAGGCGTTTTCAGGATGAGGGAGAACGATCCCAATATCGGCGTCATCGTCGAAACCATCACCCTCTACGGCAAGAGGACCGTGATGGCGCAGCGCTTCATTCCCGAGATCGAAAAGGGGGACAAGCGCATCCTGGTGGTGGGGGGGGTTGCCGCGCCGTATTGCCTTGCGCGCATTCCCAAGCCGGGGGAAACGCGCGGGAACCTTGCCTCCGGCGGGAAGGGCGTTGCGCAGCCCCTGTCGGTGCGCGATCTGGAAATCGCAGCGTTGGTCGGACCCGCGCTCGAAGCGGAAGGCATCGTTCTGGCAGGGCTGGACGTGATCGGGGACTGCCTTACCGAAATCAACGTCACGAGTCCAACCTGCATGCAGGAAATCATGGCGCAGACAGGATTCGATGTCGCGAAGATGGTGATCGACCTCCTGGAAGTCCGATGCGCTTGCAGCCCATAGTGCGATCGTGTATATAATTCTTGCTCATATATGCGCATTGAGAATAAGGAGCTTGTCCCATGAGAACGCATCGGTCTGGATCGACTCTTTCAGCGGACATGATTCGAAAGAAGCCGATGCGGCAAAAGTTGCGAAGCTGTTGGAAGCTTTCGATGCCGTGCCAGATTTCGCCGCGATTTCGAGTTATTTTCCCATCGGGCTGTTGAACTGCGGTCAGGCATGAAGCTGCCCATCCTGCTTTTCCTGCTGGTGTTGTCGGGCTGCGCCAATCACGAGCTTTACCAGCAGCAGCGTTATGTTTTCGGCACGCTGGTCGAAGTGAGCATTTACGGCGAAAGCAAATCCAGAGCCGACGAAGCGATTACCGGGGTCATGCGGAAATTCGGACAGATGCATCTCGAACTCCATGCCTGGAAGCCCAGCGAAATCACCCGGCTCAATCAGGCTTTCTCGGAAGGCAAAAAGGAGAAAATCAGCCCTGAAACCGAGCTGATCATCCGCGATGCGACGAAACTGTCCGATGAATCGGAAGGCTTGTTCAATCCGGCGATAGGCAATCTGATCGGATTATGGGGATTCCAGAACGACGAATTCAAGCCCGTCAGGCCCGATCCTGCGAAAATCGAAAAACTCGTAGCCATGAACCCGAAAATGGACGATATCGTGATGGATGCGGGTGTCGCTTACAGCAGAAACCCTGCCGTCAGGCTCGATCTCGGGGGGTATGCGAAAGGTTACGCGCTCGATGTGGCGGCTGAAATGTTGAGGAAGGCTGGAGTAAGGAATGCACTCGTCAATATCGGCGGAAACATCATGGCGCTCGGCCGCCACGGGGATCGCCCCTGGCATGTCGGAATCCGGAATCCGCGCGGTTCCGGCGCGATTGCTGAACTCGATTTGGAGGATGGGGAGGCGATCGGCACTTCAGGCGACTACCAGCGCTATTTTATTCTGGGGAGCAAGCGTTATTGCCATATCATTGATCCGCGCACGGGCTATCCCGTTCAGGGTGTTCGGGCGGTCACCGTGCTCATCCCCAGGGGGGAGCATGCCGGGGCGCTTTCGGACGCAGCTTCGAAGCCCCTGTTCATTTCGGGCGTTGCGGGATGGCGCAAGGCTGCGAGGGAAATGAGGGTCGATCAGGCGCTCCTGATCGATGGCGACGGGAATATCCATATCACCCGGGCACTCGCAAAACGCGTCAGGTTCGAGAAATCGATCATTGGCGTATCAAGCCGATTCGACTTGGGATAAAATCGAAGTTTTGAGGGAATGTATGGTAGGAATTCTGATCGTTGCCCATGGTACGCTTGGGGAAAGCCTGATCCATTGCGCAAGCCATGTCACCGGACAAAGACCTCCGAATTTGATGCAGATCGGGATCTCGGTGCATGACGATCCCCAGTCCATCCTGCCCCAGGCGATCAGGCTTGTCAAGCAGCTCGATCAGGGGGATGGCGTGCTCGTCCTGTCCGACATATACGGCGCAACGCCTTGCAACATCGCGGCGAAGCTCGTCATTCCCGGAAAAGTCGCAGGCATCGCAGGCGTCAACCTGCCCATGCTGGTGCGCGCCCTCACCTATCGGAACGAACCGCTGCCCAAACTTGTCAATAAGGCATTGAGCGGCGGTACGGAAGGCATTATCCCATTCACTCCGGACTATGAAAATGCAGCAACAGGAAGTTGAAATCGTCAACAAGCTTGGACTCCATGCGCGGGCTTCGGCAAAGCTTTCCCAACTTGCCGGAAAATTCCAGTGCGAAGTCTGGCTTGCGCGCAATTCGAGGCGAGTCAACGCCAAAAGCATCATGGGCGTCATGATGCTCGCCGCAACGAAGGGGACAAGGATCGTCATCGAAACCAGCGGATCCGACGAATGCGAAGCGATGGAAGCGCTTTTGGATCTGGTCAGGGATTATTTCGGGGAAGGCGAATGAGCTTCATCCTTCAAGGAACGGGCGTCTCGGGTGGGATCGCGATAGGGCGGGCCCATCTGGTCTCGCACGCCCACCTCGAAGTTGCGCATTACAATCTGCCGCAGAAGATGATCCCTTTCGAGGTTGCCCGCTACGAAGCCGCCGTGGCCTCCACGCGCGAAGAGCTCGAAGCGTTGCGCGCATCCATTCCTTCTGACGCGCCTGCGGAATTCGGCGCTTTTCTCAGCCTGCATCTCATGATACTGGGGGACTCCACGCTTTCCCAGGTTCCGCGGCAAATCATAGAGACCCAGCACTGCAATGCCGAATGGGCGATCAAGCAGCAGATGGGGACGCTGCTCACCCAGTTCGACAGGATCGAAGATGCCTACTTGAGGGAGCGCAAGGCGGATGTGGTCCAGGTGGTCGAGCGGGTGCTCAAGGTTCTTCTCGGGCAGAAACAGCAGCCGCCGCAGAGCCGGGATCAGGGCAGCATTCTCGTTGCGCATGACTTGAGTCCGGCGGATGTCATTCTGCTCAAGGCCTCGCAATGTTCCGCCTTCATCACGGACCTGGGCGGCACGACCTCGCACACGACCATCGTTGCAAGAAGCCTCAACATCCCGTCCATCGTCGCGCTGCACAATGCCAGACGCCTCATCAGGGACAATGATCTCCTGATCATAGACGGCACCAGGGGGGCGGTCATCGTCGATCCGGACAAGGCCGTCCTCGCCGAATACAAGCTGCTCCAGGAACAATGGGAACTCGAGAAGCAGAAGCTCAAAAGGATCAAGTCTACCCGTTCGGCCACGCTCGACGGCACAAGGGTCAATCTGCACGCCAACATCGAGCTGCCGCAGGATATCAAGCAGGTCAAGGAGAGCGGGGCGGCCGGAATCGGTCTTTTCAGGAGCGAATTCCTGTTCCTGAACCGTGTCAGCCTGCCCGGCGAAGAAGAGCAATTCGAATTCTACCGTCAGGTCGCGCAGGAAATGAAGGGATTGCCGGTCACCATACGCACGCTCGACCTGGGCGCGGACAAGCAGCTCAACGGCACCACGAGAGTGAGCGCAAACCCCGCCCTTGGGCTGCGGGCAATCAGGCTTTGCCTTGCCGAGCCGCAGATGTTCAGAACCCAGTTGCGCGCCATCTTGCGCGCGTCCAGCTACGGCAAGCTGCGCATCCTGATCCCGATGCTCTCCAGCGCTTCGGAGCTGAACCAGACGCTTGTCCTGATCGGGGAGGCCAAACGGAGCCTGGAGGCGGCGAACATTCCCTACGACAGGGAAATCGAAGTGGGCGGAATGATCGAGATCCCGGCAGCGGCCCTTGCCCTCCCGGTTTTCATGCAGAAGCTCGATTTTCTTTCGATAGGCACCAACGATCTGATCCAGTATACGCTTGCGATCGACCGCGCGGACGACAGCGTGGCGCATCTTTACGATCCCCTGCATCCTGCGGTGCTGCACCTCGTTTCGCATGTGATCAGGAGCGCAAATCTGGCAGGCGTCCCGGTTGCCGTCTGCGGGGAGATGGCCGGGGACGCGGAACTGACGCGCATGCTGCTCGGTTTCGGCCTGCGTGAATTTTCGATGCATCCTTCCAACCTGCTCACAGTGAAGCGGCAGGTGCTAAAATCGAACATTACGGATATCGCCGCGATTACACAGAAAATGCTCAAAACCGACGAACCGGAAAAAATCCGGGCGCTGCTCAACCGCCTCAACGCCTGACGATGCAAGATCCGCTATCCTTGGGCATAGTTGCACCGCAATGCGCCCGTTTCGATACCCCCCTCGTCCTGAAAAGCGGGGCGGTGCTCGAACGCTATGAACTTGTTTACGAGACCTACGGCAGGCTGAACGAGGAGAAATCGAATGCCGTGCTCGTCTGCCATGCGTTATCGGGCAATCATCATGTCGCGGGATTTCATTCCGAGAACCCGAAGTCCGCAGGCTGGTGGGACAATATGGTGGGTCCCGGAAAGCCGATCGACACGAACCGCTTTTTCGTGATCGGGGTCAACAACCTGGGGGGGTGCCACGGCTCCACCGGTCCTGCCAGCATCGATCCGAACTCGGGGCAGCCTCATGGCGCGAATTTCCCCGTGGTCACGGTCGAAGACTGGGTGGAATCCCAGGCGCGCCTTGCGGATTACCTCGGCATAGAAGTATTCGCTGCGGTCGTGGGGGGGAGCCTGGGCGGGATGCAGGCTCTGGAATGGGCGATCAGCCATCCCTTGAGGGTGGGGCATGTGGTCGCCATCGCAAGCGCCCCGAACCTTACCGTGCAGAACATCGCTTTCAACGATGTGGCAAGGCAGGCCATCCTGACCGATCCGGATTTTCACGGCGGCAATTATTACGCTCATGGCGTAGTGCCGAAAAGGGGGTTGAGGCTTGCCAGGATGCTCGGGCATATCACCTATCTCTCGGACGATTCGATGGCCAAGAAATTCGGGCGCGGACTGAAGAAGGGCGGCTACAATTTCGGCTACGATGTCGAGTTCGAAATCGAATCCTACCTGCGCTACCAGGGGGACAAATTCGCTTCCCAGTTCGATGCGAACACCTATCTCCTGATGACCAAGGCGCTCGATTATTTCGATCCGGCCCATGCCCATGAAGGTGACCTCGCGCGCGCATTCAATACGGCAAGAAGCGATTTTCTCGTGATCTCTTTCACGTCCGACTGGCGTTTTTCTCCCGCCCGTTCGAGGGAAATCGTGAAAGCCTTGCTCGACAACGAACTCAACGTGAGCCATACGGAAATCACGTCGAGCTATGGGCACGATTCCTTCCTGATGGTCGACGAACATTACCATGCCGTGGTGAGCGCCTACATGGACAATGTTTCGCATAAGCTGAAGGGGGCGGCATGACCGAAAGGAGAAAGCAGTTCGTGCCGGGAGCCGTCAGGCACGATTACGAGACCATAGGGGAATGGATAAGGCCTGGGACAAAAGTACTCGATCTGGGTTGCGGAGACGGTTCGCTCCTGCGCTATCTCGCGGAGAACCGCTCGGTAAGGGGGTATGGCGTAGAAATCGACGATGCCAACATCCTCGCCTGCATCCGGAATTCGGTCAATGTCATCCAGAGCGACCTGGAGTCCGGACTTTCCGGTTTCGAATCCGGCTCGTTCGATTACGTGATCCTGTCCCAGACGCTGCAGGCGATGAAAAACACGAAAAGCATCATCAGGGAAATGATCAGGGTGGGGCGCGAAGGCATCGTCACGTTTCCGAATTTCGGGTATTGGCAGAACCGCATTCAAATCCTGCGGGGGCATATGCCCGTATCCGGCAATCTCCCTTACGAGTGGTACGATTCCCCGAACATCAGGCTTTGCACGACATGGGACTTCGAGAGTTTCTGCGCGAAGCACGGCGTGAACATTCTCGAACGGGTAGTGATGACCAACGGGGAGATCATCTCTTTCCTTCCGAATCTTCTAGGTTCTCTGGCAGTCTTCCGTTTCACGAAGGGCGGCTGATTTGCCTCCTGTACGCTCCAAGTTCTACTGGGTCGCCCTGCTTTATTTTTCTTCGGGTTTTCCTTTAGGCATCTTCTACGATATTTTCCCGGTATTTTTCCGTCAGCAGGGAATTGATCTCAAGAGTATCGGACTCATCAGCCTCCTTGGACTCGCCTGGACCCTCAAATTCCTGTGGGCGCCGGCAGTCGATCATTTCAGGCATCACAGGATATGGATGGCTGCGATGGATGTCATGATGGGGCTCGTTATGCTCGTCTTCGCGATGGGCGCCGGCTTCGGTCCATGGGTGTGGGCCGGAATCGGCGCGCTCACCCTGTTTTCCGCCACGAATGACATTGCGATCGATGCCTATTCGATAGAGTTCCTCCAGACCGGGGAAATCGGTCTCGCCAACGGATTGAGGATAGGGTTTTACCGGGTGGGGATGCTGGGGGCGGGCTTGATCCTCGTCCTGAGCGATTACCTTTCATGGAAAGGCGCATTCATCCTCGCCACGCTCATTTTTATGATGAGCGCGATATTCTCCCTTTTTGCGCCCAAAGAGAAGCTCAAGAACGGCGCTTCGAATCTGTCGCTCGCTCTGGAAATCGGATCGATCCTGTCCCGTCCGCGATTTTTCGGCGCTATCCTGCTGTTCTTTCTCGCATCGATCTGGCTGGTAGACCATGCCATTCATTTTTCGAAGCATTTGGCGGCATTCTGGCCGGTCGCTTTCACGATCGCGCTGCTCGTTTTCGCAGCGTCGCTTATTTTCAGGAAAAAGGAAGCGAGCTTCGAAGCGTCCGAAGGGCCGATGTTCGGCGCATTGCTGAACCTGTTGCAACGGCCCCATATATTTCCGGTGCTCGCGTTCATCCTGCTGTTCAAATTGCCCGATTCGGCGATGGGATTCATGATCAAGCCTTTCTGGGTGGACTCGGGGTTTTCCAATACCGAGATCGGACTTGTTTCGGTCAATATCGGTCTCGGACTGTCCATAGCGGGCGGTCTTGCCGGCGGATGGGTTACGGACAGAATAGGGATATTCAGGGCGCTCTGGATTCTGGGCCTCTGCCAGGGTTTTTCCAACCTGGGTTACGTGATCGCAGCCTGGGCCATCCCGCATGGGACGGGTGCGCTGGTGCTGTCCCACAGGCTGCTCATGTATTTTGCGAGCGGCATCGAATCCTTCACCAGCGGACTTGGCACGGCAGCTTTCCTCGCGTTTTTGATGGCCATAGTCGACAAGCGGCGCAGCGCGACGGAATATGCGCTGCTTTCCTCGGTGTTTGCGCTATCCCGTTCCTTCGCGGGATGGGCAGGGGGGTTCGGCGCGCAGGAACTGGGCTATGCGCCCTATTTCCTCCTCACTCTCTTCATGATGTTCCCCGCGTATCTTTTCCTGCCCTGGGTGAAGAAAATGCTGGCCGGAATGGAAAACTGACATGCGTTTCGGGAAAAGCATATTCCGCTCGGTTTGCGACGATGAAATCGATGTCAGCGAGTCTTTCGGCGTGAGGTCGCTGCATCTGGGGACTCCCGCCATTCAGAGCGCGATGCGACTCTCCAGGCCCGATGCGCTGGAGCTGGCCTATACCCGTGCGATGATGGGCTTTCTGTTGTTTCATCCCGATCCTGAGGAAATATTGATGATAGGACTGGGCGGTGGGTCGCTCGCAAAATTCGTCCATAAAAACATGAAGGGCACGAAAACGCTCGTCGTGGAAATCAATCCAGGGATCGTATCGGTCGCGCGTTCCATGTTTTTCCTGCCTGAGGATGACAACAGGCTCAATGTCATCGTGGGAGACGGGGCGGGCTATCTTCCCGGACGCTCTTCCTGCGCCGACATCATAATGGTCGATGCCTATGATGGCCATTTTCAGCCCGAATCGCTGACGAGCACGAGTTTCTATTCGTATGCGCGGGAAGCGCTCAAGCCTCGGGGCATGCTCGTCGTCAATCTTTGGGGGAGCGACAGGAATTTCCAGACCTACCTTTCGCGCATAGAGGAAGCATTCGACGGCCTCACGCTTTGCCTTCCTGCGGAAAAACACGGCAATATCATCGTATTCGGATTCAGGCAGTTCACGGGAAATCCGAGCTGGCTGGATTTGAGGGAAGCAGCCAAGCGCCTGTCCGAACAATACGGGATCGAATTTCTGAACTTCATCGAGGGGCTGCGCAAGATGAACCGGCATACCGAGAAGAGATTGATGCTGTCACAATAAAATCATATCGTTGTCACAAAACGATTGCATTCATGGTGCATAGTTCCGGAAACGGGGAGATGCTCCATGTTCGTAAAAAACTGGTCCAAATTCTATTTCCACTTCAGCTGGTTTGTGCCCCTTTTTCTCTACAGCAGCGACGCTTGCGCATGGGGCCTGTTCACACATGCCTATTTCGCGCAGATCCTGCTCTGGGGCATACCGATCACCGACAAGCGTTTTCGCAATGCGATAAAGAAATTTCCCGAACTGCTCCTTGCCGGGGCATGTCTGCCTGATCTGTCGATGTTCGGCAAAAAAGCGGGCACGACGGCTTTCGAGGTCACGCATCGCTGGGAAAGCGCGAAACACCTCCTCGATACCGCGAAGACCGGCGAAGAGCATGCGATGGCGCTCGGATATTGCAGCCATCTCTTCGTGGACATCATCGCACACAACCATTTCGTGCCGGCCCACGAGAAAATGTGGGGCGAGTATCATCTCGTCACCCATGCGATCTGCGAATGGGCCATGGATGCCCATATTTCGCCGCATCTCTTCCACTTCCCGGACAGGCTGCTTCTCAAGCACAGGAAGGTTCTGTCGATTTATGCGGCGGACAGGTTCGGAACCGAAGAAGCCGCGGCGATAAAATCCCTGAATTATCTCGCTTACGGGGTCAGGGCGCTGAGGGTGGGCGGGATTACGCATCTTTGCTACCGCGGCGCAAAAGCCGTCGATTCCAGGCTCGACAAACGATTCAATTACTATATGCGCGAAACCGGAACAAGGCTCTCCCAGATCAACCGCATCCTGGAGGGAGAGGCTCCGGCATGGCATGCAGAACTGCATTGCAAGGATGTCGAGCGGGAAACGAGGGAGAGAATCCGCTCATTCGCGCAACATGAACTGTTGCACAAGGTTCCGCTCCCGCTCAATCTCTTCCAGAGCGAACCTATTTTTTCAGCGATACCAGGACAAACCCCAGCAGCTTCATGAAGCTGACCGAGCATGCCCTGCAGCGCAACTTCCTGCTCAGGGGAATCAATCGCATCCACCAGTTGCGCTTGATGCGCGACAGCATCCCATCAGGACACCTCGGGCAGGTGTTTTTCATGGAGAAGGAAAGCATAACCGCCATACGAATTTACCAACTCGTTCAAGTATAGCCGGTATTTAGAGTAAATCTATTACAGTTGGGTGAACGATTTAGAGAAGGAAGGAAAGCCGCGCGATGGTGAAACCGATCAACGCGCCGGCTAGAACGTCGCTCGGATAATGCAGCCCGAGCACCATGCGCGAAATGGCTACGAGGAAAGTGAACGGGAAAACGATCCATGCAAGCCCCGGGTAATAGGCGACGGCGACAATGCTGAAAGCCACCGCATGCAGGGTGTGGCCCGAGGGGAAGCTGAATCTGTCGAGCGGCGCCGTGATGCATTCGATATCCGTGTTTACCTGGTAAGGGCGCGGGCGGGAAATTTTTTGCTTGAGCCACTTGTAAAGCAGCGTGCAGGCGCCGCCGGCGAGGAGCATGTGGACCACGGCAAGCACGGCATCGACCCTGTAAAGAATCAGGAGCAGGATCATCAGGGTATACCAGAACACGCCATCGCCAAGGCGGCTGATTGTCCTGAAAAGCCGGCGCACCCATGCGTACTGGCTTGCATGGTTGAATCTCAGGCAAAGGGATAAGTCCAGATGGCTGATATGTTTAATTGGCTGCATGATCGATACCCCCCACGGTATTCATGAATACGGTTTCTATTCTTTTGTTTACGTTGTCCAGATCCAGCGATTCCATCGATTTCCTTGCCTTGCTTCCGAAATTGGAGATGCAGCTTGGGTCGTTTACCAGATCGACGGCCAGCCGCATGAATTCCGAACAGCTTCCCACATGGGCGAGCAGGCCGTTGTCGCCATGACCTATATGCTGCGCGGCTGCGGCATAATTGAATGCCACAACTGCAAGCCCGCTTGCCATCGCCTCCACGACCACATTCCCGAAAGTTTCGGTGAGGCTGGGGAAGAGGAAAATATCCGCGGAAGCGTAATGGATGGCCAGATCCTCGCCTGTGCGCATGCCCGCAAAAATGTACTGGGGGTGGCTCTTTTCCAGAGCCTTTCTTTCGGGTCCGTCTCCGACCAGAACGAACTTGAGGGCAGGCTGCGCCGCGCGCATTCTCTCCACGGTCTGAACCAGCAAATCCAGATTTTTCTCCGGAGCTACCCTGCCGACATACATGCAGACCGGCTGCGCGAGCCCGACACCCCATTCCCGCCTCAAATCGGCGCTGCGCTTTGCCGGATTGAAGCGTTTTGCATCCACGCCGCGCGGCACGATAATCAGTTTCCTGATGCCCAGATTTTCAAGCGTTCGCTCCATCTCCGGCGTGGATACGATCGTGCAATCCGCCTTGTTGTGAAACTTCCTCAAATAACTCGCTATCGGTTTTCTGAGCCACCCTATTCCGTAATGCTTGCTGTAGTTGTGGAAATTGGTGTGAAACTCGCTGGAAACCGGGATGCCTAGTTTTTTCGCAGCCGACAGGGCCGACCAGCCGAGCGGTCCTTCCGTCGAGATATGGACGATGTCCGGGCGCTTCGCGGACCACAGGCGCAGCAATGCGCCTCTGGCGGGCAACCCCATTTTCAATCCGTCGTAATTGGGTATGGGTATCCCGCTTTGCAGGATCTGCTCGAAATTGTCCTCTTTTTTCGGCCGATCGAGTTCCCCCTGTTTCAGGCGGATCAACTGCAAACTGTGCTGCCGTTTTTTCAGGCCTTCGACCATGCGCTCGACCGTCAGCGCCACGCCATTGATTTCCGGTGGATACGTCTCCGTCACTACAGAAATCTGAAGCGGTCTTGCGTTGCGAGGAGTCAGTGCACTTTCCATAAAAGCACACTTTGAATCAATATCAAGAAAAAATGATGAAGCTTTATTGACCGTTTTGTGACAATCATCCGAAAAGGATCAAGGCCCAGGTGGATATCACATTGGCAAGACTCAGGAAAACTGCGGAACTGCCGATATCCTTGGCGCGCTTGGCGAGGTGATGGTTTTCGAGAGATATCCTGTCCACAGTGGCTTCGATCCCGGAATTGAGCAATTCGACGATCAGCACGAGGAGAACGCTGCCGATCAGGAGCGCTTTCTTGAATCCGTCCAGATGTAAAAACAGCGCTGTCGGAATCAGGATGACCGCGAGGATGACTTCCTGGCGAAAAGCGTCCTCGTTCTTGAATGCAGCCGAAAATCCCGCGAGGGAATAATGCAGTGCGTTCCACAGTCGTTTCAGGCCTGTTTTGCCTTTGTATGGGGATTCAGGTTCCATGTGCTCACTCTATGAGGAAAGATTCGATGAAGATGTCGATGCCTGAAGAGGGGATGATGCCGGATGCGGGTATGGGTTTTCCGGAGCGCCAGTCGGTTACCGCCTGCCGCTTCGATTCCCCGCTTACCAGGAAAAACACCCCGTCGGCGAAACCGAGACGCGATGCGCTCATCGATATGCGCTCGGAAGGCGGTTTCGGCGCATCGAATACGGGGAATGCATCCCGGTCCCCCCATTTTTTTCCGGGAAACAGGCTGGCGGTATGTCCGTCTTCGCCGAGTCCGAGGAGGACAAGATCGAATTTCCCCGCATCTTTCAGAATTCGGGCATAGGAACTTGCGCCGGCTTCCGGCCCGAGTTCGGCGGGAATGACATGAATCCGGCTCATGGGAATGGGAACATGCGAAAGCCATGCATCGAGCGCCATGCTGCTGTTGCGCTCGGGGTGATCGGGGGGCAGGCAGCGCTCGTCCCCGAAATAGATTTCCCATGCGTCCCATTTCGCGTTCATATGCCTGAGCTTCCGGTACAGCGCTTTCGGGGTGTTCCCTCCGGCGAGAACGATCCTGAAGCTTCCTGTTTTTCCGACGGCCGCATCCGCATTTTGCATGATATCCGCAGCCGCAGCCTCGATCAGGGTGTCGGGTGTTGCATAAGCATGCCAGCGACGGATTTGCTGCGGATCGCCCATGAGTGCATTCAGGTTCAGGTTTACGACGGAGCGACTATATCATAAACTAGCCCAGGCTAAACATAAGGGGAACAGCATGCGCATGGCAATGATCGGACTCGGCAAGATGGGGGGCAACATGGCAAGAAGGCTGTGCCGGGGCGGGATAGAGGTCGTGGGCTACGACAGGTCGGGGGATGCCGTGCAAAAGCTGGCGGGCGATGTCGGCATGATCGCTGCGGATTCCACTGCGGATGCGGTTTCGAAGCTTGCCTCTCCCAGGATAGTCTGGATCATGCTGCCGAGCGGAGACGTGACCGAAGCGCAGATTGACGAGCTTGCGCAGATCCTGTCGACAGGCGACATCGTCATCGACGGCGGCAACTCCAATTACCATGACAGCGTGAGGCGGGGAGCGAAGCTTGCCTCCAAAGGGATAGGCTTCATGGATGCGGGCACCTCGGGAGGCGTATGGGGGCTGGAAAACGGATACTGTCTGATGGTCGGGGCCGAACCCCATGTCGCTGCCATGGTCGAACCCATACTCAAGGCGCTTGCGCCGGCGCCGGATACAGGCTGGGCGCATGTCGGACCCGTGGGGTCCGGGCATTTCGTCAAGATGATCCACAACGGCATCGAATACGGCATGATGCAGGCCCTCGCGGAGGGGCTTGCGCTGATGGAAAACAAGAAGGAATTTGTCCTCGATCTTGCAAAAATCACCGAACTCTGGCGCCATGGCTCAGTGGTAAGGAGCTGGCTGCTGGATCTTACTGCCGAAGCGCTGCAATCGGACAAGACGCTCGAAGGCATTGCGCCCTATGTTTCCGACTCGGGGGAAGGGCGCTGGACGGTCATCGAAGCCATCGAACAGGGGGTTGCGGCACCGGTGCTCAGCCTTGCGCTGCAGATGAGGTTCCAGAGCCAGGACGACGTGGGTTACGGATTCAAGTTGCTTTCCCTGATGAGAAACGCATTCGGGGGTCACGCGGTGAAGGAGCAGCATGAAAATCACTGAACCCTGCACGCTTGTCATATTCGGCGCGGGCGGCAACCTCTCCAGAAAAAAACTGATACCCGCGCTTTTTCAGCTCGAACGGTTCGGGCGTCTTCCCGACAATATGGTGATACTCGCTTCCAGCCTGGATCCATGGAGCCGCGAGGAATGGCTCGATGAAGTCTCGAAAATACTCCTGGCGAAATACCCGGCAGGCGTGGACGAGAAGGCATTCGAGCGCTTCCGGGAAAGACTGTATTATCACAGGAGCAGCCTCGAAGACCCGGAGGTTTACCAGAAGCTGAAAAAGACGCTGGAGGAGACCCCGGAATTTCCTTCGAACATCATTTTCTACATGGCGGTGAGGCCGGCCGAATTCCCCAATCTCATCGAGAAGCTGGCTCTCGTCGGCCTGCTTCAGGAAAAGGCGGGCTGGAGGCGGGTCGTGATCGAGAAGCCATTCGGCTACGATCTTCTGAGCGCGCAGATCCTGCAGAAGAGCCTGTCGAGGTACCTGGAAGAGCCCCAAATTTACCGCATAGACCATTATCTGGGCAAGGGCACGGTGCAGAACGTGATGGTGTTCCGTTTCGCCAACCTGCTTCTCGAGCCGTTGTGGAATCGCCATTATATCGACCATGTCCAGATCACCCACTCTGAAACCCTGGGGATAGAAGGCCGGGCGGATTATTACGAGGGGGCCGGGGCGCTCAGGGACATGATCCAGAGCCATCTGCTGCAACTCCTGACGATTGTCGCCATGGAGTCGCCCGTGTCGATCTCCGCCGAGCATCTCAGGGACGAAAAGGTCAAGGTCTTGAAAGCCATACGTCCCATTCCCCAGAATGCGGTGCATGCCCATGCCTTCAGGGGGCAGTACGAGAGCGGGATGGTCGACGGAAAAGCCGTTCCGGGCTATCTCGACGAATCGGGGGTTGCGCAGGGGAGCACGACCGAGACTTATGCCGCGCTCAAGCTGTTCATCGACAACTGGCGCTGGGCGGGCGTGCCCTTCTATCTCAGGACGGGAAAACGCATGGCCGAAAACAGTTCGGCGATATCCGTGCGCTTCAAGGCCCCTCCCCAGGATTTGCTGAGACAGACGCGCCGCGAGCCGCCCAAGCCGAACTGGATCCTGCTCGGGATACAGCCCATAGATTGCCTCAGAATGGAGATGCAGGTCAAGGTGCCCGGCCTCGATCTGCATACCCGCAGCATCAGCCT
This sequence comes from Burkholderiales bacterium, assembly GCA_019753155.1. Classification (GTDB taxonomy): domain Bacteria; phylum Pseudomonadota; class Gammaproteobacteria; order Burkholderiales; family JABEVD01; genus JABEVD01. Next base: position 18,845 of record JAIELG010000021.1, read on the forward strand.
GGATGCGACTTACCGCAAGGGGGACGACCACGATTACGACGCCTATGAAGGACTGCTGCTGGATGTGATGAACGGGGATCATTCGCTGTTCCTGCGCTACGACGAAGTGGAATGGGCTTGGCGTACCGTGGATCCGATCCTGAAGGTCTGGGCCATGGAGCGGGACTTCATCAACACCTATCCTTCAGGATCCTGGGGGCCGCGCGGCACCTATCGACTGTTCGACAGGGACGACCAGTTCTGGCGGCATTCCCTGGACATAGAAGGCGGAGATTTGCGCGCATTCTGAGCATGGAATAGAATGGTTTATACCGTTTACAGGGCCATTCCATGAAATCCGAAGATGCGGCGAATTACTGGAATTCGCGCCAGGACGCGAAAAAGCCCGAGCGGTTCTATCTGACAGCCGTGAAATTTTCCATGGTAACTGAAGCGCTTACTACGCTCGAACAGTCCGGCTTGATCGATGCGGATGAATCGCGCAGGTTGCGGCAAAAATTTCTCGATGCGCGGCCCGGTTTCGAGGATGCCCTGAATAAGCTGTTTGGAGGGTATGAATGAAAATTGCAGCCATTCAGATGGTTTCCGGTCCGGAAATCGACGCCAATCTCGTCGAGGCTGCTCGTCTCATCGCCCAGGCAGCCGAAGAAGGCGCGAAGCTTGCAGTGCTTCCCGAATATTTCCCGATGATAGGCGCAAGGGATGTTGACCGGCTCGAAGCGCGGGAAGCCGAAGGATCCGGCCCGATTCAGGATTTTCTCTCAGGCATGGCAAGGCGCCATCGTCTCTGGATTGTCGGGGGGTCACTGCCGCTTCACGCGGAAAATACGGAAAAATCCCGCAACACCTGTTTCGTCTATGACGATTTCGGTTTGCAGCGGGCGCGTTACGACAAGATTCACCTCTTCAGCTTCGAGAACGGCGCGGAGCGTTACGAAGAGGGGCTTTGCATCGAGGCTGGAGAGGATGTATCGGTTTGCGATACGCCATTCGGAAAAATGGGGATTGCAATCTGCTACGATCTGCGTTTTCCTGAACTCTTCAGGAAAATGGGGGAGGTCGCTCTCATCGTGGTGCCCGCCGCCTTCACGCAAACCACCGGGCTTGCGCATTGGGAGCTGCTGTTGAGATCCCGCGCAGTGGAAAACCAGTGCTATGTCATCGCTTCCGCCCAGGGCGGACTGCATCCCACCGGCAGAAGAACTTACGGCAACAGCATGATTGTCGATCCATGGGGGGAAATCGTCGCCAGGATGGACAAGGGGGCAGGTATCATCATGGCGCAATTCGATGCTTCCCGCATCGTCGATGTGAGAAGCAGCCTCCCTGCGTTGCGGCACAGGAAACTGTGAACATGGAACTCGAACTTGCGCTGAAGAAACACTTCGATGGCGACCTGATTCAGGCCGAGGCGCTTTACCTGTCCATTCTGGAAAAAGCGCCGGATCAGCCCGATGCGCTGCATTACCTCGGCATACTCATGCATCAGCGGGGCGCGAGCGACCAGGCGTTGCAACTTGTCGTAAAATCTATTCAACTGGCGCCTGGTCGAGCCGACTGGCACAACGATTTGGGGAACATCCTCTTTGAAAGAAGGGAGGTTTCTTCCGCGGCTGAAGCCTTCCTGGATTCGATCGAGCTCGACCCTGAACATGCCAATGCCTGGAACAACCTGGGTTCGGCTCTGGAGAAGCTGCATCGATACGATGATGCCGAAACGGCCTATGGAAAAGCCATAGCTTTCGATCCTGCATTCGTCGATGCCCTTAACAACATGGGCAATCTGCTTGCTTTCTGCGGCAGGGAAGTCGAAGCCGCGGAATACCATTGCAGGGCATATGTGGTGGAGCCCACGGCAGACAAGCCCAAATCGATGCTCGGCATAGCCTATTACAAGCTTGGGCGTATCAGCGATGCTGCGGAAGTTTATCGTCAATGGATGATGGACGAGCCGGACAATCCCGTAGCCTGCCATCTTCATGCCGCCTGCTCGAAAATCGATGTGCCCGCGCGCGCTTCCAATGCTTACATCGAAAGGACATTCGATGCATTTTCCGAAAATTTCGACACCAGGCTGGAGGAGCTTTCCTATAGGGGGCCGCAGTTGATAAGGGATGCGCTCCATTTGGCGATCCAGGCTGAGGGCAGGCTTGTCGTGCTCGATGGCGGCTGCGGGACTGGATTGTGCGGCCCGCTGATCAGACCCTATGCTTCCAGGCTCGTCGGGGTGGATCTTTCTTCGGGTATGCTGGAAGTCGCAAGACAGAGCGTTTACGACGAGCTCGTCCAGATGGAACTCACCGAGTATCTTTCCAGCCAGCGGGAGACATTCGATGTGATTGTCGCTTCGGATACGTTCATCTATTTCGGCGACCTGACGGATGTGATCCGGGCTGCAAGGGGCGCGCTGAAGGCGGGCGGCTTGCTGCTTTTCACGACAGAAGAAGCCGATGAGTCGGCTTGCCATGTCATCAATCCCCATGGGCGCTATAGTCATGGACGCGCCTATCTCGATTCGGTGCTGAGGGATGAGGGCTTCGAAGTCGGCGCAATCGAATCCCACATGATGCGCTTCGAATTCGGCAAGCCGGTGAAAACGCTGGTTGTGACCTCCAGAAAATTTTGAGAACCGCGAGGTTTGGTCTATACTGAAATTGCATTAGCAATTTCTAATATATTTGGAGGCATGATGAAAGCTAACGTTGGAAATCTGGACAAAATCATCAGGATCATCGCCGGGATCGGGCTGTTCAGCCTGTTTTTCATACTCGAAGGCAATCTGCGGTTTCTGGGTTTGATCGGCATCGTGCCGATTGCGACCGCCTTGATAGGCTGGTGCCCGCTTTACAGCGTGATCGGTGTAAGCACCTGCCCGCTGACCGGAAAAAAGACTTCCTGACCCCGGTCATCTGCCTTCCCTGCTGGCGGATTCCGCAGCTTCCCGGTTCATGACGATGATGCTGATCCGCCTGTTGATGGGGTCGAACGGGTCGTGCTTGTCGAGGGGAATGGCGGAGGCGAGTCCCAGGACGCGCAGCACTTTGGTATCCTCCATTCCTCCCGCCACCAATGCCTGCCTTGAAGCATTGGCGCGGTCTATGGAAAGATCCCAGTTGTTGTAATTCCTTTCGCTGCCCTGATAGGGCGTGGCATCGGTATGGCCGGAAAGGCTGATCCGGTTCGGAACCGCGTTGAGTGTTTTTCCTATTTCATTCAGAATTTCAATGGCATAGGGCTGGAGTTCTGCGCTGCCCACGTCGAACATCGGACGGTTTTTTTCATCGACGATCTGTATCCGCAACCCGTAGACCGTGATATCGATCAGCAGTTGTTTCCTGAACTTGCTCATGGCAGGATTGGACTCGATGAGTTTTTCCAGGGTTTTCTTCAACTGCTCCAGCCTTTCCATTTCGCGTCGCTGCAATTCCTTTTCGGCAGATGCGAGATCCGCGCCGGCGACATGGCCGCTCTTTCTCGTCAGGTCGGTGTCGTTGCCTTCGATGATCGTGGCGCTTTGCCCATCGGTTTTTCCGCCGGAAAGCGCAACTGAAAGAGGGGTGTTGAAGTATTCCGCGATTTTCCTCAAATCGCTTTCAGTGGTCGAACTGAGCAGCCACATGAGCAAAAAAAAAGCCATCATGGCTGTGACGAAGTCGGCGTAGGCGACTTTCCACACGCCGGAATTGGACATGCCGTTGTCCCGGATAATCTTTACGACTATCCTTGGCTTTCTGCCTTGTCTGCCTTTCATGGAATAGCCACCTCGCAGTCCTGAAAACCCGGGATGGCGGGCGCAGGATATCCGGCGACCCCGCTAGCGTTCGACATCGAGTCGAGTAGCCCGGAAGCTTTGCGTCCCCGTCTTTCGGCGGGTTTGCCTTTTGGTGCGCTTCGACTCTATTGCAAAAGGGTGGGGCAGTCAAGCCTCGCCGACCGTTGCCCCTTCTGAGGCTATACCTTTCGAGTGATCCGCTGCGAGCAGCATGTACATCGATGGGACGACGAAAAGCGTGAACAGGGTTCCGATGGCGATTCCGGTCAGGATCACGAGTCCCATGTTGAAACGTCCGGCGGCCCCGGCCCCGGAAGCCGTCACGAGCGGCAGCACGCCGAGCACCATGGCGGCCGTAGTCATCAGGATCGGACGCAGCCGGATCGATGCGCCCTGCTCGATCGCTTCCAGCTTGCTTTTGCCGGCGCGCTGCAATTCGTTGGCGAATTGCACGATGAGGATGCCGTGTTTGCTGATGAGGCCGATGAGGGTGACGAGTCCAACCTCGGTGTAGATGTTGAGGCTGGCCCCACCCACCCCTATGGCGATGAAAATCATCGCGCCGCATATCGACATCGGCACGCTGACGAGCACGATGAGCGGATCGCGGAAGCTCTCGAACTGGGCCGAAAGCGCCAGGAAGATGATGATGAGGGCGAAGGCGAAGGTCGCAACGAGGGCAGAGGATTCCTGCTCGTATTGCCTGGACTGCCCGGCATAATCGACGCTATAGCCTTGCGGAAGCACTTCTTTCGCAAGTTTCTGCATGGTGGCGAGGGCGTCCCCCAGAGTGACGCCTGGCATCGGAACGCCGGAGATGGTCGCGGAATTGAGCTGCTGGAAATGGTTGAGGGATTCCGGCACGACGCCCGTTTTCAGGCTGACCACGGTGGAGAGCGGAAAGACGGCGCCGCTCTGGTTCTTGACGTAATAATTGTTCAATTGTTCCGAATTCAGCCGCTCTTCCTGCATCACCTGCGGAATCACCTTGTAGGAGCGGTCGCCCAGGCTGAAATAGTTGACATAGCCTTCCCCCAGCATCGCGTTCAGGCTGCTGCCCACATCCCGCATCGTCAATCCGAGCTGGGCGGCCTTTTCCCTGTTGACGACGATGCTGGTTTGCGGCCTGTCTATCTTGAGGTCGTCGTCCATGAAGATGAACATTCCGCTTGCCTGGGCCTTTGCCTTGAGTTCCTGGGCGATTTCATCGAGCCGGTCGTAGGAGTCCGTTGTGCCGATCACGAACTGCATGGGCAAGCCCCGTCCGCCGCCTGGAAGAGGGGGGCGCTGGAACACGGCTACCTTCGCGCCTGCGATCTGGTTGAGCCTCGCCTGCACTGCGGGCTGCAACTCGGTCGTGCTCCGCTTCCTCTCGTCCCATGGCTTGAAGACCATTCCCGCTATTCCCGAATTGAGTCCCTGAATGCCGTCGAGCTGGAATACATGATCGGTTTCCGGGTAGGAAGAGAATACCTTGTAAACTTCCCTGGAATTCAACTGGGTCTGCTTCAGGGTCGCATCGGGGGCTGCCGTGATCATGGAAATCAGCACCCCCTGGTCTTCCTGGGGGGCGAGTTCGGATTTTGAACCGGCATAAAGGAAATAGATGCTGCCGAGAATGATGACGGCAAATACCGATACCACGGGCAGGCTGTTGAGGACGCCGTGCAGACGCTTCTGGTAGCCCTTTTTGAGGCGGTCGAACTGCCTGTCTATAAACTTGACGAAGCGCCCCTCCCCGTCATGGCTTTTCAGGAAGCGGGAACACATCATCGGGGAGAGCGTCAATGCGATGATCGCCGAAACCGTGACGGCGCCCGCAAGGGTGAAGGCGAATTCGGTGAAGAGCGCGCCTGTCAGTCCGCCCATGAATCCTATGGGCACGTACACTGCGACGAGCACCACGGTCATCGCGAAAATGGGGCCGACCAGTTCCCTTGCGCTCATCAATGCAGCCTTGATCGGGGGGAGTCCTTCTTCCATATGCCGATTGACGTTTTCCACCACGATGATCGCGTCGTCGACCACGAGTCCGATCGCAAGCACCAGGGCAAGCAGGGTCAGCAGGTTGATCGTGTAACCGAAGGTCAGCATGATGAAAAAAGTCCCCACGAGCGAGAGCGGCATCGCGATCACCGGGATCAGCACCGAGCGGGCCGAGCCCAGGAACAGGAAAATCACCAGGGTCACGATCAGGAGCGTTTTGAGAAGCGTGCTGATGACTTCATGGATGGCGCTGTTTACGAATTTGGTCGAATCGTAGACGATCTTGCCCTGCAAGCCCTGCGGCAGGGCTTCCTGTATGGCGGGCAGCGCCTTGCGGATGCCTTCGGTCACGGAAAGAAGATTGGCCGAAGGGGCGACTTTGATGCCGATATAGACCGCAGTGTCCCCGTCGAAACCCACGGCCGTGTCATAGTTCTCGGACCCGAGCGTCACTCTGGCGACATCGCCTAGATGGACGTTCGCGCCGTTCTGCGTCTTGATAACGAGGTTTTCGAACTCTTCGACCGTGTGCAGGCCGGTATTGGCGGTCAGATTGACCGTCACCATCTGGCCCTGGGTACGTCCGACCGCGGAAATAAAATCGTTGTTGGACAGGGCGGCGCTTACGTCGGCCGCGGTGACACGGTAGGCCGCGAGTTTCGCCGGATCGAGCCAGGCGCGCAATGCAAACTGGCGCTTGCCGAGAATCTCCGCAGTCTGGACCCCCTCGACGGCCTGGAGCTTGGGTTGCACCACCCGGATCAGATAATCGGTGATCTTGTTGGTGGAGAGCACCTTGCTGGAAAAGCCGATATACATCGAATCGATGGTGTCGCCGATTGCCACGGAGATGATGGGTTGTTGTGTTCCCGGCGGGAGCTGGTTCAGGACTGCATTGACCTGGGTGTTGATCTCGGTGAGCGCCTTGTTGTAGTCGTAATTGAGGCGCAGCGTCGCCTGTATCGTGCTCGCGCTCAGGGTACTGGTCGAGGTCAGGTAGTCTATCCCGTTCGCCTGGGCGATCGAATTCTCCAGAGGGGTGGTGATGAAGCCTGCGATCAGCTTGGGATCCGCCCCCGAATAAATCGTGCTTACCGTCACCACGGCATCCTGTGTCACGGGAAACTGACGCACGGATAAAAGCCCGAAAGAGCGCAATCCCAGCACCAGGATCAGCAGGCTGACTACGGTGGCGAGCACCGGTCTTTTGATGAATATGTCCGTAAAGTTCATGGATGGTTACTCGTAGGCAGGCTTGGGCTCGGAGTCATTACTGGGCGTCACCTTGTTGTCGACGATCACATGGCTGCCGTTCTTGAGCTTGATCTGGCCGCTTGTCACGACGCTTTCCCCTTCCTTTATCCCGGAAAGGATGGCCACCTGGTCGCCGCGGGTCGCCCCGGTGGTGACGAAATTCTGCCTCACGACGAGGGCCGGCTTGCCGTCCTGCTTGCCTTCCTCCACGATATAGACGGTCGCGCCATAGGGATTGAAGGATACGGCGGTCTGCGGCACGGTCAGGAAACGCTGCGATTTGCCGGCATCGACGCTGACGGAAGCATACATGCCCGGAAGGAGTTCGTGCCTGGGGTTGTAAACCAGGGCTTCGACCTGGATATTACGCGTCGAGGGGTCGACCTTGGGATCGATCGCGCTGATCCTGCCGGAAAACTTGCGCCCCGGATAGCTGTCGGATGAAATGGACACTTTCTGTCCGAGCGCGAGGCGGGAGAGTTCCTGCTCGGGCAGCGCGAAGTCGGCGTAGACGGCATCGAGTTCCTGCAAGGTGGCAATCTTGTCGCCAGGATTCAGGTATTGTCCAACCTGGACGGTGGAGATGCCCATCCTGCCTGAAAATGGCGCGTGGATCGCTTTCTTGCTGACCAGGGCGCGTTGCTGCTCGAGTTGCGCGCGCCTGCTTTTCAGGTCGGCGGAATCGACATCGAGCTGGGCGCGGCTGATCGCCTGCACGGCATATTGCGCCCTGTCGCGCTGGTAGACGCTCTCCGCGAGCTCGGCTGCGGCTTCGAGCGCATGCATCTGGGCGACATCGGGATCGGCATTGAGCTGGACCAGCAGTGCGCCGGCCTTGATGTCCTGCCCTGACTTGAAGGGAATGCTCCGGACCAGACCCGCGATTTCCGTGGTCACATCGACCCCTTTCACCGCCCGCAGGCTGCCGACCGATTTCATCTGCGGTTGCCATGGCAGCATTTCAGCCTTGATGGCCGTTACCGTCAGTACGGGGGACATGTTCGCGCTCATGTATTTCTTGATCATGTTCGCCTTGAACATCTGGAAGCCGAAAATGCCCCCGAAAAGCACGCCGAGGCTTGCCAACATGATGATCATTCGCTTAGTCATTGGATGCTTCTCCATTCTTGTCTTCGTTCCACCAGCCGCCGCCCAGAGCCTGGAAAAGAGCGGCTGAATCGGTCATGCGTGATGCTCTCGCCTCGATGACGCCGATGCGGTTTTGCTGGTACTGGCGCTCTGCGGCAAGAAGGGACAGGTAGTTTGCCGCACCCAGTCCGAACTGCTTCCTGACGAGATCGAGCGCTTCACGCGAGCTCGACTCGGCATCGGTTCTGGCGTTCAGCGTCGCAGCGTCCGATTCCAGTGCGCGCAGCACGTCTGCCACATTCTGGAAGGATTGCAATACGGTAACGCGGTACTGCGCAAGGGCTTTGTCATATGCGGCAACCGCGGATTTCTTTTTCGCATTCAGCGAGCCGCCATGGAAAATCGGCTGCAGCAGGTTGCCGCTGATGCTCCATATGCCTGTCCTGCCTGTGAAAAGGTTGGGGAATGCATTCGACTGCGAGCCCAGGTTTGCCGAGAGCGATATCTGTGGGTAGAGGTTTGCGGTTGCGACGCCTACCTGTGCGCTCGCTTCATGCAGCAGCGCATCGGCCGCCCTGATGTCGGGCCGCTGCCTGGCAAGCTCCGACGGCAGGCTCAACGGGAGGTTCTCCGGAAGGCGCAATTCGTCGAGTTCGATTTCAGGCAGTTTCGCGTCCATCGGGGTTTTTCCGACATAGACGGCAAGCTGGTGGCGGACCTGGGAGAGCGACTTTTCCAGGGGAGGCAGGGACGCCCTGCTTTGCGCGAGCTGCCCCTCCTGGAGCAGAAGATCGGATTTGGCAACCCCGCCGAGGGCGAGTTGGTGTTCCACGATATCGACCTGTTTTTCTTCGGATGCGATGATTTCCTTTGTAGCTTTGATCTGCCCGCGCAAGGAGGCTTCCGTCACTGCCGCGGTGACGACGTTGGCGCTGAGCGCGAGACTCGCCCCCTGATACTGGTAGTTTTCGTATTCGACCTGGGCTTTCTGCGATTCGATCTGGCGGCGCAGCCCGCCGAAAATGTCGATCCCGTAGGAAACCTTGACCGAAGCATTGTAGAGATTGAATATGTTGGGCGGAGCATTGCCGCCGAAGCCCGCATTGGTGAAGCGTTGGCGCTGTGCAGTGGTGCTGAGGTCGACCTGGGGCAACTCGTACCCCGTTTCGGAAGCGAGATCCTCCCGTGCCTGGATAAGCGTTGCGCGTGCGGCATCGAGGGTCGGGCTGCCGTTCAAGGCGTTCCTGACCAGCGCATCGAGAGCAGGGGAGTGGAAAATTTTCCACCACTCACGGGGAATGCGTGTTTCCGGGGAGAGTTGCTGGGATATGCCGTCCGCTTGCGGCATTACATTCGGCATGGGCTTTTCGGTGTAGCGCTCCGCCTTCATGTCGGCGGGATGATGGAAATCGGGGCCGACCGCGCATCCGCCGAGCAGCCACAGGAGGCTCGCGGCGACAGCAGTTTTCGATCTCAAGAGGCAATACGTCATCGACTGTTCCTTCTGTGGTATCAAACCGCTCCGATTGCATCCAGCATGCGCCAGAATGCATCGAGATCGATCCCGGAAAGCGCTGCGGAGAGTTCCTCCAGCAGTGCTTCCACCCGCTTCGCCCCCGCAATCTGGCGCGCGAGTCCGAGTTCGGTTATTGCCGCCCTGACCGTCCGTCTGTCGGCCTGATCGACCGTGCGGACGACGAACCCGTCCGCTTCGAGCCGATCCACGAGTTGCGTGATGTTGGAGCGCACGCAGGTCAGCCTGTCCGCAAGTTCTCCAAGGCTCAAGGATGCGCCCGCCTGAACCAGCTTGGACAATGCGCCGAACTTGGGGCCGGTTAGTCCTTCCGGCGCCAGCGCTTCCTCGTACCGCCTCTCGAGTTCATGCGCCGCATGAACCAGGGAAAACATGAGCCTGTCCGTGGGGCGCTCCGACCCGATGTTCGGGAAAATTCTATTCATATATGAATAATGCAGGTGGTAATGATCGATGTCAAGAGGGGAAATGAGATTTACTTCCTTTTACGCCGCTCATGATTTCTGCATCACGCAGTCGACGTAATAATGCATGATGCCTTCTTCCTCCTCTTCCACGAGGCCGTGTATGTCGGTTTCGAAGCCGGGAAAACGCCTGTTGAAATCGCGTGCGAACTTGAGGTATTGAACGATGGTCCTGTTGAAGCGCTCGCCCGGTATCAGGAGCGGAATTCCGGGCGGATAGGGGGTCAGGAGAATGCTGGTGATGCGCCCTTCCAGATCGTCTATTCCGACGCGTTCGATCTCGCGATGCGCCATTTTCGCATAGGCGTCCGCAGGTTTCATTGCCGGCACCATGTTGGAGAGGTACATTTCCGTGGTCAGGCGCGCGATGTCGTTGGCCTTGTAGACGCCGTGGATCTGTTCGCACAGATCCCTGAGGCCCAGCTTCTCGTTTCCGGGATATTTCAGGACGAATTCCGGAAGGGCGCGCCAGAGCGGCTTGTTCCTGTCATAGTCGTCCTTGAACTGCTGCAGGGCGGTCACCAGCGTGTTCCAGCGCCCTTTGGTGATGCCTATGGTGAACATGACGAAGAAAGAGTAAAGCCCTGTTTTTTCGACGATCACGCCGTGCTCCGCCAGGTATTTCGTGACGATGGAAGCGGGAATTCCCGTATCGGCGAAGTCTCCGTCCACGTCGAGTCCGGGGGTGATGATGGTCGCCTTGATCGGGTCGAGCATGTTGAAGCCGCGGGCGAGCCGCCCGAATCCGTGCCAGCGCGCATCCCCATCCAGCATCCAGTCTTCGCGCTCGCCTATACCCTCTTCGGAGAGATCGTTCGGACCCCATACCTTGAACCACCAGGAGTCGCCGTATTCCTCGTCCACCTTGCGCATCGCCCTGCGAAAATCAAGCGCTTCGAGGATGGACTCCTCGACGAGCGCGGTGCCGCCCGGCGCATCCATCATCGCTGCTGCGATGTCGCATGAGGCGATGATCGCGTACTGTGGGCTGGTCGAGGTGTGCATCAGGTAAGCTTCGTTGAAACGGTGGCGGTCGAACTTGGCCGTCAGGGGTTCCTGCACCAGGATCTGGGAAGCCTGGCTGAGGCCGGCAAGGAGCTTGTGCGTGGACTGGGTGGAAAACACCATGGTGTCCTTCGAGCGCGGTCTGTCGCGGCCTATGGCGTGCATGTTTTTGTAGAAATCGTGGAAAGTGGCATGAGGTAGCCATGCTTCGTCGAAATGCAGCGTGTCTATGCTGTCGCCGAGAACTTCCTTGATCATTTCCACATTGTAGATTACCCCGTCGTAGGTGCTCTGGGTGATGGTCAGGATACGCGGCTTGGATTTCAAATCCTTGGCGAACGGATTGGCTTCGATTTTTTTTCTGATGGTTTCCGGCCTGAATTCGTCGAGCGGTATGGGGCCGATGATGCCGTAATGGTTGCGGGTAGGCATGAGGAAAACGGGAATCGCCCCGGTCATCATGATCGAATGCAGGATGGATTTGTGGCAGTTGCGATCGACGACGACGATGTCTCCGGGGGCGACGGTTGCGTGCCAGACCATCTTGTTGGAAGTCGATGTGCCGTTCGTGACGAAAAAAAGGTGGTCGGCGTTGAATATGCGCGCCGCATTGCGTTCGGAGTCCGCGACGGGGCCCGTGTGGTCGAGGAGTTGACCCAGTTCCTCCACCGCATTGCAGACATCCGCGCGCAGCATGTTTTCGCCGAAAAACTGGTGAAACATCTGCCCGACCGGGCTTTTGAGGAAAGCCACGCCGCCGGAATGACCGGGGCAGTGCCAGGAGTAGGAACCGTCGTTGGCATAATGGACGAGCGCCCTGAAGAACGGGGGGGCGAGCGAATCAAGGTAGTGCTTCGCTTCACGGATGATGTTGCGGGCGACGAACTCGGGCGTGTCCTCGAACATGTGGATGAAGCCGTGCAGTTCCTTCAGCACGTCGATCGGGATATGGCGCGAAGTCCTTGTTTCGCCATAGAGGAATATGGGGATATCTTCGTTCCTCAGGCGGATCTGCCCGACAAAGGCCCTGAGCTGGGACAATGCGCTCTCGATCTCTTCGGGGGAGCCGCCCCCGAATTCCTCGTCGTCGATGGAAAGGATGAAGGCCGATGCGCGGCTCTGCTGCTGCGCGAAAGAAGTGAGGTCGCCGTAGCTCGTGACCCCCAGCACTTCCATGCCTTCCTCTTCTATCGCCTTGACGAGCGCGCGTATGCCAAGGCCACTGGTATTTTCGGAACGAAAATCCTCGTCGATGATGATGATGGGAAAGCGGAATTTCATGATGGTATCCTCAAGCCTGTATTGCTGCGGATTGTCGCATAAAATGGGGAGGCGATGGGGTGGATTTCCGGCCTGACATCCGAGGATTCTGCGGAAGGCTCAAGATTCTGGACTCGGCGCGTTGGTTGAAGCAAAATACCTGATCCGATAACAGGTTGCGAAAAAAATGGAGCTGCTGCAATCCTATTGGTCGATCGATGAGATCAAAACCAACGGCATCATCCTGCTGCATCTCATGGGTGCGCTCGCGGTCGGACTTTCGTTGGGCTACGAGCGCACCTATCATGGGCGCGCAGCGGGAATGCGCACTTATGCCCTGGTGTGCGTGTCTACCACCGCGCTCACCGTGCTGAACGCCTATCCGTCGATGTGGTATGGCGGCCATTCGATGGTTGCGCTCGCGGCGGACCCCACCCGCGTCATCCAGGGAATCATGACCGGGATCGGTTTTCTCGGGGCGGGGGTGATCATGAAGGAAGGATTCACCATCCGGGGGCTTTCCACTGCGGCATCGATCTGGATGACGGCGGCAATAGGCGTGCTGATCGGCGTGGGATTTTACGCCGCTGCAATGTTCGCCACCCTGCTTTCCATCCTGATCATGAGCGGATTCAGGTGGCTCGAAGACCTGCTTCCCCACCAGAGAATCGCCCATCTTTCGATTTCCTACCACAGGGGTAACGTGCCGGCAGAGGAGTCGATCAGGAATCTCGCAAAACTATATGACTTCCATATCGTCGACTGGGCCTACCAGATGAACCCGGACGGAGAGTTCGAATACCAGCTCGTTTTGCAGGCCGAGAAAAATTATCAGATCAACGAGCTGGCCAAGGCATTGGCGGATTCTGCGGAAGTGATGAGTTTCCGCGTCTCTCCGACCAGGGCTTGAGCGAAGGCTATTCGCCGAACTGGAAGCGCCTGACGCTGAACAGGTCGATGCAGGCATCCACCAGGGCCGGATCGTAATAAATACCGCGTTTTTCCTGGATATGGGAAAGCGCGCCATTCAATGCGAGCGCCGGACGATACGGGCGATGCGAAGACATTGCTTCGACCACGTCCGCCACGGTTATGATGCGCGCTTCGAGTATGATTTCATCCCCTTTGAGTCCCTGCGGATAGCCCGAACCGTCGAGTCTCTCATGATGTTGCCAGATCATTTGCGCGATCGGCCAGGGAAATTCTATATCCTTCATGATGTCATAGCCGACCAGAGGGTGCGACTTGATGATTTCGTACTCGTACTGCGTGAGTCGCCCTGGACGATTCAGTATCTCCGCTGGAACGTAAATTTTGCCTATGTCGTGAATCATCGCGCCAAGGCGCAAGCCTTCGATTTGCTCGGCAGGCAGTCCCAGATCGGCGGCAATGGCTACGCACAATCGGGATACGCGTTCCTGGTGTCCGGCAGTATAGGGATCGCGTTTTTCGACCGTGAGCGCGATTGCCTGAATCGTGCCGTTCAATGCTCTTTTCAGACGTTCCCCAGCCTGGATCTGCGCTCCCTGGAGGCACTCGCGCTCGATAGCCATGCGCAGCGTCCGTATGCCGAAAGCCGTGTCTTCCGCCATTTCTTCCAGCAGCTTCACTTCCTCTGTTGTGAAAGCGTTTTTCTCTTCGGCATAAACGGCCAGTACGCCGAATGCTTCGCCATGTTCCTTCGATGTCAGCAGGGGCAGCGCGATGCTGGAGGCATAGCCGTGTTTCATGGCTTCTTCGCGCCATGGACGGCAATATGGGTCGTTTGCGATATCCTGGCACACCTGCGGTTCGCAGCTTTGAATGGCGTGTCCGCCCGGTCCCATGCCGCGCTCGTCCTCTGCCCAGGTGGACTGCATGGTTCCGTTGTGGCTGGCATACGCCATGATTTTTATGGACCTGTTTTCTTTTGCATAGCCTATCCAGGCGAGGCGATAACCGTGCTGTTCCACGATGACGTTGCATATCGACTGCAATAATTCATCTTCGTCCTTCGCGTATACCATGCTGTGGTTCACCGCGCTCAGCGTGGCGAGGGCGCGGTTGGCATGCACAATCGCGGCTTCCGTCCGCTTGCGCTCCGTGATGTCGCGTATGATGCTGAGCGCGTAAGGCTTGTCGAGTTCGATGAATTTCGAGCTGACTTCCACGGGGAATGTCGTGCCGTCCTTGCGCCTGTGCACACCTTCGAATCTGGCGCTTCCGGATTCCCGCATCTGGGCTTCGACCATTTTATGCAAATCCTCATCGAAGCTCGGATCGATGTCGGGAATGGTCATGGTTAACAGTTCTTCCCGGCTGTAGCCCAGTTCGCGGCAATCCGTCTCGTTGATGTCGAAAAGCCGGAGCGTGGCAGGATCGATGACCTCGATGGCGTCGCTGGAATTGTCGAGAAGGGTGCGAAAGAGCTTCAGCCTTGCTTCGGATTGCTTGCGCTCGGTGATGTCCTCGAGGGTATGCACGGAGTGAAGGTGGCGGCCTTGCTCGTCCCTTACCGAAAAGGCGCGCGAGCGGTAGATCGAGTTGCCGACCTGTATCTCCTCTTCCTCGCATTTTTCCGCATGCTCCAGCGCTCGCAGGCAGGAGGGAAGCGGCGCATCGCCTTTGGGGAAAATTTCGTAATAGGGATGTCCGATAAGTTCGCAAAAAGGCATTCCGGCAAGTTTCTGGTAAGCGCGGTTGGCGCGCAGGATGCGAAACTTGCTGTCGTGCAGGAATACCGCGTCGTTTACCACATCCAGCGCGGCCAGCCATTCCTGGTGCGCCTGCTCGACTTTTTTGGACATGTCGTCCAGGCCCTTGAGCATGAACAACAGTGCGTTGCGGTTGTTTTCGGTTTCTTCGAGCGATGCCCGGTATTCGGATTCCCTGTGTTCCAGTTGCGCTTCCAGTTCGGCAAGCTGGCGCTGGGTGGATTCCAATTCGCCGCGCAAATTTTCCAGCGTGTCGCTCATATGCCCTCATCCTTATCGTATCGCGCAAACGCCTGTCATGTGATTTGCGCCCTTTGGTTCATTATAGGACAAGTCCTTATGCCTTCCTGGGCGGTTTTTTCGATCCCGGGCCGATGGGTGCCGCCCAGGAAGTCGGGACCGTGAGCGAGTCCCTTATGAAGGAATTGGGCTAAAGACGATCGACGGTTTGTATGAGGCCGAGGTCATTCGGAAACGCGGCCCCCGGCGCAACATCGATGCCGTCGAATATGCCACCATGGAATGGGGGGCTGGTTCAATCACCGCAGGTTGCGGGAACAGATAGGCAACATTCCACCTGCGGAATTTGACATGGCGTATTATCGCCAAATGGAAGAGCCGGACAGGGTGGCATGACTCACAACAAACCGTCTCCGGAAAAACCGGGGCGGTTCACGGCCAAGTTGCGTCCTGAAAATGAAAAAGACGGAAAAAAGCCTTGCTGAAGCGGAGGTTGGCGGAAAAAATTTCCTCTTACCTGCCGAATTCAGTGAAATTACCAGCGGCTTTTTTTGTAGACTGAATTATTCAGCGTTTCCCTAATTAGTCGTCCCTGAAAAACTCTGTTTCTCATGCCAAAGCCTGAAGGTGGATTTCTCCCTCCGGTCGAAATGACATGGAGAAATCGAAAGGGTGGCTGAGCGTGTATTCAAAACTGCCGGGGAGAATCTGTCGGGAATAGGAGATGGGAATGAGCTTGCTCTGGTCGTAGTTGTAATCCTTGTCCCCCGCCATTCTGCCTCCCTTTCGTCAAGTTAAGGGGTTTCCGGTCATTTCATGCCGCTCATGCTCCTCTATTTTAAGACTCTTGTGCCTTTTTCTACAGCTTCAACGTTTGAATTCAGGGGCGCGCCGCTCTTGCGCATCGCTCTGCAAGCTGTGGTTGGGCGGCCTGTCCCAAGCAACCGTCATGGGGCGGCCATCACGATGTGCGCAAACATCGGAAAGGTAACGGCCTCAGCGTCGCAGTACCTGCGGATGACTGGTTCAACTTCTGCTCGTACGGTCTCGAGAAGTGCCGCCCGCTCCGGCGCTTGCAGTTGGGCAAAGGCTGGCACCGCAGCCGCCGAACTGGTCACGGCAAGCGGCACAAAGTGCTCCGGTTCGGGAAACCGGACCGTGGTCGATTCGCGAAGAATATCCACCTTCTTAAACCCCGCCGCCGTAAACAAGGTTCGCAGCTCGTCGGCATCGCTCAAGGCAAACGGGGTCATGACGGCGGATATCGGCAGCGAGAGGTGGCGCGCCACCGATTCCATTAGCGCCTCAAAGACGGGGTGTCGCGCGAGCGCTTGCAAGACGATCACCAACGCTCGCCCGCCGGACGCCAGGACGCGGTGCATCTCGCGCACGGCAGCGGCACGGTCCGGAACAAACTGCAACCCGTGTTGGCACAGTACGACGTCAAAGGCACCATCCGGGAAGGGAAGCGCCATGGCGCTTCCTTCCTGCCAGGTAATCATCGCGCCAGAGGGCGGCGGGAGGGCGCGCGCTACGGCAAGCATGGTCGGGTTCACATCGACAGCGACCACCTGCCCGTCTGCGCCTATCAGGGGTGCTGCGTGGCGCGCAACAACGCCCGTTCCGCATGCCACGTCGAGCACATGCTCTCCCGATTGGACGGCCGCATGGCGTAGCAGGATGGTGGCCCACGGCAGAAACATGGCTGGGACGAAATAGTTCTCATACGTCTGGGCGGGATTCCTTGGCTGCGGTTGGTTCATGGCGTTCTCCCAGCATTTAAAAGATAGATAAATGGCGAACACGCTGGCATCAATAGACTACCCAACGTAGAAGTGAGCGGCCTGCGTGGCTTTTCGCGCAGGTCCGGTGGAATGATGGGTTGGGCCTCACGATGCAATGCCCGGCTCATGGGGTGTACGGTTCTTCAACGGTACGTTGTGATATCCACCAGATGTTGCCGTGTTTGTCTCGGACGCCGCCCTGCCTGTCGCCGTACGGCATGTCTCCGACTTCCATTTCCAAGCTTGCACCGCATTCGAGTGCGCGCTTCATGGCGGCATCGGCATCTGACACATATAGGTAGAAGGCTGCTGCCATCGCGGGGTAGCGCTCTGAGGCTTCGCTAACCATCACTGTCGATGTTCCGAGTTTCACTTGAACGTTTTGGATGCATCCGTCGCCGCGCATGGAGCGGCAAGTCTCTTCGCCTTGGAGGCCGCGGACAAGAAAGGACACGAATGACTCGGCGTCTTTGACGAAGAAGTACGGCGTAACGGCGTTAAATCCAGGAGGCATGTACATGATTTCGCTCCGAGGGGTTGGCGGTGTCTTGGGTGAGGCCCAGCGTAGAGCTAACCGGCACGCCAGTATCGGCGCATGGTTGAATTCAAACAATGTGGCGCGTCCGGTTCAGCGCCGGGTTAGAGGTTTGTCATAAGCATCCACGTAGCTGTCTATGAGCTTGCGTATCATGCGTTGATACTGAGTATGGTGTTTTGTTGCTTCAGATTTGAAGAATTCAATGCTCTTTTTGCTGAGAGCAATGGTAATC